>NZ_JAJPWK010000023.1:0-124172 GCF_046549115.1 Streptomyces sp. x-19 | reverse complement strand
TGGCGGGTGGTGGGGTGCCCGGACGTAAAGCGCAGCAGTCCGGGCACCCCACCACCCGCCAACCCGGCACCGCACCCCACAAGCCCCGCGCAGCGGACAACGCCCCGCGCCGCAGGCGCAAACAACAACCCCCACGGCGGGACGGCCGACAACGCCCCGCGCCGCCAGGCGCAAACGGCAACCCCCACGGCGGGAAAGCCGACAACGTGGGAAGCCAATTTCAACGGCTGAGGAGGGAATCCAAGATCTTCGCCCATTGGGCGACCACGCGGTCCCGGCGTGGGGTGTCGTCGGTCAGGAGGTTGGCGAGGCCGAGGCCGCGGGCCATGTCGAGGAGGCCCTGGACCGTTTCGCGGACGCCGGGGACGGACTCGTCGGCGTCGAGCAGGGCGACTGCGGTGCGGTGGGCCTCGCGGCCCACTCTGGCTTCGAGGGCGGTGACGCGGTCGCGGAGTTGTTCCTCGTCGGAGGCGGCCACCCACAGGTGCAGGGCGGCGCGGAACAGGGGGCCGGTGTAGAGGGCGACGACCTCCTCGACGATGCGCCAGGTGCGGGCGAGGGAGCCGGCCGGCGGCAGGTCGTGTGCCAGGGCCTTGAGCGCGCCCCGGCGTTTTTCGGCGACGTGCTCGACGGCGGCGGTGAACAGGTCTTCGCGGGTGCGGAAGTGGTGTTGGGCGGCGCCTCGGGAGACGCCGGCGCGTTCGGCGACGACGGAGACCGTGCTGCCGCTCCAGCCGCGTTCGGCGAGGCAGGCGACGGCGGCTTCCAGGAGTTTGAGCCGGGTGGCGCGGCTGCGTTCCTGTTGGGGCTCTTTGGGGCGGCGGGCGGGGGTCAGCGCACCCATTCCGGGTCCCGTCGTTCGAGGAAGGCGGTCATGCCTTCGCGGGCTTCGGCGGAGCCGAAGAGGCGGGCGGAGCGTTCGGCGAGTGCGTCGGTGTCGTTGTCGAAGGCGGCCAGGACGGGGGCGGTGACGAGTTTCTTGGACTCGGCGAGGCCCTGGGGGGAGCCCTTGCGCAGTCCGTCCAGGAGGGGTGTCAGGCCGGCGTCGACGTCGTCGGCGGCGAGGGTGACGAGGCCGATCCGGGCTGCTTCGGTCGGGCCGAACTTCTCGCCGGTCAGGTAGTAGCGGGCGGCGGCGCGGGCGTCGAGCCGGGGCAGTAGCGGCAGTGAGATCACGGCGGGGGCGAGGCCGAGTCGTGCCTCGGTGAAGGCGAAGGTGGACTGCGGGCCGGCGACGGCGAGGTCGCAGGCTCCGAGTAGTCCGAGGCCGCCGGCGCGGACGTGGCCGGTGACCCGGGCGACGACGGGTTTGGGCAGTGCGACGAGGGTGCGCAGCAGCCGGGCGAGGGCCAGTGGGCCGTCCTTGGCGTCGCCGGCGGTGGCTTCGGCCAGGTCCGCGCCGGCGCAGAAGGTGCCGCCGGTGTGGGTGAGCACCAGGGCGCGGGCGGCGTCGTCGGCGGCGGCGTCGGCGAGGGCCTGGTGCAGTTCGGTGACCAGGCGGGTGGAGAGCGCGTTGCGGTTGTGGGGGGAGTTGAGGGTGAGGGTGGTGATGCCGCGCTCGTGGGCGCGCTCCACGTACGTCATCGGGGCGTCGAGCTCCTTTCCCTGGCGCGGAGTTCGCGCCGGAGGATCTTTCCGGTGGTGGCGCGCGGCACGCTGTCCAGGAACTCCACGCGGCGCACCTTCTTGTACGGGGCTACTCGCTCAGCAACGTAGGCGATGACCTCGTCCGCGGTGAGCGCGGCCCCTGGTTGGCGGACCACGAACGCCTTGGGGATCTCGTTGCCGTCCGCGTCGGGGATGCCGATGACGGCCGCGTCGGCGACGGCTTCGTGGGCGAGCAGCAGCGCTTCCAGGTCGGCGGGGGCCACCTGGTAGCCCTTGTATTTGATCAACTCCTTGACGCGGTCGACGACGTGGAGCCAGCCGTCGGCGTCGGTCCGGCCGACGTCGCCGGTGTGCAGCCAGCCGTCGGGGTCGATCATCGCGTCGGTCTCGGCGGGGCGTCCCAGGTAGCCGCGCATCACCTGCGGGCCGCGGATGACGATCTCGCCGCTCTGCCCCGGGCCGAGGTCCCGCCCGGTTTCCAGGGAGACGATCCGCAGTTCCGTACTGGGCAGGAGGGTGCCGACCGCTCCCGGTGGCGGGGCGCTCGCGCCCGGCGGTACGACGTGGGTGGCCGGGGAGAGTTCGGTCATGCCGTATGCCTGGAGGACGGTGGGCAGGCCCAGGCGGCGGGCGCAGGCGGCGGCGAGTTCGGCGTCCAGGGGCGCGGCGGCGCAGAGCACGCGCCGCAGGGAGGTCAGGTCGAAGTCGTCGACCATCGGGTGCTTGGCGAGCGCCAGCACGATGGGGGGCGCGGTGTAGACCTCGGTGATGCGGTGCTGCTCGATGGCGGTGAGGAACTGGCGCAGGTCGAAGCGGGGCAGCACGACGACGGTGGCGCCGTTGCGCAGGGGGGCGTTCATCAGGGCGGTGAGCCCGTAGATGTGGAAGAAGGGCAGGACGGCCAGGACGCGGTCCTCGGGGCCGTTGGCCATCACGGGGGCCAGTTGGGCGAGGTTGGTGGCGATGCTGCGGTGGGTGAGCATCACGCCCTTGGGGGCGCCGGTGGTGCCGGAGGAGTACGGGAGCGCGGCCAGGTCGGTGGCGGGGTCGATCCGCGGGGCGGGTTCCGGGTGGTCCTCGGTGGTCAGGTCGAGGATGGAGCGGTGGCCGTCGGCGCGGTCGCAGAGGAGGATCTCGGTGATGCCGCCGGCCCGTTGGGCGGCGGCCCGGGCGGTGTCCAGCAGGGCCGCCACGGTGACGATCCGGGACGCCCGGGAGTCGGTCAGCTGGCGGGCGAACTCGGCTTCGGTGGCCAGCGGGTGGACGGTGGTGACCGCAGCGCCGCAGCGCGTCGCGGCGTAGAACACGACGGGGAAGAGGATCGAGTTGGGGCTGTGCAGGGCCAGTACGTCGCCCTTGCCCAGGCCGGAGGCGGCGAGGGCGGCGGCCAGGCGGCGGCTGAGGTGGTCGAGGGCGGCGTAGTCGAGGGTGTGGCCGGTGAGCGCGTCGACCAGGGCGGGGCGGGCGCCGTGTGCGGCGGCGCCGCCCAGGACGGCGTCGTGGATCGGCACCTCCAGGGGCGCGACGTCGGGGTGGGCGCTGCGGAAGACGTGGGCGGGGTGGGGCGTCTGGGGTGCCTTGCGTGCCATGGGAGGGACCTTCCCTGGGGCGGCGGTGGACGGCGGGGCCGGGCCTTCCTTCCCGTGTGCCGGGCCGGTGCGCGCCGCGCCCGGGTGGTCGGGGCCTGGCGCGCACCGCCCGTTCGCTCAGTACGACTTGGGCAGTCCCAGGGACTGGTGCGAGATGAAGTTGAGGATCATCTCCCGGCTGACCGGGGCGATCCGCGCCACCCGGGCGGCGGTGATCAGTGACGCCAGGCCGTACTCCTGGGTGAGGCCGTTGCCGCCGAGGGTGTGCACGGCCTGGTCGACGGTGTGCACCGCGGCTTCGGCGGCCGCGTACTTGGCCATGTTCGCGGCCTCGCCGGCGGCCATGTCGTCGCCCGCGTCGTAGAGCAGGGCCGCCTTGCGCATCATCAGTCCGGCCAGTTCCAGTTCGACGTGGCACTGGGCGAGCGGATGGGCGAGGGCCTGGTGGGCGCCGATGGGCTCCTTCCAGACCTGGCGGGTGCGGGCGTAGTCGACGGCCCGGGCGAGCGCGTAGCGGCCCATGCCGAGGGCGAACGCGGCGGTCATGATGCGTTCCGGGTTGAGGCCGGCGAACAGTTGCAGCAGGCCGGCGTCCTCGTCGCCCACCAGGGCTTCGGCGGGCAGCCGCACGTCGTCCAGGGTCAGCTCGAACTGCTTCTCTGGGGCGGCGAGTTCCATCGGTACCGGGCTGCGGCCAAAGCCGGGTGCCTCGCGCGGGACGATGAACAGGCAGGGCTTGAGTTTGCCGGTGCGGGCGTCCTCGGTGCGGCCGACGATCAGCGTGGCCTCGGCGATGTCGACGCCGGAGACGAAGATCTTCCGCCCGTTGAGGATCCAGTCGGTGCCGTCCCTGCGGGCGGTGGTGGTGATCCGGTGCGAGTTGGATCCGGCGTCCGGTTCGGTGATGCCGAAGGCCATCTTGCGGCTGCCGTCGGCGAGTCCGGGCAGCCAGGTGCGCTTCTGCTCCTCGGTGCCGAAGCGGGCGATGACCGTGCCGCAGATCGCCGGGGAGACCACCAGCATCAGCAGGGGGCAGCCGGCTGCCCCCAACTCCTCGAGGACGAGGGCGAGTTCGGTGATGCCGGCGCCTCCGCCGCCGTACTCCTCGGGCAGGTTCACGCCGAGGTAGCCGGCCTTGGCGGCGTCCTGCCACAGTTCGTCGGTGTGCTTGCCCGCGGCGACGACGGCGGTGAAGTACTCCCGGCCGTAGCGCTTGGCGAGCGCGGCGACGGCGGCGCGCAGGGCGCGGTGTTCCTCGGACTCGATCACGGAGTTGCTCAGGGCGGTGCGCATGACGGCTCCTGGGGCGGTGTGTGAGTGCCTACGGTGAGGGGGGCGGTGCGTGGGCCGGGCGTGGGGCCGGCGTCAGTCGGTGACGACGGCGAGCAGGGTGCCGACCTCGACCTGCTGGCCGGTGCGGGCCGGCAGCGCGGTCACGGTGCCGGCCGCCGGCGCGGTGATCTTGTGTTCCATCTTCATGGCCTCCAGCCACAGCAGCGGCTGGCCGGCCGCCACCCGGTCGCCCTCCGCCAGCCCGTCCGCGATCCGCACGACCGTGCCGGGCATCGGGGCGAGCAGCGATCCGGGCTCCGTGCGGGCGGTGGGGTCGGGGAAGCGGGGCAGTGCGGTGAGGGTGCGGGCGCCCAGCGGGGAGTCGACGTGGACCCGGTCGCCGTAGCGGGCGAGGGCGAACGCCCGCCGCACCCCGTCGACCTCCAACACCACCTCGTCGGCGGCCAGGGCGAGCAGCCGCACGCCCGGGAAGCCCTCGGCGGCGAGCCCGGCGCGGCCGAGCCGGTAGCGGACCCGGTGGATGCGGTCCCCGCACGCGTACTCCTTGGTCTGGGGGCCGGCGGGGACGTTGCGGAAGCCCCCGAAGCGGGAGCGGCCGTGCGCGTCGGCGAGCGCGGCGGCCAGCGCGCACAGCCCGTCGGGGGCCGCGTCGTCCGCGCCGGTCGAGGTGAGGGCGTCGAGGTGGCGGTCGTAGAAGCCGGTGTCGAGCCCGGTGGCGGTGGCGAACGCGGGGTGCCGCAGCGAACGGACCAGCAGGTCGCGGTTGGTGACCGGGCCGTGGATGCGGGCCCGTTCCAGGGCGCCGGCCAGTTTGCGGACCGCCTCGGCGCGGGTGGGCGCCCAGGCGACGACCTTGGCCAGCATCGGGTCGTAGTGGACGCTGACGGTGTCGCCGTCGGTCACGCCGGAGTCCAGGCGGACGCCGTCCGGTACGCCGATGCGGTGCACGGTGCCGGTCTGCGGCTGCCAATCGGCCGCCGGGTCCTCCGCGTAGAGCCGGGCCTCGACGGCGTGGCCGTGCGGTGCGGGCAGCGCGGCGGGCAGCGGCTGGCCTTCGGCGACGGCGATCTGGAGGGCGACGAGGTCGAGCCGGTAGATCTCCTCGGTGACCGGGTGTTCCACCTGGAGGCGGGTGTTCATCTCCAGGAAGTGGGCCCGGCCGTCGGCGGCCACCAGGAACTCGACGGTGCCGGCGCCCCGGTAGTCGATGGTCCGGGCGGCCTGGGCGGCGGCCCGGTGCAGGGCGTCGCGGAGCGCGTCGGGCAGTCCGGGGGCCGGCGCCTCCTCGATGACCTTCTGGTGGCGGCGTTGGAGCGAGCAGTCACGGGTGCCGAGCGTCCAGACGGTGCCGTGCGCGTCGGCGAGCACCTGCACCTCGACGTGCCGCCCGCCCTCGACGTAGGGCTCGACGAACACCTCGCCGTCGCCGAACGCGGCCGCCGCCTCGGCCCGCGCCGACGCCAACGCCGGTGCCAGCGCGTCGAGTTCCCGCACGATCCGCATGCCGCGCCCGCCGCCGCCGGCCGCCGCCTTCACCAGTAGCGGCAGGTCGGCGGCGGTGACGGCGGCCGGGTCGAGGGGCGCGAGCAGCGGCACTCCGGCCGCGGCCATCAGTTCCTTGGCGCGGGTCTTGGAGGCCATCGCCTCGATGGCGGCCGGCGGCGGCCCGATCCACACCAGCCCCGCGTCGGTGACCGCGGCGGCGAACGCGGCGCTCTCGGAGAGGAACCCGTACCCGGGGTGGACGGCGTCCGCGCCGGCCGCCAGCGCCGCCTTCACGATCAGCTCGCCGCGCAGATAGGTGTCCGCGGGCGCCTCGCCGGGCAGCCGGACGGCGGCGTCCGCCTCCCGCACGTGCGCGGCGTCGGCGTCCGCGTCGGAGTGCACGGCGACGGTGGCGACGCCCAGGTCACGGCAGGTGCGGAAGATGCGGCGGGCGATCTCGCCGCGGTTGGCGACAAGGACCGAACGGATCTCGGTGCGGCCGGTCTCCCGGGCGTCGCCCCCG
Organism: Streptomyces sp. x-19; assembly: GCF_046549115.1. Classification (NCBI taxonomy): domain Bacteria; kingdom Bacillati; phylum Actinomycetota; class Actinomycetes; order Kitasatosporales; family Streptomycetaceae; genus Streptomyces; species Streptomyces sp. x-19. Next base: position 117,674 of record NZ_JAJPWK010000023.1, on the reverse strand, counting down.
GGCACGGTCACGGAATCGTTGCTGGTCACGGAACCTCACATCCGGAAGACGCCGAAGCCGCCCCGCGCGCCCTCGACCGGCGCGGTGTGGACGGCGGACAGGCACAGGCCGAGGACGGTGCGGGTGTCGCGCGGGTCGATGACGCCGTCGTCGTACAGCCGCCCGGACAGGAACATCGGCAGCGATTCGGCTTCGATCTGCTGCTCCACCATGGCGCGCAGCGCCGCGTCGCCGTCGTCGTCGTAGGGCTGGCCCTTCGCGGCGGCGGAGGCCCGCGCCACGATGGAGAGCACCCCGGCGAGTTGTTGCGGGCCCATCACCGCCGATTTGGCGCTCGGCCAGGCGAACAGGAACCGCGGGTCGTACGCCCGCCCGCACATCCCGTAGTGCCCGGCCCCGTACGACGCGCCCATCAGGACCGACAGGTGCGGTACCCGCGAGTTCGACACCGCGTTGATCATCATCGCGCCGTGCTTGATGATGCCGCCCTGCTCATACTCCTTGCCGACCATGTAGCCGGTGGTGTTGTGCAGGAAGAGCAACGGGACGTCCCGCTGGTTGGCCAACTGGATGAACTGCGCGGCCTTCTGGCTCTCCGCGCTGAACAGCACGCCCTGCGCGTTGGCGAGGATCCCCACCGGGTAGCCGTGCAGCTGTGCCCAGCCGGTGGTCAGGCTCGTCCCGTACAGCGGCTTGAACTCGTCGAAGTCCGAGCCGTCCACGATCCGGGCGATCACCTCGCGCGGGTCGAACGGTGCCTTGAGGTCGCCCGGGACGATCCCCAGCAGCTCCTCCTCGTCGTACTTCGGCGGCTCGGCCGGGCCCGGATCGGCGTGCGCCTTGCGCCAGTTGAGTCGGGCCACCACCCGGCGGGCCTGCCGCAGCGCATCGGGCTCGTCCAGCGCGAAGTGGTCCGCCAGTCCCGACGTGCGGGCGTGCATCTCCGCGCCGCCCAGCGACTCGTCGTCGCTCTCCTCGCCGGTCGCCATCTTCACCAGCGGCGGCCCGCCGAGGAAGACCTTGGCCCGCTCCTTGACCATGATCACGTGGTCCGACATGCCGGGGACGTACGCGCCGCCGGCCGTCGAATTGCCGAAGACCACCGCCACCGTCGGGATGCCGGCCGCGGACAGCCGCGTCAGGTCCCTGAAGAGCGCCCCGCCCGGAATGAAGATCTCCTTCTGGCTCGGCAGGTCGGCCCCGCCCGACTCCACCAGGCTGACCACCGGCAGCCGGTTGGCGCGCGCGACCTCGTTGGCCCGCAGCGCCTTCTTGAGCGTCCACGGGTTGCTCGCCCCGCCGCGCACCGTCGGGTCGTTGGCGGTGATCAGGCACTCCACGCCCTCGATCACGCCGATCCCGGTGACCAGCGACGCGCCCACCGCGTAGTCGCTGCCCCAGCCGGCGAGCGGCGACAGTTCCAGGAAGGGCGTGTCCGGGTCCACCAGCAGCTCGATCCGCTCGCGGGCCAGCAGCTTGCCGCGCGCGCGGTGCCGGGCGACGTACTTCTCGCCGCCGCCGGCGAGCGCCTTGTCGTGCTCCCCGGCCACCTCGTCCAGCTTCCCCAGCATCGCCGCCCGCCGCTCGGCGTACTCCGCGCCGGCGGTGTCGAGCGCGGTCCTCAGGACGGTCACAGCAGAACCTCCGGTATCCGAACGTGACGGGAGCGCAGCCACTCCCCCAGCGCCTTGGCCTGCGGGTCGAACCGGGCCTGCGACGCGACGCCCTCGCCCAGCAGCCCATCCACCGTGAAGTTCAGCGCCCGCAGCCGGGACAACACCTCGCGGCGGACCTCCAACTGAGCGGTCTCCGGCAGGAGTTGGCGGAATCTGGTCACCGTCAGCTCATGCGCGAGCCACCGCCACGCGTCGTCCGTCCGGACCCACACCCCGACGTTCGCCGACCCGCCCTTGTCACCACTACGGGCCCCGGCGACGACCCCCAGGGGCGCCCGCCGGGTCGGCCCCGCCGGCAACGGCACCGGAAGCTCCCCTTCCACGACAGCCGGCTCCCCGGCCACCGCCGACGCGGGCACCGGCACGATCTCCACCCGCCCCCCGTCCGGCAACACCGCCACCTGCCGCACGTCCCCCACCGGCACGTACGCCGCCTCGAACACCCCGTACGGGGCGCCCTTCCCCGGCGGCGCCGTCACGTGGAAGCCCGGGTAACTGGCCAACGCCAGCTCGACGGCCGCCCCGCTCACCGCCCGCCCGACGGCCTCCGGATCCGGGTCCCGCACCACCAGCCGCAGCAGCGCACTCGCCTCCTCCTGCACCCCCGCATCCCCGTGATCGGTCCGTGCCAGCGACCACCTCACCTCGCGCGGACGGCGCTCGGCCCGCCCCAACGCGTCCTCCAACTGCCCCCGCACCAGCGCCGCCTTGGCCTCGATGTCGAGCCCGGTGAGCACGAACACCACCTCGTTGCGCCAGCCGCCCATCCGGGTCAGCCCGACCTTCGCGGTCGCCGGCGGCGCCTCACCGCGCACCCCGTCGATCCGCACCCGGTCCGGCCCGACCTCGGTCAGCCGTACGGTGTCCAGCCGCGCCGTGACGTCCGGCCCCACATAGCGCGCACCGGCCGTCTCGTAGAGCAGCTGGGCGGTCACCGTCCCCGCCGTGACCGCACCCCCGGTCCCCGGATGCTTGGTGATCACGGCGCTGCCGTCCGGGTGGATCTCGGCCAGCGGAAACCCCGGCCGCCGCACGTCCCCCAACTCCCCGAAGAACGCGTAATTGCCGCCCGTCGCCTGCGTCCCGCACTCCAGTACGTGCCCCGCGACCACCGCGCCCGCCAGCCGGTCGTAGTCGTCCGCCGCCCAGCCGAAGTGCGCCGCGGCCGGCCCGCTGACCAGCGCCGCGTCCGTTACCCGCCCCGTGACCACCACATCCGCCCCGCCCCGCAGGCACTCCGCGATCCCCGCACCGCCCAGATAGGCGTTGGCGGTGAGCACTCCCTCGCCCCACCCCCGCCCCACCAGGTCATCACCCTCGACGTGCGCGACCCGCACCGGGACGCCGACCCGCGCGCTCAACTCCCTCACGGCCTCGGCGAGTCCGGCCGGATTCAGCCCGCCGGCGTTCGTCACGATCCGCACGCCGCGCTCGACGGCGAGCCCCAGCCCCTCCTCCAACTGCCGCAGGAAGGTCTTGGCGTAGCCCAGCCGCGGGTCCTTCAGCCGGTCCCGGCCCAGGATCAGCATCGTCAGCTCGGCCAGGTAGTCCCCGGTCAGTACGTCCAGCCGCCCGCCGGTCAGCATCTCCCGCACGGCCTCGAACCGGTCGCCGTAGAACCCCGACGCGTTCCCGATCCGCAGCGGCTCCGCGCCCGCCGTCACCGCCGCACCCCGCCCGGCGCCCGTCCCGGTCCGGCCGGCCCGGCGAAGGACTGCGCGATGCCCAACCACCGTTCGGCGTCCGGCCCCACCGCCACCAGCGAGACGTCGGCGCGGTGCACCCGCTGGGTCACCAGCAGGCAGAACTCCAGCGCCGCCCCACTCACCCGCTGGGCGGCCCCCGGCGGCCCGAACGTCCACTCCTCGCCTCCGGGCCCGACCAGCTCGACCCGGAACTCCTCCCCCGGCGGTGTCAGCCCGCGCACCGCGTACGCGTAGTCCCGGGCCCGCACCCCGATCCGGGCGACGTGCCGCAGCCGCGCGGTCGGCACCCGCCGCACTCCCAGCGCATCGGCCACGTCCTGTCCGTGCGCCCAGGTCTCCATCAACCGCCCGGTCGCCACCGACGCCACGCTCATCGGCGGCCCGTACCAGGGCAGCTTGGCGCCCGCCGGCTGCGCCGCCAGCACCGCCAGCAGCTCCGTCCGGCTCGCCCGCCAGCGCGCCAACAGCTCGGCGGGCGCCAGCCGGGCGCCGCGCTCGGCCCCCTCGTCCACGAACGTCTCCGGCGACGCCATCGCCGCCGCCACCTCGCGCCCGAACCCCTCGGGGTCCACCGCCGACTGCACGGCCCGCTCGTCCGTCCACAGCAGGTGCGCGATCTGGTGGGCGATGCTCCACCCGGCGGCCGGGGTCGCCCGCTCCCACTGGTCCGGCGGCAGCTCCGCCACCAGCCCGTCCACGTCCTCGCCCTCGGCCCGCAGGTCCGCCAGGACCTCCCGAACCTCCCGCGGATCGGCCATCGCGCGCTCTCCTCATCCACGCCGGTCGCCCATGTCCCTTACGGGCAGGGCGCGTTGACAGCTGCGGTGATGCGAGAACCGAGCGTGGCAGCGCGACCAGAAACAATCAAGCACGCATGCATGATTTTTTGCCACGCCACGCCCCCGCATACGCGACGCGCGAGCACCCCGCGTTACGGCCGCACGGGCGCCGATGCGGCGTAACGGACGAAGGCGGCCCAGGCGGCGGGGGTGAGGGTGAGGTCAGGGCCGGGCTTGTCTTTGGAGTCGCGGACGTGGACGGTGTTGGGATCGGCGGCTACCTCTATGCAGTCGCCGGCTTGGGGGCCGCTGTACGTGGACTTAGTCCATGCCAGTTCGCCGCTCATTCCTTACCTGCCAACTCTTCGATGAATTGCACTGATTCTGTGATGGACAGCGCCTGCGACCGGATCATGTCATAGCGCTGCGCCATACAACTGACCCGCTCTCGATCGGATACAAGCTGTCCGTTGATCTGCCCTTCGACGTAGACCAGAGTGCGCTGTTCCGACGTCTCCAGCAACGTCATCGCGCCATCAAGACCAGGATGTTCCGCCCTGGTTGGCATCACCTGGAGGGAGACATTGCGCAGCTGTAGCCACTCCAACACCTTTTCCATTTGCTCCCGATGGACCTTTCGGCCACCCATCGGACGCTCCAAGGCCGACTGCTCGACAACGAAGTGCACTGCAGGGCGGTCATCGCGGGTGAGCATCGCCTGTCGATCCACCCTGGCCTCCACCAGGCGTGCCACCTCATCCTCGACGAACGCCGGAATGCGCCATCCGATCACCGCCCGTGCGTAGGCTTCGGTCTGTAGCAACCCCGGCACGCAGTGCGGGTCGTACGAGCAGCGTCGCACGCACTTCCTTTCGAGCTTCGGCAGATCGCGGAAGAACTTCGGATACCGCGCCTCGTCCAGCAGCGGAATGGCCGCCTTCAGCACTCCCTTCGCACCCAGCAGCTCATCCGCCTGCTCCACCGTCGTAGCGTCGGGAATGCGCTGCCCCAGTTCGTACGCCTTGATCGTGTGGGACGCGTAACCAAGCTTCTGCCCAAGTTCCTCGCGGCTCAGATCAGCCGACTCCCGGAAGAGCTTCAACTGCCCGGCGAAGACGCGCAACGCTACGGACTCACCACCGTCACCGAACATTCCAACCTCCTCGGATACGGGCTCACCGCGCGTGACTACGAACACCCTCCGTACGCGCGCCATCACTGGTCAGGCTAGGCGGGCCGTTCGACCATCGGAGCCATGAATCAGAAAAACCCCTCATCCGGGGACAGCGCTTTGGCCCAAGGGCAGCGGGTGGCAGAGGAGTTGGCGTCCGCGCTCGCCGCCGCCGGATTCACCTTTCCCTCCCTGCGGGGCGACTATCCCGTCATGGATCGGGGCCGCGTCGAACTGGGCGGAATTTCCGCGTCCGAGGCGTCCCGTCTGGCGGCCTGGATTCGCGAACGTACGGAGAATCAGCGGGGGCGGGGGCAGGTGCGGTGAAGATCAGCCCGCGGCGGATGACGCTGTCCGTGTACCGGGTTTCAGCGGCCGGTGTGCGCACCCCGCTCCGTACAGTCGTCGTGCGGACCGACGATCCGGTCCAGCTCGTCGACGACATGCCGGGCCGCTACCCGCCCTGCGAGTGTCCGGCGTGCCGGCCCACGGGCGGAAAGTCGGTGACGGCGTAGGACGGACGGCTGCCCCGGGTGCGCCCGGAGTATCCGGAAGCGCACCCCGGGGCGGCTCGAAGGCTCACCGCCGCGCCCCGCTCAACACCGCCCCCGCACTGGCCACCACGACCAGGCCGATGGCCAGCAACTCCACCCACCCCAACGCCTGGCCCAGCACCAGGAACCCGGCCGTGGCGGCCGCCGCCGGCTCCAGGCTCATCATCACCGCGAAGCCCGACGCCGGCAGCTTCCGCAGCGCCAGCAGCTCCAGGGTGTACGGCAGCACCGACGACATCAGCGCCACGGCCGCCCCCAGGCCCACCGTCACCGGGTTCAGCAGCGCGCCGCCCGCGCTGGCCACCCCGAGCGGCAGGCTCAGCACCGCAGCGACCGTCATCGCCAGCGCCAAGCCGTCCGCCTGCGGGAACCGCTGCCCGGTCCGCGCCGACAGCAGGATGTACGCGGCCCACAGCCCACCGGCCGCCAGCGCGCACCCGGCGCCGACCAGGTTCAGCCCGTCGAAACCCGCCCGCCCCAGCAGCACCACGCCGCCCAGCGCCAGCGTCGCCCACAGCACGCTCAGCAACCGCCGCGACGTCGCCACCGACAGGATCAGCGGGCCCAGGAATTCCAGGGTGACCGCGGCGCCCAGCGGAATCCGGTCGATCGCCTGGTAGAAGAGCGAGTTCATGCCGGCGAGCGCGACGCCGAAGGCGACGATCGTCGCCCAGTCGCCCCGCCCGTAGCCCCGCACCTTCGGCCGGCACGCGACCAGCAGCACCAGCGCCGCCACCACCAGCCGCAGCGTGACCACGCCCAGCGCCCCGGCCCGCGGGAACAGCAGCACCGCCACCGACGACCCGAACTGCAACGAGACGATCCCGCCGATGACCAGCCCCACCGACACCAGCCGGCTGCGGGCCCGCGCCGCGCCCGGCCCGGCCTCGCCGCGCGCCGCGGCCGCCGCCTCGGCCGACAGCACCTCCGGCGAGGGCGGCACGGGCCGGGGTATCCCACCGCCCGACGCCTCGACGGCGGAGCCGGCGGGCGAGGCGGGGGCCGGGCGGGCGCCGTCGGAACCGGCAGAACCAGCGGAACCAGCGGAACCAGCGGACGAAGGGGAGCCGCCGAAGTCGCCGGAGCCGGCGGGCGACGCGGGAGAAGCATTCACCCTCCCACGCTACGACCCGCGTTCGCGCACGTGAAATGCGATTTCGCCAGTTGTTATGCTCCGCACGCATGAGCATCGAGCTGCGTCATTTCCGCTGCTTCCTCGCCGTCGCCGACACCCTCAGCGTGACCCGCGCCGCCGAACGCCTCCACCTCACCCAACCCGCCGCCTCCCGCACCCTGCGCCAGCTGGAGGACGCGCTCGGCGTCCGCCTCGTCGACCGCTCCACCCACCACGTGGCGCTCACCCCGGACGGCGTCGCCTTCCGCGACCAGGCAGCCCTCGCGGTCGCCGCCTTCGACCGCGCCCTGACCTACGGGCACCACGCCGGCTGGCCGCTCCGCCTGGGCCACGCCTGGTCGGCGGCCGGGGCGGACACCACCACGCTGCTGCGCCGCTGGCACGAGGAGCACCCGGACACCCCGCTCCAGCTCCTGCGCATCGACGACCGCACGGCCGGCCTCGCCCGCGGCGACGTCGACGCGGCCCTCCTGCGGGGCGAGGTGCGCGCCCCCGGCCTGGTCACCGAGCAGCTGACGACCGAGCCCCGGGTGGCCGGCCTGCCCGCCGACGACCCGCTGGCCGACCGCCCCGCCCTCTCCCTCGCCGACCTCGCGCCGCGCACCCTCGCCGTGAACACGGTCTCCGGAACCACCACCCTCGACCTCTGGCCGCCCGAGGCCCGCCCCTCCTCGACGCTCACCATCGGCAACACCGACGACTGGATCGCCGCCATCACCGGCGCCCGCGCGGTCGGCGTCACCACCTCCGCCACCGCCGGCATGCACCCCCACCCGGCGATGGCCTACGTCCCCCTGACCGACGCCCCGCCCGTCCCCGTCGTCATCGCCTGGCGCGACGCCCCGGGCCACCCCCGCATCCCGGACCTGGTGGCGTTGGCCCGGGAGGTGCTGGGCTAGGCGGGGCCGAGCGGCGTTCGCGAACGGAACGGCTCTCCAACTCCCCACCCCACAGAGCCATTTAGCAGCGCAACCCAAATCGGCTTCACCATTCCGTCACTGCTTGTACACTCCTTCCACCCGGGCACCTTCACCCTCCGTGCGCCCCCTCGGGGGCACTGCCCCCAGCGGGCCCGCGTGAGCCGTGCACTCCTGCACCCACCCCGTGAACCGCCCGGTCCTGTCGCTGCTTCCTGTGGGGGGAACCTTGACTTCCGCTGCACCCGTCCGCATCGGCGGGGCGCGCTCCCGGCGCGCCCGCCACCTCGCGGCCTGCACCACGCTCGTCCTCTGCGCCGGCACCCTGCTGTCCGCGCCGGCGTCGGCCGAGGACCGACCGACCGCACCGAACCGGCAGACCACGGCGCACCGCCCGGTCGACGACCGGCAACCGACCCTGCTGCGCCCGCCACGCACCGGGGAGCGGCGGGGCGTCGCGGGCGAGGGGAGGGCGGTGGCCACCGCCAAGGCCCCGCCGCGCTTCGACCTCAACGGGGACGGAGCGAGCGAAGTCCTCTACCGGGCGCAGGACGGTGGAGTGCGCGTCGTCCTGTCCGACGGGTCAGCGGTCGGCGGGTTCAACCTCGGCGGCTCCGCGGGCGAAATGTTCAAGGACATCGTCCCCGTCGGCGACCAAGACGGCAACGGGACCATGGAGATCCTCTCCCTGTCGTCCGACGGAACCCTCGCCATCCGCAGCAGCTACGCCACGTCCGACGCGACGGAGCCGCACTGGTCGGGGAAGGGGTGGAACGAGTACAACAAGATCCTGGCCCCCGGCGACCTGACCGGCGACCACACAACCGATCTGCTGGCCCGGGCGCCCTCCGGCGAGCTGTACCTCTACCGGTCCAACGGCCGTCTGTTCGCCCCGTTCGCCGCCCGCGTCAAGGTCGGCGGCGGTTGGCAGGTCTACGACCAGATCGTCGGCGTGAACGACGCGAACGGCGACGGGTACGGGGACCTCTACGCACGCACCCCGGGCGGCGACCTCTACTTCTACGCGGGCACCGGCGACGCCTCGGTCCCGTTCAAGGCCCGGGTCAAAGTCGGCTACGGCTTCGGGATCTACAACCAGCTCCTCAGCGTCGACGATTACGACGGCGACGGATACGGGGACCTCCTCGCACGCAGCACGGCGGGCGAGTTGTTCCTCTACCGCTCCGACGGCGCCGGGCAACTGCTCGCTCGCGGCCGGCTGGGGTCGGGCTGGGGGGTGGCGTCACTCTTCGCCGGTGCGGGCAGCAACCCGTACCTGGGCAAGTCCGAACTGCTGGGACTCGACACCCGCGGCTCCCTCTTCTACTACCACGCGCTGAACAACGGAATGCTGAGTGTCCGTCAACCACTGAGCAGGGAAGGGGAATTCACCGGGGCACAGCTCTTCTTCGCCTCCTCACTGGACAGGAACGGCCGGGGTGACGTCTTCCAGATCTATGACGGCGGCCTGTACAACTACGAGCACCCCTCAGGCACCGGCCCCGCCTTCCTGGGCTCCGGCTGGGACGTCTACTCGACCGTGTTCGGCCCCGGCGACCTCGACGGCGACGGCAAGGGCGACCTGCTGGCGCGCGACCGTGCGGGCGTCCTCTACCTCTACCCGGGCGACGGCACCGGCTACCGGGTCGGCGGCCGGATCAGGATCGGTGCCGGTTGGAACGCCTACGACGCGCTGGTCGGCGCGGGTGACTTCACGGGCGACGGCCGGTCGGACATCGTCGCCCGGACTCCCGGCGGCGCGCTCTACCTCTACGCGGGCACCGGCGTGGCCGGCGCCCCGTTCAAGGCGCCGGTGAACCTCGGCGGCGGCTGGAACGCGTACGTCCGGCTGGCCGCCCCGGGTGACATCGACGGGGACGGCCGCGCGGACCTGCTCGCCGTCGACTCCCGCGGCGACCTCTACCGCTACCTCGCCGACGGCACCGGCCGGTTCACGCCCCGGGTGAAGATCGGCAACGGCTGGAACACCTACCGCGGCCTGTTCTGATTCCGCTCCGCGTCTCCTCCCGCGTCCAGCGCCTCCGCCAGGACCTCCGCCAGGTGGCGGCCCGGGCGTTCGCCGAGTTGGCTGAGTTGGGTGCGGCAGGAGAAGCCGTCGGCGAGGATCTCGGCGTCCGGGGCGGCCTCCCGCACGGCGGGCAGGAGTTGGTCCTCGGCGCAGGCGACGGAGACGTCGTAGTGGCCGCGCTCGAAGCCGAAGTTGCCGGCCAGTCCGCAGCAGCCGCCGCTCAACGCGCCAATCAGTCCGGCGCGTTCGCGCAGTCGGCGGTCGGCGGCGTCGCCGAGGACCGCGTGCTGGTGGCAGTGGGTCTGGCCGGCGACCGCGCGGTCGAGGCGGGGCGGGGTCCAGTCGGGGGCCAGTTCTTCCAGCGTCTCGGCGAAGGTGCGGACGGACCCGGCGAGCCGGGCGGCCCGGGGGTCGTCGGCGAGCAGTTCCGGCAGGTCGGTGCGGAGCGCCGCGGCGCAGCTCGGTTCCAGGACGACCAGGGGGCGGCCGGACTGCACGAGGGGGTCGAGGACCTCCACGGTGCGGCGCATGACGGCCCGGGCCCGGGTGAGTTGGCCGGTGGAGACGTAGGTCAGGCCACAGCAGAGGCCGGGGCGGGGCAGCGGGCGCACCGGGCGGTCCGCCAGGGGGGCGGTGGGCGGAAGCAGGGGGCGGAGGCCGGCGGCCTCCAGGACGCGGACGGCGGCGCGCCCCACCTCCGGGGAGAGGTGGTCGGTGAAGGTGTCGGGCCACAGGACGACGGTCCGGCCGCCCGTGGGCGCGGCGTGCCGGCGCCACCACCAGCGGCGGAACGTCTCGCGTGCCAGCTCGGGGATCTCCCGCTCGGGGGCGATCCCGGCGAGCCGCTTGGCGACGCCGGCGAGCGGGGTGCGGGCGAGGGCGTTGAGGGCCGGCGCCACGGGGGCGGCGGCGTGCAGCCACTGGGGCAGCCGGCCCATCGCGTAGTGGGCGGCGGGGCGGAGCCGGCCCGCGTAGTGGTGGTGCAGGAACTCCGCCTTGTAGGTGGCCATGTCGACGCCCACCGGGCAGTCGCTGCGGCAGCCCTTGCAGGACAGGCAGAGGTCGAGAGCGTCGCGCACCTCCGGGGAGCGCCAGCCGTCGGTGATCACCTCGCCGGCCAGCATCTCGTGCAGCAGTCGGGCGCGCCCGCGGGTGGAGTGCTGCTCGTCGCCGGTGGCGCGGTACGACGGGCACATCACGTCCGTGGCACCCGAACCCAGCTTCTCCGTACGGCACTTGGCGACGCCGACGCAGCGGCGGACGGCGGCGGTGAAGTCCCCGTCGTCGTGCGGGTAGCCGAACTCCACCGGGACCGGGCCGGGCGGCAGCGGGGCGAAGCGCAGGTTGGCGTCTAGGGGGGCGGGGCGGACCAGCATGCCGGGGTTGAGGCCCGCGGCCGGGTCCCACAGGTCCTTGAACCGGCCGAAGACGCCGACCAGTTCGTCGCCGTACATCGCCGGGAGCAGTTCGGCGCGGGCCTGCCCGTCGCCGTGCTCTCCGGAGAGGGAGCCGCCGTGTGCCACCACCAGGGCGGCCAGGTCGGTGGAGAACTCCCGGAAGCGGCGGATGCCGGGCGGGGTGAGCAGGTCGAAGTCGATCCGGACGTGGATGCAGCCGTCGCCGAAGTGGCCGTAGGGGGTGCCGCGCAGCCCGTGCTGGGCGAGCAGGGACCGGAAGTCCCTGAGATAGGGGCCCAGTTGGGCGGGTGGGACGGCGCAGTCCTCCCAGCCGGGCCACGCCTCACTGCCGTCGGGCATGCGGGTCGCCGTGCCGGAGGCGTCCTCGCGGATCCGCCACAGGGCGCGCTGGCCGGCCGGGTCGGTGACGAGGGCGTGGCCGGTCGCGCCGTCCGCCCGCGCCGCGCGGCACAGCGCCTCGGCCCGGGCGGCGGCCTCCGCGGGGCTCGCCCCGCCCGTCTCGACGAACAGCCAGGCGCCGCCGTCGGGCAGGCCGTTGGCGCCCTTGCCGACCAGGTCGGCTGCCATGCCCTCGACGGTCAGCGGCCCGTGCGGGAGGAGGGTGTGCGCGGCCTCGGCGGCGGCGCCCTCGTCGGGGTAGGCCAGGATCGCCAGCGCGCGGGCCGCGGGCGTCGCCACGAGCCGGACGGTGGCCTCGGTGAGCACACCGAGGGTGCCCTCGCTGCCGGTGAGGGCCCGGGCCAGGTCGGTGCCGGCCTCGGGCAGCAGGGCGTCCAGGGCGTAGCCGGAGATCCGGCGCGGCAGTCCGGTCGGGTAGCCGGTGCGCAACAGCGCCAACTCGCGCTCCACCAGCGCCTGGACGCCGTCGCGCAGGCGCGGCGGGAGGCCGGTGGGGCGGCCTTCGGCGTCGGTGCCGCGGCCGGCCCGGACCGCCTCCCCGCCGTAGGTGAGCAGTTCCAGGGCGTGGATGTTGTCGGCGGTGGTGCCCCAGGCCACCGAGTGCGAGCCGCAGGAGTTGTTGCCGATCATGCCGCCGAGGGTGCAGCGGCTGTGGGTGGAGGGGTCGGGGCCGAAGGTCAGGCCGTGCGGGGCGGCCGCGGCCCGCAGGTCGTCGAGGACGACGCCCGGCTGGACCACGGCGGTGCCGGCCTCGGGGTCCAGTGCGACGATCCGCCGCAGGTGGCGGGTGAAGTCCAGGACGACGCCGGTGCCGGTGGCCTGGCCGGCGATGCTGGTGCCGCCGCCGCGCGGCACCACCGGGACGCCGTGCTCGCGGCAGACCCGCAGCGCCGCGGCGACGTCCTCGGCGTCCCGGGGCGCGACCACCGCGTCCGGGACCCGCCGGTAGTTGGACGCGTCCATCGTCATCAGGGCCCGGTCTGCGGCGGTGGCCGAGACCTCGCCCCGCACCGCCCCGGCCAGGTCGCGGGCCAGCTCCCGGCGGGCGGCGGCCGCCCGCTCGGTCGCCCGCCCCCCGGTGCCCGGTCCGCCGCCGTTCCGCTTGTCCGTCTCCGTGCGCTCAGCCATGCCTCCAGATTGCCCACGGAGGGCGGGGGCGGATCAAGAGCTGCGGACGAAGTCGACCAGAGTGTCGCGCCCAGCATGGAACGCATGAGCGACGGCGCCTCCGCGGCACCCCGCACGACACCGACGCTGTCCGCCGCGTTGGTCGGGTCCGGTCCGGACGGCGGACGCGCGGCAGGCCAACGGACGGCAGGCGTACGGGGACTCACGCCGTGCAGGGGGCTCAGCCCGCGTACGGGTGGAAGCGGAAGACGTTCTCCGGGTCGTGCGCGGCCCTCAGCTCCGCCAGTCGGGCCCGGGTCGCGCTCCCGTGGGTGCTGCCGGCCACCGCCGCCGCGTCCGTCCGTCCCCGGTGCTCGCCGAGGAGGAAGTTGACGCTCCGTCCGATCCGCCAGGGCTCGACCGCCGCCAGCGCCGCCGCGTGCACCTCCCGTACGGTCGCCAGGTCGCCCGCGGGGTCGGCGTCGCCCAGCGGCGACAGCACCCGCAGCGCGAACCGCGCGGCGCGGTGGCCCACCGCGCCGGCGCCCGCACCACCGTTGGGGCCGGTCGCCAGCGCCCCGCCCGGCGGTGGACCTGGACGAGTTGCAAAGGGCCGTCTTCACCGACCGGCGGCTGCGGATCCGCTACCGGCACGGCGGCGAGACGCGGCTGCGCACCTACACCGTCGCCCCCTACGGCCTGGTCGCCAAGGCCGGGACCTGGTACCTGGCCGCCGACCGGCGCGGCCGACCGCAGCTGTTCCGGGCCGACCGGGTGGCGTCGGCGGCCGTCACCGACGCCCCGGTGCGGCGGCGGGCGGGCGTGGAGCTGGCGGAGGTCTGGGCGCAGTTGCGGCGGCAGGTGGAGGAGCGGCCGGCGCCGGTGCGGGTGACCGCCCGGATCCGCCGGGAGCGGCTGGACCTGGCGGTGCGGATCCTGGGCGGCGCGCTGACCGCTCCCCCGCGGTTCGTGGAGCCGACGGAGGCGGAGCAGCGCACGGACGGGCCGGGCGAGGCGAACGGGACGAATGGGACGAATGGGGCCGACGCGACGGGCAAGTCGGGCGGGACGGACAGGGCGACGGGCGGCTGGGCGGTGCTGGAGCTCGGCTACCCGGTGCTGTCCGCCGTCCGCCAGCTGCTCCAGTTCGGCGACTCCCTGGAGGTGCTGGACCCCCCGGAGGCCCGCCGGGTGCTGGCCGACGCCGCGGCGGCGCTCACCACCCTCTACGCGGCGGACCGCACCCCGCACCGGGCCGAGTGATCGCGCAGCTCAGGGGCGCGTGGGACAGGGCATCCGCAACCTGTGAGGCGCCTGTGACGACCCGTGTCCACACTCCGACCGCCCGTCATCTCACCGGCTGGACGCTCCGCCCGACCCCCGCTTGACCCTCTAGGCTTCCTCCGTGGCTGATATCCAGATCCCCGCTGACATCAAGCCCGCCGACGGACGCTTCGGCGCGGGCCCCTCCAAGGTGCGTACGGAGGCGCTCGACGCGCTGGCCGCCACCGGCACCTCACTGCTCGGCACCTCCCACCGCCAGGCCCCGGTCAAGAACCTGGTCGGCTCGGTGCGGCAGGGCGTGCGCGACCTCTTCCAGCTCCCCGAGGGCTACGAGGTCGTCCTCGGCAACGGCGGTTCCACCGCGTTCTGGGACGTCGCGACGCACGGCCTGATCGAGAACAAGTCGCAGCACCTGTCGTTCGGCGAGTTCTCCTCGAAGTTCGCCAAGGCCGCCAAGCTGGCTCCGTGGCTGGCCGAGCCCACCGTCATCTCCGCCGACCCGGGCACCCACCCGGAGCCGGTCGCCGAGGCGGGCGTGGACGTCTACGCCTTCACCCACAACGAGACCTCGACCGGTGTCGCGGCCCCGATCCGGCGGGTGGCCGGCGCCGACGACGGCGCCCTGGTGCTGGTCGACGCGACCTCCGGCGCCGGCGGCCTCCCGGTGGACATCGCCCAGACCGACGTCTACTACTTCGCGCCCCAGAAGTCCTTCGCCTCCGACGGCGGGCTCTGGCTCGGCGTCTTCTCCCCGGCCGCCCTGGAGCGCGCCCGCGCCGTGCACGCCTCCGGCCGGCACGTCCCGGAGTTCTTCTCGCTGCCCACCGCGATCGACAACTCCCTGAAGAACCAGACGTACAACACCCCGTCCCTCGCCACCCTCTTCCTGCTCAACGAGCAGCTGGAGTGGATCAACGGCCAGGGCGGTCTGGACTGGGCGGTCGGCCGCACCGCCGCCTCCTCGCAGGCCCTCTACGGCTGGGCCGAGGACTCCAAGTACGCCACCCCGTTCGTCACCGACCCGGCGAAGCGCTCGCAGGTCATCGGCACGATCGACTTCAACGACGACGTCGACGCGGCGGCGATCGCCAAGGCGCTGCGCGCCAACGGCATCGTCGACACCGAGCCCTACCGCAAGCTCGGCCGCAACCAGCTGCGGATCGCGATGTTCCCGGCGATCGACCCGGCGGACGTCGAGGCGCTGACCGCCTGCATCGAGTACGTGGTCGGCCAGCTCTGACGGCACCCGCGCACCGACGCGGACGGGCCCCGGCACGGCGCACCGCGCCCCGCCGGGGCCCGTCCGCGTGCCGGGGTGCCGCCCGGGTCGGCTAGGACCGCGCGAACGAAGGGCGGGAAGAGCAGGGTCAGGGTGACCCGCCGTGCCGCCGGAGCTGCACCTCCTCGTCCGGATCGTGCTCCGCCTCGTCGTCGTGCACCGGGCCCCCGTGAACATCCGCATCCCTCCTGCTGCCAACGTAACTCCCCCCACTGACAACGCCGTTGGTTGGCGGGCCGGCGGCCATCGGGGAGCGGGAGGTCAGCGGCTCGGACGCCGGGAGCGGCGCACCGCCCGCGCCCCGTCCGAGTCCCCCGGCGGTCGTCGCCGACCGCGCGCCCCACGGCGGCGAACGCGCCCCCGAACGGACGCACCACGACCGGCCGCCACACCGGACGCACCGCGACGAGACGTGACGAAACGGTCCGAATGTGCCTCCATGGAGGGATGCGGACCCCTCCCAGCCCCGGCCTCGCCCCCTTCGAGCGCCAGGGAACGATCCTGCTGACCACCTACAAGAGGGACGGCACCGGCGTCGGCACCCCGGTCAACCTCGCGGTGGACGGCGACCACGCCTACTTCCGCACCTTCGGCAGCGCCTGGAAGGTCAAGCGGATGCGCAACTTCCCCGAGGTGGAGTTCTGCGCCTCGACCTGGCGCGGCAAGCCCACCGGGCCCACCGTCCGCGCCCGGGTCCGGCTGCTGGACCCGGCCACCCGCGAGTACCGGCGCGCCGAGCGGTCGTTGACCCGCAAGTACCCGCTGATCCACGGGCTGGTGGCACCGCTCGTGCACCGGCTGCGGCGGGAGCCCACGCTCCACTACGAGCTGCGGCTGATCGAGGACGGCCCCCAGCCGTAGCGGGGACGGCCCGGACCGGGCCGTCCGCGACCGCTACCGGCGCCCCCGCCGCAGCAGGCTCCGGACCCCCAGCACCAGCGCCGTCGCCCCCGCCAGCACCAGCGCCCCCTTGCCGTAGCTGGGCGCCCCGCCGGACGACGCCCCCGGCCGGCCGTCCGCAGCGCCGTCGCCCGACGTCCCGCCGTCCGCCGCGTCGTCGTCCCGCCGCGCCGCGTCCGGGAGCTGGTCCCCGCTGAGCGCCACCGGCTCGACCTGGCTGTCGCGCCCCTCCGACCCGTACATCAGCGTGCGGCCGTCGGGGGTGAAGGTGACCGACTCGCCCTGCCGTTGGAGCGGCACGGCCACCGGGCCGAGGGACTCGGGGCGGCCGTCGCGCCAGCGGTACGCCTGCGCCCCGAAGTAGCCGCGCAGCACCAACCGGCTGCCGTCCGGGGAGAACGCGCCGTCGGTCACCCACAGGTCGATCGGGGCGACCTTGCGGAAGGTGTTGCTCCCGGAGGCGGACAGCCGGGCCGGGCCCTCGTAGAGCGCGGCCCCGCCGCCCTGCTTCTTGCTCGCGAGGTAGACCCGGCCGGTCTTCGGGTGCACCATCAACGCCTCGGCGTCCCGCGGCCCGTCGGCGTAGCGGACGGTGAACTGCTCGGCGGTGACGGTGGTGTCGCGCAGTTGCGCGGGCTCGGGGAAGCGGTAGATCCAGACGTGGTCCCAGCTCCCCCCGAGGTTGTCGCCGATGTCGCCGACGTAGATCCGCCCGTCCGGGCCGACCGATATCGCCTCGACGTCGCGCGGCGCCCCGATGCCGCGCAGGGTGACGGTGGCGACCGTGCGGCCGGTGGCCGCGTCGACGGCGTAGACGTAGGGGCCGTCGTCGCTGTCGTTGTGGGTCCAGTAGACGCCGGGGTGGGCGCGGCTGGCGGCCAGGCCGCTGGACTCGGTGATCCGGGGGTCGGTGAGCGTGAAGGCGTCCGGCTCCGCGGCGGCGGCCGGCCCGCCGGCCGCCGCCAGCAGGGCGAGCGCCCCGGCCGCCACCCCCGTCGCGTACGGGAGCGGACGGCGGGGGCTCCTGGGGCGACGCGCGGCGGCACACATGGGGCACAGCCTGCCACGGCGCCGGCCTGCCCGGGGCCGCGTGGCCAGCGTCACGTACCCGCAAGTAGCGCCGTCGGTCATCATGGCCGGATGAGGATCATGTGCGTCGGGGACTCCATGACGATCGGCAGCTCCGGCGACCACACGTGGCGCTACCGGATGTGGCAGCACCTCAACGCGACGTACCCCGGCCCGTACCGCATCGTGGGCCCGCGCCGCACGCTCCACGACCCGGCCACCGGCGAGGCGGACTCCTACGCCTACACCGACCCGGCGTTCCCCGAGAAGGCCCGCAACCACCTCGCCGGCTGGGGCGAGGGCTGGCTGCACATGGCGCCGCTGATCGAGGACGCGGTGCGGGAGCACCGGGCCGACACCCTGCTGGTCTCGCTGGGCCTGATCGACCTCGGCTTCTACAGCGACCCGGAGCAGACCGCGCAGAACGTGCGGCTCTTCGTGGACCGGGCGCGGGCCGCCCGGCCGCACGTCCGGGCGGTGGTGATGCCGGTGATACCCAACGTGCGGGCGCTGGTGGACCCGGACTTCGACGCCCAGTGCACGCGCTTCAACGAACTGCTGGCGAAGGCGGTGGCCGACCTGTCCACCCCCGGCTCGCCCCTGCTGCTGGCCTCCGTACCGGAGCGCTGGGACGTCGATCGGTCCACCTACGACGGCACCCACCCGTCGGAGCTGGGCGAGCACCAGATGGCCGGCGCGTTCGCCGACGCGATGCACCAGGCGTGGGACGTCGGCGGCCCCTACACCGCCTGACCCCTTGCTTCGAGCGGACTCCAGGGGCTTGGCTGGACAACCATGAAGTACACGCAGCTGGGACGCACCGGACTCAAGGTCAGCCGCATCGTCCTCGGGACGATGAACTTCGGGCCGCAGACCGACGAGGCGGACAGCCACCACATCATGGACGCCGCGCTGGACGCGGGCGTCAACTTCTTCGACACCGCCAACGCCTACGGCTGGGGCGCGAACAAGGGCCGCACCGAGGAGATCATCGGCTCGTGGTTCGCCCGCGGCGGCGACCGGCGGGACAAGACCGTGCTGGCCACCAAGGCGTACGCCAACATGGGCCCGGACGGCGAGCCGGTCTGGCCCAACCACGACAAGCTCTCCGCGCTCAACATCCGGCGGTCGGTGGACGCCAGCCTGGCGCGCCTGGGCACCGACCACATCGACCTGTTCCAGTTCCACCACGTCGACCGGGCCACGCCCTGGGACGAGATCTGGCAGGCCGTCGACGTCCTGGTCCAGCAGGGCAAGATCCTCTACGTCGGCTCCTCCAACCACGCCGGCTGGCACCTCGCCCGGGCGAACGAGACCGCCGCCCGCCGGGGCTCGTTGGGCCTGGTCAGCGAGCAGTGCCTGTACAACCTCGCGGAGCGGCGCGCCGAGATGGAGGTCATCCCGGCGGCCCGCGAGTACGGCATGGGCGTGATCCCCTGGTCACCGCTGCACGGCGGACTGCTGGGCGGGGTGCTGCGCAAGGAACAGGAAGGCACCGGCGCGGCCCGCTCGACCTCCGGCCGCTCCGCCGACTCCCTGGCCAACTCGACGATCCGGGCGCAGATCCAGTCCTACGAGGACCTGGTCGACGCGCACGGCCTGGCGCCGGGCGAGGTGGCACTGGCGTGGCTGCTCAGCCGGCCGGGGGTGACCGGCCCGATCGTCGGTCCGCGCACCGCCGACCAGCTCGCCTCGGCGCTGCGCGCGGTGGAGCTGGAGCTGTCCGCGGAGCTGCTGGCGGGCCTGGACGAGGTCTTCCCGGGGCCGGGGCCGTCCCCGGAGGCGTTCGCCTGGTGAGCCGGCCGCCCGGCCACCCGGGCTGCCGACGGCGCGCCGCGGCGGGGTCAGCGCAGCGCCGCCGCCACGATGACGACGATCAGCAGCACGGCGAGCAGACCGGACATGATCCGGTTACGGGTCTTGGGATCCACCCTTTGAGCCTAACCGGGGCGGAACCGCGCCCTGCGCCGACCCGGTCCGTTCGCCGTCCGGGCCGCTCCCGGCTCAGCCGCCCAGCGGCCAGCGCGCCACCGGCTCGTAGTGCGGCTGACTGCCGGGGACGCCGGGCGCCGGCGGGTGGCTGCGCATCAAAGCGATCTCCTCGACCCTCCAGACGCCGCTCGCGAAGTCGGCCAGGGCCGCGGTGTACGGGACGAGGTCGAGGCGGCCGGAGCGGTTCCGGGCGAGGGTGAGGTGCGGGGTGTACGGGCGGTGCTCGCCCATCCGCAGGCCCGCCCGGCGGCCGGCCGCCTCGGCCGCGTCCGCGAGGTGGCGCATGGCGGGCCGGTCGCCGTCCGCGCCGGCCCACACCACCCGGTCCCCGAACCGGCCGCCGCCGGCGATCCGCAGCTCGTAGGGGGCGTGCCGGCGGGCTGCGCGGCCGAGGCGTTCGTGCAGTTCGTCGAGGACGTCCGCGGGCACCTCGCCGTAGAAGGCGAGGGTGAAGTGCCAGCCGTCGTGGCCGGTCCAGCGCAGCCGTTCGGCGTCCGGCAACTGCTTCAACCGGCCCACCTCCGCGGCCAGTTGGCCGAGGGAGTGGGCCGGCGGCAGCACGGCGGCGAAGAGTCTCATGGGGTCAGTGTTGCCCCGCGTGGGCCGCCGTGCCCGCCGAACGGCTACGCCGCCGGCGCCAGCTCCTTCTCCGTCGCCTCGCCGGACGCCCCGGCGGCGCCCCGACGCGGGACGAACGCCACATGCGGGTGTCCGCGCCGCAGGTCGACCTTGAGGCGGAGCCCGCCGGAGCGGGCCAGGACCAGGCCGACCAGGGCCGCGGCCGCCACGGAGATCGCCCCGCCGGCGAGGAAGCCGATCCGCGGGCCGTAGGTGTCGGTGACCCAGCCGAGCAGCGGCGCGCCCAGCGGTGTGCCGCCCATGAAGACCATCATGAACAGGCTCATCACCCGGCCGCGCATCGCCGGGTCGGTGGCCATCTGGACGCTGGAGTTGGCCGTGACGTTGATCGTCAGGCCGACCATGCCGATCGGGGCGAGCAGCGCCGCGAAGACCCAGAACCCGGGCGACAGGGCAGCGACGCACTCCAGCAGGCCGAAGACCAGCGCCGCCCCGACGAGCATCCGCAGCCGGGATCCGGACCGGCGGGCCGCGAGCAGCGCACCGATCAGCGAGCCGGCCGCCATCAGGCCGTTGAACAGCGCGTACGTGCCGGCCCCGGCGTGGAAGACCTTGTAGGTGAAGGCGGTCAGCCAGATCGGGAAGTTGAACCCGAAGGTCCCGATGAAGCCGACCAGGACGATGGGCCAGATCAGTTCGGGGTGCTGACGGACGTAGGCCAGGCCCTCCCGCAGCTGCCCCTTGCTCCGCGGGACCCGGTCCACCTTGTGGAGTTCGGCGGTCCGCATCATCAACAGACCGGTGAGCGGGGCGAGGAACGACAGGCCGTTGAAGAGGAACGCCCAGCCGCTGCCGAAGGCGGTGATCAGGACGCCGGCGACGGCCGGGCCGATCAGCCGGGCGGACTGGAAGTTGGCGGAGTTCAGGCTGACCGCGTTGCGCAGGTCGCGCTGGCCGACCATTTCGGAGACGAACGCCTGCCGGGCCGGGTTGTCGACGACCGTCACCAGGCCGAGGAGGAAGGCGCCCGCGTAGACGTGCCAGACCTGGACCTGGCCGCTGAGCGTGAGGCCGGCCAGCGCCAGGCCGGTCAGGCCCATCGCGGACTGGGTGCACAGCAGCAGCTTGCGCTTGGCGAAGCGGTCGGTGAGGACACCGCCGTAGAGGCCGAAGAGCAGCATCGGCAGGAACTGCAGCGCGGTGGTGATGCCGACCGCACCGGACGAGCCGGTGAGGCTGAGCACCAGCCAGTCCTGGGCGATGCGCTGCATCCAGGTGCCGGTGTTGGAGACCACCTGACCGGTGGCGAAGAGACGGTAGTTGCGGATGCGGAGGGAGCTGAACATGCCCGTGCGCGGTGTGGCGGCGGGGCCGGGGGTCGTGCCGGCCGTGGCAGTCCCGTCGGGGGTCGGGGCTGCGGCGTCACCGGGGGCCTCGGTGGGGCCCGGGGTGGTCGCGTTCGCGTCGTCGGTAACCGTGTCGTGGTGGGAGTTCGGTGCGGGGGCGGAGTGTGCTCCGGGTCCCGTACTCAAAGTGGGTTCGCCTCCTCGGGTCAGGGGTCTACAGCTGTGCGAGCTTCTCCAGGACGGGAGCGGCGTCCCGCACCTTGGCCCACTCGTCGTCGTCCAGCCCGGCGGCCAGTTCGGCGAGCCAGGCGTTGCGCTTGCGGCGGCTCTCTTCGAGCATCGCCTCGGCCTGTTCGGTCTGGGTGACCACTTTCTGGCGGCGGTCGTCGGGGTGTGCCTCCAGCCGGACCAGCCCCTTGGCCTCCAGCATCGCGACGATGCGGGTCATCGACGGGGGCTGCACGTGCTCCTTGCGGGCCAGCTCGCCGGGCGTGGCCCGGCCGCACCGGGCGAGGGTGCCGAGCACCGACATCTCGGTGGGGCTGAGCGACTCGTCGACGCGCTGGTGCTTCAGGCGGCGCGAGAGGCGCATCACGGCGGACCGCAGGGAATTCACGGCGTCAGCGTCGACGCCGTTGGACAGTTCCGGCATGGTCTTTAGCATAGCTCATTAGCCTTTCTAAGGAAAGCGGGGTGCCGGGGCCTGCGGCGGAGCACCGTGGGATCACCCATATGAGTGAGGACGTCGCGGAAAGCGACACACCTGACCGCACCGTGCGGGGACCGTGTCGGTATGGGATCGAGAGTGCTCAGCCTGCGCGTCGACGGGGAGCTGCTGGAGCGCCTTGGGCAGCATGCCGCAAAACGCGGAATGAGCGTCCAGGACTACGTGGTCCGGACGCTCATCCGCGAGGACTTCGATGAACGGTTGTCGAGCTCGGTCGACGCGACCGAGCGGCTGCACTGCTGGGGACCGGCGCCCCGCCCGTCGTGACGGGGCCCACCGGAGCACCGCCTACCTGACCCCGAGCACCTGCTCGATCGGGTTGAGCAGGAAGTAGACGAGGAAGCAGACCCCGACCGCGTTCAGCAGCCACGGGACCTCCTTGAAGCGGCCGGTCGCCGTCCGCAGCAGGATGAAGGCGAGCACGCCGATGCCGATGCCGTTGGTGATGCTGTAGGTGAACGGCATCGAGATCACCGTCAGGAACGCCGGGATCGCGACGGTGAAGTCGCTCCAGTCGATGTCCCGGACGTTCGAGGCCATGATCAGGAAGCCGACGACCAGCAGGGCGGGCGTGGCGGCCTGCGAGGGGACGACGGTGGCCAGCGGCGTGAAGATCAGCGACAGCAGGAACAGCCCACCGGTGACCAGGTTGGCCAGGCCGGTGCGGGCGCCCTCGCCGACGCCCGCGGTGGACTCCACGAAGCAGGTGTTGGCGGAGGCCGAACCGAAGCCGCCGGCGGCGACCGCGATGCCGTCCACCATCAGGATCCGCCCCATGTTGGGCAGGTTGCCGGTCTCGTTGTCCAGCAGCTCGGCCTCCTCGCCGACGCCGATGATGGTGCCCATCGCGTCGAAGAAGCCGGACAGCAGGACGGTGAAGACGAACAGGCAGCCGGTCAGCACGCCGACTTCCTTGAAGCCGCCGAAGAGACTGATCTGTCCGATGAGTCCGAAGTCGGGCGCGCCGACGATCCGGTCCGGGACGTTCGGGACGGCCAGCCCCCAGGACGCGTCCGGAATGGTCGCCACCGCGTTGATGACGATCGCGACGACGGCCATGGTGACCATCCCGATCAGGATCGCGCCCTTGGTCTTGCGGACCGTCAGCACGAACATCAGCGCCAGGCCGAGCACGAACACCAGCACCGGCCAGCCCTTGAGCTGACCGCCCTGGCCGAGACTGAGCGGCACGGTGGTGTGCGCGGCGTCCGGGTTGCGGCTGACGAAGCCCGCGTCGACCAGGCCGACCAGCGAGATGAACAGGCCGATGCCGATCGCGATGGCCCGCCGCAGCCCGTTGGGGATGGCGTCCATCACCCGCTGCCGCAGCCCGGAGGCGACCAGGATCATCAGCACCAGACCGGCGAGCACCACCATGCCCATCGCGTCCGGCCAGCTCATCTTGGGCGCGAGCTGGAGCGAGACCACCGCGTTGATGCCCAGGCCGGCCGCGATGGCGATCGGGACGTTGCCCATCACGCCCATCAGGACGGTGCCCAGACCGGCCATCAGGGCGGTGGCGGTGACCAGCTGCCCGTTGTCGAGGTGGTGGCCGTATTTGTCGACGCCGGCGCCGAGGATGATCGGGTTCAGCACGATGATGTAGGCCATCGCGAAGAACGTGGCGAGTCCGCCGCGCAGTTCGCGGCTGACGGTCGAGCCCCGCTCGGAGATCTTGAAGAAGCGGTCGAGTCCGTTCCTGGGCGGCTGGGGGCCAGGACTCTTCAGGGCGTCGACCGGCGTGGGGGTCGAGGGCGACATGCAGGACCTCAGTCGTACGGGCCGGAGCGGGCGCGAGGGCCCGAGGGCCGGACCACGCACGGACGGCGGGACAGCAACCAATGAACTGGAACAGTGTGGAGGGATCAGATTGGAGGAATCAACGATCCGAACCAGTCAGTTCCGGAAAGGTTCAGTATGAATAAACAATTCGTTGATCGCTATCTCCGCGCGTAGACCCGTGAACCGTTCCTCGCCCGCCGCCGTAAAGGGCCCGGACCGTCGCCCCGGCCGGCCCCGTAAGCTGAGCCCCATGTGGAAGAAGTCCGAACTGCGCGCGGCCCCGGCGCCCCTCGAAGGTCCCGTCGTCGGCACGATCACCGGCGGCACCGTCATCTGGTTCGTGCTCTTCCTCGCCCAGCTGCCCTTCTACGGCTGGTACGCCGACCACGGCCACGCCTGGTTCGTGTGGACCTGCCTGGCCGGCGGCGGGCTCGGCCTGCTGGGCGTCTGGTACGTGCGCAAGCGGGACGCCGCGATCAAGCGGGACGCCGCGGCCCGGCAGACGGCGACCGCCGCCGCGGACGGCGCCTGAGCGCGGACCGCCCCGCAGCCCCCTCCCCCTCCCGGCGCCCGCCCCTCGGGCCGCCGCCCCCCGTCACCGGACGCCGTCCGCGCGCCCAGGGTTGCCGCGTAACCGGACAGAACCCCGCACAGTACTTCTGTCGACCGCCAGCGGGTGAGACCGGCATTCCACCCGTAACGTCGAGGGCATGACGGACCCGGCGCAGACCGAAGTCGAGGAACCGGAGCCCGGCGACGGCCGGCCCGCCGGCGGAAACGGCCGGGAGGTGGCCCGGCGCGGGCTGACCACCGCCGAGGTCGCCGAACGCGTGGCCCGGGGCGAGGTCAACGACGTCCCGGTGCGGTCCTCGCGCTCCACGGCGGACATCGTCCGCAGCAACGTCTTCACCCGGTTCAACGCCATCATCGGCGTGCTCTTCGTGATCATCCTGATCGTCGGGCCGATCCAGGACGGCCTGTTCGGCTTCGTCATCCTCGCCAACACCGGCATCGGCATCTTCCAGGAGCTGCGCGCCAAGAAGACCCTGGACAGCCTGGCCCTGATCGGCGAGACCCGGCCGACCGTCCGCCGCGACGGGGCCGCGGTCCAGGTCCCCACCTCCGAGGTGGTCCTCGACGACGTCCTCGAACTCGGCCCCGGCGACAAGGCCATCGTCGACGGCGAGGTGCTGGAGAGCGACGGCCTGGAGATCGACGAGTCGCTGCTGACCGGCGAGGCGGACCCGGTCGTGAAGAAGCCCGGCGACCCGGTGATGTCCGGCAGTTTCGTGGTCGCCGGCAACGGCGCGTTCACCGCGACCAAGGTGGGCCGGGCCGCCTACGCGGCGCAGCTCGCCGAGGAGGCCAGCCGGTTCACCCTGGTCCACTCCGAACTGCGCACCGGCATCAGCCAGATCCTCAAGTACGTGACCTGGATGATGGTCCCGACCGCGCTGGGGCTGATCCTCAGCCACCTGCTGACGCTGGGCCTGCCGGCCGACGCCGCGATCCGGCGGATGGTCGCCGGGATCGTGCCGATGATCCCCGAGGGACTGGTGCTGCTGACGTCGGTCGCGTTCGCCATCGGCGTCGTCCGGCTCGGCCGGAAGCAGTGCCTGGTGCAGGAGCTGCCGGCCATCGAGGGGCTGGCCCGGGTCGACGTGGTCTGCCTGGACAAGACCGGCACCCTCACCGAGGGCGGCATGGACGTCACCGCACTGCGCCCGCTGGCCGACCAGGACCCGGCCCGCGTCCGGCAGGTGCTCGGCGCCTTCGGCGCCTCCGACCCGCGCCCCAACGCCTCCCTGGCGGCCGTCGTCGACGCCTACCCGGCCCCCGACTCCTGGCGGTGCACCGGCACCCTGCCGTTCTCCTCCGCCCGCAAGTACAGCGGCGCGGCCTTCGACGAGCCCGACGGATCGGCCTCCGCCTGGCTGCTCGGCGCACCGGACGTGCTGCTGCCCGACGACGACCCGCTGCTGCCGGAGATCGACCGGCTCAACGCCGAGGGCCTGCGGGTGCTGCTGCTGGCCCGCGCCGCCCGGCCGCTGGACCACCCCGACGTCGCGCGCGAGGGGCAGCCGGCCGCGCTGGTCGTCCTGGAGCAGCGGCTGCGCCCGGACGCCCCCGACACCCTGCGCTACTTCGCCGAGCAGGGCGTCCAGGCCAAGGTGATCTCCGGTGACAACGCGGTGTCGGTGGGCGCGGTCGCCGGCAAGCTGGGGCTGGCCGGCGCGGACTCCCCCGTGGACGCCCGGCGGCTGCCGCACGACGACCCCGAGGCGCTGGCCCGGGCCCTGGAGGACGGCGCCGTCTTCGGCCGGGTCACGCCCCAGCAGAAGCGGGACATGGTCGGTGCGCTCCAGGCCCGCGGCCACCACGTCGCGATGACCGGCGACGGCGTCAACGACGTGCTGGCCCTCAAGGACGCCGACATCGGCGTCGCCATGGGCTCCGGCTCCGAGGCGACCCGGGCGGTGGCCCAGATCGTGCTGCTCAACAACAGCTTCGCGACGCTGCCGTCGGTGGTGGCCGAGGGCCGCCGGGTGATCGGCAACATCACCCGGGTCGCCACCCTCTTCCTCACCAAGACCGTCTACTCGGTGCTGCTGGCCGTCCTGGTGGCCTGCTGCCAGATCCCGTACCCGTACCTGCCCCGGCACCTGACGCTGCTGTCCACGCTGACCATCGGCGTGCCCGCCTTCTTCCTGGCGCTGGCGCCCAACAAGGAACGTGCGCGCCCCCACTTCGTACGGCGGGTGATGCGCTACGCCGTGCCCTCCGGCGTGATCACCGGTCTCGCGGCGTTCGCCACCTATCTGCTGGCCCGCGTCTACTACACCGGCCCGGACGCCTTGAGCGCGCAGACCAGCGCCGCGACCCTGACGCTCTTCCTCACCGCCCTGTACGTCCTGGCGATCATCGCCCGCCCGTACACCTGGTGGCGGATCGGGCTGGTCCTGCTCATGGGGTTGGGCTTCCTGGTCGTGCTGGTGACGCCGTGGCTCCAACGCTTCTTCGACCTGCGGCTGGTGGGGACGACGATGCCGTGGACGGCGGTGGCCATCGCGGCGGTGGCGGCGGTGCTGCTGGAGCTGGCCTGGCGGTGGGTGGGGCGCCGGTTCCCGGCGTGAGCGGCACCGGTCGGACCGACCCGGCCGGTGGGCGGCGCCCCGGCGCGGCGCGCGGATCGTCGTGGACCGGGTCCCGCTCCACCCCGCCCCTTCTCCTGACGGCTCCTGCCCGTTCTCCCGGCGTCGTCGAACCGTAGCGTCGGCGGTCTTGATAACGGCCCGCTCCAGCAACGATCTTGGGAGGGACGGACGGCCCGCGCTCGCCGCGGCCCCGTACCGCATCCCGACCGAGGAGAGCAGTGCCCGTGAACCGAGAAGCACCGGACATCCTGTCGCCGGAGTTCGCCGCGGATCCGTATTCCGCCTACCGCGTGCTGCGTGACGACTTCCCCCTGCTGCATCACGAGGCCACCCAGAGCTACGTCATCTCGCGGCACGAGGACATCGAACGGGCCTTCAAGGACCCGGTGTTCACCACGGACAACTACGACTGGCAGCTGGAGCCGGTGCACGGCCGGACCATCTTGCAGATGAGCGGCCGGGAGCACGCGGTGCGGCGGGCCCTGGTCGCCCCGGCCTTCCGCGGCAACACCCTGGAGCAGTCCTTCCTGCCCGTGATCGAGCGCAACGCGCGGGAGTTGATCGACGCGTTCCGCGGGACCGGCAGCGCGGACCTGGTGGCCGACTTCGCCACCCGCTTCCCGGTCAACGTCATCGCCGACATGCTGGGGCTGGACCGGGCCGACCACGACCGCTTCCACCGCTGGTACACCGCGATCATCGGTTTCCTCGGCAACCTCGCCCAGGACCCCGACGTCACCGAGGCCGGGCTGCGCACCCGGGACGAATTCGCCGCCTACCTGCTGCCGATCATCCGCGAACGCCGCACCGCCCCAGGCGACGACCTGCTCTCCACGCTCTGCGCCGCGGAGATCGACGGCACCCGGATGAGCGACGAGGACATCAAGGCGTTCTGCAGCCTGTTACTGACGGCCGGCGGCGAGACCACCGACAAGGCCATCTCCAGCCTGGTGCACAACCTGCTGCGTCACCCGGAGCAGTTGGCCGCGGTCCGCGCGGACCACGCGCTGATCCCGCGGGCGTTCGCGGAGACGCTGCGCCACACCCCACCGGTGCACATGATCATGCGGCAGGCCGCCGAGGACGTCACCATCGGCGGCGGCCTGGTACCCAAGGGCGCCACCCTCACCTGCCTGATCGGGGCGGCCGGCCGCGACGAACGGCGCTACGCCGACCCGGACGTGTTCGACATCCACCGCACCGACCTGTCCGCCACCACGGCGTTCTCGGCCGCCGCGGACCATCTCGCGTTCGCGCTCGGGCGGCACTTCTGCGTCGGCGCGCTGCTGGCCAAGGCCGAAGTGGAGGTGGGCGTGGGTCAGTTGCTGGACGCCCTGCCGGACCTGACGCTGGCACCGGGCGCGCACCCCCGGGAGCAGGGGGTCTACACCCGTGGCCTGACCGCGCTGCCGGTGCGGTTCACCCCGGCCGGTTAGCGGCGTGCGTGCGGCGGGTCACGTTTCACGTGAAACGTGACCCGCCGCACGGGAGTTGCCGACGCCTCACACGAACCCGGCCGCACCACAGCGGAGTTGGGGACCGTCAGCTGCGCGGTGCGGGTGCCGTCCCCATCGCGGGAATCGGGGTGTAGGCGGGCGTGAACTCCACCGGCAGGCTGACCAGTCCGCGCATCCACAGCGACGGGTGCCACACCAGGTCCTCGGTCGGCACCGCCAGCATCACGTCCGGCAGCCGGTCGAGCAGCACCTCCACCGCGGCCTTGGCGATCACCTCGGCGATCTCCGGGGCGGGGTAGGGGCAGGAGTGCTCGCCGTGGCTGAAGGACATGTGGGCCTGGTTGCCGTCGGAGCCGGCGTCGCTGAAGTCCGGCCGCACCTGTGGGTCGGTGTTGGCGGCGGCCAGGCCGAGGATCACCAGGTCCCCGGCGCGGATCCGGCGCCCGCCGAGCTGGGTGTCGCGGACCGCCCAGCGCCCGATGAAGTTCTGCGTCGGGGTGTCGTGCCAGAGCACCTCGTTGAGCGCCTGGCCGACGCTGCGCCGGCCGCCGGAGAGGCTGAGCGCGAACCGGTCGTCGGTCAGCATCAGCCGCAGGGTGTTGCCGATCCAGTTGGCGGTCGGCTGCTGGGCGGCGGCCATCACCACCAGCAGGTCGATCACCACCTCCCCCTCGGCCAACCCGGCCGGATGCGCGAGCAGTCGGGACGGCACGTCGGCGCCGGGCGCGGACCGCTTGGCCTTGACCAGGCGCTGCATCCGCTCGGCGACCCGCTGGTGCGCGGCGATCGCGCCCTCGTCCTCGTTGAGCGACGCGGCGATGTCGGCGGCGAGTTCGGGCACCTCGGTGTGCGGGAAGCCGAACAGCTCCGCGATGACCAGCAGCGGCAGCCGGGCGGCGTAGCGGGCCATCAGGTCCGCCTCGCCGGAGCCGGCGAACGCGTCGATCAGCCCGTCCGCCAGCCGCTCGCAGATCTGCCGCAGCTCGAACTGGTCGATCGCGGTGAGCGCGTCGCTGATCGCCCCCGCCCGGCGGCGGTGCTCGGGGCCCTCGGCGAACATCACCGACGGCTGGTGGCCGACGAACGGCAGCAGCGGCCAGTCCGCGGGGATCTGGTCCCAGGCGTGCCAGCGGCGGGAGTCCCGGGCGAACAGCTCCGGGTTGCTGGTGACCTGGTGCAGCTCGCGGTAGCCGAGCACGAACCAGCCCGGGACGTCGCCGTCCAGGAGGATCGGCGCGACCGTCCCGTGCCGGGCGCGCATCTCGCGGTAGAGCCGCGCCGGGTCGCCGCTGAGGCCGGCGCCGTAGAGCGGCACGGCGTCCGTGCCGGAGGCGCCGGCGCTCAGCGGGCAGCCGCCGGTGGTGGAGTGCTGCGGGTCGTTCACGGTGCGGTCTCCGCGGTTTCCTGAACGGGTACGGCGTCCTGGGTGGACAGGGCGTAGAGGTGGTCGACCAGCGCGATCAGCACGGCCTTGCTGGACTCCCGGTCGCGGGCGTCGCAGGCGATCAGCGGCACGTCCTCGGAGAGGTCCAGCGCGTCGCGGATCTGCTGGAGGGTGTGCCGGTCCCCGCCGAAGTCGTTGTGCGCGACGATGAACGGCATCCCGTGCGCCTCCAGCCGGTCGATGGCGTACCAGGAGTCGTCCAGCCGGCGGGTGTCGACGAGCACCACCGCGCCCAGCGTGCCGGAGAACAGCCGGTCCCACAGGAACCAGAAGCGTTCCTGCCCGGGCGCACCGAACAGGTACAGCACCGCACTGTCGTTGACGGTGATCCGGCCGAAGTCGAAGGCGACGGTGGTGGTCGTCTTGCCCTCGACGCCACGCGGGTCGTCGACGCCGACCCCCGCCCGGGTCATCGTCTCCTCGGTGTTCAGCGGTCGGATCTCGCTCACCGAGCGGACGATGGTGGTCTTGCCGACGCCGAAGCCACCGACGATGACGATCTTCAGGCCGTTGTCGGCGGTGGCGCGCAGCGGCACACGGTCGGCGTCGGTCGCTCCGTCCGGGTGCGCGGGCTCAGAGGCGGTGGAGTGCATCGAGCACCTCCTTCAGCAGGTCGGCATCGGGTAGTTGGGCGGTGGCGGGGACCCGCGGGTGGCGGGCGGTGACCTGGCCGCGGTCCAGCAGGTCGGACAGCAGGATCCGGACCACGCTGACCGGCATCCGCAGCTCCGCCGAGATCTCGACCACGGCCGTCGGGCGGCGGCACGTGGTCAGGATCCGGGCGTGCTCGGACTGCATGCCCGCGCTCGGGTCGGACTCGCTGACGATGAGGGTGACCAGGTCGAGCGCGTGGTCGTCGGCGGACCGGCTGCGGCCGCCGGTGACGGTGTAGAGCCGGTCCGGATCGTCGTCAGGACCGAGCCGCTTCATGCCGTCGGCCCGCCCTCGCCGCGCGGAGCGGCCTGGAGGTACTCGCCGATCTGCTCCACCAGTTCGTTCATGTTGAAGCCGATCAGGCCGACGTCGGCGTCCTCGACGGCGATCAGGGCCAGGTGGGCGCCGTTGCCGGCCTCGACGATGAACAGCAGTCCGCCGTGGAACTCCGTCATCGCCTGCCGCACGCCGCCGGTGCCGTCCCCGAACTCCACGGACGCGCCGTGCGACAGGCTCTGGATCCCGGAGGCGATCGCGGCGAGCTGGTCGGCCTGGTCGACGGTCAGGTCCTTGGAGTGGCAGAGCTTGAGCCCGTCCCGCGACAGGACCAGGGCGTGCCGGGCCCCCGGGGTCTTCTGGAGGAGGTTCTCCAGCATCCAGTCGAGGCTGTGGTCAGTGGTGTTCATCGGGTCTCGTCCTCCGGGCGTGCTGGCGAGGGGGCTGGGGGTGACGCGGGCGTGCCGCTCGTTCGGGGGCCGTCGGCACCGTCCGGGGCGGGATTGCCCTGGACGGCCTGACGGAAGGCGCGGAACCGGGCCGCCGACTCCGCACGGGAACGCGCGGGCCGCGCGTCGTCGCGCACCGGTTCCGTCCCCATGGGGGCGGCGGCCAGGGTCTGGCCACGACGGCGCTTGGGGAGCCCGCTCTCGCCGAACTCGGGCGCCGGGGCGGCGTCCGCTCCGGTCCCGCCGCCGCTGCGGGCGGTGCGTCGCGGCAGCGGCGCCGGGGCGTCGGCCGGCGTCCCGGACCGGTCCGCCGCCCCGGGCGTCTCCCGGGGCGTCTGCCGCGGCTGCGGACGGGCCGCGGGCAGTTCCTCGGGCGCGGCTTCGGGGGTGCGTCGGGGGGCCGGTACGACGGGCCGCGGCGCGCCCGCGATCGGGGCGGCGACCGGCTGTTCGGCCGCAGACCGGGTCTCGGTGACCAGCTGCTGCGGGATGAGGACGACCACGCCCGTGCCGCCGCGCGCCGACGGCCGGAAGGAGACGTTCAGCCCGTGCTTGCGGGCCAGGCAGCCGACCACGGCGAGCCCCAGTCGCGTCCCGGACAGCGACATCAGGTCCAGGGTGTCCGCGGACACCGTCTCCTGGGCGCGCTGCAACGCGGCCTCGCCCATCACCAGCCCGCTGTCCTCGACGCTCACCACCACGCCGGCCTGCGCCTCCTCGACGTAGACGTGGACCGGCGAGGACGGCGGGGAGAACGAGGCGGCGTTGTCCATGATCTCGGCGAGCGCGTGCATGATGCCCTCGGCCGCGTGGCCGGCGATCGCGATGTCGCTGCTGCTGTGCAGCTGGATCCGGCGGTAGGCGCTGATCCGCCCCATGGCGCCGCGCAGGATGCTCTCCATGGCGATCGGCTTGTTCCACCGGCGTCCGGAGCGGGCACCGGTCAGCACCGCGATGCTGTCCGCCAGCCGCCCGGCCTGCGCCGTCGTGTGGTCCAGCTTCAGCAGGTCGCCCAGCACCTCCTCGCCGTGCCGGTTCTCCATCTCGCGCAGGTCGGCGAGCATCCCGGTGGCGAGCGCCTGCACCCGGCCGGCGGCGTTGGCGCACGCGGACATCGCCGCGGCCCGCATCCGTTCGCCGCGCCCGACCTCCTCGGCCAGCGTGCGCACGATCCGCTGGTGTGCGGCGATCGCCGGCAGGTCGGTGCGGCCCAGCGCGGTGTCCACCGAGGCCCCGTCGCGCAGCTGCGCGACCAGTGCCGGCATCGTGACGTTCGCCAGCCGCTCGGCCTCGGTCTTGATGGTGCCGATCCGCTCCCGGTAGTGCCGGGCCAGCCGTTCCTGGTAGACCGCGGTCGCCACGGCGGCGCTCAGCAGCACCGCGCAGGTCCCCCCGGACCAGGCGAGCGGCGTGCGCACGGACTCCGGGACGAGCAGGACCGCCCCGAGGCACAGCGCGCCGGTCACCACGAGGACGACCGCCAGCGTGCGCAGTGCGGCGCCCAGCGGCGTGGGCGCTGCCCCGGGGCGGGAGGGTATCCGTGCTGGCATCAAACAGGTCCTCGTGAGCGGCGGGACGGCGGGCGGGACGGATGGGCGATCGGCAGGAACGGGGCCCGGGAATCGGGATGCCGATCCGCGGCGGGCACCGACCCATGACGGGTCTCGGTGTGCGACGAGAGAATGATCGAAGATCGCCCTGGCACTCTAGCCTGTTGGCGGCGTCCGGCAAGTTCCGCATCGAGGTCCGTTCTTGACGGCCCGTGCGCCCCGTGGACCCCGCCGTTCCGAAAATCGCGCGGGTCCTGGGGCGGGACGCCGCAAGGACCGGAAACCAGGCCGCGACCCGCCGGAAGAACGACGGCGGCCGCCGGACCCGTACGTCCGCCGACCGCCGTCGAATCCGCTTCCGGTCACGCCCCGCGGCGCACCGCGCTCAGTCGAACCACCGGGCCCGGGCCAGCTCCTCGACCCGCTCCGGGTCCTCCAGCAGCGCCGCGACCTCGAACCGGCGCGGCCACTGCCCGCTGGCCCAGGCCAGACCGGCCGCCACGCCCTCCAGGGTCGCGGCGTGCAGGGTGCCGTCCGGGGCCCACCGCCAGTCCAGTTCCAGGTCCCCGTCGGGGCCCTCGACCAGCAGTTCCTCGTGCTCGACGTACGCCTCGGGGGTGGCCGGGCCGAGCAGGGCGCGGACCGCCTCCGGTACGTCGTGCGTCGCCCCGTCGGAGCGGACCTCCGCGACGACCGCCTCGCTCAGCCGCCGCACCTGGAAGAGTTCGGCCAACTCCGTGGCGCGGGCCGGCCGCACCGGCAGCAGCGCGCGGTCGCCGGCCAGCGGCATCAGGTCCGGCGCGTCGGCGACCAGCGCGTCGGCGGCGTCCACCACCCGCACCGTCCCGTCGACGACCGCCCGCAGATCCTCGGGCAGCGTCACCTGGTCCGGGTCGAGGTCGGCCAACAGGCCGTACAGGGAGTGCAGTTGCCCGGCGCCCGCCCGGAGGTCCGGGTCGGCGAGCCGGCCCAGCAGTTCGGCCGCGCCGCCCGGTTCGTCGAGCAGCGCACCGACCGAGGTGCGGACCCCGAGGGCACGCAGCACCTGGGCGTCGACCTGCCCCGCGTCGGCCGCCTCGTACAGTCCGGCCAGCAGCGGATCGCCGCCGGCGGCGCGCAGTCCGGCCGGCCGTCGGCCGTCCAGCACCGGGTGGCCGCGCAGCCACCAGGCGGTGTACGGCCGCACCGACTCCGTGGTGCCGTCGGGCAGCAGCACCCGCACCGGCGCGGTCAGGGCGTCCCGCAGCGGCGGCTGGGAGAGCATCTCCAGGACCCGCGGCCAGGCGTCGTCGGCGACCAGGTCGAGGTCGCGGACCGCGACCAGTTCGGTGACGACCGGGGGGACCGGCGTCTCCGGCAGCGTGTCGAGGACGTCCTCGCACCACACGTCGACGGCGTCCAGCAGTCCGGCGTCGTCGGGCTCGGGGAACTCACTGTCCCGCGGCTCCAGTTCGTCCGGGTCGAGCACCACGTCGGTGGCCCGGACCAGCGCGAAGGTGGCCAGCACCCCCACCGCGGTGAGCGGCTGCTCACCCCACCGCTCCGCCAACTCCGCCTCACATGCGGCGAGTTCGCCTTCCCTGATGACCTGCTCGAAGTCACTCCCGGGGAAGACCAGTTCGCCCGCCGGCGCCAGTTCGCCGTCCTCGTCCGGCAGGGCCAGCGCGGCCAGCCACGGCTCGTCCCCGGGCGCCAGGTTGGCGTCCCGGACCAGCCCGAGGACCGCCTCGGCCAGCTCCTCCGCCCCCAGCGGCACCCCGGCGCCCGGCGCCAACTCGTCCTCGAAGACGTCGTAGGCGTCCTCGTCGGCGTCCAACGAGTGCGCGACCGCCGCCCGCACCTGAGGGGTCGTCAGTACGGCGCGGGGTGCGGCGGGAGTGGCCCCGAGCTTCTCCAGGAGCGGGTGGACCGCGTCCGGGTGGGCGACCTTGAGCCCCAGCCGGGCCAGGGTGCGGTGCCGGTCGGCGGCCTCGCCCTCGACGTCCGGGCCGCCGTCGGGCAGCGGCAGCAGCACCTGGCGCGGCCCGATGGCGGTCCGCCCGGCGCCCGCCAGCGGCACCGGCAGCCCGCTGAGCCGGTCCGGGTCGGTGCCGGCCAGCGCGTCGTAGAGCCGCCACCACCACTGCGGCGACCGGTCCACGCCGGCCAGCCGGTCGATCATCTCGGTGAGCGGCACCCGGGCCACGCCCAGCGCCCGCAGCTCCGGGCGCCGTTCGAGGCCGGCCGGCAGCAGGCTGGGGAAGAGTTCCGCCAGCACCCCGACGGTCGCCGCACCGGCGCCCTCCACCAACTCCGCGTCCACCGGCCGCAGCACGTACCGCTCTGCGTCCTCGGCGTCCTCGTCCCCCGCGGCGGCCCGCTCCGCCCCGGCCGCCGCCGCGCTCGGCAGGAACCGCACCCGCGGCAGCGACTCCACGATCTGCCGACGGAGTTCACCGTCCAACCAGCCCTTGCCCAACGGTCCCGGTACGAGGTCCAGGGTGCCGGCCGACACCGGCTGCCAGTCGCCGAGCAGCCCCGCGTAGGCGGTGGCCGCCCGGCCCACCAGGAAGTCGGCGAGCGGGCCCGGGGCGACGTGCCGCCGGGTCGGCTCCAACGGGAACGAGGCGATGAGCAACGCGGGCAGGCCCAGGGGCTCGTCGGTCGGGGTCGGCGCGTGCAACACCGGTGCGGTGCCCGGCCGCACCGGCGCACCCGTCTCGTCCACCGGCACCGCCCAGGTCACCGACCAGGACGGCCGCAGCCGCTCCTCCACCGGGCGGTCCGCCAGCAGCGCCGCGTCCAACGGACCGCCGTCGGTGGTCACCCGCCACCGGGTCGCCCCCCGCTCGCTGTCCTCGATGCGGACGTACCGCTCGTCCTGACGGCGGGTCAACGTCCGCACGCCCTCCGGCGTCTCCACCACGACCTCGGCCAGCCCGGGCAGGGTCAGCAGCAGCGCCGCGTCGATCCCGGCCACCAGCCGCTCGGCGAGGTCCTGCGCCGCCCCGTCGCGCAGCGGCAGCACCACCGAGGTGTCGTACCCCTCGGGCGCGGTGCCCTCCGCGGGCAACGGCAGCCGCAGCAGCGGTACGTGGCCCTCGCGGCGACGGAGTTCGCCGCCCAGGCCGGGGCTGTGCGCGGCCACCGCCTCGGCCAGCTCCCGGGCCTCGGCGAGCGACCAGCGGACGCCGCCGGTGCGGCCCACCAGCGCCGGCTCGTCGCTGACCGCCAGCACCGCGGCGAACCCGACGCCGAACCGGCCGACCGCGCCGACCGCCACGCTGCTCTCCCGCTTCGCGGAGGCGCGCAACGTGGAGAGCGATTCGACGCCAGTGGCGTCCAGCGGGGCACCGGTGTTGGAGGCGACGAGCACCGCGGGCGCGTCACCGTCGGCGGGGTGCAGGGTCAGCCGCAGCCGGCCGGGGACACCGGCCCGGCCCGCCGCGTCCGCCGCGTTCTGCGCCAGCTCCACGGCGAGCCGGTCGCGATAGCCGCCGAGCGCGAGGTCCTCCTCGGCGTTGGCGTCCTCCCGGAACCGGGCCGGCGAGGCGGCCCAGGCATCCAGCACGCCGCGCCGCAACCGGGCCGTACCGAACGGGTCGGCGCCGTCGTCCGCGCCCCGCACCCACGGCATACCTGCCACGTTTCTCGTCTCCCTCGTCAGACCGTTCTGTCCCGACGGTACCCCCACGTTGTCGGCTTTCCCGCCGTACGGCGTCCGCGCTGCGGGCGGGGGCCCTCCGTGCGTCGTCGGCTGCTCCGCCGCGGGGGTGCCCGCCTTCGGCGGAGGGGGTGTTGGGGCGGGGGCGCCAGGTGGGTGGTGGGTGACGGCTGTGGGGTCGGGGGGGGGGGGGGGGGGGGGGGGGGGGGGGGGTTGGGGGGCCCCCCCCCCCCCCCCCCCCCCCCCCCCCCCCCCCCCACCCCCGGCACCGCACCCAACAGCCCCGCGCAGCGGACAACCAGCCCGCGCCGCAGGCGCAAAAGAAACCCCCACGGCGGGACGGCCGGAGACGTACGACGACGCCCCGCGCAGCGGCCCCGCGCCGCAGGCGCAAAAGAAACCCCCATGGCGGGACAGCCGGAGACGTACGACGACGCCCCGCGCAGCGGCCCCGCGCCGCAGGCGCAAAACGGCAACCCCCACGGCGGGGAACCCCACAACGTGGGAAGAGGCCCGCGCCGCCAGGCGCAAACGGCAACCCCCCACGGCGGGACGGCCGACAACGTGGGAAGCCCACCCCGCGCGGCGGCATGTCGGGTCGTGACGCGGGCACCCGAAACCTTGGCGCGCGGTGCGTCGAACGTGTGAGGCCCCCCGGGGAAGCGCCGGGACCCCGCATGCGGCATCGTGTGCATGACCGGTCGGCAGGAGGCGTAGGGACGAGGAGCGGAGAGACGTGGCGTCGGATCCACCACGCGGCAGCAGTAACGGCGGCAGCGGTCGGAGCAACGGCAACGGCACCTCGGAGCAGGCCGGTCCCGCCGACGAGCGCAAACCGTCGGACGAGGCGCGCAGCGCCTTCACCCCGCCGTTGGGCGTGCCGTTGCCGCCGCCGCCCGACGAGGAGCACCCCACTTCCGAGTTTTCGTTGCCTGACGGGCTGCGGCCGGACGCGTCGACCGAGCCGGAGGGGTCGGCGTTCGCCCCGCCGGGGAGCACCACGGGGCAGACCCGGCTGCCGACGTTCACGCCGCCGCACGGCATACCGGTGCTCAGCCTGACCAAGGAAGCGCCGTGGCAGGACCGGATGCGGACCATGCTGCGGATGCCGGTCCACGAGCGGCCGGTGCCCGAGCGGGCGGAGCGGACGGAGGAGGAGGGCGGCGGCCCCGCCGTGCCCCGTGTCCTGGACCTGACGCTGCGCATCGGCGAGATCCTGTTGGCGGGCGGCGAGGGCGCCGAGGACGTCGAGGCGGCGATGTTCGGTGTGGCGCACGCCTACGGCCTGGAGCGGGTCGAGCCGACCGTCACCTTCACCCTGTTGTCGATCTCGTACCAGCCGTCGTTGGTCGACGACCCGGTCACCGCGAGCCGGACGGTGCGGCGGCGCGGCGTCGACTACAACCGGCTGTCCGCGGTCTTCGGGCTGGTCGACGAGATCACCTCGGAGGGGATCAGCCTCGAAGAGGCGTACCGCGGCCTGGCGGAGATCCGACGCAACCGGCACCCGTACCCGAGTTGGGCGCTGACGCTGTCCTCCGGGCTGCTGTCCGGCGCGGCGAGCATGTTGGTCGGCGGCGGGACGCTGGTGTTCGTCGCGGCGGCGATCGGCTCGATGCTCGGCGACCGGATCGCCTGGTTGGCGTCGGCGCGCGGGTTGCCGGAGTTCTACCAGTTCGTGGTCGCGGCGATGCCGCCGGCGGCGATAGGTCTGGTCTTCGCCCTGGCGCATTCCAACGTGCAGTCGTCCGCGGTGATCACCGGTGGGCTGTTCGCGCTGATCCCGGGGCGGGCGCTGGTCGCCAGCGTGCAGGACGGGCTGACCGGCTACTACATCACCGCCGCCGCCCGGTTGTTGGAGGTCGGCTACCTGATCGTCGGCATCGTCGTCGGTGTGCTGTCCGTGCTCTACATCGGGCTCCAGCTCGATCCCGGCCTCAAGCGGCTCAACCCGGAGCAGGCGCTGCAGCTCTACAACGAGCCCGGGGTGCAGATCGTGGCGTCGATGCTGCTGGCGCTGGCGTTCTGCGTCCTGCTCCAACAGGAGCGGCACACGGTGGCGTTTGCGACCATAAACGGCGGGGTTGCGTGGGTGGTCTACGGGGCGCTGACCGTCACCGCCGGATTCAACGCGGTGCCCTCCACCGCGATCGCCGCCGGGCTCGTCGGCCTCTTCGGCCAACTGCTCTCCCGGTACCGCTACGCCTCGGCGCTGCCGTACGTGACCGCGGCGATCGGGCCGCTGCTGCCCGGTAGTGCGACCTACTTCGGACTGCTCAACTTCGCCCAGGGCAACCTGCTGGAAGGTTTCTCCTCCCTGATCAAGGCCGCCTCGCTGGCGCTGGCGATCGCCGTCGGGGTCAACCTCGGTGGCGAGGTCGCCCGGCTGTTCCTGCGGGCGCCGGGCCTCACCGAGGCGGGCGCCGGCCGCCGCGCGGCGAAGCGGACCCGCGGCTTCTAGGCGACGGACCCGCGACACGGACGACGGGCGGCCCCCAGATGGGTGCCGCCCGTTCGCGTACGAAAATCAGAGCGGGCCGGCGGGCGTGCGGGGCTCCGGAGAACCCCGCCCCGCCCACCGGCCCGGCTCCGGTCGGGTCAGTGCCCGCCCTGCGCCTCGAAGCGCTTGTACGAGCGCTCGATCTCGGCCTCGGCGTCGGTGCGGCCGACCCAGTTGGCGCCCTCGACGGACTTGCCGGGCTCCAGGTCCTTGTAGACCTCGAAGAAGTGCTGGATCTCCAGGCGGTCGAACTCCGAGACGTGGTGGATGTCGCGGAGGTGCTCAACGCGCGGGTCGGAGGCGGGGACGCACAGCAGCTTGTCGTCGCCGCCGGCCTCGTCCGTCATCCGGAACATGCCGATGGCACGGCACTTGATGAGGCAACCGGGGAAGGTCGGCTCGTCAAGGATGACCAGGGCGTCCAGCGGGTCGCCGTCCTCGCCCAGGGTGTCCTCGACGAAGCCGTAGTCGGCCGGGTAGCTGGTCGAGGTGAAGAGTCGACGGTCCAGGCGGATCCGACCGGTCTCGTGGTCCACCTCGTACTTGTTCCGCGAACCCTTCGGGATCTCGATGGTGACGTCGAACTCCACGGGTGGCTCCTCCATGATCAACACATACGTCTGGTGATTAAGTGTCCCCCACGCAGGTGTGTGGTGGCGAAAGGGGCTGGTCCGAAGTGCCCGAGACCCGAACATGGCAGGTCAGATGGCAATCGGCACAGCGTTCCGCGCGGGTGGTGGCACGCCGGGCCGGGCGCTGCGCACGCACCGCGGCACGCGGTGCACAGCGCGCTGCACACGTGACGTCGGACGCTGCCCAGCAGGCGTGGCAGGCCGCACCCCGGCACACGCGGCAGACCTGGCAACTGACCGCGCTGTCCGCCGCCACCGGTCTGTCGGTCGCGGTCGTCGCGGTCGCGGCGGCCGGGCCGTGGGACTCCGGTCAGCGTACGGCCGAGCGGGCGGCGGCGGTCCCCGCTCCGACGACAGGTGGCGAGCATCACGATGACGGCCGGGCGCCCGGCCCGGCGCCCAGCGCGCCGGCCGTGCTGACCGCGCTCGGCGGGCCCGCGCGCGGTGCGGTGGGCCGGGGGGCCGCGCCGGTGCCCACCGGCGCCGGGCTGGCCGACGCCCTGGCGCCGCTGCTGGCCGATCCGGCACTGGGCCCGCTGCGCACCGCCTCCGTCGTGGACGTGACGAACGGCCGGCAGGTCTTCGGCGCGAAGCAGGACGAGGCGGCCACCCCCGCCTCCACGGTCAAGCTGGCCACCGCGGTGGCCGCGCTCTCCCGGCTCGGCGCCGACCACCGCATCGACACCGGCGTCGTGCTGGCCGGCAAGGACCGGATCGTCCTGGTGGGGGGCGGCGACCCGACGCTCACCGCCCGGGCGCCCGGGGCCGGCGCCGGCGACCGGCCGGCCAGCCTGGCGGACCTCGCCGACGCCACCGCCCGCGCCCTGAAGCAGCGCGGGCGCACCACCGTCGGCCTCGACTACGACGCCTCCGCCTACACGGGGCCGGTCGAGCACCCCATCGGTCCCAACGAGAACATCGCCCCGGTCACCGCCCTGATGACCGACGAGGCCCGCCTCGACGACAGCGACCACGGGACCGCGCCGCGCTCCACCGACCCCGCGGGTGACGCCGCCCGCACGTTCGCCGGCCTCCTCAAGGAGCGCGGGATCACGGTCAAGGGGGAGCCCGGTGCGGCCCGCGCCCCCAAGTCCCCGGAGCGGATCGCCGTCGTCCACTCGCTGCCGCTGTCCGACCTCGTCGAGCGGATGCTGACCTACAGCGACAACGACATCGCCGAGGCGCTGGCCCGCCAGACCGCGCTCGCCTCCCATCGGCCCGCCAGCTTCGACGGCGCCGCCGCGGCCGTGCGGGACGCGCTGGCCGCCCAGCACCTGCCGCTGGCCGGCGCGGTCTTCGAGGACGGCAGCGGCCTGGACCGGGACGACAAGGTCTCCGCGAACCTGCTCTCGCACCTGCTGCTGGCCGCCGCCGCGCCCAACCAGCCCGACCTGCGGCCGATCGTCACCGGCCTCCCGGTCGCCGCCTTCACCGGGACCCTCAGCGGCCGTTACGTGGGCGACACCGCCGGCGCCGGCACCGTGCGCGCCAAGACCGGCACCCTCACCGGCGTGAACACCCTCGCCGGCACCGTCGTCGACGCCGACGGGCGGCTGCTGGCCTTCGCCTTCATGACCACCGGCACCACCGACCCCCAGGCCGCCCAGAAGGCCCTGGACCGGATGGCCTCCACGGTCGCCAACTGCGGCTGCCGCTAGCGGGCGTCCGGTGGCCGCAGGGCGGGCGGCGCCCCGGCCCGACGGGCACCGGACACCCGGCAACCTGCGCCGACCGTCCCGGTCGGCTACCCCACGGCGGACCGGGCCCGTACGGTGAACCCATGACGAGCATCGGTGGTGCGGAGATGGTCGACTGGAATCTCGCGGTGGCGACCGCGACCCGGTTCGTACGGCCCGGACCGGAGGTGAGCCGGGACGAGGCGCGGGCGATCGTCGCCGAGCTGCGCAAGCACGCCAAGGCGTCCGAGACCCACGTCCGCGCGTTCACCCGGATGGCTCAGCCCGGCGCGGAGGGCGAGCCGGCGCCGCACGACACACCGGTCCTGGTGGTGGACCGGCCCGGCTGGATCCGGGCCAACGTCGCGGGGTTCCGGGCGGTGCTGAAGCCGTTGCTCGCCAAGATGGAGGACCGGCGGTCCTCGACGCCCGGCGGTGCGGTGCTCGGGGCGGTCGGCGGCAAGGTGACCGGGGTCGAGCTCGGCATGCTGCTGTCGTTCCTGGCCTCGCGGGTGCTGGGCCAGTACGAGACGTTCGCCCCGGCCTCGCGCGAGCTGCCGGCGGGGACGCAGGGCGGCCGGCTGCTGCTGGTGGCGCCGAACATCGTCCACGTGGAGCGGGAGCTCGACGTGGCGCCGCACGACTTCCGGCTCTGGGTGTGCCTGCACGAGGAGACCCACCGGACCCAGTTCAGCGCCGTGCCCTGGTTGCGGGACCACATCGAGGGCGAGGTCCAGTCCTTCCTCGCGGAGACCGACATCGACCCGGGGGCGCTGCTGGAGCGGCTGCGGGAGGCCGCGCAGTCGCTGGCCGGTGCCAAGCCGGAGGGCGAGGAGGGCGACGAGGGCCGGTCGCTGGTGGACCTGGTGCAGACGCCCGCGCAGCGGGAGATCCTCGGGCGGCTGACCGCGGTGATGTCGCTGCTGGAGGGGCACGCCGACTTCGTCATGGACGGGGTGGGCCCCGAGGTGGTGCCCTCGGTGGCGGAGATCCGGGAGAAGTTCCAGAAGCGGCGGGCCAGCGGCGCGGGCCGACTGGACGTGGCGCTGCGGAAGCTGCTGGGACTGGACGCGAAGCTCCGGCAGTACCGTGACGGCGAGCGGTTCGTGCGGTCCGTCGTCGAGGAGGTCGGCATGGACGGCTTCAACCGCATCTGGACGTCGCCGAACACCCTCCCCACCAAACTGGAGATCGCCAAACCGGCGGACTGGGTCGCGCGGGTGCACCGGAAGGCGGAGGGAGCACCGTAAGCACGGATCGTGAGCTGGGCACGCCGTGCGGCAGAAGAGCGCCCCTCCAATCACCCGTCTGAGGGACCGTGACCGATGGATAGGCGTGCAATGCTCGGGGAACTGCTCGCCTCTGTCACCATCTAGGCACTCTGTGTGACGAAGTGTCGTCCACGGCCCGAGGCTCACCCCCAGCTGAACGATTGGAAACGGACATGGGTCCCCATCCAGCGGTCGCCGCGATACGCCTGGCGGTCCGCCGCGTACTCCACGACGTGCTCAACCACCACTGCGCGCAGGACCAGCACGGTGCCCCGCTCGTGCTCGTCGCCTGCTCCGGCGGC
The DNA here is from genome assembly GCF_046549115.1 of Streptomyces sp. x-19. Classification (NCBI taxonomy): domain Bacteria; kingdom Bacillati; phylum Actinomycetota; class Actinomycetes; order Kitasatosporales; family Streptomycetaceae; genus Streptomyces; species Streptomyces sp. x-19. The sequence continues at coordinate 74,817 of NZ_JAJPWK010000023.1, read as the reverse complement.
GCCGATTCGATGGCGCTCGCCTCCGCCCTCGCCTTCGAGGCCCCCAAGCTGGGCGTCCGCGCCGGGGGCGTGACCATCGACCACGGCCTCCAGGAAGGCTCCGACCTCCGCGCCGCCGAGGTCGCGCTGCGCCTGCGGGCCCTCAAACTCGACCCCGTCGACGTGGTCAGCGTCGAGGTGGGCCGGGCCGGCGGCCCGGAAGCGGCCGCCCGGGACGCCCGCTACGCCGCCCTGGACGCCACCGCCGACCGCCACGGCGCCAGTGCGGTCCTCCTCGGGCACACCCGCGACGACCAGGCGGAGACCGTCCTGCTCGGGCTGGCCCGCGGTTCCGGGATCCGCTCGCTCTCCGGGATGGCCGCCGCAGCCGGGACGAACGGCCGCTACCGCCGCCCCTTCCTGGACGTGGACCGGCAGACCGCCCGCACGGCCTGCCTCATCCAGGCGCTGCCCGTCTGGGACGACCCCCACAACACCGATCCCGCCTACACCCGCTCGCGACTGCGCCACGAGGGGCTGCCCGCCCTGGAGAAGTGCCTGGGCAAGGGCGTCGTGGAGGCCCTGGCGCGGACCGCGCAGCTGTCCCGTGACGACGCCGACGCACTGGACGCCTGGGCCGCCGAGGCCGAGACGGCGGTCGTCGACGAGGCCGGCACCCTCGACGTCGCGGGGCTCTTCGGGCTGCCGCCCGCGGTGCGCCGCCGGGTGCTGCGCCGGGCGGTCATCGCCGCGGGTTCGCCGGCCGGTTCGCTCTTCGCCCGGCACATCGAGGAAGTGGACCGACTGATCACGGCCTGGCGGGGGCAGGGGGCCATCAACCTCCCCGGGCGGGTGGGTGTGCGACGGCAGGGTGGCAGACTGGTCATTCGGCAGGGCTGAGCCGCAGGAGACCGCGCCCTGTTTCGTGAGCTCACGTCCGGTTCCCGCCGTGAGCTCCACGACTGACCTGCACACCGAACCGAGCGAGAGTGGCACGGGTGGACGACAAGGACATGGGCTCCGACCTTCAGTCGGTGCTCATCACTAAGGAAGAGATCGACGCGAAGCTGGCGGAGCTGGCTGCGAAGATCGACGCGGAGTACGCGGGCAAGGACCTGCTCATCGTCGGTGTCCTCAAGGGCGCGGTGATGGTGATGGCGGACCTGGCGCGTGCCCTGTCCACTCCCGTCACGATGGACTGGATGGCCGTGTCCTCCTACGGCGCGGGCACCCAGTCCTCCGGCGTGGTCCGCATCCTCAAGGACCTGGACACCGACATCAAGGGCAAGCACGTCCTGATCGTCGAGGACATCATCGACTCGGGCCTGACGCTGTCGTGGCTGCTGTCCAACCTCGGCTCGCGCGAGCCCGCCTCGCTGGAGGTCTGCACGCTGCTGCGGAAGCCCGACGCGGCCAAGGTGGCGATCGACGTGAAGTGGATCGGCTTCGACATTCCCAACGAATTCGTCGTGGGCTATGGCCTGGACTTTGCGGAGAAGTACCGCAACCTGCCGTTCGTCGGTACCCTCTCGCCCCACGTGTACGGCGGCTGAGAGCGTTCCTGCGCTCGCCGGTCACCGTGCCGGACGGGTGCTCGGACAGCCCGTGCTGCCCGGCGGGAACCCTTCGGGGTTTCCCGCCGTTGGAGCAGGGAGAGGGGAATCCCCGGCTTCGTTGTTCACTGTCGGCGCAGGCGCCGGGTGACAATGCTGGGGTACCGTCCGAAGGCAATCTGTTTTCGGGCGAGTAATACGACACCGTACGCACGACCAGCCCTCCCGAGGGCGTTGTGCCTCACTGTGGCAGGAGGGACGGGGCCTTAGGCGGCTCCGTATGGATGGACGTGAAGCGATACTTCCGTGGGCCGGTCATGTGGATCGTGCTGGCCGTCCTCGCCGTGGTCGTGTTGATGCAGGTCGTCGGCTCGTCCGGCGGCTTTAAGACGGTGGACACCGGTCAGGTCGTCAAGGCGATCGCTGACAACAAGGTGAAATCCGCCGAGCTGACCACCGGCGACGAGAACAAGATCAAGGTCGAGCTGTCCGGCGACTACAAGGTCTCCGGCTCCAACAAGATTCAGGCCAGCTACATCGGCGACCAGGGCGTTGACCTGGCGAAGAACCTGCAGGCCAAGTACCAGACCGGCGAGATCAAGGACGGCTACACCGTCTCGCCGTCGAAGCAGAACCCGTTCGTCGGCGTGCTGCTCTCGCTGCTGCCGTTCGTGCTCATCGTGGTCGTCTTCCTGTTCCTGATGAATCAGATGCAGGGCGGCGGCTCCCGGGTGATGAACTTCGGCAAGTCGAAGGCGAAGCTGATCACCAAGGACACCCCCAAGACGACCTTCTCGGACGTCGCGGGTGCCGACGAGGCCGTCGAGGAGCTCCACGAGATCAAGGAGTTCCTCCAGGAGCCGGCGAAGTTCCAGGCCGTCGGCGCCAAGATCCCGAAGGGCGTGCTGCTCTACGGCCCGCCCGGTACGGGCAAGACGCTCCTCGCGCGCGCCGTCGCGGGCGAGGCGGGCGTGCCGTTCTACTCGATCTCCGGTTCCGACTTCGTCGAGATGTTCGTCGGTGTCGGTGCCTCCCGGGTCCGTGACCTCTTCGAGCAGGCCAAGGCGAACGCCCCGGCGATCGTCTTCGTCGACGAGATCGACGCCGTCGGCCGGCACCGCGGTGCGGGTCTCGGCGGCGGTCACGACGAGCGCGAGCAGACCCTCAACCAGCTCCTCGTCGAGATGGACGGCTTCGACGTGAAGGGCGGCGTGATCCTGATCGCCGCCACCAACCGGCCAGACATCCTCGACCCGGCGCTGCTGCGCCCCGGGCGTTTCGACCGGCAGATCGCCGTCGACCGCCCGGACCTGCAGGGCCGGCTGGAGATCCTCAAGGTCCACCAGAAGGGCAAGCCGGTCGCGCCGGACGTCGACCTCTCGGCCGTCGCCAAGCGCACCCCCGGCTTCACCGGTGCCGATCTGTCCAACGTCCTGAACGAGGCCGCCCTGCTGACGGCCCGCAGCGACGCGAAGCTGATCGACAACCACTTCCTGGACGAGGCGATCGACCGCGTCGTGGCCGGTCCGCAGAAGCGGACCCGGATCATGTCCGAGAAGGAGAAGAAGATCACCGCGTACCACGAGGGCGGGCACGCCCTGGTCGCGGCGGCTTCGCCGAACTCCGACCCGGTCCACAAGATCACGATCCTGTCCCGCGGCCGGGCACTGGGCTACACCATGGTCCTGCCCGACGAGGACAAGTACTCCACCACCCGCAACGAGATGCTCGACCAGCTGGCGTACATGCTGGGCGGGCGCGCGGCGGAGGAGCTGGTCTTCCACGACCCGACCACCGGTGCCGCCAACGACATCGAGAAGGCGACCGCCACCGCCCGCGCGATGGTCACGCAGTACGGCATGACCGAGCGGCTCGGCGCGATCAAGTTCGGCTCGGACAACTCCGAGCCGTTCCTGGGCCGCGAGATGGCGCACCAGCGCGACTACTCGGAAGAGGTCGCCGCGCTGGTCGACGAGGAAGTCAAGAAGCTCATCGAGACCGCGCACAACGAGGCGTGGGAGATCCTGGTCGAGAACCGCGACGTGCTCGACAACCTCGTTCTGGAGCTCCTGGAGAAGGAGACCCTGAACAAGGAGCAGATCGCCGAGGTCTTCAAGCACATCGTGAAGCGTCCGGCCCGCCCGGCGTGGACCGGCTCCTCGCGCCGTACGCCCTCGACCCGTCCGCCGGTGCTGACGCCCAAGGAGCTGGCCCCGGCCAACGGCTCCGCGGCACCGTCGGTCTCCATGGACAAGGCGGAGAGCACCGAGGAACCGCGTCCGGAGAGCTGATCGACGGCCGTCCGGCCCCGGAATACCCGCCGCGCCCCCCAAGGTTTTAGCCTGGGGGGCGCGGCATTCCGCGTTTTCGAGCGGGCCCAGAAGGAACGAGGCACCAATGACGGACCCTGTGACGCTGGACGTCGAGGGCGGCGCGATCGGCACGTTTGACGAGAAGCGTGCCGCGGACGCCGTGCGCGAGTTGCTCATCGCAGTGGGTGAGGACCCGGACCGTGAGGGCCTCCTGGAGACGCCGGCGCGGGTGGCCCGGGCGTACAGGGAGATCTTCGCCGGTCTGTGGCAGAAGCCCGAGGACGTGCTGACCACCACCTTCGACCTCGGCCACGACGAGATGGTGCTGGTCAAGGACATCGAGGTGGTCTCGAACTGCGAGCACCACCTGGTCCCGTTCGTCGGGGTGGCCCACGTGGGCTACATCCCGTCCACCGACGGGAAGATCACCGGACTGTCGAAGCTGGCCCGGCTGGTCGACGTGTTCGCGCGGCGCCCCCAGGTCCAGGAACGGCTGACCACCCAGATCGCCGACTCGCTGATGAAGATCCTGGAGCCGCGCGGGGTGATCGTGGTCATCGAGTGCGAGCACATGTGCATGACCATGCGCGGGGTGCGCAAGCCGGGCGCGAAGACGACGACGTCCGCGGTGCGGGGGCAGCTGCGCGATCCCGCGACGCGGGCCGAGGCGATGAGCCTGATACTGGCCCGCTGAGGCCGGTGCGCGCCGGCCGTCGCCGCGCCCTGCGGCGCGGCAGCCGGAAGAACGGAGCGCGGCCCGGGGCCCGCGGCTGACGCCGGGGCCCCGGGCCGCGCCCGGGTGCGTGGGGCCTGGTCAGGCCTTGAGGCGGCCGCCCATCCATTCCAGGGCGGCCGGGATCTCCCGGCGCCAGGTGTTGAAGTTGTGGCCGCCGCTGTCGAGGATGATCGACGCGACCTTGGACGGCGACTTGGTGCCCTCGATGAACCTCAGCGTGGGCTTGTAGTTGCTCTCGCCGTGCTTGCTGCTGGTGACCAGCAGGTTCACCGGAGGAGCGGGCAGGTGCTGCTGGCGCCAGTGCAGGTCGTTCTCCCGCTCCAGCTGCTTGCTGCCGCCGAACAGGGCGCCGGTGGTGGCGTCGATCGGTGCCTTGTAGTCGCCGGAGAGCGAGACCGCGGTGGAGTACGCGTGGGGGTTCCGCATGGTCAGCTTCAGGGCGCAGTAGCCGCCCGTGGAGTCGCCCATGATGCCCCAGCTCTTGGCGTCCTTGCCGACGCGGTACTCGCCGCTGATGTCGTGGCGCAGGTCGTGCGCGAAGAACGTCTCGGTCTGGGGGCCGTCGGGTATGTCCACGCACTCCGTGTCCCGCGGCGGGGCCACGGTCGGGCGCATCATCACCAGGACGGTCGGCTGGACGCGGTTGTCCTTGAGCAGGGCGTACTGGGTCTGCGGGTAGTGCAGCTTCTTGTACAGCGCCTCGGCGGTGCCCGGGTAGCCGGTGAGGATCACCGCCGCCGGGAACTTCTTGTGCGCGTACTGCGGCTGGAAGTACTGCGGCGGCAGGTAGACGTACGCCGGGCTGGCGATCTTGGACTTATCGCCGCGGATCAGGACCTTGTCCAGCCGGCCGGCGGTCGCCGGGACGGAGGCGCCCTGGATGCTCAGGCGCTCGGTGCCCAGCATCTTGAGGCTGGTGCCGTTCGTGCCCGATTTGTAGTTGGTGACCACGCCCGGCTCCTGCTCCTGGCCGAAGAGGTCGGCCCAGGAGGCGTAGAAGCCGAAGGTGTTGTTGGCGAAGAGGCCGATGGCCGCGAAGAGCGAGAGCTGCGTGGCGAAGAGCAGTCCGATGCGGCCGAGCACGGCGCGCCAGTTGCCCTTGGAGAGCCGCGGCCAGAGCCAGATCGTCAGGACGAACAGTGCCACCGCGACGAGAACGGCAAGAAGCAGCACTTTCTTGCTGGTGAGACCCATGTGGTGCTTTCTTCCGGGCGGCCGGGCCATCCGGACCGCAAGTGGAACCCCGAGCCCTGAGACGCCGTCATACAGGGCGCAAAAGTCCAGATGCTGCGACTAAGGCTCGCACGTTCTCTCGACCGGGGCGACGGGAAAGTGATGTCTGACAGGCTAGATGGCGAAAAGTCGGAGAAGGTTGCGTGGTCTGCGCCACGCTGGCTCCGCGGCCCACGGCCCGCATCGGTACCGCGGCTGGTGGGCACGGCCGGAGTCGTGGTCGGTCTGCTCAACGTGATGTCCGGGATCTTCCCGCGCTTCCGGCACAGCCGGGTGCACGCGGTGGCCGAGGTGCTGCCGGGCGCGGTGAGCCCGCTGGCGGCCTCCGCCTCCCTCGTGGTCGGGATCCTGCTGCTGCTCCTGGCCCACGGGCTCAAGCGGCGCAAGCGGCGGGCCTGGGGGGCGGCGGTGGTGCTGCTGCCGGTGGGTATCGCCGCCCAGCTGGTCTACCGGCACTCGGTCTTCGGGGCGGTGCTGTCGTTGGTGCTGCTGGGGTTCCTGATCCGGCACCGACGGGAGTTCGCGGCGCTGCCCGATCCGCGCAGCCGCTGGAAGGCGGTGGCCAACCTCGTCGTCCTGGGCGGGGTCAGCTTCGCCCTCGGCATGGTGATCGTCAGCTCCCACCCGCACAAGATCGTCGGCTCGCCGTCCTTCGGGGAGCGCGCCGAGCACGTGCTGTGGGGGCTCTTCGGCTTCGAGGGGCCGATCGCCTACACCAACGGCGTGGACTACACCGTGGGCTACTCGCTCGGCGCGCTGGGCCTGCTGACCGTGGCGACCACCGCGTACCTGGCCCTCCGCCCGGAGCACCCGGCGTCGCGGCTGACGGACGAGGACGAGCAGCGGCTGCGGGAGCTGCTGGACCGGCACGGCAGCCGGGACTCGCTGGGTTACTTCGCGCTGCGCCGCGACAAGGGCGCGGTGTTCTCGCCGTCCGGCAAGGCGGCGGTCTGCTATCGGGTGATCTCCGGCGTGATGCTGGCCAGCGGCGACCCGATCGGGGACGTAGAGGCGTGGCCGGGCGCCATCGAGCGGTTCATGGAGGAGGCGCGGGCGCACTCCTGGACACCGGCGGTCACCGGGTGCAGCGAGACCGGTGGCCAGGTGTGGACCCGGGAGACCGGGATGGACGCGCTGGAGCTGGGCGACGAGGCGATCGTGGACGTCGCCGACTTCACCCTGAGCGGCCGGGCGATGCGCAACGTGCGGCAGATGGTCAAGCGGATCGAGCGCAACGGCTACACCACCCGGGTGCGGCGCGTCGGCGACCTGGAGCCGGAGGAGCTGGCGCGGGTCCAGAAGGCCGCGGACGCCTGGCGGGACACCGACACCGAGCGCGGCTTCTCCATGGCGCTCGGCCGGATCGACGCGGAGCTGGACGGCGACGCGGTGATCGCCACCGCGCACCAGGCGCCGGCCGAGGGCGAGGAGCCGGGCCCGTTCGGGGACCTGAAGGCGATGCAGCACTTCGTCCCGTGGGGCGGCGACGGCATCTCGCTGGAGCTGATGCGGCGGGACCGCAGCGCCGACCCGGGGATGAACGAGCTGCTGATCGTGGCGGCGCTGCAGGCGGCGCCGGAGCTGCGGATCGCGCAGGTGTCACTGAACTTCGCGGTGTTCCGCTCCTCCTTGGAGCGCGGCGAGAAGCTGGGCGCGGGGCCGGTGCTGCGGGTCTGGCGCGGGATGTTGATCTTCCTGTCGCGCTGGTACCAGATCGAGTCGCTCTACAAGTTCAACGACAAGTTCCGGCCACGCTGGGAGCCGCGGTTCGTGGTGTTCCGCAACAGCCGGGACATCCCGCGGATCGGGTTGGCCGCCTTGCAGGCCGAGGGGTACCTGGAGCTGCCCCGGGTGCTGCGCCGCAGGAAGGCCGCCGAGCCGCGGCCGTGCGGGCACCTGGAGGAGACGGTGGTGGCCGCCGGGGCGATGGAGAAGGTGGCGTGAGGTCCGGGCCGGGCCGGCCGCGACCGGGCCGGCCCGACGCCCCGCGGGGGCCCGCGGAGGGGCGATCTGCGCAGCCGGCGGCGGCAATCCGGCCGGTCGGCACACGGCCTACGCTGGTGCCATGAGTACCTTGCGCGGCCGGGTGGCCGGACTGCCGGACTGGGACCGCTGCGCGGTGATGGGCGTCGTGAACGTGACGCCCGATTCGTTCTCCGACGGCGGCGAGTGGTTCGACACCGAGCTCGCCGTCAAACACGGTCTGGACCTGGTGGCCCAGGGTGCCGACATCGTGGACGTCGGCGGCGAGTCGACGCGCCCCGGCGCGGCCCGGGTGGACGAGGCCGAGGAACTGCGCCGGGTCGTCCCGGTGGTCCGGGAGTTGGCCGCGGCGGGGGTCGTGGTGTCCGTCGACACCATGCGCGCCGCGGTGGCCGAACGGGCCGTGGAAGCGGGGGCGCGGTTGGTCAACGACGTGAGCGGGGGGCTGGCCGATCCCGCCATGGTGCCGACGGTCGCCGCCCACCACGTCGCGTTCGTGGTGATGCACTGGCGCGGCCAGTCGATCGACATGAACAACCGGGCGGTCTACGCGGACGTGGTCGGCGAGGTGGTCGACGAGTTGGCGGCGAGCGTGGAGCGGGCGGTCGCCGGCGGGGTGGACCCGGAACGGATCATCATCGACCCCGGACTGGGCTTCGCGAAGGAGGCCGGCCACGATCTGGCGCTGGTCGCGGAGTTGGGCCGGCTGCGCGCGCTTGGCCGGCCGCTGCTCGTGGCGGCATCGAGGAAACGGTTCCTGGGCAGGGTGCTGGCAGGCGGCGAGGGTGCCGCCCCACCGCCGGCCCGGGAGCGGGACGCCGCGACGGCGGCGGTGTCGGCGATCGTGGCGCGAGAGGGGGCCTGGTCGGTGCGGGTGCATGAGGTCAGGGCGAGCGCGGACGCGGTGCGGGTGGCCCGTGCCGTCGAGGGCGCGGCGCGGGCGGCCAAGGGCGCCGGGGCAACCGGTGCGGTGCGGGTGGGCGGTACGGCGACGACGACGGGGACGAAGTGAGCGGCTTGGGCCCACGGACGGACATCGAGCTGGTCGAGCAGGCGAACACCACGCTGTACGAGACCATCGAGCGCGGCGACCATGAGGCGCTGTCCGAGCTGTGGCTGGACGGTCAGGTGAGCGTGGTCCACCCGGGGTGGCCGGTGCTGCGCGGGCGGGGGGAGGTGCTCCGGTCGTACGCGCTGATCATGGCGAACACCGAGTACATCCAGTTCTTCCTGACCGATGTGGAGATCGACGTCGTCGGCGACACCGCGCTGGTCACCTGCACGGAGAACATCCTCAGCGGCGGCCCGGCCGAGGACGACGGCTCCGTGGGGCCGCTCATCGGCCAGTTGGTCGTGGCGACCAACGTCTTCAAGCGGACCGAGGACGGCTGGCGGGTCTGGTCGCACCACGGTTCGCCGGTGCTGGCGGACCGCGAGGACGACGAGGGGGACGACGACGGGGACGACGACGCCGACGACGAGAACGGGCTGCCCGGGCGGCTGTGATTCCCGGTCGCATCCCAGTCCGCGGACATGTGAGTGGCTTCACAAGCGTCGCGGTGCCGGGGGCGCGGGCGGGTGCGCCCGGCGTCAGCGTCCCGGGTGGGGCGCACCCGTTCGAGCCAAGTGCGGCACGGGTAGGGGTGGGGCGGGCGGACGCGGGTAAGAGGCCGCGCGGACGATCTCCCGTGCTGGGCAAGGCTGCCCACGCGACACCGCCTAGCAGCAGGACGGGGCCTTGTCCATAGCCCCCATGGGCGAGCGCTGTCGGTGCTCGCAGGTAGATTCGAATGGGGCAGTGTCGCCGGCCAACTCTGGTGCCTGCCCGAATCCGACGAACAGTGGCGCCAGTGGCGCCGCCGGACCAGTGGGAGTGATTCGCGTGGATCGTGTCGCGCTGCGTGGGCTGAAGGCCCGAGGGCACCACGGGGTGTTCCCCCGGGAACGCGAGGAAGGTCAGACCTTCATCGTCGACCTGGTCCTCGGCCTGGACACCCGCCCGGCGGCAGCCTCCGACGATCTCGCGAAGACCGTCCACTACGGCATCGTCGCCGAGGAGGTGGTGGCCGTCGTCGAAGGCGAGCCCGTCGACCTCATCGAGACCTTGGCGGAGCGCATCGCCGACCAGTGCCTGAAGCACGAGGGGGTGCAGGAGGTGGAAGTGGTGGTCCACAAGCCGGACGCACCGATCACCGTCCCCTTCGATGACGTGACCATCACCATCACTCGGAGCCGAGTATGAAAACCACCCAGCAGCCGGCCCCCGCCACCGCCCGCCTCCCGCACGCCGCCTCCGCCAACGACCCGACCGTCCAGCCGGTGCCCGCCTCGGTGGTGGAGCAGGTGGACGCGGCGGACGTCACGCTGTCCAACCCCAAGCGCGCAGTGATCTCGCTGGGCAGCAACCTCGGCAACCGTCTGGAGACGCTCCAGGGCGCCATCGACGCGCTGGAGGACACCCCGGGCGTCCGGGTCAAGGCGGTCTCCCCGGTGTACGAGACCGAGCCGTGGGGCGTCGCCACCGACTCGCAGCCCTCGTACTTCAACGCCGTGGTGCTGATCAAGACGACGCTGCCGCCGGACTCCCTCCTGGAGCGCGGGCACGCCATCGAGGAAGCCTTCGATCGGGTGCGGGACGAGCGGTGGGGTCCGCGCACCATCGACGTCGACATCCTCGCCTACCAGGACGTGGTCTCCGACGACCCGCGGCTGACGCTGCCGCACCCGCGCGCCCACGAGCGGGCGTTCGTCCTGGTGCCGTGGCACGACGTCGACCCGGAGGCGGAGGTCCCGGGCCGGGGCGCGGTGGCCGCCCTGCTGGCCGCGGTCGGCAACGAGGGCGTGAACCACCGGGCGGACCTGGAACTGCGGCTGCCGGAGTAGTCGTTAGGGTTGCGGGCCGGCCGCGTACGGCGACGATGCGCCCGCGACGCCCGTCGCGCTGATGTACTGGCGCCTGGACGTCGCGGCGGTGTGCTCGTGCGCGCGCGAGGCGGCCGGACGGATACGGCGGTCGCACCGAGGGGTGCGGCCATGAGGCGGACACGGTCATCGCGGTAGGGGTGGCCGGGACGGTGCGAGGGGCGATCGCTCGGTGAAGCAGCTACGGATCAAGGTCCTGGTCGGGCTGTTCGTGGTGGCCGGAATCCTGGCCTGGGCGGGCGCCCGGCTATGGGACGCGTTCGGCTCCCTGCCCGGCGTCCCGGTGGCGGCGCCGATCGTGCTGGCGCTGATCGCCGTGGTGCTCGCCGCCACCGCGCTCTCCCTGCGGTCCCGACTGCGCGCGCAGCGCGAGCGGCAGCCCGAGGCGAAGGGCGTCGACCCGTTGGTGGCCGCCCGCGCGGTGGTCTTCGGCCAGGCCAGTGCCCTGGTGGCGGCGTTGGTCGCCGGGCTCTACGGCGGCGTCGGCGTCTTCCTGCTGCTGTCGGGCGTGGACGACGCGCGCCGTACCCAGGCCGTGTACGCCGGGTTCTCGGTACTCGCCGGTGCGGCTGTGGTGGCCGCGGCGATCTTCTTGGAGCGGGTCTGCAAGCTGCCGGAGGGCGAGGACGGGGACGACGACGGTCCCGGGCCGGCGCGGGCCTGACGCGGCCCCGGCCCGAGCCGCCCCGTCGTCTCAGGTGCCCGGGACGGTGTCCAGGGCGACCTCGGTGCGCGGCAGGTCCGTCGCGTCCGCGGTGGTGGCGCGGCGCAGGGCGCCGTGCAGCCGGGCGGGCGTGAGGACGCCCCGGTAGCGGTCGCCGTCGAGGACCGCGAGCCAGCCCGCGTCGTGTTGGAGCAGGGTGCTGAGCGCCTGCCGGAGCGGGGTGCCGAGCGGCACGCTGGCGGCCATCGGGCGGGCCAGGTCGCGGACGGTCGCGGACCGGTCCGCGGCGGGGCCCTCGGGGGCGACGAGTGCGTCGGCCGCCACCCAGCCGTACGGCGCGCCATCGGCGTCCAGGACGACGGCCCAGGGGGCGCCGGCGGCGGTGAGCGCGTCGGCGGCCCGGGCGGCCGGGTCGTCCAGGCGGACCACCGGCGGCTCGTCGAGGTCGGCGGCCTCGACGGGGGTGACGGCGAGCCGCTTCAGGCCGCGGTCGGCACCCACGAACTCCGCGGTGTACGGGGTCGCCGGGGCACCCAGGACGGTCGCCGGGGTGTCCAACTGCTCTATGCGGCCGCTGCCGTAGACGGCGATGCGGTCGCCGAGCCGGACCGCCTCCTCGATGTCGTGGGTGACGAAGAGCACCGTCTTGTGGAGCGTGGACTGCAGCCGCAGGAACTCGTTCTGGAGGTGCTCGCGGACGACCGGGTCGACGGCGCCGAACGGTTCGTCCATCAGCAGCACGGGTGGGTCGGCGGCGAGCGCGCGGGCCACGCCGACGCGTTGCCGCTGGCCGCCGGAGAGTTGGTCGGGGTAGCGGTCGCCGTAGACGGCCGGGTCGAGGCCGACCAGGTCGAGGAGTTCGGCGGCGCGGGCCCGGGCCGCCTTGCGCGGCCGGCCGAGGAGGTGCGGGACGGTGGCGGTGTTGTCCAGCACGGTCTTGTGGGGGAAGAGCCCGACCTGCTGGATGACGTAGCCGATGCGACGGCGGAGTTCGACCGGATCGGCGTCGGCGACGTCCTCGCCGTCGAGGAGGATCCGGCCGTCGGTGGGTTCGATGAGCCGGTTCACCATCTTCATCGTGGTCGTCTTGCCGCAGCCCGACGGGCCGACGAGGGTGATGAGTTCGCCCTCGGCGACCTCGAAGGAGAGGTCGTCGACGGCGGTGGTGCCGTCGACGTAGCGCTTGGTGACGTGCTCGAAGCGGATCATGAATTCCCCCTGTGTGGACGGGCCCCATTGTGTACGCGTCGTGCGCGGGTGCCGTGAACGCGGTGTTGCGAGTGGATGCCGGGCCGCGGTGATTGTCAGTGGTGGGGGTTAGGGTCGCAGACAGTCACCACGTTATCGGCGAGCGGGGGAGGTGACGGCGGTGGAGGTACCGGCGCGTGCGGCGCAGGCATTGATGGGCGCCCAGTCCATGGCGCAGGGCGGCGGGTCCGGCTGCCTGGAGCGGAACGACTGGATCTGCGGGGAGTACCTCCGCACCCGGAGCCAGGAGTTGCTGGACGCCACGCTCCAGCACGTCGGCATCACGGTGGTGTCGGTGGTGCTCGGGCTGCTGATCGCGTTTCCGCTGGCGTTGTTGGCGCGGCACCGGCGGGGCGTCGCGGGGCCGGTCCTGGGGCTGACGACGGTGCTGTACACGGTGCCGTCGCTGGCGATGTTCGCGTTGCTGACACCGGTCTTCGGGGTGTCGCCCTCGGTGGTCGTCACGGGCCTGGTGCTCTATTCGCTGACGATCCTGGTGCGCAACGTCCTCGCCGGTCTCGACGCGGTGCCGGCCGAGGTGCGGGAGGCCGCCCGCGGGATGGGGTACGGCCCGGCGCGGCTGCTGTTCGAGGTGGAGCTTCCGCTCGCCCTGCCGGCGTTGGTCGCCGGCGTGCGGATCGCCACGGTCTCGACGGTGGCGATGACGACGATCGGTTCGGTCGTCGGCTACGGCGGGTTGGGCAATCTCATAGCCAGCGGCATGGAGGGCTTCTTCAAGGCGGAGGTGCTGACCGCTTCGGTGCTGTGCGTGCTGTTGGCGCTGGTGGCGGACCTGCTCCTGTTGGGGCTCCAGCGGTTGTTGACGCCGTGGACGCGGTCGCGGTCCGCGGGCCGCCGGACGCGGCGCGGGGCGACCGTGGCGAAGGCGGTGGGGTGAGCGTGGACGCGATCACGGGGGCCTGGCAGTGGCTGGGCACGGCCGCCAACTGGGCCGGGGAGAAGGGGGTGTGGCACCGCCTCGGTGAGCACCTCTGGTTGACCGGGATCTGCCTGGTGCTGTCCTGCCTGATAGCCCTGCCGGTGGCGCTGTGGCTGGGCCACATCGGCAAGGGCGGGGCCTTGGCGATCAACATCTCCAACGTGGGGCGCGCGGTGCCGACGTTCGCGGTGCTGGTGCTGCTGACGCTGAGTCCGTTGGGGTCGCACGGCGACTGGCCGACGGTCATCGCGCTGGTGCTGTTCGCGGTGCCGCCCCTGCTGACCAACGTCTATCTGGGCATACGCGAGGCGGACCGCGACGTGGTCGAGGCGGCCCGCGGGATGGGTATGTCGGGGCCGCAGCTGTTGCGACGCGTGGAGATACCGCTCGCCTACCCGCTGATCATGACCGGGCTGCGTTCGGCCGCGGTCCAGGTGGTGGCCACGGCGACGCTGGCCGCGCTGGCCGGCGGCGGGGGCCTGGGCCGGATCATCACGGCCGGGTTCGGCAATTACGACACCGCGCAGGTGGTCGCCGGGGCGGTGCTGGTGGCGGTGCTGGCGCTGCTGGTGGAGGGGGTGTTGGTCGTGGTGGACCGGGCCTTCGACCCGATGCGGGGACGGCGGCGCGGGCCGTCCGGGAAGACGCCGGCCCCGGCGCCGGCCGGGGCCCGACCCGAACCGTCCCGATCGACCTGAGCGACGAGCTGATCCGACGACCTGATCCGAACGGACGGAGTGCAATTCCATGAGCAGCACAGCACGAGCGGTGCGTACCGCGTTGGCCACCGGGACCGTGGTGGCGCTGGCGGCCGGACTCGCCGCGTGCGGCGGGCAGAGCCTGGAGGAGAAGGGCGGGCGGGCCAAGGGCGGCGGGAAGGGCGAGATCGTCATCGGCTCGGCCGGTTTCACCGAGTCGAAGGTGCTCGCCGAGATCTATTCGCGGGTGCTCGCCGATGCCGGATACCAGCCGCGGGTGCAGACGCTGACCAATCGCGAGCTGTATGAGCCGGCCCTGGAGAAGGGCCAGATCGACGTCGTTCCGGAATACGCCTCCACCCTCGCGGAATTCCTCAACGCGAAGAAGAACGGCCCCAAGGCGAAGCCGGTGGCATCCAGCGACATCGACAAGACGGTGGCCGAGCTCAAGAAGCTCGCCGAGCCGCGCGGTCTGAAGGTGCTGCCGGCGGGCGCGGCCACCGATCAGAACGCGTTCGCGGTCACCAAGGAATTCGCCGCCAAGCACAGGCTGAAGACGCTCTCCGACCTGGGCCGTTCGCACGAGAAGATCAAACTCGCCGCGGGCGAGGAGTGCGAGACGCGGGTGTTCTGCAAGCCCGGCCTGGAGAGCACCTACGGCATCGGCGTCGAGGCCATCGATCCCAAGGGCGTGGGGACCCCGCAGGCCAAGCAGGCGGTCAAGGACGGCACCGACCAACTGGTGCTCACCACGACCACGGACGCCACTCTCGACAACTTCGGTCTGGTGCTCCTGCAGGACGACAAGAAGCTGCAGAACGCCGACAACGTGCTGCCCGTGCTGAATGCGAAGAAGGCCGCCGACAAGGAGATCGAGACCGCGCTCAACAAGATCACCAAGGTGCTGACGACCGAGGACTTGATCAACTTGAACCGCAAGGTCGATGCCGAGCGCTTGAAGCCCGCCGATGTGGCAACGGCCTATTTGGAGTCCAAGGGACTGGCCAAGAAGTAACCAGCGCGAAACGGATGCGTATGCGGGGCCCCATAGGTCTCGCACGCACGGTAAGTTTCTGGCCATGCCACGAGGACGCCACCGCCATTCCCCACCCCTCCACCGGCTGCTTCCTCCCGCGACGGTCGCCGGTGCGTCAATTGCCTGTGCCACGAGTGCGTGGTTCGTCGGCGACGACCTCGTGCAACGGGTGCTCGCCGCCGGTGCCGCGGCTGCCGCGGTCACCGGCGCCGTCCTCCTGCGCACCTGGGACCGCAAGGCCGGCAAGCGGGTCGCCGAGCTGACCCGGGCCCGGGCGCGCGACGAGTGGCGCACCGAGGAACGCGTCGCCGAACTGGAGACGGACGTCGAGGAAGCGCGCGAGATCCGCGCCGGCCTGGACGCCAAGCTCCGCGCCAAGCGCGCCGAACTCGCCCGCCTGCGCAGCGAGCACGCCGCCCTGCTGCGCCGCTACGCCACCGCCGAGACCGAGCGGGCCAGCGCCCTGGAGGGCCGCCGGCTGCTCGCCATCGAGGCCGGGCAACCGTCCGCTAGCGGCGCACTCGTCCCGGCCCGGCGCGAGCCCGGGACCGGCGGCGGACGCCACGCCTCCGCCGCCCGGCGCCCGGACGGCCCGCCCGCGGCCCGTCCGACCGCCACGTTCGCCGAGGCGGACCGCGCCCTGCGCGCGCTGCCCCGCAACGCCGCCCGGCAGCGCGCCGCCGGCGAGGACGGCACCGGCACCCAGCAGAAGCCCGGGGCCGACGACCAGGGGAAGCCCGAGGCGGCCGCCGCCCAGGGGGTGGGCGGACCGGAGCTCCGCCCGGTGCCGGCCGCCGCCGCGATCGCCCCGCCGCGCCCGTCCGTGTCCCGCACGCTGGGCGGCTTCGACTTCTTCGGCAACGCCACCGTCGCGCACGACCAGCCGACCGCCCCCCTGGAGGAGGACCTCGCGGACGTCGTCGGCGACGAGGCGGTCGCCGAGCAGTCGGCGCGCGCGCAGGCCCGCGTACCGGCCCGGGCGGCGCTCCCGCAGGCCGCCGACGAGGCCGCCGCGGCGACCGAGAAGTCCGCGGACGCCGGCACCGACGGCGCGCACCAGGCGACCGACGGCGCGACCGCCGACGGGGAGACCACGCACGGCGCCGGTGAGGTCATCGACCTGACCGCCCACGACGAGACCGAGCAGCTCGACCTCGCCGAACTGCGCAGCGCCATCTCCTGAGCGCCGCAGACCCGTAGACGCACCGAGCGGCGGGGAGTTCGTCCACAGCCTGTGGACGAACTCCCCGCCGCCGTGTCGTGCGCGCGGGCGCAGCCAGCGGCGGCCAGCCGCCCGCCCCGCCGCTCGGCTACTTGTCGATGTCGCCGACCACGAAGAACATCGACCCCAAGATGGCGACCATGTCGGCCACCAGGGTCCCCGGCAGCAACTCGGTCAGCACCTGGATGTTGTTGTACGACGCGGAGCGCAACTTCAGGCGGTACGGGGTCTTCTCGCCCTTGGAGACGAGGTAGTAGCCGTTGATGCCGAGCGGATTCTCGGTCCACGCGTAGGTCGTGCCCTCGGGGGCCTTGAGGACCTTGGGCAGCCGCTGGTTGATCGGACCGGGCGCCAACTCCGCGATCCGGTCCAGGCACGCGTCGGCCAGGTCCAGGGAGTTGTGGGTCTGCGCCAGCAGGCACTCGAACCGGGCCAGGCAGTCGCCCTCGTCCCGGGTGACCACCTGGAGCGTCGACCCGAGGTCGCCGTACGCGAGGTAGGGCTCGTCACGCCGCAGGTCGAAGTCGACGCCGGACGCGCGGGCGATCGGCCCGGAGACGCCGTAGGCGTGCACCGCCTCGCGGGACAGCACACCGACGCCCCGGGTGCGACCGCGGAAGATCTCGTTGCCGAGGACGAGGTCGTCGAAGACGTCCATCCGGGAGCGGACGTCGGCGACGGCCTGCCGGGCCCGGCCCAGCCAGCCGGCGGGCAGGTCCTCCTTGAGGCCGCCGACGCGGTTGAACATGTAGTGCATCCGGCCGCCGGAGACCTCCTCCATGACGGTCTGGAGCTCCTCGCGCTCGCGGAAGGCGTAGAAGACGGGGGTGATGCCGCCGAGTTCCAGCGGGTACGAGCCGAGGAACATCAGGTGGTTCAGCACGCGGTTCAGCTCGGCGAGCAGCGTCCGGGTCCACACTGCGCGCTCGGGGACCTCCATACCGAGCATCCGCTCGACGCCGAGCACCACGCCCAACTCGTTGGAGAACGCCGACAGCCAGTCGTGGCGGTTGGCGAGCATGATGATCTGGCGGTAGTCGCGGGCCTCGAAGAGCTTCTCGGCGCCGCGGTGCATGTACCCGATCACCGGCTCGGCGTGCCGGATGCGCTCGCCGTCCAGGACGAGGCGCAGCCGCAGCACGCCGTGCGTGGAGGGGTGCTGCGGGCCGATGTTCAGCACCATGTCGGTGCTTTCCGCCGCGCCGCCGATGCCGACCGTCGTCTCCGTCATGGGGACAGTGTCGCAGGGCGCGACGCCGCGGAGCGGGGCGGTCCGTGGTGTGGACCGGCTAGTCCGAGGGCCGAGCCGGACGCTCGGGCCGGACGGCCGGCGCGCCCGGTCAGCCCGCGTCGTCGGCGGCGAGCAGGCCGGCGCAGGCGGGGCCGCCGACCGGTTCCAGCAGCCAGCCGAAGCCGCCCAGGCCGGCCGGGTCGGTCAGTTCCGCGGCGGCACCGGCGGCGCCGAGCGCCCGGAGGTAGCCCGCCGGGTCGGTGGTCGCCAAGGACAGCGGCGGGCGCCGGCCGGTCACGCCGAGGGCGTGCAGCGCGGCCCGCTGGGTCAGCCGCTCGGCGGCCGGCCCGGCACACGCGTCGAGCGCCACGTGTGCCGTGACGTCGCAGCTGCCGTCCGGGACGGGACGGACCTCGCGGCCCGCCCGGAAGCCGGTGAGGGTGCCGAAGGGCGGCCGGTCGGCGCGGTCGTGGGCGTAGTCGACGGCAACCGCGAGCCCGGTGCGCAGGGCGCGGACGGCACGCGCCCAGGCGGCGTCCCGAGGGCGACCGATCTCGGCGCGCAGCCCGGGGGCGGGGCCGGCGGCGTCCGGTGCGGCCCGCGGCCACCAGCGGGTCAGCCACTGCGCGTCCGGGCCGTCCACGGGGGCGCCCAGCCGTTCCGTGCCGTCGGCGCGCACCTCGACGCGGCGCGGCACCCCGTCGGCGTCCGTCTCGACGACGTCCACCGGGACGTTGTCCAGCCACTCGTTGGCGAAGAGCAGGCCGGTGAGCGAGCCCGGCGCGGGCAGGTCGGCGAGCCAGGCGATCCGAGGGTCGAGGCCCTCGGGGCGCGCGGCGCGTTCGACGGCATACGGGCGGGTCCGCGCGGCCACGTCCTCGGGGAGCGCGGCCAGGACGCCGCCCAACAGCTCGCCGCGGCCCGCGCCGACATCGACCAGGGCCAGCTCGCCGGGGTGCCCGAGCGCGGCGTCGACCCGGCACAGGAGCGCGGCGACGGCACCGGCGTACAGCGGAGAGGCGTGGACGGAGGTGCGGAAGTGGCCGCCGGGACCGGGGCCGCCGGGGCGGGTGTAGAACCCGTCGGGACCGTAGAGCGCCTGCTCGGTTGCCGCCCGCCAGCCGCGCCAGGTGGCGTCGGCTCCGGCGCGGGGCGCGGGCCCGAGGCCGTCGGCCGGGGCCTCGGGGGCGGGCGGGAGGCCGTCGTCGCCGGGCCGCCGGGCGCGCCGGTGCTCGTTCGCCACGCGTTCGCGTCCTTCGTTCGGCGCGTGCCCGCGTCCCCTGTTCGTCACACGGACCACGGTACGGGGGGCGACGGAAGCCGCGGGGCGTCGACCCGTGGTGTGGTGGTCGGCCCACGGTATGAGTCCGCGCGCTGAGAAGAAGTGCCCTGCTCGGGGCCGTGTTCCGGCGCCCGGCAGGCGAGCGGCCGCGCCACGCGAGCACGGTTCCACCCCGCAGATGATCATGGGCCAACCCCAGCGGCGACACAATTGGCGCATGTGGCCTCCACCTAGGGGAGTAGGCCCGATGGAAGAGGATCGCTCCTCCGGTTGACTCCGCAGCCTGTCGGCGCTGCCTACGCTGGGTTACGTGCAGCGCCTCTATGACTTCTTCCGCAGGCACCCGACGGGGGTGGACAGCTTCTGGGCTTTCCTCCTCTTCGGGTTCTGCGGGCTGTGGGTCATCTCCCGGTCGGGCCTTGAGGGCAAGATCATCGCCCTGCTCTTCAGCGCCGGCCTGTGCCTGGTCATCGCCCTGCGCCGGAAGTACCCGGTCAAGATGCTGCTACTGGCCACCGCCCTCGGCCTCGGCCAGCTGATCTTGAACGTGCCGCCCAACATGGGCGACTTCGCGATGATGGTGATCATCTACACCGTCGCCTCCGAGACCTCGGCCAGCCGCTGGGCCTCACGCTTCGCACTGGCCGGCGCCCTGATCGCCCCCGGCCTCTCACAGCTCCGCTTCCGGGACAGCCCCATCGCCATGCCCGTGTGGGCGGTGGTCTTCTTCATGGTGCTGCTCACCGTGCCGTTCGTACTCGCCTGGGTGCTCGGCGACTCGGTACGCACCCGCCGGGCCTACTGGGCGCAACTGGAGGAGAAGGCCAGCCGCCTGGAGAAGGAGCGCGAGGCCCAGGCGCGGATCGCGGTCGCCGCCGAACGCGCCCGGATCGCCCGCGAGCTGCACGACGTCGTCGCGCACAACGTCTCGGTGATGGTCGTCCAGGCCGACGGCGCCGCCTACGTCCTCGACGCCGCACCCGAACAGGCCCGCCAGGCACTGGAGACGATCTCGGGCACCGGACGGCAGGCCCTGGCCGAGATGCGCCGCCTGCTGGGCGTGCTGCGCACCGGTGAGCAGGCCGAGGGCGGGGAGTACGTGCCACAGCCCGGCGTCGAGCAGCTCGCCGACCTCATCGACCAGGTCCGGGGCGCCGGACTGCCGGTCGACTTCCGGGTGGTCGGCGAGCCGCGTCCGCTGCCCAGCAGCGTCGAGCTGACCGCGTACCGCATCGTCCAGGAAGCCCTGACCAACGCCCGCAAGCACGGTGGCCCCGACGTCAGCGCCACCGTCCGCCTCACCTACCGGGACGACGACCTCGACCTGCTCGTCGAGGACGACGGCCGGGGCGCCCAGCACGAGCTCTACGAGGCAGGCGGCGCGGACGGGCTCGGCCACGGCCTGATCGGGATGCGCGAGCGGGTCGGCATGGTCGGCGGCATCCTCGACGCCGGGCCACGGCCGGGCGGCGGCTTCCGCGTCAACGCGGTCCTGCCGCTCAAGGCTGACCGATGAGCCGGCCGGTCGCGCCACCGAGCCGTTCCGGCGCGCGGGGGAGTGGTGGCCGAGCGGCCCGGCCCCGTCGGCGCCCGCTCCACCCGTCGCCGCCGCGCACGTGGTCGGCGGGCCGGTCGCTACCGTGCTCGCATCGGGCGTGCTCGTCCCCGGCCTCCTCGCCGTCGCCCCGGGCGCCTGCGTCCCGTCCGCTCCTGCCGACCCGTGAAGGGATCTCCCTGCCATGACCATCCGCGTGATGCTCGTCGACGACCAGGTGCTGTTGCGCACCGGCTTCCGGATGGTGCTGGCCGCCCAACCCGACATGGGGGTCGTCGCCGAGGCGGGCGACGGAGTGCAGGCCCTGGAGGTGCTGCGGACCGCCGAGGTGGACGTGATCCTGATGGACGTCCGGATGCCGCACCTCGACGGCGTCGAGGCCACCCGCCGGATCTGCGGTGGCGGGCAGCCGGAGGGCGCCCCGAAGGTCCTCATCCTGACCACCTTCGACCTGGACGAGTACGCCTTCTCCGCGCTGAAGGCCGGCGCCAGCGGCTTCATGCTCAAGGACGTGCCGCCGAACGAACTCCTCGCCGCGATCCGGGCGGTGCACAGCGGGGACGCGGTCGTCGCCCCGTCGACCACCCGCCGCCTCCTGGACCGCTTCACGCCGATGCTGCCCGCGACCTCCGGCGAGCCCGCGCGGCCCGAGCTGGGGCGGCTGACCGACCGTGAGCGGGAGGTGCTGCTGCTGGTCGCGCAGGGGCTGTCGAACGGCGAGATCGCGGCGCGGCTGGTGCTGTCCGAGGCCACGGTCAAGACCCATGTGGGCCGGATCCTCACCAAGTTGAGCCTGCGGGACCGGGTGCAGGCGGTGGTGCTGGCGTATGAGACGGGGCTGGTCCGGGCCGGGGGCGCCGGAGCGTAGTCGGGCTGACCAGGTCGATCGCCGCATGCCGGGGATCGACCTGGTCCGGGAGTCGTGGCGTGGCCGGTACGTGCATTGACGCGGACACGTAAGAAAGGCCAGATTGGCGCGCGGTAAGGAAACTTTCCTAACAGAAGGGTTCCCCGTGCGCAGAAGCATGTTCGCCCTCGCCACCGCCTCCGGCGCCGCCCTCCTCGCCGCCGCAGCCCTGCCCGCCACCGCCCAGCCGACCGCCCACCGGACCGCGCCGCACGCCGCCCTCCAGGAAGGATCGGTCTCCGCGGCCCAACTGCTCGCCAAACTCAAAGACTGCCAGCAGATCTCCAACGGCAAGTACCGGACCGACGAGGAGACCTCGGCCACCGTCCCGGTCTGCGGCGAGAACGGCGCCGTCTTCTGGAAGGCCGACATGGACATCGACTGCGACGGGCAGATCACCTCGCAGTGCAACGCCGACACCGACCCCTGGTTCCAGGACGACACCCGCTTCCACCAGTCCGACGGCAAGCCACTGAACGCCGCGAAGCTGCCCTACGTCGTCGTGCCCAGCACCAGCGGCATCTGGAACTACGAGTCCGCGGGCATCAAGGGCGGCGGCGTGGTCGCCCTCATCTACAACAACCAGGTCGAATACGCCGTCGTCGGGGACACCGGCCCCGAAAAGATCATCGGCGAGGCGTCCTACGCGGCCGCCAAGGGCCTGGGCATCGACCCCAACCCGGAGACCGGCGGCGCGGACTCGGGCGTCACCTACGTGCTGTTCAAGAACTCCAAGGCGTCCCCCATCGAGAGCCACTCCGACGCGGTGAGCCGTGGCGACGCCCTGGCGAAGAAGTTTCTGCAGGAGAACTGAAGGGAGGTGGGGGCGAGGGGTGGGGAATGGGGGGCTGGGCGGGGGAACGGGGCGAGGGTGGGGGTGGGGGCTGTTACTTGGGGTTGTGTTGTTTGGTGGGCGGCGGTGGTTCGACGTCTTCCGCTGTTCCCCGCCCCCGCCCCCGCCCCCACCCCGCCCCACCCCTCCGGCCCTCCGCCCCACCCTCCTTCCACCCCCACCCCGCGCCTCCCTCCCGTCCGCCCCATTGCCATCAGGCGTGACCGGTCGGCTCAGCGCAGTACGCCCTCAAGGAAGTCGCTGCCCAGTCGGGCCACTACCTGGAGGTTCAGCTGGTGCAGGACGTACCGCCCCCGGCGCCGGGTCTGGAGCAGGCCGGCCTTCTTCAGCACCGCGATGTGGCGCGACACCTCCGGCGACGTGATGCCGAACGTGGTCGCCAGTTCCCCGGTCGTGTGCGGTCCCCGCGAGAGGGTGCGGCATAGCTGCATCCGCATCGGGTGACCGAGCGCCTCCAGCCGTTGCTGGACGAGTTCCAGCGTGGCGGGCACAGGCAACTCAGGGCTCGCGACCGGGTATTGGAGCACCGGGCGCCAGCCGGGTGCGTGGCTGAACACCAGGTGCGGCCAACCGAACGACGTCGGGATGAACGTGAGGCCGGGGTCGGCCGGGTCGGCGAACCCGGTCGTGCGCCCACTGGCCAGCTTGTCGACCAGGATGTGGCTGGTGCCACTGCCGTCTTGGGCCTCCTCCAGGGTCAGCGCCAGTGAGGTCGCGGTCAGCGTTTCCGCGAGCCCCTTGCGGCGCAGCAGTTCGGACTTGTGTCGTGCGTCGGCGGCCAGCTGGATGCTCACCCGCCGCCAGATGTCCCCGAAGAACGCGTCCTCGCAGTCCTCGAAGAGGCGCCGCAGCCACACCCGCAGGCCGTCGGGGTCGGTCAGCATCCGGTCCGTGAACGCCGCCTGCCGCGGTCCGCGAGCCGCCGCCATCTCCCGTACGCGTGCCCGCTCGTGCTCGTCGACCAGGGGCGACGGCGTGGGGCGGGTGTACTTGGGTGAGCAGCTGATCTCGAACGCGGCGGCCACGAACCGTTCGTCGTCGATCCCGTCGAGCCCGTCCAGTTCCTCGGCGAGCGTCGCTCCGGGGCGGGTGGGCAGCAGGATGTCCGAGCGGGCGGACCGCCACAGGAAGTCCGCTTCGCACAACCGGTCCGCCAGGTCGGTCTTCAGTCCGGCGTTGGTCGCGGTGACCCAACCGTGCAGCCCGGGGTGGTGCCCCGGCTCGGACAGCGCGTGCAGCGCCGCTCCCAGCTCGGCCAGCGGTGAGGGCGCGAAGACGAGGCGCTCCAGCGGCAGCCCGGTGATGTCGATGACGTTGGCCATGTACCCATCATGCGCGAGGCCGTGACCTGCGGCGTCGTCGATTGACGGCTCTCGTCAATCGGCGCGCCAGGGGTCGTCCGGCGGTCTCAGAGTGAGGGGCATGGACACCATGCAGCAGCACCTCCTCGACAGCTACCGCGCCGCCCAGCGGGGCGAGGTCGCCCCGCCCGCACCGGGCGAGGCCACCGTCCGCACCGTCCGGGAGATCCGGCAGTGGCGCCGCTTCAAGGCCGTGGTCACCGATCCCGCGGAACGCTGGTGGGGGCGCGACGGGCGGATCGCACGAGGGCTCGCGGCACGGCTGGTTCGCCGCGCCCGACCCCTGGACGGCAGCGCCGCCGCACCGGCCCGTCCCGCTCCCGGCCGACCGGTCGCCCACCGCGAGGCCGGCGCCCGCGCGGGTGCGAACCGTGCAACCACCACCCTGGCCGGCCGGCCCAACGCCGGACCGAGCGATGCCTGAGCGGGGCGGGCGGTAACGGTCCCCGTAGCAGCCACCCGCCACCCCAGAGCATCCACCCCAGAGCGGCCACCCTGGAGCAGTCAATCCGGAACGGCCCCCGGAGCCCGACAGCTGGAAACGACCGGGCTGCGGCCCTTCCCGCACGAACCGCGCAGGCGTAGCTCCCACCGGTCCCGCTACCGCCGCCACCGTCAGCCGTCGATGCGTCGGACGAACTCGCCCACCGCCGTGCGTATCTCCTCCGCCGTCCATTCCAGTGCGGGCGAAGCGACCGTCACCTCCGTCATCGCCACGCCGGGCGGTCCGGTCGAGTCCGGTTCGAACCACTGCTGGAACAGCGTCGTGC
Source organism: Streptomyces sp. x-19 (assembly GCF_046549115.1). NCBI lineage: Bacteria > Bacillati > Actinomycetota > Actinomycetes > Kitasatosporales > Streptomycetaceae > Streptomyces > Streptomyces sp. x-19. The sequence goes on along the minus strand of NZ_JAJPWK010000023.1, from coordinate 50,332 downwards.
GGGTCTCCTCCGCCTGACGGATGCTGGCTTCGTTCAACACCTGCGGTGAGTGGGGCAGCCACAGCTGGAACTGGTGGGTGTGCGGCTCTTCGGGGTGCACCCGGAACCACGGCACGCCGGCCTCTGCCAGGCCCTCCCGCAGGGCCCGCGCGACGGTCTTGGCCTGGGCGGCGTACTCCGGCAGCCGAGGCAGCTCGTGGTCCAGCCCGACCAGGGCGGCCAGCACGGTCGGCCACTGCTGGAACACCTGGCCGCCGTAGCGGTGACGCCAGGCGCGGGCTTCCGCGACGAACTCCTCGGTGCCCGCCAGGGCGGCGCCCGCGATGCCGCCCAGCGACTTGTAGAAGGAGACGTAGACGCTGTCCGCGAGGGCGGCGATCTCCGGGAGCGGCTTGCCGAAGTGCGGGGTGCACTCCCAGAGTCGGGCGCCGTCGAAGTGCACCACCGCGTCGAGGTCCCGCGCCGCGGCTACCACCGACTCCAGTTCCGGCCAGCTGGGGAGGACGTATCCGGCGTCCCGCAGCGGGAGTTCGAGGGCGAGGGTGCCGAACGGTTCCTCCAGGTCGTAGACCTCCGCGGCCGTCGGCAGGCGCGGGGCGCTCGTCGGATGCACCATGCGCAGTCCGCTGACCACGGCGTAGGCGTTGCGCTCGTGGACCTCCAGGTGGGACAGGGGGTGGCCGGCGACCGTGGCGTTGCCCGTGCGGCCCGCCCAGCAGCGGAGTGCCACCTGCTGCGCCATCGTGCCGGTCGGGAAGAACACAGCGGCCGCGGTGCCCAGGGCTTCGGCGGTGCGGCGCTCCAACGCGCCGACGATGCCGTCGTCGTTGCCGTAGAGGTCCGTCCAGTCGTCGAGGTCGTAGGTGCCGGGGGCGTCGGCCGTCAGGCGGGCCATTCGCTCGGCGAGCGTCTCCGGTGGGCGGGAGCCGGACAGTGTCCGCACCGCACCGCGGTACGCGGCGAACCGTCGCGCCCGGTCGTCGGCCGCGTCGCGCGCCCCGTCGTCCGCCGGTGGAGTGTCGAGCCCCGTCGTGTGCTGCTGCCCGTTCTCGGTCATGGCCCCCGCCTTCGCTTCGTCCCGCGCTGTCCGCGCGGGGTGTCTGGACCGATCATCGCGCAGCCGGCGACGGCGCCGCGAGGGCTGTGGATAACTCTCCGAACCGGCGCGGAGTGGGGTGTTCCGGTTGTCCTTCGAGACCCTCGTCTCACCCTCCGTACGGCTCTCCGGGCGGTGGGGGGCCCTCGCGTAGCATGGCGACGAATCGTCCGGTACCCCTCGCGGACTGGAACGGAAGGCCGTCGCCCCGTGAACCCACATCCCTCCACCGAGGCCCAGGACCGGCCCGCCCGACTCACGGTCGGAGTCGTCGGCGCAGGTCGCGTCGGGCCCGCGCTCGCCGCGGCGCTGCAGCTCGCGGGGCATCGTCCGGTGGCCGTCTCGGGGGTCTCCGACGCCTCCGTCCGGCGCGCCGCCGAGATGCTGCCCGGCGTCCCGCTGGTCACCCCGGGCGAGGTGCTCGCCCGTGCGGACCTCGTGTTGTTGACCGTCCCCGACGACGCCCTGGCCGACCTGGTGGCGGGGCTCGTCGAGACCGGTGCCGTACGGCCGGGGCAGCTGCTGGTGCACACCTCCGGCCGTTTCGGGACGGCCGTGCTGGAGCCGGCGACCAGGGCCGGTGCGCTGCCGCTGGCCCTGCACCCTGCCATGACGTTCACCGGGACGTCCGTGGACGTGCAGCGGCTGGCCGGTTGCCCGTTCGGGGTGACCGCCCCGCAGGAGCTGCGGATGGCCGCGGAGGCGCTGGTCATCGAGATGGGCGGGGAGCCCGAGTGGATCGCGGAATCCGCCCGTCCGCTCTATCACGCGGCGCTCGCCATCGGCGCGAACTACCTGGTCACCCTGGTGGCGCAGGCCATGGAGCTGCTCCAGAAGGCCGGGGTGCAGGCCCCGGACCGGATGCTCGGCCCGCTGCTCGGCGCGGCCCTGGACAACGCGCTGCGGTCCGGTGACGCCGCCCTGACGGGCCCGGTCGCCCGGGGCGACGCCGGCACGGTCGCGGCCCACCTGGCGGAGCTGCGCACGCACGCCCCACAGGCCCTCGCCGGCTACCTGGCCATGGCCCGCACGACCGCGGACCGGGCGCTCGCGCACGGTCTGCTCAAGCCGGAACTGGCCGAGGAACTGCTGGACGTGCTCGCGGGGCCCGCTCCCGACAGCGGCACCGGCCCGGGCGCGCGCTCGGGGGAGCAGGGTTCCCCCGAAGGCCCCGAAGGCCCCGAAGGCCCCGAAGGCCCCGAAGGCCCCGACGACCCCGCGTCCCCCGACCACGGCCCCCACGGAGGCGGCTCATGACCTCCTCGCCCGTCAGCCCGCCCCCGGGCGTCGCCCGACCGGCGCCGGGTCCCGAGCTCGTCCACACCGCCGCGGAGCTGCGGGCACTGCCACGCCGCAGCGGCGTCCGCGCCGTTGTCATGACCATGGGTGCGCTGCACGAGGGGCACGCCGCCCTGATCCGCGCCGCCCGGGAGCGGGTCGGACCGCAGGGCCAGGTGGTGGTCACGGTGTTCGTCAACCCCCTGCAGTTCGGGGCGGGCGAGGACCTCGACCGCTACCCGCGGACCCTGGACGACGACGTGGTGCTGGCCGCCGGGGCGGGCGCCGACGCCGTCTTCGCGCCGTCGGCCGACGAGGTCTACCCGGGCGGGGAACCGCAGATCCGCATTTCCGCCGGCCCCATGGGCACCGTCCTGGAGGGCGCCAGCCGCCCCGGGCACTTCGACGGGGTCCTCACCGTCGTCGCCAAGCTGCTTCATCTGACCGCGCCGGACCTGGCGTTCTTCGGGGAGAAGGACGCCCAGCAGCTCGCCGTCATCCGGCGGATGGCGACCGACCTGAACTTCCCGGTCGAGATCGTCGGCGTCGCCACGGTCCGGGAGGCCGACGGGCTGGCCCGCTCCAGCCGCAACCGCTACCTGTCCGGCCCGGAGCGCCACACCGCGCTCGCGCTGTCCGCGGCGCTGTTCGCCGCCCGCGACCGGCTCACCGCCGAGGAGGCGCTGCGCGACCGCGCCGCCTCCGCCGGACACCCCGGACAGGACCGTTCCGCGGCGCTCGCCGCCCTCGGTGAGGACCGGGCCGCCGCCGACGCGCACGCCGTCGCCTACGCCGCCGGCCCCCTGCACGGCCCGTCCGTGGCCCGCGCCGCCGCCGGCGTGGTGCTGGAGGACGCCGCCCACCTGGATCCGCCGCTCGACCTGGACTACCTGGCGCTGATCGACCCGCGCGACTTCACCGAGGTCCGGGACGGGTACGCGGGTGAGGCGATCCTCGCGGTGGCCGCCAAGGTGGGCACCACCCGGCTCATCGACAACATCCGGCTCGTGTTCCCCGCCGGCGGGGCCCCAACGCCGGCCGTCGCCCAGGAGCCGCACACCGCCTCCCAGGAGCCCCCGGCCGGAGCGGCCCCCGCGGCCCCCCGGAAGACCAGGAAGTCCACTCCACCCCAAGGCCCCCTCGGAGCGACCCGATGACCGCTACCGGAACCGCCACCGGCCCCACCGGCATACGCCTCACCGCCCCCGCCCCCGGCTGGTCCATCACGGCGGACGTCGTCGTGGTCGGCTCCGGCGTCGCCGGACTGACCGCCGCGCTGCGCTGCGCCGCCGCCGGTCGCCGCACCGTCGTCGTCACCAAGGCCCGGCTCGACGACGGCTCCACCCGTTGGGCACAGGGCGGGATCGCCGCGGCCCTGGGGGACGGCGACAGCCCCGAACAGCACCTGGCCGACACCCTCGTGGCGGGCGCCGGCCTGTGCGACGAGGAGGCCGTGCGGACGCTGGTGACCGAGGGCCCGGACGCCGTCCACCGGCTGATCGCGGCCGGCGCCCGCTTCGACACCGCCCCCGGGAGCGACGAGATCGCGCTCACCAGGGAGGGCGGCCACCACCGCCGCCGGATCGCGCACGCCGGCGGCGACGCGACCGGGGCGGAGATCTCCCGCGCGCTGGTCGCCGCGGTCCGCGCGGCCGGCAGCGGCGCACCCGCCGCCCCCTCGACCGACGGCGGCGGACGCTCGGCGGACCTGCGCACCATCGAAAACGCCCTGGTCCTCGACCTCCTCACGGACGCCGAGGGCCGCACGGCCGGCGTCACCCTGCACGTCATGGGGGAGGGCCAGCACGACGGCGTCGGTGCCGTCCACGCGCCGGCGGTGGTGCTCGCCACCGGGGGCATGGGCCAGGTGTTCTCCGCGACCACCAACCCGCCCGTCTCCACCGGCGACGGGGTGGGCCTGGCGCTGCGCGCCGGCGCCGAGGTCTCGGACCTCGAATTCGTCCAGTTCCACCCGACCGTGCTCTACCTGGGGCCGGACGCGGAGGGCCAACAGCCGCTGATCTCCGAGGCCGTGCGCGGCGAGGGCGCCCACCTGGTCGACGCGGACGGCACCCGCTTCATGGTCGGCCAGCACGAACTCGCCGAACTCGCCCCGCGCGACATCGTGGCCAAGGCGATCATGCGCCGCGCCCAGGAGCAGGGCGCCGAGCACATGTACCTGGACGCCCGGCACTTCGGCGCCCCGATGTGGGAGCACCGCTTCCCGACCATCCTGGCCGCCTGCCGCGCGCACGGCATCGACCCGGTCACCGAGCCGATCCCGGTCGCCCCGGCCGCCCACTACGCCTCCGGCGGCGTCCGCACCGACCTCCACGGCCGGACCACGGTGCCCGGCCTGTACGCGTGCGGCGAGGTGGCCTGCACCGGCGTCCACGGCGCCAACCGGCTGGCCTCCAACTCCCTCCTGGAGGGCCTGGTGTTCGCGGAGCGGATCGCCGCGGACATCACCGCCAACGGGACGACGGCCCCGGCCGCCGCCCCCGTGGAGGCCCGCGCCCCGCTGCCCCTCCTGGTGCCCGAGGCCCGCGCGGCCGTTCAACGGATCATGAGCGCCGGTGCCGGCGTGCTGCGCAGCGCAGCCAGCCTCGCCCGGGCCGCCGACGACCTCGACCGCCTCCAGCGGGAGGCCGCCGAGGCGGCCGTGGACGCCTCCCCGGCCGTCGTCAAGGCCCCCGAGCCCGGTGTGGAAGCCTGGGAGGCCACCAACCTGCTGTGCGTCGCCCGCGTCCTGGTCGCCGCCGCACGGCGCCGCGAGGAGACCCGCGGCTGCCATTGGCGCGAGGACCACCCGGACCGCGACGATGCCCTGTGGCGCCGCCACTTCCGCATCACCCTGGGCGCCGACCGCACCCTGAACATCCGCACCACACAGACCGCCGGCTTCCCGCCGACCGCCGGCACCGCCCCTCAGCCCGCCCCCACTCCCGATACGGAGCCCACCCCGTGAGCAGCACCCCCGACGACCTCCCCCTCCTCCAGATCGGCCGGCCCGGCGCCGCTCCCGCCGGTGGAGGCTGCGGCGACGCCTGCGGGTGCGCCGCCGGCGACGGCGAAGGCTACGAGCTGGACCCGCTGACCTGCGGGCTCGACCCCGACCTGGCCGCGCTCCTGCTGGCCGCCGGGCTCGACCCCGTCCAGGTGGAGGACATCGCGCACATGGCCATCGAGGAGGACCTCGACCAGGGCGTGGACGTGACCACCGTGGCGACCGTCCCCGAAGACGCCGTCGCCACCGGGGACTTCACGGCCCGCGAGGACGGCACGATCGCCGGCCTGCGGATCGCCGAAGCGGTGCTGTCCGTGGTGTGCACCGACGAGTTCGCCGTCGAGCGGCACGTCGAGGACGGCGAGCGCGTCGTGGCCGGCCAGAAGCTGCTGTCCGTCACCACGCGCACCCGCGACCTGCTCACCGCCGAGCGCAGCGCGCTCAACCTCCTGGGCCGGCTGTCCGGCATCGCCACCCTGACGCGCGCCTGGGCGGACGTCCTCGACGGCACCGACGCCAGGGTCCGCGACACCCGTAAGACGACGCCAGGCCTGCGCGCCCTGGAGAAGTACGCGGTGCGCTGCGGCGGCGGCGTCAACCACCGGATGTCGCTGTCCGACGCGGCGCTCATCAAGGACAACCACGTCGTGGCGGCGGGCGGCGTCGCGGAGGCGTTCACGGCCGTGCGGACCGAGTTCCCCGGCGTGCCGATCGAGGTCGAGGTCGACCGGATCGACCAGATCCCGCCGATCCTCGCCGAGGGCGCCGACCTGATCCTGCTGGACAACTTCACGCCGGAGCAGACCCGCGAGGCGGTGGAACTGGTCGCCGGCCGCGCGATGTTGGAGTCCTCCGGCCGACTCTCCCTCGACAACGCCGCCGCATACGCCCGGACCGGCGTCGACTACCTGGCGGTGGGCGCGCTCACCCACTCCGCCCGGGTCCTCGACATCGGCCTGGACCTGCGCGAGGGCGCCGACGCCGACGCCCCCGCCGGCCCGCACGACGACGAGAGCCGCTGACCATGTTGCTGACCATCGACGTAGGCAACACGCACACCGTGTTGGGCCTGTTCGACGGCGACGAGATCGTCGAGCACTGGCGGATCTCCACCGACTCCCGGCGGACCGCCGACGAACTGGCCGTCCTGCTCCAGGGCCTGATGGGCATGCACCCGCTGCTCGGGGACGACCTGGGCGACAACATCGAGGGCATCTCCATCTGCTCCACGGTCCCCTCGGTGCTCCACGAACTGCGCGAGGTGACCCGCCGCTACTACGGGGACGTCCCGGCCGTCCTGGTGGAACCAGGCGTCAAGACGGGCGTGCCGATCCTCATGGACAACCCCAAGGAGGTCGGCGCGGACCGGATCATCAACGCGCTGGCCGCCGTCGAGCTGTACGGCGGCCCCGCGGTCGTCGTCGACTTCGGCACCGCGACCACCTTCGACGCGGTGAGCGCCCGCGGGGAGTACGTGGGCGGTGTGATCGCCCCCGGCATCGAGATCTCCGTGGACGCGCTGGGCGTCAAGGGCGCCCAGCTCCGCAAGATCGAGCTGGCCCGGCCGCGCAGCGTCATCGGCAAGAACACCGTCGAGGCGATGCAGTCCGGAATCCTCTACGGCTTCGCCGGCCAGGTGGACGGTGTGGTGCAGCGGATGGCCCGGGAACTGGCCGACGACCCCGACGACGTGACGGTGATCGCCACCGGCGGGCTGGCACCGATGGTGCTCGGCGAGTCCTCGGTGATCGACGAGCACGAGCCCTGGCTCACCCTCATCGGCCTGCGGCTGGTGTACGAGCGCAACGTGGGCCGGCTGTGACCACGGCCCGCGGGCAGCAGGGGCGCGACCGGTGCCGTACTGGCGCGCCCGTGTGACGCGCGCCCCGCTGCCGCGCCACCGATCCAAATTAAGAGGCTTTTTTCCGAATTAGTCGTAAAGTCGCGGCATGCCAATGCCATACGGATCCCGCGGCGGCATGGCCTTCGGCGCCGATGAGTTGCGTGTTCTCCGTCGCGCCCTCGCCCATGCCCTCCAGACGACCTCCCGCGCCGCGCCCCTCGGCGTCCCCGCCCCCGACCGGTCGCAGGACGTCCAGGAATACCTCCGGCTGGCGGAGGCGGTGGACGAGGCGGTCCGCGAAGGCGCCCGCCTGCGCGCCTTCCTGCTCGCCGACCTCGCCCGCTACCGCGACGCCCTGCCCGGCGCCGCCACCGGCTACCTCGCGCGGCTCCAGGAGGTGCTGGCGGCCGGTCACGTCCCCGGCCCCGACGACCTCGCCGCGCTGCGCTCGCTGCTCACCCGGCCCGCCGTCGAGGCCGAGCGCAAACGCCGCAGCGCCCTCCTGCGGCACTGCGAGCGCCTGGCCGAGCAATCCGTACGGGCCCGGCTGCGCGCGCTGCCCGGCGGCCGCTCGGGCGCCTTTCCGGACGCCCCGGCGAACGGCCGCACCGGCGCCCGCCCGCGCCCTTCCGGTCTGGCCTCCCGCAGCGCCGCCGCCGGGACGGACTCCGAGGCGGACCCGAAGCAGGACCCCCAACGGGAACCGCGGCCGGGGCCCCGCCGGGAGCCGCCCAAGCCCGGGCAGCGCCCCGGGGAGCCCCGACCCGACCGCCCGATCCCGACGCCGGGCGAGGTGTTCCCGCCCCGCCGCAAGCCGGTGCCGCCCCCGGAGACCCGCACCGCCTGAGCGCTGCGTACTCTGGCGGGGTACTCGTCGCGGGCTCATGCCCTGAAGGAGGCCCATGCCATGGATTACGTTGCCGCGTTGCTCCCGCCCGTAGTGATGGCCGTCGCCTTCACCGGCCTGATCGTCACGATGATCAAGAGCCAGGGCGGTCAGAACAAGTCGAAGGAGGACGCGGCCGTCGACGAGGCGTTCGCCCGCGCCGAGGCCGCCGGGCAGGAACCCAAGGCGTTCGGCGCCTGAACCGCCCCCATTTCCGGCGGATCACCCGCTCAGTACGGCCCGGGATTGACCGTCCCGGGCCGTACTTCCTTTTTCCGGACCAAACGCAACCAGATCAACCGGCATTCGCGACATCTCCCACTATTCTTCTTGTGTGCCGAGACGCTTGGGTGATCTGGAAGACGCGGTGATGACGCGGGTCTGGGAGTGGAACCGCCCGGTGACCGTTCGAGAAGTTCTGGAGGATCTCCAGAAGGAACGGTCGATCGCCTACACCACGGTCATGACCGTATTGGACAACCTGCATCAGAAGGGCTGGGTGCGCCGCGAAGCCGAAGGCCGCGCCTATCGATATGAGGCGGTCTCCACTCGCGCCGCCTACTCGGCCGCACTGATGAACGAAGCGTGGTCCGCCAGTGACAACCCCGCGGCCGCACTAGTGGCCTTCTTCGGCATGATGTCGCAGGAACAACGGCAAGCCCTCCGCGATGCCGTACGGATGGTGCAGGTCGACGATCGGCCGGTAGCCGCGGAAGAACAGCCGGCGGCCCCGGAACACTCCGGGGAACCGGCCCGGGAAGAAGAGCCGCAAGCCGCGGATGAAGCGCCGGCCGGCGAAGGAGATGAACCCGGAGCGGAGCCCGGCGGCAAGGAGCGATAGCGTCCGGGCATGCCAGCGCATTCAAAAGGCCTCACCGTCCGCCGTGCCCGGACCAGCGATGTACCGGCGGTCCGCCGCCTCATCGACGCCTACTCGCGCGACGGGATCCTGCTCGACAAAGCCACCGTCACGCTTTACGAGGACATCCAGGAGTTCTGGGTGGCGGAGCGGGACGAGGACGGCGAGGTCGTCGGCTGCGGAGCACTGCACGTCATGTGGGAAGACCTGGCCGAGGTCCGCACCCTGGCGGTGGACCGGACGGAACGCGGCACCGGGGTCGGCCACCAGGTCCTGGCCAAGCTGCTGGCCACCGCCCGCTGGCTGGGAGTGCGGCGAATTTTCTGCCTCACCTTCGAAGTCGACTTCTTCGCCAAGCACGGCTTCGTGGAGATCGGCGAGACACCCGTAGACGGGGATGTCTACAGCGAACTGCTGCGTTCCTATGACGAGGGCGTTGCCGAGTTCCTCGGGCTCGAACGAGTGAAGCCCAACACCCTGGGCAACAGCCGCATGCTTCTGCACCTGTGATCAGCGTTCTATGTCCGAATCGCTCCCCTATCTCATGGCTACGGAAGCATGCGTTCCCCACTGGGTGGGCAAGTGAACCCTACCCAAGGGTTTGTGTTTTTCCCGGAAAAGCGGTTTGCTTTCCGTCGTAATCCGCATTCGATGAAAGGGAATCCTGGTGGCACAGAAGGTTCAGGTTCTTCTTGTCGACGACCTCGACGGTGGCGAGGCCAACGAGACCGTGACGTTCGCTCTCGACGGTAAGTCCTACGAGATCGACCTCTCCGACGCCAACGCCGACAAGCTTCGCGACTCGCTCGCCGACTTCGTGAAGGCCGGCCGCAAGACCGGTGGCCGTTCCGCTGGTCGCGGCAAGGCCCGTGCGGCTTCCGCCGGCTCCCCGGACACCGCGAAGATCCGCGCCTGGGCGAAGGAGAACGGCTACAACGTCAATGACCGTGGCCGTGTCCCCGCCGACATTCGCGAGGCATTCGAGAAGGCCAACGGCTGATCGCCGTACGCGCGATCCGATTGACCATTACGAGCACGTACCAATCGGGCCCGGTGGCACTCCGTTGCCGCCGTGCTCACGAGCCGTACGAGGTCGGGGGCGCCCCCACCGTCCCCGATTCCTGCCCCGATCCCCGTGGTGGGCAGGGAATCCTCCGCCTCGTACCCAGGTCGGGGAGGCCGCACCCACCCCGCGGCCTCCCGCGGGCCGCAGCCGCCCGACGCGCGGCCCCGTGAGGGCAGCGCCGGTGCCGGCATCCGCCCGCCGGCCCCGCGCGCGGTGAGATCCGCCGCCAGGGTGCCCCACTCCAGCCAGTCCAGGATCCCCGGTAGCTCCTCCGCGCCGCCGGCCGCGATGAGCAGGAGCAGTTTCGGTCGATCCTGCGCCGCCTTCGCGCCCCGTCCGGGCCGCAACAGTGCGACCGGGCCGGTCCGCGGCACCCGCCGCAGCACGGCGCCGCCCGCGTCGGCGGGCATCTCCAGGACGTCGAAGCGCACCCCCGTGAGCAGTTCCAGCGGCTCCGTGCCGGTGGTCGCCCAGCCCAGCTCCTCCTCGTACCACCGGCGGACGGCGGGGCGGGGGGAGCGGGGTCGCGGAAGCGCGGGGGCCATGCCCGGTGCAACTGCCGACCCGGCGGAAGGTTACGTGGTGTACGTGAACGGTTGCGTTGCGTGTGCGCCTGAGGGGAGTGCGGAAGCATCCCGGGGTGCGCGGGTGTTCGCCCGTAGCGGAGGGAAAACGCCCACGCCGCATGGAGTGTCAGTGGCAGCGGGTAAGAAAGTCTCAGTGGGAAGGGACGCTGTGACCGGCGCGCTCGGCAGTTTGTTGCCAGTTTTGGTCGGCGGCGGACGGTGTGTCGGCGACGGGCGCGTTCGCCACGGGCGTAGTGGCGGCATGCGTATATGCCTGGCCTGCGGGAACATCGTCTCGCACCATCGAGTTGGAGCAGATGTCAGCTGTTCGGCAGTAAATTTCCCCGTCGGAGCGGGGTGATCCGGACGGGTGTCGGCAGTTGGAATGAGCTGTCCCGCCCTGCGGGACTAGCATGCGGAAGGACAGGGAGGGGACCGACCCCTAACTGCCTGACCGCTCTGAGGAGCGATTAACGATGTTCGAGAGGTTCACCGACCGTGCGCGGCGGGTTGTCGTCCTGGCTCAGGAAGAAGCCCGGATGCTCAACCACAACTACATCGGCACCGAACACATCCTCCTGGGTCTGATCCACGAGGGTGAGGGTGTCGCCGCTAAGGCCCTGGAGAGCCTCGGCATTTCGCTCGAGGCGGTCCGCCAGCAGGTGGAGGAGATCATCGGTCAGGGTCAGCAGGCCCCGTCCGGTCACATCCCCTTCACGCCCCGTGCCAAGAAGGTCCTGGAGCTGTCGCTCCGCGAGGCCCTCCAGCTCGGCCACAACTACATCGGCACCGAGCACATCCTGCTCGGCCTGATCCGCGAGGGCGAGGGCGTCGCCGCCCAGGTCCTCGTGAAGCTGGGCGCCGACCTGAACCGGGTGCGGCAGCAGGTCATCCAGCTGCTCTCCGGCTACCAGGGCAAGGAGGCCGCCACCGCCGGCGGTCCCGCCGAGGGCACGCCTTCGACCTCCCTCGTCCTGGACCAGTTCGGCCGCAACCTCACGCAGGCCGCCCGGGAGACCAAGCTCGACCCGGTCATCGGGCGCGAGAAGGAAATCGAGCGGGTCATGCAGGTGCTGTCCCGCCGCACCAAGAACAATCCGGTCCTCATCGGCGAGCCCGGCGTCGGCAAGACGGCGGTCGTCGAGGGCCTGGCGCAGGCCATCGTCAAGGGCGAGGTGCCCGAGACCCTCAAGGACAAGCACCTCTACACCCTCGACCTGGGTGCCCTGGTCGCCGGCTCCCGGTACCGCGGTGACTTCGAAGAGCGCCTGAAGAAGGTCCTCAAGGAGATCCGCACCCGCGGCGACATCATCCTGTTCATCGACGAGCTGCACACCCTGGTCGGCGCGGGCGCCGCCGAGGGCGCCATCGACGCGGCCAGCATCCTCAAGCCCATGCTGGCGCGTGGCGAGCTGCAGACCATCGGTGCGACGACGCTCGACGAGTACCGCAAGCACCTGGAGAAGGACGCGGCCCTGGAGCGCCGCTTCCAGCCGATCCAGGTTGCGGAGCCGTCGCTGCCGCACACCATCGAGATCCTCAAGGGCCTGCGGGACCGCTACGAGGCGCACCACCGCGTGTCCATCACGGACGCCGCCCTGGTCGCCGCGGCCACCCTCGCCGACCGCTACATCTCCGACCGCTTCCTGCCGGACAAGGCGATCGACCTGATCGACGAGGCCGGTTCCCGGATGCGCATCCGCCGGATGACCGCGCCGCCGGACCTGCGCGAGTTCGACGAGAAGATCGCCGACGTGCGCCGCGAGAAGGAGTCCGCGATCGACTCGCAGGACTTCGAGATGGCCGCCGGCCTGCGCGACAAGGAGAAGCAGCTCCTGGCCGCGAAGGCGAAGCGGGAGAAGGAGTGGAAGGCCGGCGACATGGACGTCGTCGCCGAGGTCGACGAGGAGCTGATCGCCGAGGTCCTCGCCACGGCGACGGGCATCCCGGTCTTCAAGCTCACCGAGGAGGAGTCCTCGCGGCTCCTGCGGATGGAAGACGAGCTGCACAAGCGCGTCATCGGCCAGAAGGACGCCATCAAGGCGCTCTCCCAGGCGATCCGCCGTACCCGTGCCGGCCTGAAGGACCCCAAGCGTCCCGGTGGCTCGTTCATCTTCGCCGGCCCGTCCGGTGTCGGTAAGACCGAGCTGTCCAAGACGCTCGCCGAGTTCCTCTTCGGCGACGAGGACGCGCTGATCTCCCTCGACATGTCGGAGTTCAGCGAGAAGCACACGGTCTCCCGGCTCTTCGGTTCGCCCCCCGGCTACGTGGGCTACGAAGAGGGCGGCCAGCTGACCGAGAAGGTGCGGCGCAAGCCGTTCTCGGTGGTCCTCTTCGACGAGGTCGAGAAGGCCCACCCGGACATCTTCAACTCGCTGCTGCAGATCCTGGAGGACGGTCGTCTGACCGACTCCCAGGGCCGGGTCGTGGACTTCAAGAACACGGTCATCATCATGACCACCAACCTCGGCACCCGGGACATCTCCAAGGGCTTCAACCTGGGCTTCGCCGCCCAGGGCGACGTCAAGACCGGCTACGAGCGGATGAAGGCCAAGGTCAACGAGGAGCTCAAGCAGCACTTCCGGCCCGAGTTCCTGAACCGTGTCGATGACACCGTCGTCTTCCACCAGCTCACCGAGGAAGACATCATCCAGATCGTCGACCTCATGATCAACAAGGTGGACGAGCGGCTCAAGGACCGCGACATGGGCATCGAGCTCAGCAGCGAGGCCAAGTCGCTGCTGGCCAAGCGCGGGTACGACCCGGTGCTCGGCGCCCGTCCGCTGCGCCGCACGATCCAGCGCGAGATCGAGGACGCCCTCTCGGAGAAGATCCTCTTCAGCGAGCTGCGTCCGGGCCACATCGTGGTCGTCGACGTGGAGGGTGAGGGCGAGTCCGCCAAGTTCACCTTCCGCGGCGAGGAGAAGTCGGCGGTGCCGAGCGCCCCGCCGGTGGAATCCGCAACGGGTGGCTCCGGCCCCAACCTGAGCAAGGACGCGTAGCCCGTATCTGAGATACGCAGCGACCTACACAGCCGCCCCGGAACCGTTCGATTCGATCGACGGTTCCGGGGCGGCTTTGTGTTGCCCGGATTCCTTTTACGTGCGGGGGCGGGGGAAGAGGGTGAGGTGGAGGTTCTGTAGGGCGGGGAGGGCTGGGGCGGGGGAGAGGCCGATGGGGCCGCCCACCAGGCCGTAGAGCTGAAGGGTGTGGACGTGGGGGAAGGTCGGGAGCGCGGCGGGGAGCAGCGTGCCGAATTCGGGTACGGGGCGGTTCCCCGTATTGATGAGGCTGAGGGTTTTCACCTGGGGGAGACGGGCGTTCTGGGGAATGCGGAAGGCCGAAACTCCTTCCGCCGGGCCGAAGGAGAAGTCCTCCAGGGCGTCGAGGCGAGAGAGGGCACGCCACTGGTCCGCGGCGAAATCGCCGGCGACCGCCCGTAGCTGGGGGCTTTTCACGCGTGGCCAGGAGGCCAGGCGGGTCAGGTCGGAAATCGGCGTGCCAAGCGAGACATGGGTCAAGGGGGCGTCGGCCGGAGCGGCTGACCTTCTCGGGGGCGAGTCCGTCGAGGAGATCCGCTATGGGGAATTCGCCGCTGCCGGTGATACGGCTTCGCCCGCCGAGTGTTTGCACCAGGAGCAGTTCGGCTGGGGAGGAAACGGTGATGCTGGTGTCCCCGCCGAGGTGTTGGAGGACCTCTTCCGTGCAGCGCTCGGTGTCGTGCTTCGCCCATTGCACGCCCAGCTGGGAGCGGATGGTGGGCGATGGATGGTTCCGGAAGCGCTTGACGCAGTCCAGGGCCGCGTCGTGCCGATGAAGGCGGCGGTGTGGATCACCTTCTGGGCCTCGTCGTCCTCCAGTCCCTCCGGGCCGGGAAAGAGTCCCAGAACGAGGGGGCCCGCGGCGATGAGCAGGTTCGATTCCTCGCGTTGGCGGGGCGGCAGGAGCGCCCGCGCCCGGGCGTTGACGACTTCCCGCACGAGGGGTCCAACTCCGTCGAGTGCTCCAGGCAGGCCATGGCGAGCAGGTGGGCGTGCGGGGCGTCCTTGGCCAGCAACCCCCTTAGTAGTTCGGCTCGTTCGCGTGGCCGGGAGTGGACGACCGCCATGCGGATCACGTCCTCCCGCTGGGAGTCGTCGGCGACGAGGCGTTCGGCGCGGTCGTGGTCGTGGTCGAGTTTGGTGCGGCCGTTGCGGATCAGCCAGTAGGCAAGGCGTTGGCGGAGCTGGATCTGGGGCTCGTCGGCGAGTTCGACGCCGTCCGGGCCGCGCATGTCGGGTTCCCGGTCGCGGCGGGAGAGCAGCATGCCGAGGGCGGCGTCGTAGAGCTCCCTGCGGCCGTGCGGGAGGTGGCCGCGGCGGTCGCGGTGGAGGGCGCGGCCGGCAGCGAGGGCGCGGTGGGCCCAGCCGTCGGGTGGGGCGCCGGACACCGGGCAGCCGACGGCGGTCAGGAAGCCGTCCGGGGGCGGGAGGGCAGCGCCGGCGCGGGTGAGGGGGTCGGCGGGGGCCGGTCAGGCGTTTTTGGATTTCCTCGGGCTGGTGGATCGGTAATTACGTAACGCGGGTCACAGCTATTCCCGTAACCCGGGTCACATTGCCTCTCGGAATTGTGTAGCGCGGGTCACTCGGCGGCTCTTGGTCCCCGTGACATGGCGCACAGGGATTTGGGTCCTACTAGTGGGAGTAGGGGAATTGCGGGGGGTGGGCGGCGTGCCGGGTGAGGGTGCAAAGGCGCAGGTGGAGGTGGGTTTGGCGGGTGTTGGGGGGTGGGTTCGCGACGGCTTCTGATCGCGGTCGCTATTACGGGTCCCGGTAGTAGAAAGGGGGCCTTGGCGTCAGGGCGCAGGCGGGTTACCAAGGAATGGCGATCCCGGTCCGCAGCCGGGAAAACCCATTCACTTCCCCCCGGAGGAAAAACCCGCATGTCGAAGTTTGCCGCGATACGCAATTCCAAGAACTCCGCCAAGGCCGGCAAGTCCGCGCTGCGTCACCGGGTGGCCCTCGTGGCCGCCGGCGCCGGCATCACCGCCGCGCTGGGTGCCGGTGTCGCCACCGCCGCCGACAGCGGGCTGCTGCACCTGACCGCGGGCGCCGGCAAGGCCGTCGCCGCGCAGGCCGACGCGCAGGCCAAGGCCGCCACGGACGCCAAGGCGGCCGCGGCGAAGGCCAAGGTGGACGCGGCGAAGAAGGCCAACGCCTGGGTGAAGCCGGTCGAGAACTACGTCCTCGGCGAGCCCTTCGGCATCCCCGGTAGCCACTGGGCCCACAAGCACAGCGGTCAGGACTTCGTCGTACCGACCGGCACCCAGGTCCACGCCGTCCACGCGGGCACGGTCGTCAAGGCCGGTCCGAACGGCGGCGGCGACGGTCCGGCCTACGGCAACGCGATCGTGATCAAGCACGCCGACGGCATGTACACCCAGTACGCGCACCTGTCACAGATCCAGGTCCAGGTGGGTCAGCAGGTCTCCACCGGCCAGCAGATCGGCCTGTCCGGCAGCACCGGCAACTCCACCGGCCCGCACCTGCACTTCGAGGTCCGCACCGGCCCCAACTACGGGTCGGGCATCGAGCCGACCGGATTCCTGCGGGCTCACGGCGACGCCGTCTGAGCTGAATCCGGCCGGGCTGGCCGGCGGCCCGGCGGGTTCGCCGCCGTGACCAGTTCTGTGGCGACCCTGAGGACGGCTTCGCGCTTGTCCTCGGGGTCGCCCTCCATTTCCTGCATCGCGAACATCCCCGCGTGCATGGTGAACAGCGCCGTGAGGCAGCGCACCTGGTCCACCAGCTCGGCGTCGTCCTCCTTGAGCAGGTCGTAGAGGGTCAGCATCCGCTCCTTGAAGCGCAGCCCGATGGTCAGGTCGCGGACGGTGGCCTGGTTTTCCTGCATGAAACGGAAGAGGGCCTCGCCGGACCGCAGCGACTCGTGGTAGCGGCGGACCACTTCCTGCTTGGTCTCCAAGGTGCGCGGCTGCTCCTGCGCCCAGGCGATCAGCTCGTCGATGGGCCGCCCCAGGTCCTCGAAGAGGCTGATGACGATGTCTTCCTTGGTCTTGAAGTGGTAGTAGAGCGCCGCCTTGGTGACGTCGAGCCGCTCGGCGATCTCCCGCAACGAGGTCTTCTCGTAGCCGTGTTCGGAGAACAGCTCCAGGGCGACGTCCTGGATGCGCTGACGGGTGTTCCCCCGGCGCGGCTGTGATGCGCTGCTCATGCTGCTCTCCTGCGTGACGGCGGTGTCGGTGCGGGGCGGGCGCGGCCCGTTCCTCCAGCAATCATCTGCTGCCCCGCTGGTCACGGACCTACCCACCCCGACGCCAAGAAACTTACTTGACGCCCGGCTAGTAGCTCTCCTATCTTGCACTGTACAGAACTAGCCGGGCGGCAAGTAAGTAAGAAACGATGGGGAAGTGATGGGGATGTCGCGGAAAGCGACCCCAGCGGGGGAAATACGGGAGCCGGCGCAGGACAAGGGCAAACAGCCCGCCAGCGTCCGGATGGTGCTCTTCGCACTGATGATCGCGATGCTCCTCGCGATGCTGGACAACATGATCGTCGGCACCGCGATGCCGACGATCGTGGGTGAACTGGGCGGGCTGGAGCACCTGTCCTGGGTCGTCACGGCCTACACGCTGGCCACCGCGGCGTCCACGCCGATCTGGGGCAAGCTCGGCGACATGTACGGCCGGAAGGGCGTCTTCCTGACGTCCATCGTGATCTTCCTGATCGGTTCCGCGCTGTCCGGAATGGCCCAGGACATGGGCCAGTTGATCGGCTTCCGCGCCGTGCAGGGCCTCGGCGCCGGCGGTCTGATGGTCGGCGTCATGGCCATCATCGGCGACCTGATCCCGCCGCGGGAGCGCGGCAAGTACCAGGGCATGATGGCCGGCGTCATGGCCGTCGCGATGATCGGCGGACCGCTGGTCGGCGGCACCATCACCGACCACCTCGGTTGGCGCTGGAGCTTCTACATCAACCTGCCGCTCGGCGCGATCGCGCTGATCATGGTCACCGCGGTGCTGCACCTGCCGAAGAAGCGGTCCGCGACCCGGATAGACTACGCCGGCGCGGCCCTGCTGACCATCGGCATCACCTCGCTGGTGCTGCTCACCACCTGGGGCGGCACCGAGTACGAGTGGCTGTCGAAGCAGATCGTGGGCCTGGGCGTGCTGGCCGTCGTCGCGCTCGTCGCCTTCGTCCTGGTCGAGCGCAAGGTCAGCGACCCGGTCCTGCCGCTGCGGATCTTCCGGAACGGCAACTTCTCGCTGGTCACGGTGATCGGCTTCCTGGTCGGCTTCGTGATGTTCGGCTCGATGACCTTCCTGCCGCTGTTCCAGCAGACCGTGCAGGGCGCCTCGGCCACCAACTCCGGCCTGCTGCTCCTGCCGATGCTGCTGGCGATGATGGTGGTCTCGCTGATCGCGGGCCGGGTCACCACCCAGTCCGGCCGGTACAAGATCTTCGTGACCGGCGGCGCCGGCCTGATCACCGTGGGCCTGGTCCTGCTGTCCCTGATGGGCGTCGGCACCACGCGCCTGACCTCGGGCCTCTACATGGCGGTGCTCGGCGCCGGCATGGGCTTCCTGATGCAGACCACGATGCTGATCGCGCAGAACAGCGTCGAGATGAAGGACATGGGCGTCGGCTCCTCGTCGGCCACCCTGTTCCGCACCATCGGCGGCTCGTTCGGCGTCGCGATCATGGGCGCGCTCTTCACCACCCAGGTGAAGGACACCATGATCGAGAAGCTCGGTGCCGCGGCCGGCGCGAAGATGACCGGCGGCGGTGCCCAGATGGACCCGAAGACGCTGCCCAGCCTGCCGGCGCCGGTGAAGGACGCGTACGCGCACGCGGTGTCCTCCGGCACGCACCAGGTGTTCCTGTGGGGCGCGATCATCAGCGTCATCGGCTTCGTCGCGGCGTGGTTCCTCAAGGAGGTCCCGCTGCGGGGCGGCCCGTCCGCCAAGCCGGACGAGGCTGACGCCTCGGTCGAGCGGCCGGTGGTCGTCGAGGCCGTCTGAGCCACGCGAATCGGCGAACGGCCCCCGGTGTACGTGCGGTTGCGTACGTACACCGGGGGCCGTTCTCGTTCGCGTGCTCAGGCGCCGGTCAACTGCCCGCCCTTGACGGCCCCGACGAACGCCGACCAGTCGGCGGCCGGGAACACGAGCGCCGGCCCGTGCGGGTCCTTGCTGTCGCGGACGGGGACTAGGCCGGGGAGGGCGTCGGATACCTCGATGCACTCGCCGCCCTCGTGGTTGCTGTAGCTGCTCTTGCGCCAGGTGGCCGCGTCGAGGAAGTCGTCCGATACCTCGATGCAGTCGGCGCCGTCGCCGTTGCTGTAGCTGCTCTTGCGCCAAGTGGCGGCGTTGAGGAAGTCGTCGGATACCTCGATGCAGTTGCCGCCGTCGGGGTTGCTGTAGCTGCTCTTGCGCCAGGTGGCTGTGCCCAAGTCAATCGTGTTGCTGCGCTTCATGTCGGTAGCCCCTTGCCGCTTCTTCGATCATGGCTAGGGACGCCTCAGGCGGCAGTGCGGCGGCCCTGAGCAGATCGTACGACCTTCGGTACTCCGTCACGAGCGGTGGGAAATCGATGACTTGGCCACTGTGAACGTTCTCTGTGTAGGCGATCGGGGGCGCATCCGGGAAGGTCATGACCCGCAAGTCGCCCATCATCAGGGGGTCACTTGCCTTGGCTTCGGGCAAGAGCTGCAGGAGGCACCGGGTGGACTGGGCCACCATCACGATGTGCTCCAACTGGTCAGCCATCTGGTCGGGTGGCAGCGACGGCCTGCGGATGAGTGATTCGTGGAGGACGCCCCAGTAGTAGGCGCGATCGTCCTGCTTCCAGAACTTGGCGCGAGCGATGCGCGCGCGGACGAGTTCCTCGACGCCAGCGGACTTCATCCAGGGTTTTCCGATCCGGATGAGCCTGCGGACGTATGCCTCGGTCTGCAAAAGTCCGGGGAAAGTGCCGGGCGCCCACTCTTCGATCGTCGTCGCGCGTTCCTCCATCTCCGCGACGTCCGCGAAGTACGCGGCGATGCCCGAGCGGCGCGCTTGTTGGACGTTCTCGCAGTGGCGTTGGAAGAAGCCACCCGTACCGAGCTTCTTGTCGATGTGAACGGCGAGGTCGACCGGCATGCCGAGCTCCCCGCGTTCGATTTTGCTGAGGAGTGGAGCGCCACGGAAGCTCCCCTCCACTAACTGCTCCTGCGTGAGGCCCGCTTCTTCCCGGAGGAAGCGCAGCTCGGCGCCGTAGAAGCACGGGACGCTGGAAGACGGGTCAGGATCCTTACGGGGGGACATGACTCACCACCACTTGCTCGTTGGGCCTGCAAGCCCAGTTCCCTTCCAAAAGTACGGCGCCCGACGCCACGCTGTGAGCGGTTCGTCACAATGCGCACAGGAAGGTGAACGGCCATGGATGACGTGCAGGAATGCGTTGAGGGGCTGCGGTCGGCGCTGAAGGCCAACGGGATCACGTTGCCCTCGCTCGGCGTCGATCTGCCCTCGTTCGCGGGGACGTACCCGCCCCCGCTGGTCGCGCTGGGCAACTGCAACGCGGCGACGGCGCGCCAGTTGGTCGAGGTGCTGCACAAGGCGGCCGGGCGGTGATGACGGTCCGGTTGCTCGCCGTGCCGAAGGAGGTGCCGTTGCTGCGGCGGGCGGTGCGGGCGCATCTGGGCGCGGGGGCGTCCTGCGAAGTCGAGCTGTGCGTCAGCGAGTTGGTCGGGAACGTGATCCGGCACGTCGGGGAGGGCACGCCCGTCACCGTGCACGTCGGGCGGACCGGGGACGGGCGGACGCGCGTCGAGGTGACCGATCCGGACCCGCGCGCCCTGCCCGTGCTGCTGCGGGCCGCCGTGGACGACGAGAACGGGCGCGGGATAGCGCTGTTGGACGCCGTCGCGCTGCGGTGGGGCGTGCGGCAGGGGGCGGCGGGCAAGACGGTCTGGTGCGAGGTGGCCGCGGAGCCGGCGACGCCGTAGGGCGCACGGGGCGGCTCCGGCCCGTCAGCGGTCCGGGAGTTGGATGACCGGGAAGCTGCCGGTGGCGGTCGGCGCGTTCTCCGGGAGCCAGAGGACCGAGACGGCGCCGGTCGAGCCGTCCGTCAGCTCGTCGGCGTTGCGGAAGGTGAGGCGGGCGCCCAGGACGCGGGCCTGGCCGACCGCGATGGTCAGGCCGAGGCCGTGGCCGACGCCGGCCCGGTCGCTGCTGCCGGTGCGGAAGCGGCTGGGGCCCTCGCGGAGCAGGGCCTCCGGGAAGCCGGTGCCGTGGTCGCGGACCCGGATGACGCGGCCCTCGACGGTGACCTCGATGGGCGGCTTGCCGTGCCGGGAGGCGTTGGCGATCAGGTTGCCCAGGATGCGTTCGAGGCGGCGGGGGTCGGTGGAGACCTCGGCGTCGCGCAGCACCTCGACGCTGACGCCGGCGTCGAGGGAGCGGACCCGGCGCGTGACGAACTCGCCCAGGGCGACGTCCTGGAGTTCGGCGCGCTCGGCGTGGCCGTCCAGACGGGCCACCTCCAGGACGTCCTCGACGAGGGTGCGCATGGCCTGGGCCCGGTCGCGGACCAGTTCGGAGGGGCGGCCGGGCGGCAGGAGTTCGGCGGCGGTCAGCAGGCCCGTCACCGGGGTGCGGAGTTCGTGCGCGATGTCGGCGGTCACCCGTCGCTCGGCCTCGATGCGCTGCTGGAGGGCGTCGGACATGGCGTCCACGGCCCAGGCCAGGTCGTCGGTCTCGTCGTGGACCCGGCCGCCGCCGACCTCGTCGCGGATCCGGACGGAGGTGTCGCCCTCGGCGAGCTTGCCGGCCGCCGCGGCGGCCTTCCGCAGCCGCTTGGAGAGCCGGCCGCCGACCAGGACGCCCAGGGCGCAGCCGCCGACGACCACGGCCGTGGAGCCGATCAGCAGCGCCTGGTCGAGGTCGTCGAGGACGGCGAAGCGGTCGGGGAAGCGGTCGTGGAGGGAGAGCACGCGGCCGTTGCCGAGGGGGGAGGCCGCCCACACCTCGGGGGCGGTCTCGCCGGTGTCCTCCAGGAAGGTGGCCCGTTCGCCCTCGTTGACCTCCTTGCGGAGGGCCTTGGGCAGCGCCGGGTCGTCGATCTTCGCGCCGAACTGGAGGCGGTTGGTGGACTCGAAGATCTTCTGCGTGAAGTTGAGGCGCTCGATCTGGACGTCGCGGCTGTTGTCGAGCATGGAGACGCGCGCGGCGTTGTGCACGACAAGGCTCAACGCCACGGCGACCAGCGCTCCGACGAGCGCGATCGCGGCGCTGAGTTTCCATCTGAGGCCCGTTCGCAGGGCCAGCCTGACCACCGGAGGTGTCAGCCTCTCAGCTTGTATCCGAAGCCGCGGACCGTCTCGATCCGGTCCTGGCCGATCTTGCCGCGCAGGCGTTGGACGTGGACGTCGACGACGCGGGTGTCGCCGCCCCAGCCGTAGTCCCACACCCGCTCCAGCAGCCGGTCGCGGGACAGGACGGTGTTCGGCGCGGTGGAGAACTCCAGCAGCAGCCGCATCTCGGTCGGGGTGAGCGCGACCGTCTCGCCGCCCTTGCGGACCTCCATGCCCTCCGTGTCGACCTCCAGGTCGCCGAAGCGCAGCACGGCCTCGGCGAGGCCGGCGGCGTCCGCCGCGCCGGTGCCCGCGCGGTCGTCCGGGCCGCTGGCGTGGCCGAAGCGGCGCAGCACGGCGCGGATCCGGGCGACCAGCACGGCGCCGTCGAACGGCTTGGTGACGTAGTCGTCGGCGCCGGCCTCCAGGCCGAGCACCACGTCGATCGAGTCGGCGCGCGCCGACAGCATGATCACGGGGACCGTGGACTCGTCGCGGATGCGGCGGCACAGGCTGACGCCGTCGAGCCCGGGGACCATCACGTCGAGCAGGGCGATGTCGGGACGGTCGGCGCGGAACGCCTCCAGGCCCGCCAGCCCGTCGGGCATGGCGGTGACCACGAATCCGTCGCGCTCCAGCGCGAGTTGGGTGGCCTCGCGGATGACGTCGTCGTCCTCGACGAAGAGGACGTGGGTGTCGGCCATGCGGTTGTCAGCCCTCCGCTCCCGTGGTGCCGACGGGGCCGGCGGTGTCGTCCGGGGTGTCGTCGACGGTGGTCTTGCTGTAATCGGTGTGGTACCGGTCGTACTCGGTGAAGTGGTCGTTCGCCCAGCGGTACGTCATGACATCTTCCCCCGAAGGGCAGCACACCTTGTCGCCGGTGTCGTAGGTCTGGCGGGAGACCTCCAGCTCGCCCTTGTCCACGCCGGCGTAGACCGACGGCTGCTCGTTCGCGTACACGTTGTCATACCCGTCCGCGGAGCCGGGCCGCTCGCGGTAGACGTACGTGCCGAGACCGACGGAATCCGCGCAGGTCATGACGTTGACGATGACGTCGGGGGACTTGCTGCCGGTCAGTGAGGCGTAGGTCACCTCTATCGGGTACTCGTTCGCCGCGCACGGCTTGGCGACGGCGCGCTTCACGTCCGCGCTGACCTTCGGGTCGGCGGCGAGCAGCTTGACCGCGTTGACCTTCTTGTAGTGCGTGCTGGGCGTGGGCGCCGGCGCGGCGCTCACCGCGCCCCGGGGTGCGGGAGTGTTGCTGGCGGTGCCCTCCTTGCGGATGCCCTCGCCACCGGGATTGCAGCCGGCCAGCAAAAGGCCGACGGCGGCCACACCCGCAGTGGCCGCGCCGCCCTTGGTCAAGCTGCTTCTGGTCAGGCTTCTGGACAGCCTGTTTCTGGACAATCCGCTCCCGCTCACCGTGCCGCTCGCACAGCCGCCGTTCCTGTTGCCACCGGGTGCCCGGCCGCCGGTCTCCCTGAGATTGTCGCGCGCCAAGCTGTGAGCCGGGCTGTGGGCTTGGTTACGTCACCGGCCGTGCCGCCGGAACTGCTTCCCGTCGCGCCGCGGGGCGCGGTCCGCTCGCGCGGCGCGCCCTCGATGGCCCGGCCCGGTGCGCCGCCGCTCAGGCCGCGCAACGCTCCTGCTCCCCGCGCTCCAGGATCCGTGCGTCTATGTCGCGGTTCTCCAGCTCCTGGCGGAGCCGGGCGAGGGCACGGTGCAGGGTGCTCTTGACGGTGCCGGTGGACATGCCGAGCGCCGCCGCGGTCTCCTCGGTGCTCATCTGCTCCCAGTGGCGCAGCACGACGACACTGCGCTGCTTGGGGGCGAGCACGCCGAGGATGTCCATCAGCAGGGCGCGGTCGGCGCGCTGCTCGGAGCCGTCGTCGACGCTGGCGTCCGGGAGCTGCTCGGTGGGCACCTCTTCGAGCTTGCGGGCGCGCCACCACTCGGTCCGGGTGTTGATCATGACGCGGCGGAGGTAGGCGTCCGCCAGCGACTTGTCCGCGATGCCGTCCCAGCGGCCGTAGGTGCGGACCAGGGCCGTCTGGAGGAGGTCCTGGGCATCGACGGGATCCGGCACCAGACGCCGGGCGCTGCGCAGCAGGGCATCCTGCCGGGTCCGCACGTACTCTTCAAAGTCCAGTACCTTGCCGCCGCTGGTCGCCATCCCGACGCCTCCGATCCGCTTTCGTTTCCCCGCGTTGTCCGTGCCGGTGGTCATCTCCAGCACGAGAAAGACGCTACGGAGGGGGTGTTGCGGCGTAATGTGCGTCGGCCACTCAACGAGTGCACGGAAAACCGTCGGTTGTGTAACAGCCCGCTGGGGGTCATACCTCGGACGGACGGGGGCCGGAACGGCGTCATACTCGCGGCGGATGAGAGGCCCCCACCAGGGGGGACGAAGGTCCCGAGCGCGACTCATGAGGCGCTTGCGACCACCCGCGAGGGACAGAACCCGCCATATCGGGACGCTATCCAGTCAGTTCCGCGGGCGAGCGGTTTGCGACGGTGCCCCGTCGCCCACCGACCGGTGGCCCCACGCCTACGGGCGCGGCCCCAAAGGGGTCCGCGCCCGTAGAAGACGAGGAAAACGACGGCGACGTCACATGACGGGACCGTGACGTAGCCGACGCCGGCCGACCGGAACGCTCACGAGTGCGGCAGCCGGTAGCGGCCGCCGCCCAGCGGCTCCACCAGACCGTCCGACACCAGCCCGTCCAGCGCACGGGCCCGCTGCACCGGCTCGTCCCACACCGCGTCCAGGGCACCCTGCGGCACCGGCGTGACCGCCTCCCGCAGGACCGCGAGCAACTTGCCACGCACCTGGCGGTCGGTCCCGGCGTACGCCTGGGTGCGGCGCGGCGGCCCCTCGTGGGCCGGCGACCCGGCCTGCCGCCAGGCGCACTGCGCGACGATCGGGCAGCGGTGGCACTCGGGGCTGCGTGCGGTGCACAGGAGCGCGCCCAGCTCCATGGTGGCCGCCGCCCAGCGCGCCGCGAGGTCCTCGTCCCCGGGGAGCAGGGCGCGGGCGAGCTTGCGCTCGGCGGCGGTGGTGGCGTTCGGCGGGTACTGGCGGCCGGTGACGGCACGGGCGAAGACCCGGCGGACGTTGGTGTCGAGCACCGCGTGCCGCTGCCCGTAGGCGAAGGAGGCGACGGCCGCCGCGGTGTACTCGCCGACGCCGGGCAGCGCCAGCAGCTGGGCGTGTTCACGGGGGACGTCGCCGCCGTGGCGCTCCTGTATGGCGGAGGCCGCGGCGTGCAGGCGCAACGCGCGCCGCGGGTAGCCGAGCCGGCCCCAGGCGCGCACCGCCTCGCCGGGCGGCTCCGCGGCGAGGTCGGCCGGCCGCGGCCAGCGGGCCAGCCACTGCTCGTACACCGGCAGCACCCGGCTGACCGGCGTCTGCTGGAGCATGAACTCGCTCACCATCACGCCCCAGGCGCCCGCCTCGGGGCGGCGCCAGGGCAGGTCGCGGGCGTGCTCGGCGAACCAGTCGGTGACCGGGCCGTGCAGCCCGGTCCCGTCCGTGGCCTCCGCGGCCGATGCGGCGGCGGAGGCGTTCTCGGCGGCGGGGGTCAGGGCACTGGGAATGGCATGCGTGGAAGTCATGGCACTGCCGATCCTGGCACGCCCGCCCGCCCCCGAGAAACGCACCGGCCCCGCCCCGCCGCGCGCCCACCCACTCGCAGGAAGGGCGACCGGTGCCGGGCCGGGCTCCGCGGGGCCGCGCCGGGCACCGGGCACCGGGCGGCGGGCCGGTGCGGACGGGACGGCGGGGGCGTACGAGGATGCGGGCATGGAGGAGACGAGCGGTACCCAGGACGCCGGCGGCCCCACGGAAGGGGCCGCCCGAGCGGGCTGCCCGGACGGCATCCGACGGGCACTGGCCGAGCACACCACCGTGACACTGGCCTACGTGGACGAGGACGGGCCGCAGGCGTGCGCGGTCCTCTACGCCGCCGGCACGACCCCCGACGGGGCGCCGGCGCTGTACTTCGTCACCGCGGCGCACACCCGGCACGGCCGGGCCCTGGGCCGGCCCGGCGCCCGGGCGGCGTTCACGGTGCAGCGGGACGGCCAGGAGTGGAGCGGGCTGAGAGGGATTCAGGGGCGCGGCGGCTGCCGACCGTTGAGCGGCGCCGAGCGGGACGCCGGCTGGCGCACCTACACCGCGCGCTTCCCCTTCGTCGCCGCCGACGACCGGCTGCGCGCGGCCCTGGAACGGACCGCGCTGTGGGAACTGCGCCCGGACTGGCTGCGGCTGATCGACAACGCGCAGGGTTTTGGCCACAAGGAGGAGTGGGGGGCGTAGTACCCCTCGCGGGCGCGCCCGGTGGGCGGGCGCCGGCTACGCCGCCACCAGGACCCGCCAGCGGCCGTCCCGCAGCCGCAGGACCAGGCGGGTCACCGGCCCGGTGAGGAGCGCCGCGCTCAGCGCCGCGACCAGGGCACCCACGCCGAGGCCGACCAGGACGTCGTGCGGGTAGTGCACGCCGACGAAGACCCGCGAGAAGCCGGTGAGCAGCGCGACCGGCAGGGCCAGCCACAGGGCCGCCCGCCAGGCCAGGACGATGCCGACGGCCAGCGCCGCGGCGAGCGTCGAGTGGTTGCTGGGGAAGGACCAGTCGCCGTGCGGCGGGCACGGCACGATCGGGGCGGGCGCGCCGGCCACCGCGCGGCACGGCCGCTCCTCGGTCACCAGGCTCTTGACGACCTCGCTCAGGACGTAGGCGAGCAGGGTGGCCACCGGCACCAGCAGCGCCCGGGCGACCCGGTGCGCGTCGATGCCGCGGGCCCGCCACCACCCCAGCACGGCGACCGCCATGAGGAGCAGCAGCCCGCCGGAGGTGCCGAGGTCGGCCAGGGTGCGGAGCCAGTCCGGGGACCGGTGGGCGAGGCCGGTCACGTCGAGGTAGAGCGCGGTGCTGTTCATGGCCGATGACGGTACGGAACCAGGTGGTCGACGCGGTATCTGACGGCAGGTCAGTCAACGCGGCGGGCCGGGCGGAGCACGGAGCGGGACGGGCGGTGACGCGGGTGAGAAGTGCCGGTATGGGCGACTGCGGACCGTCACCGGGCTGATGATGGGAAAAGTTGCCGCCCGATGCGGCGGGTACTGGCCGGTGCCGGTCCGGATCTCTCGTAGAGTTTTCGCGTGGGATCACTGCGCAATCCGATCGGGCCGCTTCCCTCCTCCATCTACTGGCGGCGGAGGGCCGTTGCGCTGGCCGTCATCGTCCTCCTCCTCGCCCTGGTGGTGTGGGTGCTCGCCATGGGCGGCAACGACGAGAAGACGGCCAACGAGGGCAAGGGCGCGCAAGGATCCGGACCCGCTGCTTCCATCACGCCGGGGCCGACGCCCAGCGGCCCGGCGATCGGTCAAAAGCCCGGCGGTCGAGACGAGTCGGGTGCCGGCGGCTCCGACGGCGGTTCGGGCGCCGGCACGACGGGCGGCGCCGGCTCGGACGGCGGCAGCGGGGGCTCCGGCGGGGGCGCCGGCGGCGGCTCGGGGGCCGGTGGTGCCGGTTCCGGTCCGGCGCCGATCGGCCAGGCCGCCGGCGGGGACGTCGTCGCGGCCGGCCCGTCCCTCGCCAACTGCGGCTCCGACACCGTGAAGTTGACGCTGAAGAGCGTCAAGAACTCCTACGCACCCGGCGACAAGCCGAAGTTCGAGCTGGCCGTGCAGAACTCCGGCGGCACGGCCTGCAAGGTGGACCTCGGGCGCAAGGCGGCGGTGCTCACCATCACCGACACCGCCGGCGACGACCGGGTGTGGGCCTCCGACGACTGCGCGACCGGCGCCGGCCCGGCACTGCTCCAGATCCCCGCCAAGGGCACCGTGACCCGCACCGTCGAGTGGGACCGGCACGCCAGCGGCCCCCAGTGCGCCACGCCCAGCGCCGCCGCGGTCCCGGCCGGCACGTACCTGATCGAGGCCAAGGCGCCGGGGCTGGCGGCGGTCCACACCTCGTTCGTCCTGGCCAAGGACTGAACCAAGGGCCGTGCCGCGCGGCGCCGCCCCGGGCCGCGCCGGCACCCCGCGGAGGCGCCGCCTCCGCAAGTTCCGCTCTCAGAGGATCTGCTCACAGCAGGCACCGGTGGTGACGGCCCGTCCGCGCGGGCACAGTCGCCGCCATGAAGCTTCTGATTCTGGGCGGTACGGAGTTCGTCGGACGGGCGGTGGCCGAGGCGGCGCTGGCCCGCGGCTGGGACGTCACGGTCTTCCACCGGGGACGGCACCCGGCCCCCGAGGGGGTCACCGTGCGGCACGGCGACCGGATGGCGGCGGGCGGACTGGCCGCCCTGGAGGACGGCGCGTGGGACGCCGTCGTGGACACCTGGAGCGCCGCGCCGGTGGCCGTCAGCAACGCGGCCCGGCTGCTGGCCGACCGGGCGGTGACGTACGCGTACGTCTCCACCGTCTCCGTCTACGCCTATCCGCCCACCCAGCGGATCAGCGAGACGGCACCGCTGGTGACGGGCGCCGACCCGACGGCCACCGACGCCGACGACTACGCGCGGGCCAAGCGGGGCGGCGAACTCGCCGCGCTCGACGCGTTCGGGGCCGACCGGACGCTACTGATCCGCCCCGGGCTGATCCTCGGCCCGCACGAGAACGTCGGGCGGCTGCCGTGGTGGCTGACCCGGATCGCCCGCGGCGGCCCGGTCCTCGCGCCCGGCCCCCGCGACCTGCCGTTGCAGTACATCGACGCCCGCGACCTCGCGGAATGGACCCTGGACGCCGTGGCCCACGGGCGGTCCGGCCCGTACAACCTGGTGAGCGAGCCGGGACACACCACGATGGGCGAACTGTTGGAGAGCTGCGTGCGGGCCACCGGCGCATCGGCCGAACTGCGCTGGATGGCACCCGAGGACGTGCTGGCGGCGGGCATCGCACCGTGGACGGAGCTGCCGGTCTGGCTGCCGCCGGGCGAACTCCACGACACGATGCACGGCGCCGACGTCGCCGCGGCGGTCGCGGCCGGGCTGCGCTGCCGGCCGGTCGAGGAGACGGTGGCGGACACCTGGGCGTGGCTCGGCCGCCTCGGCGGAGTGGCGCCGCAGCGCCCGGACCGGCCGGTGCTGGGGCTGCCGGCGGAGAAGGAGGCGGCGGTGCTGGAGCGGTGACCGGCGGCACCGCGCCGGGGCCGGCCCGTCCGGCGGCATCGCGCGGAGGCCCGCCCCGGCCGGCGATTGATCTCGATCGGTGATGGCTGCGGGTGCGGATCGCGCGTTGTTCGGCACCGCCGGCACGGCTTGACTTGGGGTCAGGCGGACGCACCGCCGGACCCCAGCCAGGACGGGAGCACCCCATGAACAGCATCGGACCCAAGGACGTGGTGCAGCGCTACTTCGCGGCGCTGGCGGCCGGCGACCAGGACGCGATCCGGGACTCGTGGGCCGAGGACGGCAGCTGCTGGTACGGCGGCGACCTCCCGATCTCCGGCACGTGGCAGGGCCGGGACCAGGTGATCAACGGCTTCCTCGCGACCGCGTTCGCCCACCTCGACCCGGACCGGGAGGTCGGCGTGCGGGTCACCAACGTCTTCGGCGAGGGCGAGCAGGTGCTCGTCGAATGGGACTCCTGGGCGACCGGGAAGACCGGCCGGCCCTACGAGCAGAAGAACACCGCCATCTTCACCGTCCGCGGCGGCAGGATCGCCGACATGCGGGAGTACGCCGACACCCAGCACTGGGAGCGCGCCCTCGTCGCCGACCCGGCCTGAAGACGGGGGCGGCTTCCCTGAGGGGCGTGGGCTTGCCTGAGGGGCGGGCTTGCCTGAGGGGTGGGCGGGTCCCTGCGGGGGCGAAGGATTCCCTACGGGGGGTGCGAACAGATCCCGTAGGGGGTGTGAGCGCCCCCTACGGGGCCTCAACGGGGTGGCGGGGGGAGGTATTCCGAGCTCTTGGGCGGGCCCCGGGCGTCCCCCTAGACGTACCGCTCCAGGATCGACGACTCCGCCAGGCGGGAGAGGCCCTCGCGGACCGAGCGGGCGCGGGTTTCGCCGACACCCTCGACGGCCTGGAGGTCGTCGACGCTGGCGGCGAGGAGCTTCTGGAGGCCACCGAAGTGGTCGACCAGGCGGTCGATGACCGCGCCGGGGAGGCGGGGGACCTTCGCCAGCAGGCGGAAACCGCGCGGCGAGACCGCCGAGTCCAGCGTCTCGGGCGCGCCGCTGTAGCCCAACGCGCGGGCCACGATGGGGAGTTCGAGCAGCTCCGGATGGCTGAGGGCGTCCAGGTCGGCCAGCGCCTCGGCGACCGTGCGGGAGCGCTTGGCGGTGGGCTCGGGGACGTAGTCCCGGGCGACCAGCTCGCGCTCCGGCTCCACGCCGGCGATCAGCTCTTCGAGCTGGAGGGTCAGCAGGCGGCCGTCGGTGCCCAACTCGACGACGTACTCGGCGATCTCGGTGGCGATGCGGCGGACCATCTCCAGGCGCTGGGCGACCGCGGAGACGTCGCGGACCGTGACCAGGTCCTCGATCTCCAGGGCGGACAGCGTGCCGGCGACCTCGTCCAGGCGGAGCTTGTAGCGCTCCAGGGTGGCCAGCGCCTGGTTGGCGCGGGAGAGGATCGCCGCGGACTCCTCCAGTACGCGCCGCTCGCCGTCCACGTAGAGCGCGATCAACCGCATCGACTGGCTGACCGAGACCACCGGGAAGTTGGTCTGGATGGAGACCCGCTGCGCGGTGCGGTGGCGGGTGCCGGTCTCCTCGGTGGGGATGGAGGCGTCCGGCACCAACTGCACGCCGGCCCGCAGGATCTTGGTGATGTCCTTGTCGAGCACCAGCGCGCCGTCGAGCTTGCACAGCTCGCGCAGCCGGGTCGCGGTGAACTCGACGTCCAGCACGAAGCCGCCGGTGCACATCGACTCGACGGACTTGTCGAAGCCGAGGACGATCAGGCCGCCGGTGTTGCCGCGGAGAATGCGCTCCAGGCCGTCCCGCAGGGCCGTGCCGGGCGCGACGGCGCTGAGCGAGGCGCGCATCAGGCTCTCGGTGCCGGAGGTCCCTCCGGACCTGCCGGGAGACGACGCCCGGTCGTTCGCTGCCACTGCACTCCTCCGTCGCATGGTCTGTCGGTCCGGGCCGTCCGGCCGGTGCCGCGGTGCGTACCACAGGAGGGTATCCGGGGAGTTACGCAGCCGGCGGTGGGACGGCGGTGACGGGCGAGACCGGGGCAAAGTCTACCGGCGCGCCTCTTCCTCCCGTGGGGCCTCCCGGCGGACCCGCTTGGGCAGCACGGAGAGCGCCTGGCCGACGTCGGCGACCTCCAGGACCCGCATCCCGTCGGGGATCTTGCCGGGGTCGGAGGGGACCAGGGCGTGCGTGAAGCCGAGCCGGGCGGCCTCCGACAGGCGACGCTGGACGCCGGTGACCCGCCGGACCTCCCCGGCCAGGCCGACCTCGCCGATCGCGACGAGGTTCTTGGGCAGCGGGGTGTCGCTGGCGGCGCTGGCCAGCGCGAGGGCGACCGCGAGGTCGGCGGCCGGCTCGCTGAGCTTCACCCCGCCGACCGTGGCGCTGTAGATGTCGCGCTTGCCGAGGGCGCTGATCCGGCCGCGCTGCTCCAGGACGGCGAGCATCATCGACACCCGGGAGGTCTCCAGGCCGGAGGTGGTGCGCCGGGGGGAGGGGATCTGCGAGTCGACGGTCAGCGCCTGCACCTCGGCGACCAGCGGGCGGCGGCCCTCCAGGGTGACCGTCAGGCAGGTGCCGGGCACCGGCTCGGCGCGGCGGGTCAGGAACAGGCCGGAGGGGTCGGCGAGGCCGGTGATGCCCTCGTCGTGCAGCTCGAAGCAGCCGACCTCGTCGGTGGTGCCGTAGCGGTTCTTCACGCCGCGGACCAGGCGGAGCCGGGCGTGCCGGTCGCCCTCGAAGTGCAGGACGACGTCGACCAGGTGCTCCAGCAGGCGGGGGCCGGCGATGGCGCCGTCCTTGGTGACGTGGCCGACCAGGAGGGTGGACATGCCGCGCTCCTTGGACGCCCGGATCAGGGCGCCGGCGACCTCCCGGACCTGGGCCATGCCGCCGGGGGCACCGTCGATCTCGGGCGAGGCGACGGTCTGCACGGAGTCCAGGACCAGCAGCGAGGGCTTGACGCTGTCCAGATGGCCGAGGACGGCGGACAGGTCCGTCTCGGCGGCCAGGTAGAGGTCGTCGTCGAGCGCGCGGATGCGGTCGGCGCGCAGCCGGACCTGGCTGGCGGACTCCTCACCGGTCACGTAGAGCGTGCGGTGCTCGGCGGAGGCGGCCTTGGCGGCGACGTCCAACAGGAGGGTGGACTTGCCGACGCCGGGCTCGCCGGCCAGCAGCACCACCGCGCCGGGCACCAGCCCGCCGCCCAGCACACGGTCCAGCTCCGGCACGCCGGTCGAGCGGGCGGTGGCCTGCTTGCCGTCGACCTGGCCGATGGGCAGCGCGGCGGTGGTGACCCGGCCGGGCGCGGTGGTGCGCACCGCGGGGGTGCCGCCGAACTCCTCGACCGTGCCCCACGCCTGGCACTCCGGGCACCGGCCGAGCCACTTGGCGGTGGTCCAGCCGCACTCGGTGCAGCGGTACGAGGGGCGCTCCTTGGCCGACGATTTGCGAGTTGCCATGACGCCACCGTAGCGGCGGGGTGTGACAGCGGGTGGTGCGCGGGCCCCGGCGAGCGCGGGGAGACGGCCGTGGCGGCCGTTGCGCCGACCGGGTGGCGTGCGCCGTGCGCATGCGACGGGCATTTAGCAGATCCGTGTCCCCTTTTGAGGGAGATGGTCACCCG
Source organism: Streptomyces sp. x-19 (assembly GCF_046549115.1). Lineage (NCBI taxonomy): Bacteria > Bacillati > Actinomycetota > Actinomycetes > Kitasatosporales > Streptomycetaceae > Streptomyces > Streptomyces sp. x-19. The sequence goes on along the minus strand of NZ_JAJPWK010000023.1, from coordinate 17,627 downwards.
TAAGGGTTAAAAGTGCCCCTGCTGCACAGGTGTGGCTGCATCATCCGCCTACCGTCGCCGGGGTGATGAGCAGCAGGCCCGAGCACCCTACGCACACCACCGGCGCACTCCGGTCGCGCACCGCCGCGCCGCGCCGGCACCGGCCGCAGACCGAAGGGCGGCCCGGCCGCCCCGAGCACCAGGACCGCTACGAGCCCCATCTGGACGGGTTGTTCACCTACTGCCTGTCCGTGCTGTGCGAGCACGACGCGGCGGCCGTGGTCCTCGGCGAGACCCTCGCCCTCGCCGAGCGCCAGTACGGCCGCCGCCCCGGCGATCCCGCCCTCTTCCGCCCGTGGCTCTACGCCCTGGTCCGCTGGGCGTGCCTGCGCCGGCTCGCCGAGCAGGCCGCCCCGGACGCCGTCGCCCCACCCGACCCCGGACGGACACCGGCCCGGCAGCGCGAACTCGCCGCGCTGGCCTGGCCGGAGGCGGCCGGCACCACTCCCGAGCAGCGCGAGGTGCTGGAACTGGCGGTGCGCCACCGGCTCGCACCGGAGGAGATCGCCGCGGTGACCGGCGCCGACCCGGCCGCCACCCGCACGCTGCTGGCCGCGGCGTCCTGCGAGGTGGAGCGGACCCGGGCCGCGCTGGCGGTGGTGGAGTTCGGGCGGTGCCCGGACGTCGCCCGGCTGGCCGGGGACGGTCAGATGCTGCTGGGCGCGGCGCTCCGCCGGGAGCTGGTGCGGCACGTCGACGACTGCGCGGAGTGCCGCCGGACCGCCGAGCGGGCCACCGCCGCCGGCCCCTGGCCGGGCACCGCACCGGCCGAACAGGGCGCGCTGGCGCTGGTCACCGCGGACCGGGCGGCGGTGTGCACGGCGCTGGCGGCGGCCCGGACGTCCCGGTCCGGGCGGGCCGTGGGGCTGCCGGGGACCGCTCCGACCGGCGCCGGGCGGAGCGGTGGAGCAAACGGTTCTCCACGCTACGACCGCAGGGGTTTCCCCCTCGCCCCCACCGACCGGTCCGCGCGTCGCCGACGCCGTCGCCACCGGGCGCTGACCACCACCGTCGTGGCCACGGTCCTGGCGGCGCCGGTGCTCGCCCTGTGGGCGGCGTACCGCAACGCCCCGGAGGTGGGCGAGACGGACGTGCTGCCGACGGTGGCGGCCCACGAGGCCCAGGGCTCGCTCACCGGCGACCGGCTCGACGGCCGCCCCTACGAGAACGCGGGCAACGCCCGGCCCACGTCCCCGCGTCCGGACCCCCCGGTCGGCGACGGCACGTCGGACGTCTCGGTCGCGGTGCAGAGCCCGGACGCCGGCCCGACGCCGCCCGACGGCCGGGAGCAGCACGGGCCGGGCCGGCTGACGGTCGACGCGCAGCCCGCCGAGGGCACCACCGTCATCACGATCCGCGCCTCCGGCGGCACCCCGGTGCGCTGGCGGGCGGCGACCGGCGCGCCCTGGCTCCAGATGAGCCACACCGCGGGCGAGCTGCAACCAGGCCAGAGCGCGCGGATCACCGTCTACGTCGACCACGACCGGGAACCCGAGGGCCACTGGCGCACCAAGGTCGCCATCGAGCCCGGCGGCACCGTCGTGAAACTGGAGGGGCACGGCGTGCCGGAGCCCGCCCCGGGGCCGGGCGTCCCCTCGTCCGGAGATCCCGGCCCGGAGCCCACCCGGCCGTCGCCGCGGCCGACCCGGCCCGCCCCGACGCACCCGGCGCCGTCCCCGACGCCCACCCGCACCGGCCCCACCGGCAGCCCGACGCCGAGCACGGGACCCACCCCGCCGCCGAAGCCGTCGCACACCACGAGACCGCCGCAGTGAGGCCCGGGCGCCAGGGCGTGCCGGGCCGGGGCGCCGTCGGCTACTCGGTGCCGGCGGCCGGCGGCTTTGGGTCGGCCGGGTGCGGCGCCAGCGGCAGTTGCGCGGCCAACCGCTGCTCGCACAGCTCGACGAGCTTGGCGTAGCCGGCCTCGCCCATCAGCTCGGTCAGCTCCGGCCGGTACGTGACGTAGACGGGGTCACCGGCGCCGTGCGAGGAGGTCGCGGAGGTGCACCACCAGTGCAGGTCGTGGCCGCCGGGGCCCCAGCCGCGGCGGTCGTACTCGCCGATGGTGACCTGGAGGATCTGGGTGTCGTCCGGCCGGTCGATCCAGTCGTAGGTGCGCCGCACCGGCAGCTGCCAGCAGACGTCCGGCTTGGTCTCCAGGGGCTCGCGGCCCTCGCGAAGCGCGAGGATGTGCAGCGAACAGCCGGCGCCGGCGGCGAAGCCGGGGCGGTTCTGGAAGATGCAGGAGCCCTGCCAGCGGCGGGTCTGCCGCTCGCCGTCCTCGTCCTCCTCGATCCACCCGGAGTCGGTGCCGACGTCGTGGAACTGCCACAGGTCGGGGGTGAGCCGCGCCACGTGCTGCGCGACCCGCTCCTCGTCCTCCTCGTCGGAGAAGTGCGCGCCGAGCGTGCAGCAGCCGTCGTCCGCGCGGCCGGCCTGGATGCCCTGGCAGCCGCTGCCGAAGATGCAGGTCCAGCGGGAGGTCAGCCAGGTCAGGTCGCAGCGGAAGAGCTGCTCGTCGTCGCCGGGGTCGGGGAAGGTGACCCAGGCGCGGGCGAAGTCGAGGCCGACCTCGTCGGCCGTGGCCCCGTCGCCGGACCGCGCGGCCGCAGCGGCCCTGGCGCGCCGCTTTTCTTCCTTCTTCAGGGCTTTTTCGTGCTTCGCCTGTTTCGTCTTTGCCACGGGTCCAGCGTACGGCCGGCACCCAGTGTCTCCCGTCACGGCAGTAGGTTTCCCCGTATGAGACTCGGTGTCCTCGATGTGGGTTCGAACACGGTCCACCTTCTGGTGGTCGACGCACACCCCGGCGCGCGCCCGCTGCCCGCCTACTCGCACAAGGCAGAACTGCGCCTGGCCGAACTCCTCGACGAGGACGGCGCCATAAACGAGGCCGGGGCCCACCGCCTGGCGCGCACCATCCAGGAGGCGATGCAGGTCGCCGAGGACAAGGGCGTCGAGGACGTGCTCCCGTTCGCCACCTCCGCGGTCCGCGAGGCCACCAACGGCGAGGAGGTGCTGCGCCACGTCACCGAGGAGACCGGGGTCACCCTCCAGGTGCTCTCCGGTGAGGACGAGGCGCGGCTGACGTTCCTGGCAGCCCGCCGCTGGCTGGGCTGGTCGGCCGGCCGGCTGCTCGTCCTCGACATCGGCGGCGGCTCGCTGGAGATCGCCTACGGCCTGGACGAGGACCCGGACGTGGGCGTCTCCCTGCCGTACGGCGCCGGCCGGCTGACCGGCAGCGGGCTGCGCGCCGACCCGCCGGACCCGGAGGACGTCCGGGCGCTGCGCCGCCAGGTGCGCGCCGGCATCGCCCGGGTGGTGAGCGACTTCTCCCGCTACGGCACGCCCGACCAGATCGTCGGGACCTCCAAGACCTTCAAGGCGCTGGCCCGGCTCGCGGGCGCGGCGCGCTCGGCGGAGGGCCTGTACGTGCAGCGCGAGCTGTCCCGCAAGAAGTTGGAGGAGTGGGTGCCGCGGCTGGCGCGGATGAACGCGCAGGAGCGGGCCGCGCTGCCGGGGGTCTCCGAGGGGCGGGCGCGGCAGCTGCTGGCCGGGGCGCTGGTGGCCGAGGCGGCGATGGACCTGTTCGGCGTGGAGACGTTGGAGATCTGCCCGTGGGCGCTGCGGGAGGGCGTCATCCTGCGGCGGCTGGACCACTTGCCGGTGTCGTAGGGACGGGCGGCCCGCACGTCGCGGTGGTGGGCGCGCGGCCCTTGCGGGGGCGCCGCCGGGGAGCGCGGTGGCGTGCCCCGTCCCCGGCGATGCGGCGGAGATCACATCGCGAGTGGGGATCCGGGACGCCACAGGCGTTGTACGGGGTCTCCGGTGCCACAGGCGTCCCGTCGGGTCGCCGTGGCGGTCCTCACGTCCTGCCCCGTGCGGGAATCCGGCCCGTACGCTGTCCCTCGTGACAGAGCCAGTGGTGCGCATCCCTGACGCGAAGGTCGCGCTGTCCACGGCTTCGGTCTATCCGGAGTCGACGGCGACGGCCTTCGAGATCGCCGCGCGCCTGGGCTACGACGGCGTCGAGGTCATGGTGTGGACCGACCCGGTCAGCCAGGACATAGAGGCGCTCCGCCGGCTCTCCGACTACCACGGCGTGCCGGTGCTGGCCGTGCACGCGCCCTGCCTCCTGATCACCCAGCGGGTCTGGTCCACCGACCCGTGGGTCAAGCTCCAGCGGGCCCGCACGGCGGCGGAGAAGCTGGGGGCGTCCACGGTCGTGGTGCACCCGCCGTTCCGCTGGCAGCGCAGCTACGCGCGGGAGTTCGTCCGCGGCATCTGGCGGATGGAGGGCGAGACGGACGTCCGGTTCGCGGTCGAGAACATGTACCCCTGGCGGTACCGCGACCGCGAGATGCTCGCCTACGCCCCGGACTGGGACCCCACCAACGACGACTACCGGCACTTCACCGTCGACCTCTCGCACACCGCCACCGCCCGCCACGACGCCATGGCGATGGCGGAGCGGATGGGCGACCGGCTGGCCCACGTCCACCTCGCCGACGGCAACGGCTCCGCCAAGGACGAGCACCTGGTGCCGGGGCGCGGCAGCCAGCCCTGCGCGGAGCTGCTGGAGCGGCTGGCCGGCACCGGGTTCGACGGCCACGTGGTCGTCGAGGTCAACACCCGCCGGGCGATGTCCGCCGCCGAACGCGAGGCTGACCTGGCCGAGGCGCTGGCCTTCACCCGCCTCCACCTGGCGTCCCCGACCTGGGTCCCCGGCAAGTAGCCACCCCGCGACGCACCGTCGTGACGAAGGGGGCCGTCCGCACTGCGGTCGGGCATCTCACATACCGGAGACGGTGTCCGGATCTTGGATCAAGAGCGTAATCTCGGGATCAGCTGCCGTATGGCACCGCTGCCGTACGTACGTAACCCGAGGGAGTGACCATCGTGCCCGAGCTGAGGTCCCGCACCGTTACCCATGGCCGCAACATGGCGGGCGCCCGCGCCCTTATGCGGGCATCGGGCGTAGCGAGCGAGGACATCGGCAAGCCGATTGTCGCGGTCGCCAACTCCTTCACCGAGTTCGTGCCCGGCCACACCCACCTCGCCCCCGTCGGCCGGATCGTCTCCGACGCCATCCGGGCCGCCGGCGCGGTGCCCCGCGAGTTCAACACCATCGCCGTCGACGACGGCATCGCGATGGGCCACGGCGGCATGCTGTACTCCCTGCCGTCCCGCGACCTGATCGCGGACTCGGTCGAGTACATGGTCGAGGCGCACTGCGCCGACGCGCTGATCTGCATCTCCAACTGCGACAAGATCACCCCGGGCATGCTGATGGCCGCGATGCGGCTCAACATCCCGGTGGTCTTCGTCTCCGGCGGCCCGATGGAAGCCGGCCAGGCCACCCTCGTCGACGGCACCGTCCGCAAGCTGGACCTGATCGACGCGATGGTCGACGCCGCCAACGACAGCATCTCCGACGCCGACGTGCTGCGGATCGAGGAGAACGCCTGCCCGACCTGCGGCTCCTGTTCCGGCATGTTCACCGCCAACTCCATGAACTGCCTGACGGAGGCCATCGGCCTCTCGCTGCCCGGCAACGGCTCGGTGCTCGCCACCCACACCGCCCGCCGCGCCCTCTACGAGAACGCCGGCCGCACGGTCGTGGAGATCACCAAGCGCTACTACGAGGACGGCGACGAGTCCGTCCTGCCGCGCAACATCGCCACCCGCGCCTCCTTCGAGAACGCCATGGCCCTCGACATCGCCATGGGCGGCTCGACCAACACGATCCTGCACCTGCTGGCCGCCGCCCAGGAGGCCGGCCTCGACTACGACCTCACGGACATCGACGCCGTCTCCCGCCGCGTCCCGTGCCTGGCCAAGGTCGCCCCGAACGTCGCCCCCGGCGGCACGTACTACATGGAGGACGTGCACCGCGCCGGCGGCATCCCCGCCATCCTCGGCGAGCTGTACCGCGGCGGCATGCTCAACGAGGACGTGCACTCCGTGCACTCCGCCACCCTCGCCGAGTGGATCAAGACCTGGGACGTGCGCGGCGGTTCGCCGTCCGCCGAGGCCGTCGAGCTGTGGCACGCCGCCCCCGGCTGCCAGCGCTCGGCCAGCGCCTTCTCGCAGTCCGAGCGCTGGGAGACGCTCGACGTGGACGCCGCGGGCGGCTGCATCCGCTCCGTCGAGCACGCCTACTCCAAGGACGGCGGCCTCGCCGTCCTCCGCGGCAACATCGCGGTCGACGGGAGCGTGGTGAAGACCGCCGGCGTCGACGAGTCCATCTGGACCTTCGAGGGCCCGGCGGTGGTCTGCGAGTCCCAGGACGAGGCCGTCGACAAGATCCTCGGCAAGCAGGTCAAGGAGGGCGACGTCGTCGTCATCCGCTACGAGGGCCCCAAGGGCGGCCCCGGCATGCAGGAGATGCTCTACCCGACGTCGTTCCTCAAGGGCCGCGGCCTGGGTAAGACCTGCGCGCTGGTCACCGACGGCCGGTTCTCCGGCGGCACCTCCGGCCTCTCCATCGGCCACGCCTCCCCCGAGGCGGCCTCCGGCGGCACCATCGCCCTGGTCGAGGACGGCGACCGCATCCGCATCGACATCCCCAACCGCTCGATCGAACTCCTCGTCAGCGACGAGGAGTTGGCCGCACGGCGCGAGGCGCTCGGCGGCGTCTACGCCCCGAAGCAGCGCGAGCGCAAGGTCTCGGCGGCCCTGCGCGCCTACGCGGCCATGGCCACCAGCGCGGACAAGGGCGCGGTGCGGGACGTGAGCAAGCTCGGCTGACCGCCGTGACGCCACTGGCCGCCCCCGCGCTCGCGTCGGGGGCGGCCGGTTTTTTGTCGGCGTGCGGTGCCGGCGTGCGGTGTTGGCCTGCGATGCCGGCGGACGGTGTCGGCGCGGCGTGAGGGACCGGGCCGGACGCGGCGCCTACCAGGTGCCCGGGTCGGCCGTCGGCACGCCGAAGACCGTGCCGTCCGGGGACGCCGCGTAGACGCGACCGTGGGCCGGGTCCAGCGCGGGGGCCGGGACGGCCTGGAGGAAGCCGTTGTGGCGGGCGGCGGACAGCCGGGGCCGGGTCTGGCCCAGGAGGGCGCCGGTGGCGGTGTCGACGGCGAGCAGCCGGCCGTCGGCGGCGGTGAAGAAGAGGTGGTTGCCGCTGATGACGGGGGACGACCCGCGGCTGACCGAGGTCTCGGTGTCCCACCTGCGGTCGCCGACCGCCTGGAGGGCGCCGCCCTCCGCCAACAGGTACACCGTCTCGCCGTGGACGGCGGCGGCCCCCCCGCGCAGCGGCGCGGCCAGCGGCAGCGTGCGGGTCCGGCGGGTGGCCGGGTCGTAGCGGAGCACGCCGGTGACGTCGCCGTCGTAGGTGGGGTCGCCGACGGTGAGGAAGAGCGCGCCGGAGGCGCTGGGGCCGGCCAGGGCGAGGGTGCCGGGGAGTTGGTGGGACCAGCGGACCGTGCCGTCGGACGGGTCGAGGGCGGTGAGCCGGGTGGCGAGGGCCGGGCCGGTGGTGAGGGCTTCGGCGGCGTAGGCGGTGCGCGGGTCGCCGTAGGTGCGGAACCGGGGGAGGCGGTGGCCGGGGAAGCGCTTGCGCCACCGCTGGGCGTGGGTGGTGGTGTCCAGAGCGGTGACGGTGCCGTCGGCGGCGGTCAGGAGGATGCGGTCGGCGACCACCGCGGCGCCGCCCTCGTAACGGGAGACGTCCAGGCTCCAGCGGCGCGCGCCGTTGCCGCGCGGCGCCGGGTCGAGGGCCAGCAAGCGTTTGCCGTCGGCGGTGAAGACGTAGAGGAAGCCACCGGAGAGGACCGGGGCGGTCGGGGAGATCGCCTCCGGGCCCGCCGGGGGACCCTCGTGACGCCAGGTCACCGTGCCGGAGTCGGGGGAGAGGCGGGCGGCGGGGAGCCCGGACTGGCCGCAGAAGACGGCGCCGGCACCGGCCGTGCAGTACGGCATCTCGGCGTCGTGACCGGAGGGACGCTCGACGATCGTGGTGCGCCAGGGATGGAAGGCGACGCGCGGGGTGCGCGGGGCGTGGGTCTGCAGGGCCGGGGCGTCCCCGCCCGTGGTCAGGAACCCGAGGGTGGCGCCGGACCCGACCACGACGGCGAGGGCGGCGGCCCACAGCAGTCGGCGACGACCCGCGCACGGCGCCGGGGCGGCCTCCTGGGTCCCCTCGGACGCGACCGGCGGGGGCGGCGGGCCGGCCGGAGCACGGGCCGCGTCCGGGGTGCGGGCGCGGACGTGGGTGGTCTCGGCGCGCGCGGCGGTCTCGGCGCGGACCGGCTGGCGCTGGGCGGGTATCCGGGCGCCGGGGACCGTCTCGGGCAGCGCCTCGCCACGGGTCGGCCGGGTGGCGGGCAGCGTCATCGGCGCGTCCGTGCGCAGCAGTTGCATGAGCCGGTCCGGCGTCGGACGGTCCGCCGGGTCCTTCGCCAGGCAGCTCTCGATCAGCGGCACGAGCGCGTCCGGCACGTCCGACAGGTCGGCCTCGTCGTGCACCACCTGGTAGGCGACGAGGTACGGGCTCTCGGAGTCGAACGGGCCGCGGCCGGTGGCGGCATGCACCAGCACCGAGCCGAGCGCGAAGACGTCCGCGGCGGGGCCGACCTCGCGCGGGCGCTGGAACTGCTCGGGGGCCATGAACGGCGGCGTGCCGATCAACTTCCCGGTCTCGGTGCGCATCTCGCTGTCGGACGGCCGGGAGATGCCGAAGTCGATGACCTTCGGGCCGTCCGCGGCGAGCAGCACGTTGCCGGGCTTGAGATCGCGGTGGACGACGCCCGCGCGGTGGATGTCGCGCAGCGCCTCGGCGAGGCCCGCGCCCAGCCGCCGCACCTCGCCGGGTGTCAGCGGGCCGTTCCGCTTGACGTGTTCGGCGAGGGTCGGGCCGGCGATGTGGAGGGTCGCCATCCAGGGGCGCTCGGCGTCCGGGTCGGCATCGACGACGGGCGCGGTGAAGGCGCCGCTGACCCGTCGGGCGGCGGCCACCTCCTGCCGGAACCGGCCGCGGAACTCCGGGTCTTGGGCGAAGTCGGCGTGGATGACCTTGATCGCGAGCGACAGCCCGGAGGAGGACCGGGCCAGATGGACCACGCCCATTCCCCCGGAGCCCAGCCGCGCCTCCAGACGGTAGTGCCCGGCGTACTCCGGACGCTCCGCTTCCGGGCCGAGCCCGGAATCGCGCAGCGGCGGCATCGATCCACCCCCGTGTCTTCCCCGTGTGAAGCGCCCTGCGGATTCGGACGCAGGTGCGACGCGCGGAGCCTAGTCCATGGTGCGTGCCGGACGGGTGAGGCTTGCTAGCGTGCGCGTCGTGGGCGTCGAACGGGCGCCCGGACACGCACCGTCGGCCACGACGGGCAGCCATCCAGCACACGGGGGGACATCGAAATGACCACACAGGACGGGCCGGCGCGCACCGGCACCGCACCGCAGCCCGCCGACGCCGACGCCGGCGCCGGGGACCTGGCCACCGAGGCGGCACCGGCCGCGTTCGGCGCGGCGCTCGCCGGCGCCGCGACGTACCCCGTCGCGCCCGGCTACCGCGTCAACGTCCGACAGGGCGCCGGCACCAACACCCCGCTCGTGCGCCAGCTGCCCGCGGGCGCCCGGGTCCAGATCCGCTGCCAGCAGCGCGGCCAGTGGGTCGTCGGCCCCTACGGCACCTCCAACCTCTGGGACAACATCGGGCCCGGCGAGTACGTCTCCGACTCCTACGTCCACACCGGCAGCAGCGGCATGGTCGCGCCCGGCTGCCTGAGCTGACCCGCCGGCGCCCGCACCGCACGGTCGGCGCCCGCACCGCACGGTCGGCGCCCGCACCGCACGGTCGGCGGGCCACCGGGGATAATCGACGCCATGAGCGACGCGCAGCACACGGCGGCCCCGGGCGGCCCGGAACCGGACGAGATCCGTTTCTTCGGCACCTCCTGGGTCGAGCACGACGGCGGCTACGCGCTGCGCCGGGCCGGTGTCGCGGTCGGCTCCCTGGTGCTCGCCGCGGCCGGGGCGCTGGTGCTGCGGTTCGCCTTCCAGGGGCTGGAGATCGCCGCGGTCGGCTCGTTCGTCAACGTCCTGGTGGTGGCCGGCTTCGCGATCTGCAGCGCGCTGGCGTTCCGCCGCACCTGGGACGGGTTCGTGCGCCGCCCCGGCCCGGCAGCCGACAGCGGCGCCGAGCGCTCGATGCAGAGCCTGATGCTCATCGGCTTCATCGGCACGCTGCTCGCCTACTTCTGCCGCAGCCTGGCCGAGGCGCCCGGGGAGAAGCTCCGCCGCGCCGAGTACGCGGCGGCGCGCGAGCGGTACGCCCGCCGCCGGGAGACCCGTGCCGGGAACCCGGCGGCGCGCAAGCCCAAGCCGAAGGGCACCGGGAAGAAGCGCCGTTAGGGCGTGCCCCGGCCCGCCGCCGCGCCGGTCCCGCCGTCCCGGGCGGCGGCGTAGCGTTCGGCCATCGCCCGGAACACCGCCCGCGGCTCCCAGCGCGCCTCCGCGTCGACCATCCGCACCACGCCGTACGAGGAGAGGTCCGCGTCCCGCGTCACCTTGCCGAACCCGGCGAAGGTGAACCACAGCGCGGTGTCGACGCCCTCCGCCTCGAAGGCGTCGAGGAGCTCGGTGAAGTACCGCACCTGCTCACCCTCGTCCGGCACCGCGTCGGCCGGCGGCTGCCACGCCATGCCGCCCCGTGCGCCCGCGCCCTCGTACGGGCAGGTGCCGAACTCGGTCACCGCGACCGGCTTGCCGTGCGCGGCGTGCCCGCGCAGCTCCTCCCGGAACGTGTCGGCGTTGAACGCGGCCCGGTAGGCGTCCACCCCCACCAGGTCGAACGGCGTCCAGTCGATCGCCTCCCAGGGCCCGGAGGCGTAGCCGACCCGGCCCCCGAAACGCACCCGGACCACCCCGACCACCTCGGCGAGGAAGGCGTTCAACCGCTCCACCACCGGGCCGAGCGACAGCCACCAGTCCAGGTCGGCGGTGGCCATCGCGTGCAGCCGGTCGGCGTAGGTCTCCCCGGGGATGAAGCCCGAGCCGAACGCGCTCAGTTCGCACCCGGTGACGAAGACCACCTCGGCCCCGGACCGCCGGACCCGCTCCGCCCGTTCGGCGCACTCCGCGAAGAACGGCAGCATCTCGTCGGGCGCGAGGTCCACGGGGAACGGCGCGAACCACACCTCCAGCCCGGCCTCGGCCGCGCACCGCGCCGCCACCTCCAGCCGCTCGGGCCGCCCGCCGGAGATCCGCACCGCATCGCAGTGCAGCTCCCGGGCGATCACCGCCATGTCCCGGCGGACCACCGACGCCGTGAAGTCCTTCCGCGAGAGCTGGTCCACCGGCAGGAACCCGGTGTCGTAATTGATGCCGCGTGCGCGCATGGTGTTCGTCCTTCCTTCCCCCTCGGAGGGCCGCCGTCCGGAAGCGGCCCGGCCCGCCCGGCCATTCTCCGGGAACGGGCTGCGGATCCCGCGTTTCCGGGCAGGATCCCGGTCATGACGCCCCCGCAGCCCGCCACGCCCCCCGAGCCGCCGCGGCCCCCCGACCACGCCACCCTCGCCCGGGCCTTCGACGCGGTCGCCACCCAGTACGCGGCCGCCCGGCCGGGCTACCCGCCGGCGCTCTTCGACGCGGTCGAGGAACTGGCCGGGCGGCCGCTGGCCGGGGCCCGGGTGCTGGACGTCGGCGCCGGCACCGGCATCGCCAGCGCACTGCTGCGCGCCCGCGGCGCGCGGGTCACGGCCGTCGAGCCGGGCGCCCGGATGGCCGCCGCGCTCCGCACCGCACACCCCGGTGTCCCGCTCGTCCGGGCCGTCGGCGACGCCCTGCCGTTCGCCGACCGGGCCGCCTTCGACCTGGTCAGCTACGCACAGGCATGGCACTGGACCGACCCGGCCCGCTCGGTCCCGGAGGCCCTGCGGGTGCTGCGGCCGGGCGGCGCGCTGGCGCTCTGGTGGAACGTGCCCGACCCGGACGCCCCGTGGGTCGCCGCCCAGGAGGCCCGGATCGCCCGCCGCCTGTTCGGCTACCACGCCCACGACGTCGCGGCGGACGCCGCCGACCTGATCCGCGGCCTGGGACGGGGGCTGCACCCGCAGTCCCGGGCGCTGCGCTGGACCCGCACCGTCCCGCTCGCCACCCACCTGGCGATGCTCGGCAGCCGCTCGTACTTCGCGGCGCTCGGCCCGGCGGCCGCCGCCCCCGTCCTCGCGGACGAACGGGCCGCCCTCCTGGAGGTCTTCCCCGACGGCCTGGTCGAGGAGGCGTACGCCCTCGCCCTCACGGTCACCCGGCGCCCGGCGCCCTGAGCCGCCGGCACCGGCGCACCTCGACCCGGCACCCTCCGCCGCGTAGCGTCGTCCCCGTCCCGGCGGCCGCCGGCGAACGCGCCGCGGCCCGGGACCAGGGAGGCGGGAGCACACGATGACGGAACGGGGAGACGGACCGGCCGACGCGCCGGTCCGGTCCGGTCGGCTGGCGCAGTTCGAAGAGGTGCGGGGGCGACTGTGGGGCGTGGCGTACCGGATCACGGGGACGGTCAGCGACGCCGATGACGCGGTGCAGGAGACCTGGCTGCGCTGGCAGTTGCTCCCCGACGAACCGCCGGTTCAGAACCCGCGCGCCTTCCTCACCACCGTGGTGAGCCGGATCTGCTACGACCTGCTGGGGTCGGCCCGGGCACGCCGCGAGACGTACGTGGGGCCGTGGCTGCCGGAGCCGGTGCTCGACGGCGCGCCCGGCGCCGGCCGCACCGCCCTCCTCGAAGGCCCCGAGGACCGGGTGACCCTGGACGAGTCGGTCGGCATGGCGCTGCTCACCGTCCTGGAGCGGCTCACCCCGGCCGAACGCACCGCGTTCGTCCTCTACGACGTCTTCGCCGTGCCGTTCCCGGAGATCGCCGAGGCGGTCGGCCGCACCCCGGAATCGGTGCGGCAGCTCGCCTCGCGCGCCCGCCGCCGGGTCCGGGCCGAGGCGCCGCGGCGCACCGTCGACCGGGGCGAGCACCGGCGCACCGTGGAGGCGTTCCTGACGGCCGTCGCCGGCGGGGACTTCGAGGGGCTGCTGGCCGTCCTCGACCCGGAGGTGGTGTGGCACTCGGACGGCGGCGGCAAGGTCTCCGCGGCCCGCCGCCCGGTGCTCGGCCGCGACAAGGTCAGCCGCTACCTCCGGGGCCTGCTCACCCGCTTCGACACGGCGACCATGCGGCTGGCGGTCCGGGACGTCAACGGCGCCCCGGGAATGGTCTTCGCCGACGCGTCGGAGGAGTACCCGGCCGGCGTCTTCGCCTTCACGGTGCACGACGGGCTGATCACCGAGGTGCATGCGGTCGTCAACCCGGACAAGCTCCGGCACCTGGACTTCGGGGACCTGTGAACGCCGCCCGCCCGGCGGGGACCGCGCACCGGCCCGGCCGGGCCCCCGCGGTCCCGCCGGGCTCAGGCGGCGTCGTACTCCCAGTCCGGCTGCCCCTCGCCGAAGAGCCAGTCGTCGAACAGGTCGGTGAGGTCCTCGTCGGTGCGGGCCTGACAGAAGGCGATGAAGTCCTCGGTGTCGGCGTTGGCGTGCCGGTACTTCGCGGGCCACTCCTTGAGGATCGAGAAGAACGTCTCGTCCCCGACCGCGTTGCGCAGCTGCTGGAGCACCATCGCGCCGCGCTCGTAGACCGGCGTCGCGGTCACGTCCGCCGCGCTCTCCGGCTCGCCCGGCGGGAAGTCCCAGCGCTCGTGGTCCTCGTCGCCGTCGTAGAGCGCGTCGAACTGCTCCTGCGGGGACCGGCCGCCCTCGTGCTCCTCCCACAGCCATTCGGCGTAGGTCGCGAAGCCCTCGTTGAGCCAGGTGTCCCGCCAGGTCTTCGGCGTCACCGAGTCGCCGAACCACTGGTGGGCGGTCTCGTGCACCACCGTCGCGGTGTCCGGCGCGCCGGCGTACACCGGTTTGGTCTGGGTCTCCAACGCGCCCCAGTCCACCCGGTCCGGGGTGTGGTCCACGATCGCGCCCGCCGACGCGAACGGGTACGGGCCGAACAGCTCCGCCGCCCACGCCAGGATCTCCGGCAACCGGGACAACGGCTTCCGGCTGGCCGCGGCCTCCTTCGGGTCCACCGCGACGTAGACCGGCAGCCCCTGCGGCGTGCGGGACTCCTGGACGTCGAACGTCCCGATCGTCGCGGTGGCGAGGTAGCTGGCCATCGGCTCCGCGCTGTGCCACTCGTAGGTGGTGCGCCCGCCGGTGGTCCGCTTGGACCGCAGCTGCCCGTTGGCGACCGCGGTGTAGCGCTCCGGCACCGTGATCCGGAAGTCGTAGGCGGCCTTGTCGCTGGGGTGGTTGTTGCCGGGGAACCACGTCATCGACCCGGCCGGCTCCCCGGCGACGAACGCGCCGTCGGCGGTCTTGACCCAGCCCTCCACCGCCCCGTCCGCGTCCCGCATCTCCTGCGGCGTGCCGCGGTAGCTGACGGTCGTCCGGAACGTGTCGCCCTTGCCTATGGCGGCCGCCGGCCGGACCACCAACTTGTGTCCCTTGCGGCTGAACTCCGCGGCCCGGCCGTCCACCCGGACGCCGGTCACCGTCATCCCCTGGAGGTCGAGCTGGAAGGACCGCAGGACAGCGCCGGCCTTCGCGGTGATCGCGGCGCTGCCGTCCAGGTGCCGCTCGGCCACGTCGTAGTCGAGGTCGAGCCCGTAGTGGCTGACGCGGTAGCCGCCGTTGCCCAGCGCCGGGAAGAGCGGGTCGGCCAGCCCGCCGCCGCCCGCTGCCCCTTTGACCGCCGTGCCGCCGGACGTGCAGGAGGACAGCAGCAGGGCGACGGACAACGCGGCGACGGCACCGCATCTGCGCAGAGGACGGCGTGGCACGGCACTCCTCGGGCCTGGGACGGACACGAACACAAGTTCCCCGACCATACGGGCATTTCCGTCGCACCGACCCACCACTTCCGGCTACGGCTGCACCGGGCGCCGCGCCCGCGCCGGCTGACCGCTCCGTGGACACCCCGACACGCCGCCGCCCGGCGGTGCGAGGATGGCCCCGAACCGACCAGGCACCACCGGCGAGGTGAACGCATGACCCAGAAGGTCGCCGTACTCGGCACCGGAAAAATCGGCGAGGCCCTGCTCAGCGGCATGATCCGCGGCGGTTGGGCGCCCTCCGACCTGCTGGTCACCGCCCGCCGTCCGGAGCGCGCCGAACAGCTCCGCACCCGTTACGGCGTCGAAGCGGTCAGCAACGCCGAGGCCGCCAAGGCCGCCGACACCCTGATCCTCACGGTCAAGCCCCAGGACATGGGGACCCTGCTCACCGAACTGGCGCCGCACGTCCCCGCCGACCGCCTGGTTATCAGCGGTGCCGCCGGCATCCCGACCGCCTTCTTCGAGGAACGGCTGACCGCCGGTACCCCGGTCGTCCGGGTCATGACGAACACCCCGGCCCTGGTCGACGAGGCGATGTCCGTCATCTCCGCCGGCACCCACGCCACCGCCGCGCACCTCACCCTCGCCGAGGAGATCTTCTCCACGGTCGGCAAGACCCTGCGCGTCCCGGAGTCCCAACAGGACGCCGCCACCGCCCTCTCCGGCTCCGGCCCGGCCTACTTCTACTTCCTCGTCGAGGCGATGACCGACGCCGGCATCCTGCTCGGGCTGCCCCGCGACAAGGCCCACGACCTGATCGTCCAGGCCGCCATCGGCGCCGCGGTGATGCTCCGCGACAGCGGCGAACACCCCGTCAAGCTCCGCGAGAACGTCACCTCCCCCGCGGGCACCACCATCAACGCCATCCGGGAACTGGAGAACCACGGCGTCCGCGCCGCCCTGATCGCCGCCCTGGAAGCCGCCCGCGACCGCAGCCGCGAACTGGCCACCGGCACCGGCAACTAGCCCCCACCGGGCCACACCCCAGGCACGCCGACGCAACGGGAATACCGCCCGACCCCGCCACCGTTGTGGATCCCGTAGGGGGCCCTGCCACCCCCTACGGGATCCGTTCCCCTCCCCCCTACGGGACTGCGGACTACGGGGCCTACGAGCCCACGGGCAACAACCCCACCGCCTCGTACGCCGCGTCCACCCGCGGCCTGGCCATCGCCCTCGCTCGCTCCGCCCCGGCCCGCAACACGCCGTCGACGTACCCCGGGTCGGCCGCCAGCTCCGCGTGCCGCTTCCGCACCGGCCGCAACAGCTCCACCACGGCCTCCGCCACGTCCCGCTTGAGCGCCCCGTACGACGCGTAGCCCGCCGCCAGCCCGGCCGGATCGGCCTCCGCCCGGCACGCCGCCAGCACCTCCAGCAGGTTCGCCACGCCCGGCCGCTCGTCCCGGTCGTACACCACGTCCGACCCGCCGTCCGTCACGGCCCGCAGCACCTTGCGCCGCACCACGTCCGGCTCGTCCAACAGATGGACGACCCCGGCACCGCCGTCCCGCACGACCGTCCCCTTGCCCATCTTCGAACGGGGATCCTGCAGGTCCATCACCCGCGCCGCCACCGGCGGCCGCGTCGCCCGCGGCACCACGAACACCCGCCCGTACCGTCGGTTGAACCGCACCGCCAGATTCCGCGTCAGCTCCACGTGCTGCGCCTGGTCGTCACCCACGGGCACCTCGTCCGTCCCGTACGCGAGGATGTCCGCCGCCATCAACGCCGGATACGTCAACAGCGACAGCCGCACGCCCGCCGACTCCTCCCGCGCGGCCTTCTCCTTGAACTGCACCATCCGCCGCATCTCACCGACGCTGGCGGTGCACTCCATCAGGTACGCCAGTCGCGCGTGCTCGTCCACATGGCTCTGCACGAACACCGTGCACCGCTCCGGATCGAGCCCCGCCGCCAACAACAAGGTCGCCGCCTGCCGACTGAGCCTGCGCACCCGCGCCGGATCGTGGTCCACGGTCAGTGCGTGCAGATCCACCACGCAGAACAGCGCATCCGCACGGTGCTGGTCCGCCTCGACCCACCGCCGCACCGCCCCGAGGTAGTTCCCCAGCGTCAGGTGCCCCGTCGGCTTCACCCCGCTGAACACCCGCGCGGCCGCGCCCGCCGTCTCGACCTTCTCGTTCATCCGTCCCTCACTCTCGCCGGGACCGCCGCTCACACCGGCCGGTGACGAAGGAGAAACGCAAACGGCCGCCGAAGCGGCGGCCGTGGTCATGCATGCGCTACAGGTGCGGCCGCCGTCAGGCGGGCCACCACAGCTGTACGAGCACATGCGCGGTCATGCCCCTCAACGTACCGGCCGACCCGGCCTCCCGCACGGGTTTGATGCACCCCATCCGCTCGTGTAGTGTTCTCCGAGTTGTCACGGAGCCGTTGGCCCCGTACAGCCATCCCGCCGCATCGCGGCACCTCACTACTGCACGGCTCCTCAACGGGATCGAATTTCGCATGCCGAAATTCATTCCGGGCGTCTGATTAGGCGTCACCGAGGAATTCCGCTAACGTAGTGAACACCCCGCCGACGGGAATCGGATCGAAATTCGAACCGCTCGCAACTCGCTGAGATGCGGACCGGAACGGAAAGAAGATCTGATAAAGTCGGAAAGGTCGAGAAGCGAAAGTGAATCGGCCGGACCCCGCTCCAGCAGGGGGCCAGAGACGGAAACGGATCTGGTAAGGTTGGAACCGCGAGAAAGCCGA
>NZ_JAJPWK010000022.1:0-134819 GCF_046549115.1 Streptomyces sp. x-19 | reverse complement strand
ACGCGACCGGACGCTACCCCTCGGTGGTGCTCGGCAGCGTCGCCGCCGAGCGCCTGGGCATCACCGCGCCCGGTCAGCAAGTCTTCGTCGGCAACCAGTACTTCACGGTCATCGGCATCCTCGACCCGCTTCCGCTCGCACCCGAGATCGAACGGGCGGCGCTGGTGGGTTGGCAGGCCGCGACCACACTCCTGGACTTCGACGGTCATCCCACCCAGATCTACGAACGCTCCTCGGACGCCTCCGTCGAGTCGGTCCGCAACCTGCTCGCACGCACCGCCGACCCGCAGAACCCGCAGAACGTCGAGGTCTCCAACCCGTCCGCAGCCCTACAGGCCAAGGCCGCGACCGAGGGCGCGTTCGACAGCCTGTTGCTCGGACTGGGCGGCGTGGCGCTCCTGGTCGGCGGCGTCGGAGTGGCCAACACCATGATCATCTCGGTACTGGAACGCCGCCACGAGATCGGCCTGCGCCGTTCCCTGGGCGCCACCCGCGGCCAGATCCGCATCCAGTTCGTCACCGAATCGCTCCTGCTGTCCGGACTCGGCGGACTGGCCGGCGTGGTACTGGGCGCGGCGGCCACCTACGTGTTCGCCGCCTCAGGCGGCATGCCCTGGGTGGTCCCCCTGTGGGCGGTCGGCGGCGGCTTCGCCGCCACCCTCCTCATCGGATCGGTGGCGGGACTGTATCCGGCGGTCCGCGCCGCCCGGCTCTCCCCGACCCTCGCCCTCCAGGCGGGGTAGGAGAAAGGATCACCGCCATGCCGGGGTTGGGTGCACATCCACCCAGCCCCGGCTGCCTGCTCGACCGCAGGAGAAGCAGGCTGACAGTTCAGCTCGGGTACCGCTGTCCTGGCACGTTGCGTGTGCTGGCAGGCATGCGACGCCGGGCCGTCGCCATGGCAGTGGCGCTGCCGCCCTTGCTGGTTGCCACCGGATTCGCGGACCTGCACCTGAACGACCTCTACGGGGACATGGAGGATCTGGACAGCGTCGAACAGGCGGTTGGTCTGGGCCGGACCGGTTCCTCCCTGGTCAAGGCCATCGCCCGTGAGCGCGACCTGGCGATCGATCCACGGGCCGGCTCGGCGGAGAAAAGCCCCGGAAACGGCCGGGCCGCCACTGATGCCGAGGCCGCGCTGTTCCGGGAGGCGTTGGAGCGGGCGCCTGAGGGGACGGCCATGGAGGGGATCCGGACCAGCACCCGCGAGCCGCTGAACCGGCTGGTCAGCATACGCATGCTCGCCGCTTCCGGTGGCGCACCCGCCGATGTCGAAGCCGGCAGCTTCTCGAACAACGGAGAAGCCTGCGTCGCCCTCACCCGCGTCCTCGCCCCGCGCAACCGGTACGAGGAGATCGTGGCCGCGCTCGCCGCCCTGGCCGACAGCCTGGTGGTGGGCGACCCCGCCGACCCCAAGACCTTCATCGGCCCGATGGTCCGCGAGGGACAACGTGACCTTGTGCAGGCGTACATCGCCTCCGGCATCGACACCGGCGCCCGCCTCGTAGCCGGCGGTCCGGGCGCACCCCGGGGCCTGGAGAACGGCTACTACGTCCGGCCCACGGTCTTCGCCGACGTCGACAACTCGATGCGTATCGCGCAGGAAGAGATCTTCGAGCCCGTCATCGTGGTGATTCCTTATGACGATGAATCAGACGCCATCCGCATCGCCAACGACGCGCCGTACGGCCTGAGCGGAGCGGTCTTCACCGCCGATCCCGTACATGGGGTCGAGGTCGCACGTGCGGTACGCACCGGCGTCTTCTCCGTCAACGGTGCGCCGCGGCACTGGGAGGCGCCGTTCGGCGGCTACAAGAACAGCGACTTCGGGCGCGAGTACGGGCGCCACGGCCTCGACGAATACACCGAGCTCAAGGCGATCGCCACCGCCCTCACCGTCTAATGGATGACGCTGGCTGATGCGGGGCACCGGAAGGTCTGGCGGCCAGCGCATGTCGTGATCGTCATGCGGGCCGGCGTGTGGGAGCCGTGCGTGCGCTGTGGGCCGTACACGGCACGGTGGGGCCGACAGACGCGAGCCAGGCCCGCCCCTGAACAGGATTGCTGCTTCTGCGCCGGTTACGGCTGCGGGTCCAGGTGCCGTCGAGCGGGATGCCAGCGGCCACGGCGATCCGGTCGCGGGATCCGAGCAGGCGTTGCTCCAGCGGCGCCAGGGCGACTTTGGCCGGTGCGCCGTTCTGCTTGACGATGCGGCCGGCGACGAGGACGGTGTCGACAATGCCGGAATGCCCCGCGGTGACGATCGAGCCGGCCGGGTCGGTGACGGGGAAGACGGCCAGGTCGTCGGTGCGCAGCAGGATGACGTCGGCGTCCTTGCCGGGTGTGATGCTGCCGGTGCGGACGGCCAGGCCGCAGGAGCGGGCGGCAGGTGTCCGCACTCCCCCACCGGCGATGCCGCCACGACGCGCTCACGGTCGCTCCGGTTCTCGCGTGGTCGGCAGGAGGTCGGCGAGGGCGACGGTGACTGGTCTGAGCGCGTAGCCGAACGGTGCCTGCGGCGAACGCGGCGGGGCAGTGCCGTCGTGGTGGTCGAGGATGTCCACGATTAGGGATGAACACCGTCATTCCGTTCACCCCGGCGGTGGTCGTGGAGCACCAAGTGCCGGACGGCTAGGCGGCTGTGGCGGGCGGACGGGTGATGGTGACAGGTGTGTGGGTGCCGGGTGGGCTGTCGGGGATGATGCCCTCTTTGCGTCCCACGGCTTCGAGTGCGGTCAGTACGTGTTCGAGGTGATGGTCGGTGTGGGCGGCGGTGAGGGTGATGCGCAGGACTTCGCGGCCGCGGGCTACGCCGGGGTGGCTGATGGGTCCGGTGAAGACGCCGGCCTCGCACAGCCGCCGCCAGGTGCGGAAGCAGCGGTCCTGGCCGCTGACCTTGACCGAGACGATGGGTGTGGTCGATGTTCCGGTGTCGAAGCCGAGGGCGCGCAGGCCGTTGTGGAGGCGTTCGGCGAGGTCGAGGAGCCGGGTGCGGCGGTGGGGTTCGGTCTGGAGGATGTCGAGCGCGGCCAGAGCAGCGGCGACGTTGGCGGGGGCGGCCGCCGCGGTGAAGATCGCGGCCGGGGCGTTGTGGCGCAGGTAGCGGATGACGTGGGCCGGGCCGGCGATGACGCCGCCGACCGAGGCCAGGCTCTTGGACAGGGCGCTGGTGACGAGGTCGGCGGTCAGGCCGAAGTGTTCGGCGACCCCGGCTCCGGTGGCGCCGAGCATGCCGAGGTCGTGGGAGCTGTCCAGGACGATCCGCGCGCCGTGCGCGCGGGCAAGCTCGGTGAGGACGGGCAGGTCGCAGACGTCGCCGTCGACGGAGAAGACGCCGTCGGTGAGGATCAGCTTGGCGAGCCGGCTGTCGGCCGCGGCCAGCCGGCGCTCCAGGTGCGTCATGTTCCCGTGCAGGAATGTGTGCTTGACCGGGGAGCCGAGCCGTACGGCTTCGTTCAGGGAGGCGTGGTTGGCGAAGTCGGTGAAGACTGCGGTGCCCTGGTCCATCAGCGGGGCCAGCATCAGGTTCGCCTGGAATCCGGACGGCAGCACCAATGCCGCTTCGTGACCCAGGAACGCCGCCAGGCGCTCTTCCAACCGCTCGTGGAGTTCCAGAGACCCGTTGATGATCCGTGACCCGCCCAGGGACGTGCCGAACCGATGTACCGCCTCGGCGGCCGCTTCCCGTACCCGGGGGTCCGCCGACAGCCCCAGATAGTCGTGGGACGCCGTCATGATGAGCCGGCGTCCCTCGAAGTCCACCTCGGTTCCGCCGTACCAGCCGCTCACCGGACGGAAATACGCCTGGCGGCCCGTCGCCACCAGATGCTCAGGGGTCCAGATCCGGGCCTTGTCCAACACGTCGGGCAACAGAATTCACCTCATGCGTATCGATCTGGGGGGACGCCACCGCGTGCCGGCCACCCTCCCGCCCTGAGGCAGGAGAGTTGATCAATGGCGGCTGTACTGCGTCAACAACGTAGGCCGTGGACCGGCCACTGCTCTCAGGTGTGATTTTGTGCTGGTACAGGTGGCGAGGCGAGGGCGTCCGCCAGCTGGGACATGGCCCGTTCGCACAGTTGCTTCGAGCCGGTTTCGTCGCCTGAGGTGACGCTGAGGAACAGTTGTCCGTCGTATCCGACGACGATGACCAGGGGTGCACCGGAGAGGCTGGTGTGCGCCGCGCCGTAGATGGCGGACAGCCGCAGCGGACCGTAGTCCGGACGGTTGGGCAGGTTGGCGTTGCTGATGGAGACGTCGAAGCGTGCTCCGTGTGCCTCGCTGCCGCGGATCAGCGATCCCATCGTCTTGTGGGGAAGGAAACGCAGTACACGGAACGCGCGGACGAGGGGACTGAGTTCGTCGGGGCCGACATGGTGTTGAAGGTCGGCTCTGACGTGACGAGCCAGGGTCCAGAAGCCGACGGGGGCGGTGCCGTCGACCGGCCGCACGATGCTCGTGGCATAGAGGCCGACGGCGTTCTGTGCAGCGGGGGCGAGGATGCGGCGCAGGTCGACCGGAACGGAGATGTCGGCCGGGTGGGGGAACGCGCGGGCAAAGGCGGCACAGAGTGCTGCTTGCAGTGTGGCCCCTTCGGCGCGGCAACGGGTGAGGATGGCGGTGGTCTCCTCGGCGGACAGCAACCATGTGGTGCAGGCGAGGGGCCCGGTGTGCCGGACGGGACGGGTGGACCCGCCGAGCGCGCGGGCGAGTTTGCGTAGATCCGAGAGTTCCGGCCGGGGGCGCGGCACGAGGTCGTCGACGGCCGGGACGGGGCGGGGCCGGGGCACCTCGTGCGCGGAGCCTCGCAGGATGTCGTCGATGACGATGCTCGCTGAGATGCCGTCGCAGACGAGGTGGTGGCAGACGGCGATGAGATCGAAGGTGTCTCCCGCGTCCACGAGGACGAAGCGGGCGAGGGGGCCGGTGGCGGTATCGAACCTACGGGGGAGTTCTTCCTCGACCACACGGGCCCAGGCGTCAGGTGCGGTGGTGTTGACCACGCGCAGTTGCGGGTCGGGGACGGCTTCGGTGGTCAGCCATGCGCGCCACCGGCCGGCGTCGGCGACGCGTACTCCGAGCAGGGGGTGGCGCCGGCGGGTGGAGGTGAGGGAGGCGCGGATGTCGTCGGGGTCGACGTGGCCCTCGACACGGGCGATCGCCGTGAAGTTGACGGGCAGCACTTCCCCGGCCGCCCACACAGCACGCTCGTATGGGGAGAGTCTCCGGCGCATGGGTACGGTCCTACCTTTCAAGGCGTCGTGAGTGGCTGCCGCGACAAGGCTGTGGTCAGGCCCTGGTGGAGGGGGATCCGCGGAGTGAAGGGCAGCCTGCCGGCGGCGCAGGTCCAGGCGGGGTGCAGGAGTTCGGTGACCTTGTCGGGGTTGAGTATCGAGGTGCGCCCCAGCGTGCGAGCCACGGCCGAGGCCGGCGCGGCGGGGATGTGGACGACCCGCGGGCGCCGTCGGCCGAGAACGGCCGCGACGGCGGCACCGATGTCCTCCCAGCGGTGCTCGACACCGTCGCTCACGTGGTATGTGAACCCCGCGGTGCCGGTCTCCGCCGCCGTGAGCAGGGCCGCGCACAGGTCGTCGACGTGGATGAGCGAGTAGTACCGCTCGCCTCGGGGCCCCAGGGCGGGCAGGATCCCGGCACGGACCGCGGACACCAGGCGGGGCAGGAACTCGCGGTCACCCGTTCCGTACACGATGGGCGGGCGCACGACGATGCCCGGCACCCGGCCGGCGGCATGCACCACCTGCTCTCCGCCCAGTTTGCTGCGCCCATAGGCCGAGACCGGGTTCGGCGGGTCCAGTTCGCTGCGCAGCCGGCCGGGGCCGGAGGCCGCGAGGGAGGAGCAGTAGACCAGGGGCGGCGGCTGCGGCATCGCTGCGGCCGCGGTACACAGGAGCCGGGTCCCTTCGATGTTGACCGCGGCGAAGGTGGCGGGGCTGGGAGCCTTGGTGAGTCCGGCGAGGTGGATGATCCGATCAGCGCCGTCCAGGGCTGCCGGGAGTCCCGATCCGGTGGCGAGGTCCCCGCGGACTGTCCGGGCACCCCCGAGCGGCGAAGCGCCGCGCACCAGGGCGGTAACGTCATGTCCCTGCCCGATGAGATGCCCGACCAGCCGCCGCCCGATGAATCCGGTGGCGCCGGTCACCAGGTACCTCATGCCGTGGTCCGCTCGTAGAGGCGGTGGGTGCGGAAGTGGATGCCGCCGAACGCCTTGGTGGAACGGTTGGCGTCGCGGTTGTCCTCCAGCATCCAGGAGAGCTCGGTCTCGGTGTAGCCGAGGCGGAACGCGGTGCGCTGGGCCTGGGTGAGCAGGGCCCCCGCGAGTCCGCGGGCGCGGTGTTCCTTCCTGGTCCCGGTGGCGATGGCCCGGATGCGATCGATCCGGCGCGAGGCATGACGGATCCGGACAAGTCCGATGGGCAGGCCGTAGGTGGTGAGGCGGCCCCGGGCGGCTGCCAGTGCCTGGTTGGTGTCGGGCATGACGAGGGTGAAGGCGGCGGGCCGGCCGTGAACCTCGGCGATCTGCACCAGTTCCGGGCGCAGCAAGGGCTTCATCTGCCCGATCGCGTGGGTGAACTCCCGGCCGGTCATGGGAACAGAGGCGTAGTTCTCGGACCAGGAATCGTTGTAGATGTCGTGCATGGCGGCAACGTCGGCGTCGAAGCGCCGGGGGTCGAGCGGCCGTACACACACGTCGGGCGCGTTCAGGGCGCGTTCGACTGCCCGGCGGACGACAGCGGGGGGCTCGCCGTCGGCGGGCATGGGGACCCGCCAGGACAGCAGGTCCTTGGCCTTGGTGAAACCGCAGCGGGTGAAGAGCTCCGGGTAGTAGGCGGGGTTGTGCGGCATGAGCATCGTGGGAGGGCGGTCGAAGCCGTCGACGAGCACCCCGCACTCGTGGTTCGTGGAGAAACTGAGCGGGCCGAGCATCCGGCTCAGCCCCTGCCCGGCGGCCCAGCCGCTCGCCGCGTCGAACAGAGCCGCAGCCGCCGCGGCGTCATCGACGCACTCGAACAGGCCGAACTGGCCGCACCGCTCATCGTGCCGCTCGTGGAAGCGGGGATCGGCGACAGCGGCGATCCGCCCCACGACCGTGCCGTGGCGCCGGGCCAGGAATAGTTCGACCCGGCCCACCTCATGGAAGGGGTTGCGGCGCGCATCCAGAAAAGCGCGCTGCTCGCGCTCCAGCGGGGCCACCCACAGCGGATCGTTGCGGTAGACGGTGTAGGGAAACCGGATGAACGACGTGGTCTCACGGCGGCCCCGTACGGGAGTGACGGTGACGGTCGTGGTCATCGTGCACCTGCCGGGGTCTTGTCGTTGGCGGTCTGTGGGCGGGGCTCACGAGGCACGGGCCCCATGCGCAGTCCCCGTGGTCTGAGCGCGCTTGCCACGGCGGCGCGCGGGGGCGATGCGGTCAGGGGGCGCAGGCGCCAACGGCTGGTGATCGTGGCCAGTACGACGATGGCCTCAACGGTGGCGTACCGGTCGCCGACGCATTTGCGGGGGCCGGCTCCGAAGACGATGTGGGCGTTGCGTGGCGGCGGAGTGCTCCGGCCGGGGTCCCAACGGTCGGGGTCGAAGCGTTCGGGTTGTTCGTACAGGTCCTCCCGGCGGTGGATGAGGTAGGGACTGATCACGAGGTGGGTCCCGGCCGGGAGGGGATGGCCTCCGAGGTGGGTGTCGGCAGTGACGGTGCGGAGCATCACCCACGGTGCCGGGAACAGGCGCTGGGTCTCGGTGATCACTCGGCCGGCGAGGACCAGATGGGGCACGTGTTCCAGGGTGGCGGGAGCACCGGCCAGGACGGTGTCGACCTCGGCGTGCAGGCGTTCCTCGACGTCGGGGTGCACGGCCAGCAGGTGCAGGGCCCAGGCGAGGTTTGCGGCGCTGTTGTCCACGCCTGCCCCGAGCAGGTTCAGAAGCTGATCGTGGATCTCGATGTCCGTCAGCCCTTGTTCCGGTCGGGCGGGGGCGTCGGCGGCCGGCACCACGGAGAGGAAGTCACCGTGGCCGATGCCTTCGGCACGGCGGCGGGACAAGACGTCACTGGCGAACTGCCTCAGACGGCGCTCGGCCCGTTGATAGCGGTGATGGTCGGGCAGGGGCAGCCAGGACACCGCTCGTGGCACACCGGTACGCACGTAGGTGCCCCTGACGACGGTGGTCATGTCGTCGATGATCTGCTGCAGGCACGCCGGCGACGGGCTCTCGGAGAACAGGGCCTCCATCATGATGCGCGTGGTCAGCCGGGTCATCTCGGCGGTGACGTCGAAATCCTGTCCCGGCTGCCAGTCCTGCGTGAGCGCGTCGGCCTGGCGGGTCATGACATGGGCGTAGTCGGCCAGCCGAGCAGGGTGAAAGGCCGGCTGGACCAGTCGCCGCAGCCGTCGGTGCGACGTGTGCGGGCAGAAAGAAAGTCCGGTGCCCAGCACTGTCCGGTAGGAATTGACGCACTCGCTCTTGTCGAACAGACGATCGTTGACGAAAACGTGATGGGTGAGGCCAGGGTCGCAGACCACAACGTACTGCGAGGTGCCCACGCGGACCCGAGCCAGACCGTCGTGGGTTGTCAGGGAGTTCAGCAGCCCCAGGGGATCGCGGGCGACAGACAGCGAGTGGCCGATCACCGGCAGGCCCCCGGCTGCTGACGGGACGCCCCGGATGGTGTTCGTCGTCATCGAGTCTCCAAAAGGTCGGTGCCGGCGATGTGCTCAGCGGGGCGCGGTCACAAGGGGCGCGCGCTCAGCGGACTTCGCTGGTCACGGAGCCTCCTCGGTCCGCCAACGAATCCGTCAGCGTTGCGGCATCGGCGATGCACGGGATTCACCCTCCCGTTCCACCCCGGCCCAGACCTGGCCGGGCCGCTCGGTGTCGACCTCGGGGTCAATGTTGACGAAGTCGCCCGTGACGATGGCCGATTGCTTGATCAACTTGATCCGGCTCGGGGTTGATCGCCTTGTGCTGGGCGTGGAACGACACGATGGTGGGGCCGACCACCCAACAGCTCCGGGAATTGGTCGCGTAGCAGACATACAGCCGGGCCGATCAGATAGCTCGGTGGCTCGGCCAGCCACCTCACCGCCGTTGACACCCAGGCGAGTTGAGTAAATGCTTCACACTGGTTCTCCATGACGACTGGAGAGCTTCCCGGCGGCAACCGCCCCAGTGAAGATTCGCTCTTCCGGGCCCCCTGAGTCGTGGCAGCGGCTTCACCCTGCGCAGCCGGAAGGCCGACGAGTTGCTCTAGGCGTGTACGGAGTCGTGATCAATGCTGGCTCCGCGGCGTAAGAAGTTGATCTAGCCTCACGCGTCATGGAGGTGGTGAAAGGCTCGCCGGATGGACTGCGGAAGAGTGTCGTGTCCCTCAAGTGAGACGGTTGAGAACGCCCAGGTCACCACACCGGAACGGGGCATTCCGAATGTGGCCCTACACCAGTCGAGCCGTTCGTCGGCACACGCACCAGCCGCGCCGGGCTTTGGACGGCCGCCACCGGATCGTGCATCAGGAAGTTCTCCCGGCGAGGGTTGAGCACGGTAGTTGGGCAGGTCACGAGGAGTTGCAGTGCGGCGCGGAGCTGCCAGTTCCGCGTGCTGGTGACGCCGCCCGCGGTGGACACCGTCAGGTCGTTGCCGGTGTAGGTGGCCGGCGCTTGGACGTACCGCTCGTGGTGCGCTGGCAGGCCCGGAAGATGGCCGTTGGCCATGGCGTGCAGCAGATCCCGCACCAGGGCCTGTGCCTCTCCGTCGCCAGTCGGGTAGGCGAGCAGCACCTCGTCCAGTCGCCACGACTCCGCCTCGGGGTGTGGGCGCAGCAGCTGGGCGGTGGCGGATGCGGTGGGCACTCCCCCGGTGGCGAGTTGGTCCAGGCCGCCCTCGGCGGCGGTCCCCATCGCCAGCGCGCGGGCTCGGTGTTCCTCGGTCGGTTCCGGAGTTCACCTGCCGTACAGGTAGTCGGTGGCGAGGACGTCGGCCAGGAGCTGGAGATCAGTCACGCACACCGTCCGGTCCACGGCGAATCTTCCACCCCGCGACCGCAGTCCGATACATCCCTATTGCCCGTTTAGTGAACATCGCGCGCAGCCTCCCTTCTCGAATCGGGCAATGAGCTCGCATTCTTTCGGAGTGTCCGCTTCCGGGTACGGGGCGTCGCTTGATAGCCGTACCGGTGAAATACCGGGCGATTCCCTATGGGGAGCCGGGCCGGAGAACGCACACAGCGCGACAGGACACACCGCCTTCATGCACAGATCACCTATCGCACTCCGCGGGCTGGCCGCATTGATGGCCACCGGCGCGGCGGTCACGGCACTCAGCGCGGCGAGCCCCACCTCGAAGACCACCGGCACCGCCCTGGTGGGCGACGCCGAGATTGTCTGCACCTCGAAGCAGGAGGGTCTGGCCCCCACCCTGTCTCACGACATCGCCGACGCACTCAAGGGGCGCCAGGGCTCTTCGGCACTCGCCCTCTACGACCGCGGCTCCGAGACGAGCTGCGAGTTCCAGGCCGGCACCCCCTTCGACTCCGCGAGCGTGGTCAAGGTCACCGTCCTCGGAGCGCTACTCCGGCAGGCCGAGGAGGCGCACCGTGCGCTGACGCCGCACGAGGTCAATCTGACCACCGCCATGATCACCAAATCGGACAACGCCTCGACCAATGCCCTGTGGCGCCAGGTAGGCCCGGCCGGGATCCAGCGCTTCCTGAACCTGGCGGGCATGCCGGACACCATGCCCGGCACCCACGGTTCCTGGGGCCTCACCCAGATCACCGCCGCCGACCAACTCACCCTGATGCGGCTCCTGACGACGGACGGCACGGTGCTCAGCCCGAAGTCCCGGGAATACGCGCTCGACCTCATGCGGCACGTCGTCCCCGACCAACGGTGGGGCGTTCCGGCGGGGGCGCCCGCCTCGGCGACCGTCCACGTGAAGAACGGTTGGCTACCGCGTACGGGACAGGGGTGGCGGGTGCACAGCGTCGGCTCGTTCACCGACAGCGGCAACGACTACGCGATGGCCGTCCTCTCCAGCGGCAGCGACACCATGGGCTACGGGGTGGCCACCGTGGAGACCGCCGCCCGCGTCATCCACCGGGATCTGGCCGGCAGCCGGTAGCGGGTACCAGTACTGACTCAGGGGGCCCTCTCCTTCCCATTCACTTGCCCCACCAGGTATCTTGCATCGCATGGAACCAGGTGATTCGACCAAGCAAGCCCGGGCAGCGGCCCAGCTGCGCAAGGGCGTCCTGGAGTACTGCGTACTCGCCCTGATGCGGGACCGCCCCCGCTACGGCGTGGAACTCCTCCACGCCCTGGAGGACTCCGGCGCCCTGGCTACCAGCCAGGGCACGGTCTACCCGCTGCTCTCCCGACTCCGCCGCGACGACCTGGTCACCACCACCTGGCAGGAGTCCGCCTCCGGACCACCCCGTCGCTACTACGCGCTCACCGACAGCGGCCGGGCCGCACTCGACGAGTTCACCCGCGTCTGGCCCGGCTTCCGCAACGCCGTCGACGCCTTCCTGACCACCCCGCACCCCTCCACCGGAGACCTCACATGAACACCTCTGCCGACCCCATTCGCGGCTACCTCTCCGCCGTCGAGCGCGAGACCTCCGCACTCCCCGCCGACCGCCGCCAGGAACTCCTCGCCGATCTCGCCGAACACATCGAGGTGACGCGCGCCGAACGCCCCGACGTCGCGATCGGCGAGGTCCTCGCGGAGTTGGGCGACCCTCGCACGATCGCGGCAACGGCACTGGCCGAGACGGGGAACATAGCCGCCGGGGCCCCGGCCGGCGGTGTCAGCGCACCCGCCCGGCGCGGCAAGGTCCACC
Source organism: Streptomyces sp. x-19 (assembly GCF_046549115.1). Taxonomy (NCBI): domain Bacteria; kingdom Bacillati; phylum Actinomycetota; class Actinomycetes; order Kitasatosporales; family Streptomycetaceae; genus Streptomyces; species Streptomyces sp. x-19. Next base: position 122,968 of record NZ_JAJPWK010000022.1, on the reverse strand, counting down.
CCCTGGTCCCGCTCCTGATGCTCACCCTCTCGCTGCCCTTCATGATGATCTTCCCCGACCTCCCCGGGCCGCTGTTCGGCGTCCTCTTCCGCATCATCGGCGCGGTTCTTCTCTGCACCTCAGTGCACTGGACCGCCGTCCAGAAAACTACCGGCGTACTACTTACCGCCCTCCTGCCGACCGCCGTCATCGTCACCTGGAACCTGTCCAGCGGCGGCCCGAAGGGCGGTACCCCGGCCCTCTTGGCCAACCTGATGGCGCTCGCCCTGATCGCCGGCACAGCAGCATGGCTCTGGCGGGCCCGCCGCGCCTGAGCCATGCCGCCGACATCCCGGTCCACCAGGCCGTCTCGACGCAGACCAGTACTCCAACAGCGGTTCGTGTCTTGAGCTGGTCCTTCTGCGGTAGTGGTAGTGGCGGGCGATGGCTTGGCGTTGTCTTCTCCAGGTCGACCATGTCAATGCGTGGGTGATGGGGTCACGGTTGGCTCGTGGGTGGGGCAGCAGAGCGCCCAGGAGTCGTCTGATCTCCGCCACGGTGAGGTCGATGAGGGCTGATCCGTTTCTGCAGCCCCCTTTTCGGCGTCGCCTGCCTGGGCCGCAAGAGCGGTGAGGAAAGCATGGGCGAGCATGGCCAGGGTGATGTGCCGATACCAGCCTGTGTAGCGGCGGACTTCGTACTGGTCGAGGCCGCACTCGTTCTTCGCGGCCAGGAAACATTCCTCGATCGCCCAGCGGGAGCCGGCGATCCGGGCCAGTTCGGCAATCTCCATATCGACGGGTGCGTAGGCAAGGTAGTAGGCGAGTTCGTCGGGGTCGGAGAGGCTGCGGCGGGCCATCACCCAGCGGTGATGGGTGGGCGGATCAGGGTCGAAGACCAGGTTGGCAGGCAGTTTGGCCGCGGCCCAGTCGTAGACGCGCGGTCCCTTCGCCCCGTCGCCGCACGACAAAGTGGGCCTGTGAGGAGACTCTTCGGAAGGGTTTTCCCTACCATCGGCCGCCTCGGAGCGGGGTGGAGGCCGCCGGAGCCGGGGCCGGTACGCCTGCGTCAGCGCAGGCGCGCGTCCGGCTCGGGCAGCCGGTCGAGGTCGAGTTCGGGGTCGAGGAGCTGGGTGAGGCGGCGGGCCGAGACGTCCCAGGACCACTGCCGTTCGACCCATTCGCGTCCTGCGGCGCCCATCGCGGCCCGGTCCGGTGAAAGCAGGGTCGTCGCGATGGACCGGGCGACGGCCCCGACGTCAGTGCCGTCGACCACGTGCCCGGTCTCGCCTTCGAGCACGGTGTCGGGCGCGCCGCCGGAGTCGCCGACGATCACGGGCAGTCCGCTGGCCGCGGCCTCCAGGAAGACAATGCCCAGGCCCTCCGCCTCCAGGCCGGCCCGCCGGGTGCGGCACGGCATGGCGAACACGTCCGCCGCGGCGTAGAACGCGGGCATTTCGGGGTGGCCCTTGCCGCCCGCGAAGACGACGGAGCCCTCCGCGGTGTGCTTGCGGGCCAGAGCGCGCAGCCGCCGCTCGTACGGGCCCTGGCCGACGATCACCAACGCCGCGCCCGGTACGGCTCGTTGGATGAGCGGCAGCGCGCGGATGAGGGTGTCCTGCCCTTTGCGCGGCACCAGGCGCGAGGCGCACAGGATGACCTTCCGGCCACTGATGCCGTACCGGTCGCGGAGTTCTCGGACGCGCGGTGCGGGGAGGTCGGGCCGGAATTCCGCGGGGTCGACTCCCGGTACCAGCCGGCTCATCCGGGCCCGCGGTCCGAGGGCAGGCGCGATCCAGGACCGGGTGTACTGGCCCAGGTAGGTCACCACGTCCACGCTGTCGCCCATGCGCCGCATGACCTGGCGGGCTCCGGGGGTGCGGGCCCACCAGATCTCGTGGCCGTGGGTGGTGGCGACGGTCCTGCGGATGCCGGCCCGGCGCAGGCCGGTGGCCATGTGGGCGAGCGGCGCCGCCGCGCCGAACCAGACCCGGTCGCAGCCGTGTTCGCGGGCGATCGCGACCGCTCTGCGGGTGATGCGCCGGGTCGGCAGCAAGGTGCGGGTGGACTCCCGGATCACGGGGAACGGCAGGGTGGCGTCGTACTCGGCCGCCCCCGTCTCGTTCGAGGCGTAGACCACTACGTCGTTGCCGGGTATGCGGGTGGCCAGCGCGTGGACGAAGGTCTCGATGCCGCCCTGGCGGGGCGGGAAGTCGTTGGTGATGACGAGGGTGGTGCTCACGGATGCCGTCGCTGCCTTCGGTGTGGATGATCTTGACTGCCGGATACGGGGCCGGGCGGGCATGGTCCCGCCGGACATAGGGGCCGCCGGACATGGAGCCTGGCGACCTGGACCTGTCGGACACGGGCCTACGAGACGAAGAGGTGGTTGCGGCAGCCGTAGCCGATGCGGGATGGGCTCGGCCCGGGCGACCGCGGTTGGGGCGGGAACGGAGCGGTCACCGGATTCCTCCAGCACCGGCGCTGGCGTACGGGGCTCGGGACGGGACCACTGGTGGTGTCCGGTGGGTCGGCACCGGCAGGTGGGGAACCGGTTCGCGGGGGTCCACCAGCCGGGCCCACACCATCAGCACGACGGGCAGGGCGAGATAGCCGAAGCGTCCGGCGGGCGCCAGGGTGAAGGCGACCAGCAGGCCGATCGCGAGCCGGTCGGCCGCGGTCCGCAGGTGAACGGGCGGGCGCCGTACGAGAGATACGGCGACGGCGAGCCCCCCGCAGACCAGCAGCCCGACGGCCGCGTACCAGCCCGCCGGACCCAGATCGGCCAGCAGCCGGCCGGGCAGCGGACTGGCCGCCGGGGTCGGCAGGACGCCGTGTCCGGTCGGGAAGGCCAGCACCTGCTCGACCATGGCGGCGGGTGAGAGCAGTGCGCCGGGCGCGATCAGCAGGGTCGCGCCGACCGCCGCGGTGCCCGCGCACCGCAGGGCCGCCCGGCCGCCCGCCACCCGGCCGAGCAGGACCAGGACCACCGCGACCGCGGGCCAGGCGGTCCACTTGAGGGAGCACGCCACGGCGAGCGCCAGGCCCGCCGCCGCCGGGCGTCCGCGGGCCGCCAGGGCGAGCGCCAGGCAGCACAACCCGGTCATCGGGAGGTCCACTCCGCTGACGCACAGGGGCAGGGCCACCACGGGACAGGCGATCAGCACTGCCATGGCCGATCCGTACGGTATCCGCTCGTGGCGACCGACGCGGCGGGCCGGGTCGCCGGACTGGCGGAGCGTCAGGCCGGCGGCGTGCAGGCTCAGGACGAAGACCGCCGCGCACCAGATCCGGGCGTCGCCGAACAGCTTCGCCGCCCAACTGTGCTCGCCCATCAGTGCGTTGGGGATGCCGAGCAGTGCCATGGCGGGAAGGTACGGCGTGTAGTCCGTGACCTTGAGCGGGTGGGGGAGGTAGGGGGTTCCCTGCTCAAGGAGCAGCTGCCCGGAGCGCTCGATCACGTCGACCTCGCTCTGGGCCCTTCCCGTCAGGACCAGGAAGAGCAGGGGCGCCACCACCGCACCGGCCAGCGCGGCGGTCACCGCCGCGCGACGGGCGCGCGGGCCTGGCAGCCCATAAGAGACGACCGCCGCGGCCGTGTATCCCAGCGCGGCACTCGTTCCCCAGAGCCGGTGCGTGTCGAGCGAGGAGGCCACGGGGAAGGCGGCGGCCCACAGGGCGGCGAGCAGCCACCCCGCGGCCCACGTCCCCCGGCGGTTCCACCAGGGGACGGGAGGGGTCGCGGATTCGATGACCGGGTATTCGCCTCGACGCAAACTCACTGTGCCATTGCAGCCGCCGGGGCCTCCAAGGTCATCAGAGCTAGGTCGAGAGTTCCTGGTCGGGTTTCCCCCACCACGACCCGCCCGCGCCCCGCGGACAGCCGTGCCGCACCGGCAGGGGCAAGCCGGACGGGCAGTTCACGGAGGGGCGTGGGCAGCAGATCGCGCCACGGCGCGGTCGCCGCTTCCAGCAGGCTCCTGACGTTGCGGGAGCAGGTAGCAGACGGCCCGTCCTGAGGCCAAGCCTCAGGACCCGATCCGTCGCAGGCCGCCCAGGCTCAGGCCGACTCGCCTCGCAGATGGGCGAGGACGGCGAGGACCCGCCGGTTGCCGTCGCTGGGGCCGAGGTTCAGCTTCATGAAGATGTTGCTGGAATGCTTGACCACGGAAGCCTCGGTCACAGTCAACCGCCGGGCGATCAGCTGGTTGTTGAGGCCCTCCGCCATCAGCGCGAGGACCTCGCGCTCGCGCGGGGTGAGCTGGCGCAGCGGCTGGCTGGCCGTCTGCTGGACCAGCAGCACGCGCACCACCTCGGGGTCGATGACGGTCTGGCCGTGCGCGACCCGCTGCAGGGCGTCCAGGAACTCGGAGACCTCTCCCACCCGGTCCTTGAGCAGGTATCCGAGGCCGGCTGCCTCCCGGCCGTCGCCGCTGAGCAGTTGGGTGGCGTACGCGGTGGCGACGTATTGGGAGAGCACCAGGACCGGGAGCCGTTCGTGGCGGGCCCGCAGTTCCAGCGCGGCCTTGAGCCCCTCGTCCCGGAAACCGGGCGGCATCCGGACGTCGGTGATCACGATGTCCGGAGGCTGCTCGTCCACGGCGCGGGCCAGTGCCGCGGCGTCGCCGACCGCGGCGATCACCTCGTGGCCGCTGCGGGTGAGGAGTTCGACGAGTCCGGCGCGCAGCAGCACGGAGTCCTCGGCCAGCACTACCCGGAGCACGGCACCTCCACTCGAAGCTGGGTGGGACCGCCCTTGGGGCTGGACACCACCAGCCGGCCCTTGAGAATCGCCATACGGTCCGCCAATCCCGACAGCCCGGTTCCCTCGGCGGGGTCCGCGCCACCGTTTCCGTCATCGGTGATCAGCAGGATAAGCCGCTCGTTCACGTACCTGCCGACGACCGTGACCTGGGACGCACTGCTGTGCTTGGCCGCGTTGGTCAGCGCTTCCGTCACGGTGAAGTACGCCGTGGTCTCGACCATGCCGGGCAGCCGGTGCGGCAGGTCGATGTCGACCGTGACGGGCAGCGGGTGCCCCGTCGCGACCTCCGCCACCGCGGCGGCGAGCCCGTGGTCGGTCAGTACCTGCGGGTGGATGCCGCGGACCAGTCTGCGCAGCTCGTCCAGCGCCCCTCGGGCCTCCAGTCGGGCGCGGGCGACGAGCTCGGCGGCCGGGGAGTCGCTCTCCCCCATCTCCAGCTGGGCCAGGCCCAGGGTCATGGTGAGCGCGACCAGTTGCTGCTGCGCGCCGTCGTGCAGATCGCGTTCGATCCGGCGCCGCTCGGCCTCGAAGGCATCGGCCAGCCGGACACGGGAGCGGGTGAGTTCGATGACCCGGCTCTGGGACGGCTCGTCGCGTGGGGACAGCAGGAACCAGGCCGTCTTGACCTGCGCGGCCGCGAACAGACCCGCCACGTACGCGCTCAGCACCAGGCCGAGCAGCCCCAGGCCGCAGAACGGCAGGGCGGCCAACGGGCCGCCGATCGCCTGCCCCGGAATGATCATTACGGTCTCGGGGGCGAGCGCCCAGACGACGACCGGGGTCGCCACCAGCATCCCCGAAAGCCCGAGCAGCACCACGAAACCGGCGTTTGCTCCGGTGAAGAAGACCGCGAGGATGACGGCATAGCCCAGTTCACGCCATGTCGCGCGTTCTCTCAGCCGTGTTTGCAACCAGGTTCGCGCACCGGCGCCGGTCAGTGAGCGGTGCGGGTCCGGCGGCGGCACCGGCTCCACCAGCCGCAGGCGCCTGCGCTCCATGTTGGCGACGGGCAGACCGAACACCATGGTGACCGCCAAGACCACCAGGCCCACCCCGGCGACCGAGAGCAGCACCCCGAAGCAGAGCAGCACGGCGAGGCTCACCAGTACGGCCAGGCCGAGCAGGAAGCCTCCGAGCAGAAAGGCCCAGCAGCGTACCGGCCAGCCGGAGGTGAGGAAGCGCAGCGGCTGCTGCTTCATCGCCTCCCACACGGCGATGTTCGGGAGGTCCGGCTCGGGCGCCCCCGAGGATTCCGGAGGCTGCCCCGCGGGCTCCTGCTGGGTCCCGTCCGGCCGCCCTGACACGTGTGTAGCCTCCTGCCGAGCCCCGCATGCATGATCTGGGACAACTGTACTGCGGCGCCCGCGAACGCGTCCGGAGCAGGTCGGGTCCGGACCAAAGGCGCGTTCTCGGCGGCCGTCAGGAACGGTTGCGGGCACGGCGTGGTGAGGGGCGCTCACCACCACCCTGGCGGGGGTGACGCGGCCGTCCGAGCAACGGGACGGCCGTCGGGACACAGGCGGAGCGGTGGAGCGGTGGAGCACCGGCACAGTCAAGCCCATACGCACTCGACCACGCAGCCGCGCACCGGCGTCGGCCCTATCGCGTCCAGCGCGTTGGCGAGTTGGCGTTCCTCCTCTCCGAAGTGCGCTTCGAGCCGGTTCGCGAGGTCCTCCGCCTCCGGGTGCAGCCACACCCGGATCGTCCCGGTCGGGAGTGAAGCCCTCGGCCAATTCCTTGATTCCGTCACGCAGTTCGGCCACAACCTGGTAGCTGGGCGACCTGCTGGGCCAGGACCTGTCTGGCGAGTCGACCGAAGGAGCCGTCGAGTGGGCCCCTGGAGCATCCACGCTCCGATCGTCGTCACGTGGGCGGGTTCCCTTATGCTGCCTGTATGACGCGGAAGACCTTCAGTGCCATCCCGAACAAGACCCTGGTCCTGCTGACTGTAGGCCCGCTGATGCTGGTATCGAGTGTTCTGCTGCCGACAGACTTCCTGTGCGGCATGGCGCAGGGCTCTGGCATCGTGATGGCCGTGTACGCAGTCGTCCAGCTGCGCCGGGCTCTCGATGGGAGCCAGGCACCGGGCTAGGACCTGCTGTATTGACCCGCAGGGTCGTTGACACGGCTGATGGGTGGTTGGCCGTCGAGTGCGGTGGGGCACCGGTGGTAGTTGTGGGTGCGGAGGGAGTCCGTCAGGGCTTCGGTGCGTTCGGCGTTGCTGGAGTACGGGCGCGCGTACGCCCGTCCGTCGAGCGGGGTGCGATTCAGGCGCTCGGCCTTGCCGTTCGTCTGCGGGCGACAGGGGTGCGTGCGCTTATGGACGACGCCGTAGCCGGTCACGGGCCTGCCGCCCCTCCGCGCGTCGGTCGTGGCCTGCCGATCGCCGGCGGTGACCGGCTCCCGTCCGCTGGCCGTCATGGCCACCCAGATGAGGCTCCGCAGGCCGGTCACCGGATCGCGCACAGGTGCTTCATTCCTGTGCGCTGCGGCGCTGCCACTGCTGCCAGGTCTCCTGCCAGTCCTCGAGACCGTTGCCGGGGTCGGTCTGCACCGTGCTGCTGGACCCCTTGACCTCGACGAGCGAGCCGAGGGTGAGGAAGTCGTAGACCTTCTTGGCGTCGGCGTCGGTCATGCCGAAGCAGCCGTGGCTGTTGTTCTCCACGCCGATGGAATGGTTCCAGGGGGCGGAGTGGAGGAAGGTCCCCGAGGCGGTCATGTGGACGACCCACTTGGCCTTGAGGGACCACTGGTCGCCGAAGCCTATGGTGTGCGAGTCCATGGTCTCGGCCGGGTTCTTGCTGGTGACGGTGTGGGTGCCGCCTCGGGTGGGGTTCTGCGCGGACCCGGCCGAGCCCTGCACCTGGCCGACCTCGCGGTTGCCGTCGTACATGGTCAGGGTGTGCGAGGGCACGTCGATGACGGCCCGGTGGGCGGAGCCGACGGTGAAGGAGAAGTCGTAGTCGCGGGCGAACCAGCCGCCCTTGCCGGAGTCGAGGCCGTTGAGTGCGCCCTGCACGGAGACCTTGGTCCCCGCGGGCCAGGGGTCCTTGGGCCGCCAGTCGATCCGGTCCTTGCCCGAGTAGTCCTTCACCCAGCCCCAACTCCCTTCCACCCGCGGCGTGGTGGTGACCTTCAACGCCTTCTCGACGGCGGCTCGGTGGGTCTTGTCGACCGGGTTGTCGAAGAGGAGGGAGATCGGCATGCCGGTACCGACGGTCCCTCCGTTCGCCGGGGCGTTGGTGAGTTTGTTGGTCTTCTCCGGGCGCCGCGTGGTGAAGGAGTCGGTGACGGTGGAGCTCTGGCCGTCCGAGGCGCGTGTCGTGATGGTGATCTTGTAGGTGGTCGACGGCGTGACCGTCTGGTCGGACGTCCAGGCGGAGCCGTCACCGGAGAGCTTGCCCGGTTCGTCGTGCCCCTTGCCGTCGACGGCCTTGACGGAGGCGATGCGGCCGCCGTGGCCGGCCCTGACGGCTATCGGCGAGCCGGGCGTCGCCTGCTGGGTGCCGTTCGCCGGGGTGACGGTCAGTGGTACGGACGGGTGGCCGGAGGCGGCCTGGCCGAGGGAGTTCGAACCCGAACCCGAACCTGCCCCGCAGGCGGCGATCAGAGCGGATCCCAGCAGCAGGGGTATCGGCAGCAGGGCGCGCCGGACGGTGGGGGTGGGCATGGCGATGGGTCTCCAAAAGGGGTGCGGTCAGGGGAAACTGCCTTGCGAGGCAGGCATGTCGGGGCTTGTGCCGGGCGGGCGGCGGGCACGGCGGCCGTGTCCCAGCCGCCCGGGTCAGCGAAGGGTCGGTGCTAACCTCCGAGGCCGCACTGGTGCAGGATTTCCTTGCTCTTGGGATCGACGTTCTGGCCGACGTACTTGCTGACGCCGGCCGCGGTGAAGAGTGCGGGGTCGTCGTTGGTCGGCTGGTGGAGGTCGCTGAGACCGGCCTTGGTCAGGCATTCGTACTGCTTCCTGGCCGTGGCCAACGCTGCGGCCGTGCCGCCGTCGTCTTCCGTCTGCGGGGCGGGGTTGGCCCGCTTGCACGGTTCCACTACCTGGGCGTACCACTTCTTGGCGAGCGGGCTGCCCTCTGCCGAGCCGTCGTTCTTGATGTGGACCGGTCCCATGTCCTCCTTCGTCGTGATCTCGCCTTCGTCCTTGCCGGTGGCGGGTGCGGTCTCGATGCCCAACTGCTGGGCCTTGCGCGTCTTGCAGGTGTTGAGCTTCTGCTTCCAGGCGTCCAGGGCCTTCAGGAACTCGGGGCTTCCCTCCTTGTACTTCTTGGCCGAACTGGCGGCGCCGTCGCCGCCCTCGTTCCCCTTCTGGAGGGAGGCGACCTGGTTGGAGGCGTTGGTGTCGCCGCCGTCCTTGGCGCCGCACCCGGTGAGCACGGTGGCGAGCGCGACGGAGGTGATCAGCGTGGCGGTCGCGAAGTAGCGGTGTGCGGAGGGGGTGAGGGTCTTGATGGTCTGCATGAGAGGGCTCCTGTCGGTGTCGTAGGGGGACATGCGGTGCCTCACGAAGCACCTGGGGTTGGCGGACGGTTGACTGCTCAGGCGTTGGCCAGTGCCTCGGTCGGGGTGAGGCGGGAGGCGCGCACGGCCGGGTAGAGGCCGGCGATGGCGCCGGTCAGGACTGCCGATCCCAGGCCGCCGAGGACGGCGGCCGGTGGCAGCACGGCGGGCCAGGACTGGGAGAGTGCCCAGCCGGCGACGCCGCAGGTGCCGAGGAGGATGCCCGCGGCGCCACCGACCAGGCACAGCACCACGGACTCGGTGAGGAACTGGATGCGGATCTGGCCGCGGCCGGCTCCCAGAGCGCGGCGCAGGCCGATTTCGGTGCGGCGTTCGAGGACCGAGATGATCATGGTGTTGGCGACGCCCACTCCGCCGACCAGCAGGGCGACCCCGGCGAGCCCGAGGAAGAGCGAGGAGAACGCGGTCTGGGTCAGCTGCTTGGCGGCCAGGGCGTCGGACGGCCGGGAGACGGTGACCGCGTCGGGCCGCTGTGGGTTGACGGTGGCCGGTGCCACGGCGCGTACGGCATCCAGGGCGGACTCGTTCGCCCGCAGGTAGACGGTGTCGGGGTGGCCGTTGAAGGCGAGTTGGTCCTTGGCCGCCTGCCAGCCGACGATGGCCGCCGAGTCCAGCTCGGGCAGCAGCGGCATGGAGCGCAGGATGCCGGTCACGGTGAACCACTTGTCACCGATGAGGAGTTGGGGACCGGTGCCGGCGTGCGGGGCGAGACTGGTGATGCCCAGGTTGTGGGCGGCGGTGGGGCCGAGCACCACGGACGGCAGCCTGCCTGAGCCCTGCTCGGGCAGCGCGCCGGCCCATGCCTCGACCTCGAAGGTGTCCTTCAGGTTGCCGCGCGCGGCGACCACGGAGACGCCCGAGGTGTCGCCTACGTCCGTCTTGTCGTTGCGGCGGATGGGGACGCCGGGCATCTTGCCGACCTCAGCGGCGGAGGAGACAGGGCCGATCCGGGCCACCATCGCGTCGGCCTGTTCCGGCAGCGGGGCCCTGTTGTTGTCCTGTGCCTTGACCTTGAGCATGTTGGTGCCGAGCTCGGCCATCTGCTGGGCGAGGGCGGCCTGGCTGGAGGCGGGGATGCCGACCACCACGATCATGGTGGCCACGCCGATCGAGATGCCGAGGGCGGACAGCGCCGCCCGCATCGGGCGGGCACGCAACCGCAGCACCCCGAGGGAGAGGACGTCACGCGCGGACAGTCGGGCGGGTGCGTAGCGCATCGGCCGCCGGCCGCCGGGCAGCCGCGCGCGGAGCGAGTGCAGCAGCATCATGCGGTGGCCTCGCTCGGGCTTTCGGTGTCGCGGCGGACTCGGCCGTCGAGGATCTCCACCCGACGGGGCAGTGCGGCGGCCAGTTCACGGTCGTGGGTGATGATCGCGATGGTGGTGCCCTGGGCGTGCAGTTCCCGCATCAGTGCCATCACGGCTTCTCCGGTCCGACTGTCCAGCGCGCCGGTCGGCTCGTCGGCCAGGACCAGCGCGGGCCGGGTGACCAGGGCGCGGGCGATGGCCACGCGCTGCTTCTGGCCGCCGGACAGCTGGTGCGGAAGGTGGCCGGCACGGTCAGCCAGTCCCACCCGATCCAAGGCTTCTACGGCCATGGCCCTGCGGCGCCGGGCGGGAACACCCGCGTACAGCAAGCCGGTTGACACGTTCTCGGTGGCGCTCATGCCCTCGACGAGGTGGAACTGCTGGAAGACGAAGCCAAGCGTGCGGCCGCGCAGCGCGGACAGTTCGCGGTCGGCGAGCGATGCGATGTCCCGACCGTGGATACGGACCTGCCCCTCGGAGGGCCGGTCGAGCATGCCCATGATGTGCAGCAGGGTCGACTTTCCGGACCCGGACGGACCCACGATGCCGAGCAGTTCGCCCTGGGCGATGGAGAGCGAGACGCCGCGCAGGGCGTGCACGCCACCGGGGTAGCTCTTCCAGACGCCGTCGAGTTCGAGGACGGGAGGCAGCACACGTGCCTCATCGTGTACGGCGGCGGACGGGGACCGTCCGCCGTGCGGCGCGCGGCTCATGCGGTGCTCACCACTTTCATGCCCTCCTTGACGCCCGCACCGGAAACCTCCACCAGGCCCTTGGTGAACATGCCGGTCTTCACCGGCACCAACTGCGGCTTTCCGCCCGCCCCTTGGTCCCCTGCCGCCGGGACCTGTAGGGCGTAACCGCCCTCGCGCAGGGCCACCAGGGCCCCGACCGGTACGGCCAGAACGCCCTTGTGGCTCTCGCTGGCGAAGTCGGCCGTGACCGCGGCACCGGTCAGACCAGAGGCCGCCGACGCATCGTCCAGGCGGAGGGTGACCCGGACCTTCGCTTCCTGACCGCTGCCGCCCTGACCGTCACCGGAGCCACCCTGGTCGCCGCCGGAACCACTCTGACCGCCCGAGCCGGTGGCGACCGTGCCCACCGATCCCACCGTGCCCTTGGTGGTCTTCCCGTCCGGGAGCGTGATGGTGACCTGGCTGCCCTTGCGCGCCAGGGTCAGATCGCTGACTGGCACGGGCACGCTCACCACCTGGTCGGTGCCGGTGAGCACCATCAGGTCTTCGGCGGCGCTGTCGCCCAGGTGCGCCTTCACCTCGCCGACCCGCACCGTGCCGGGCAACACCTCCACGTCGCCGGGGGCCACCCGGCCCGTGGGGTGCTTGTCGCCCAGCGACTTCTGCCACCGCTTGATCGCGGTGACGGTGGCCTCGGTGAGCTTGTCGTCGGGGCGGCCGAAGTCGTGGTAGCCGAGGGCGTAGAGGTTCTCTTCGAGGAGCTTCACGTCCGCGCCCGTGGTGCCGGGCCCGGCCACCTCACCGCCGCCCGTGCCCGTCGCGGCGGTGCCACCGTCCCGCGACGAGCCTTCGCCGGCGGTGGGCGCGGCCTGATCCGCCGCGGGCTTCGCCGTGCCGCCGGGCTTGCCCTCCGCGTCCTCGGGCTGGTCCGCGGCCCCGGACTCCCCCACCTTCCCGGGCTTGCGCGCGGTGCCTGGCTCCGGCGCCGAAGGGTTGCCCGACGCGCCCTTCCCCGCGCCCGCGTCATCGGCACTGGGCAAGGGGGCGCCCAGCGTGCGGTACAGCGGCATGTCCCCACGGAAGACCGTCACCGGCCGGTCGTCGACGCGGGCCAGCTGCCCACCCCGATCCAGAGTGGCCCCCTCCTTCGGCAACCAGGTGATCGTGCCCGTGCCATGGCCCTTGACGGTGTGCGGGGCGTCGAAGCCCAGGGTGCCGGGCATCGACTTCTGCACGCTCAGGTCGGTCCGCGTCACCGTCGCGGTCTGCCCGCCCGCGGGGCCCGAGGCGCTGGGACCGCCGGAGTCCGTACGCGTCCAGGTGTAAGCCACACCACCGACGGTCGCCGCCAGCACCGCCACCACGGCCGCACTGACCAGCCACTTCCTACGGGGGCGCCGGGCCCCACCACGGCTTGCCGCCTCGCCGCCGGGATCCGCCGCTCTCTGCGGCGTGTCCTCCGCCCGCAGGGCGGGGAGCATCTCGGTCCGGTCGTCCGCACTCACGGACCCTCCTCAGTTTCCGGCCAGTTTGTTCGTCTCCGGCTCCACGGCCGGTGAACACAGCCTGCGGCGGACGACCCCAAGCAGTCCTTAAAGATCTCGAATCCGCTTAAGGGGACCTAAGAACCGTTCAGAGACCTTAAGAACCTTTAGGAACCTTTAATGGCCTTTACGGGGCGAAAATCCCGTCTGCGATGCTGGAGCGCATGGACATCCTGGTCATTGAAGACGACCCGCAGATCGGCAGCGCCCTGCGGGAGGGGCTGCGCGGCGAGGGCTACAGCGTCGAGCTCGTCATCGACGGACTCACCGGCCTCCAGCTGGCCCAGCAGCACCCGTACCAGGTGATCATTCTCGATGTGATGCTGCCGGGCGTGCACGGCTACCGGGTCTGCGCCGAGCTGCGCAAGAACGGGGTGACCACCCCCATCCTGATGCTGACCGCCAAGGACGGGGAGTACGACGAGGCCGAAGGACTCGACACCGGCGCCGACGACTACCTCACCAAGCCGTTCTCCTACGTCGTGCTGCTCGCCCGGCTGCGCGCGCTGATCCGGCGCCGGGGCGAGGGCGGCGGTACCGACGCGCTGCTCCGCACCGGCGACCTGTGGCTCGACACCAGCACGCACCGCTGCGGCCGGGGCGAGCAGGAGATCGCCCTGACCGCCCGCGAGCTGACGGTGCTCGCCTGTCTGGCGCGCGGCCGCGGCCAAGTGGTGACCAAGCAGGACGTCCTCGACGAGGTCTGGGACCACGCCTACGACGGAGGCACCTCCATCGTCGAGGTCTACATCAGCAACCTGCGCCGCAAGATCGACGCACCCTTCGGGCGGCGGAGCATCGAGACCGTGCACGGAGCCGGCTACCGCCTGGTCGACGACGGCCCGAACCGTGTTTAGCCGCCTGCCGGTACGACTGCGCACCGCGCTGCTGGCGGGCCTCGTCGCGCTCGTCCTCTGCTCGGCCGGAGCCTGGTGGCTGCGTGACCACCTCTACGACGCCCAGTACGCGAGCACCCTGGACAAGGCCCGGGTACAGGCCCGTACCGTCGCGCACGACCTGGTCATCCGCAACGTCTCCGCGAACGTGCCGACGGACCTGGACTGGCCGTACGTCGTTGTCCGGTCGGACGGCCGCATCGTCACAGGCGGCGGCGGCGCCGTCCAGGTCGACGTCCCCGCGCACGACGTACCGCCCGCACCCACCCCGCCCCCCGGCGGCGCCAACGCCTGGAGCGCCACGGTCACCGTCCACACCGGCGCGGCGGTGCCCGACCGCAGGGGCGACCGGCCACCGGCCGAGTCCGTGCGCCTGGCCCACCGCACGCTCACCGCGGTGGGCGCCGCGATCACCACCGGGCCCGGCGACCGGACCGTCTTCGGCCCCGACCCGGGGACGCTCACCGTGTACGTCCTCGCCCTGCCCGACGCCGCGCGGACCGCCGCCGAGCAGCTCAACGGCCCGCTGCTCGCCGGGGTCCCGCTGATCGCCCTCCTGGTCGCCGCCACCTCCTACGCCTCGATCCGACGCGCCCTGCGCCCGGTCGAGGCCATCCGCGGCGAACTCGCCGAGATCAGCGAACACCAACTCGCGCGGCGGGTACCCGTGCCGCCCGCCAAGGACGAGATCCAACGGCTCGCCGCCACCACCAACGAGACCCTCGACCGCCTGGAACACTCCACCGAGCAGCAGCGCCGGTTCGTCGCCGACGCCGCCCACGAGCTGCGCTCTCCGCTCACCGCGCTCCAGACCCGGCTGGAAATCTCGCTCGCCCGCCCCGAACGCACCGACTGGCCGCGGACCGCGAGCGAGTCCCTCGCCGCCACCCGCCGTCTGCACGCCCTCACCGAAGACCTGCTCTTCCTGACACGCCCGACCGCACAGCAGCCGGCCCCCGCCTTGGCCGATCTCGCCGGCACGGCACGCGAGTTGACCGACGAGCTCCGCCTGCGCCACCCCTACGGCCCGTACTTCACCACCTGTCTCCCCGAGACGGCACCTGTCCGCGGCAACCCCCTCCAGCTGCACCGCCTGCTGCGCAACCTCCTGGACAACGCGGCCCGCCACGCCCGCACCACCGTCACCGTCACCGTCGACCAGACCGGCGGCACCACCCGTCTGTGGGTCTTCAACGACGGTTCCAGCATTCCGCCCGAGGACCGCGAGCGCGTCTTCCAGCGATTCACCCGCCTCGATGAGGCCCGCGACCGCGACGCCGGCGGCTCGGGCCTGGGCCTTGCCATCGCCCGGGACATCGCCACCCGCCACCACGGCACCCTCGAAGCGGCCGCCCCCGGCCCCGAAGGCGGCACCACCTTCCTCCTCCGCCTGCCAACGGCCTGATCATTCGGATTTGCCGTAATTCCCCCTACAAGTTCGAGCCGCAGATCAGCAGGCCGGGTCCTACCGGCATTGCTGCCGAAGTGGATGCTTGGCGACGAGCCAGGTCAGCGGAGTCGCTGATGGGGGGCAGGAGCCGCTGATGGGGGGCAGGAGCCGCTGGTGGCCCTGCCCCTGTGGAAGCGCGGGACGCGGTGTCCCGGGAGGGAATGCTTCTCGATTCCCCGCACGCGGGGTGAGTGGCGTCTACGGCCTGCGGGGACGAGCGGGCAAGCGGCTGGTGCTTCGGAAGGGCTCGCGGCCGCCATCAGAGATGACTGCCCTGCTGCTTGGTGTTTTCGGGGAAGCCACCGACCGTCTCACCGGCCTGACGGCATCAGCAAACGCCCCCAGTCAGCGCGTTATTCGCTAGCCGGCTGAATTCGCCGATCCGAAGGCGGTGACACGGTGTCGAAGTGCGGAGCCGCGGCGTCTTCCCCCGCACGATCGGCGGCCGCGATCGCGTCGATCGCCTCACGAGCGGCAAATATTGATGGCAATGGGTCCGGCACACATGGCCTCTTCACACCGCGCCGCCGCACAGGAAAAGAGGAGCGACGCCGAAGTCACCCGTTCGAGTGTCCGTGCTGCAGGGCCCTTCGCACTTCCGGTATGTCGGCGCTATAAGCCTGCGTCACCTCTCCCTAGAGGCCGTCTGAAGAGGTCATCTCGATGGGGAAGTCTGCGGTAGCAGATGCCGCCCGTCAGCGCCGTGCTCCTGGTCGGCCTACTCGCGGCCTCCAAAACCTGGGGCATGAGCTCTCTCCCCTTGAGCCACAACGCCGAAAGGGCTCAATGACTGCGCCTTACGCGAGCAGTCGATGCCCTGCCCTGCTTCAGGATTCAGGACGACTTCCGGGTGGCCACTCGTTTGCTACGGCCGTGGTCCGGCGCGCCGCAGGATGCCTACGACATATCCGTACTAGCTTCATATGACTGTCCGAAGTTGCTATACCACGGATTGTATCCGTTCGGCCATCGGAGAAGAAATGCGCAAGTTCTACAAGGCTGCCGTCGTGGCCGCCGCCATCGGTAGTGTCGGCTTCGTCGGCGCCGGCACCGCTAACGCCGGAGGGCGGGGCGGTGACGAGTTCAACGTCAGGCAGGGTTCCCAGTGCCGGTCGCACGACTTGAACGTGGACGTCCTCGGCGAGGTAGGGATCCTCAACGGCCTGCTGGGCAACGCGCTCGGCGGCGAGGGTTCCCCGGGTGCGCAGAGCAGCAGAGTGGGCTCGTCCATCGGCTGTGACAACAGCGCCGACATCATGAAAGGCAGGGGGGACGGCGCGGACAAGGGCGGCGGCTCAGAGGGCAGGGAAGGCAAGGGAGGCGGGGAAGGCGGAGGGGGCGGGGAGTAACACCGGGGTCCGGTGCCCGGGCCACGGTCCGGGCCGGGATCTTCCTGTCCCCGTCAAGGCCAGGCCAGGCCAGGCCGCGGGAGTCCACTCAACCCGCAGTCGGAGTGAACGGTCGCTGGCCAGGCTTCTCTAGGAAGCCCGGCCAGTCACCATGGGAAGTCCGTTGTCTCCGGCACGTCGACGCTCCTCCTCGTCGGTGTCAGCCTGGACGGCGCTCGGGCCCCTCTCCCACGTCCCGTCCGCCACCCATCGACGGTGACGGTCATGGACTGTCTTCTCCTCACCGAAGCGCGTCGGCAGTTCCCGCCACGGGATGCCGGTCCGCTGCCGGATGAGGATGCGGTTGACGACGGCGCGGTGCCGCTTCCGCTGCCCGCCTCGTCCCACATTCATCGGAAGGTGCGGCTCCAGCCGCCTCGACCTGTGTCCGGGAGAGGTCACCCGCCTCCTGCACGACCACCGTCACCCAGTAGCCGACGGTGAAGGTCGGCGTCGCTCGCCTCCACCGAACGGCCCGTCTGGGCAATCGGCGTCGCCCCTTCGTGCTGACGACGCTCTCGGCCCGCTGATGAGGCTCGTTGGAAATGGCTCTGCCTGCCGTTCCGTGAAGCCGCCCAGGCCAGCGGGCGGCTTCGTGCTGTCCGCTCGGTTGGCTAGCGTTGGCGTACGCCGAAGCCTCCGGGGTGTGGCCGGTCTCGCGGGCCAGGAACTTCCCGAAGTTGGTGGGCTCGGAGAATCCGAGCATCCGGCCGATCGCGGCGACGGGCAAGTCGGTGTGAACCAGTGGGCGTTGTGCCTCCAGAACGACGCGGGCGTCAATGAGTCGCTTGGCGGTGCGGCCGGTGGCGAAGCCCTTGTCCGCGAGGATCACCTGGCCGGAGTGGACGAGGTGGTGGTCGCGTTCCAGTAGCGCGGTCATCACCTCGCGTTCGCCGCGTTTCGGGTTGGCCAGGCACCAGGAGACGGGCATGCCTTCGGCGGTGGTCAGCAGGTGGAGCCGAACCCTCCAGAAGAAGCGGGAATGGCTGCGGCAGTAGCCGTAGCCTGCGTGTCCGGCCAATTCGGAGCGTTTGACGGTCTCTCGGGAGGCGGCACACGGTAGCGGGGTGGAGTCGATCAGCCGCAGGTTGTCGTGCCAGGTGGGTACCTGCCTGGCCAATGCCTGGATCACGGTCGAGATCAGTGGGCCGGCGGCGTTGAGGGCGTCCCCTGGCCGGCATCTGACCCGTGGCCAGGGCGGAGCGCACGTGACGTCGCCCGGTGGCTTCCCAGCCGGGAGCTGTCCACGAAGGCCGTCCCGGCCGAGATCTGGCTCCCCCTCATCCGGGCGGCATGGGCCTACGTCCACACCTTCGCCCCAGACGTGCTGGCGGCTGAACAACGCCTTCAAGTCCTGCGTGCCCACGCGCACCCAAGCCCGAGCGGATGGCGCGCAAAGGCCGATGCCTGGTTGGCCAACCCCGCCAACAAGATCCCCGTCTACGCGACATACCCCGACCCGGCAGGCAAGCCGTGCGTCAACTGGCGCCTGTTGGACCTCTACGTCGGCCTCTTGGGCAAACCACGCAGCTTGCTGGGATCCACACGCCTTCGCCGGGACATCGCGCGGATCATCGCCGAAGGCCGGACCACGTCCCAAGGGCTTGTGCCCGACCTGCGGCGGGTGACCCGGCCCGATGGCACCGTCGGCCCCTGGCACCCTGGTATCGGACCTGAAGACGTCCTGCGCCTGCGCATGGTCCTACGCAACGCCGCTTTGATCCTGGTCAGCGGCTTGTCCATGATGCGTGACGGCGAGAACAGGGCGGAGTTGCATCTGATGCATGACCTGCTACACAGCCGTGCTTTGGTCACCGTCCGAGTGCCCTCGCTGCGGCACAATCAAGCCGCTGATCGCGCGGGACGACAACGGCGCTGGCGTCTGCGGACCCTGCGTCGGCTTCGCCGCCGACTACACCTGCCGCCAGTGCGGCCGGGCCGGCTACCCCCACAGCCGCGGCCGATGTGCTCACTGCGTACTCGCCGAGCGGGTCAACGCCCTGCTGGCCGGGCCCGAAGGCACGGTCGCCCCGCAGATGGAGCCGCTCGCGGCCGCGCTGACGGACGCCCCCTCACCGTTCCCCGCCATCCAGTGGATCAAGGAAAGCCCGAACACCAGGCTCCTCGCCCGGCTCACGGCCGAAGGCCAGACCCTCAGCCACGAACTGCTGGACGAGCTCCCGCCCAGCCGGAACCAGCGCTACATCCGTCAACTCCTCGTCCACACAGGTATCTTGGAGGAACGCCACGAGGACCTCGAACGCATCCCGGGCTGGCTGGAGCACGAGCTCGCGGCCAAGCCGGACGCGCACGCCAACCTCGCCCGCCCGTTCCTGCGCTGGTTCCTGCTCCGGCGAGCACGCCAACGGGCCGCCTACCGCCACCATCCCGCCTCCGCCGACCGTGACCTGCGGCGCCGCGTCAGCGTCGCCCTGGACTTCCTGGCCTGAGTGGACCAACGCGGCCTGGTCCTCGCCGACGTGACCGGGATGCACCGCCACACCGCACTCCGCTGGGTCGCCTACGCCAGGCGCGACTGGGGCGAGTACCTCGCCGCACGTGCCGGGGAACAGGGGCAGGGTGTTCGCGAGTAGGGCTGGTCAGGGCCAGGATGCATCGGCTGGGAGATCGCCCCCGGGTAGTCGCCACTTGAAATGAGTCGCGGCTGATCTTCCCCGAGTTACCCGGTGCGGCGCGTGATCAGGGCCTCCAGGCCATCGAGGATGCGCTCCAGGCCGAAGTCCAGCGCCTGGTCCCGACCATCCTGTGAGGCCATGGCCGCGGCGAGCGCGGGGAAGCGGTCGGCGTGCTGGTGCACCAGGGGGCCGAGGACGGCCAGGAGTTCCGCCTCGGGCGAGCCGTCCGGCCGGGCCGCGCGGGCCTGCTCGGCGATGCCCCGGACATGCCCGGCCAGCAGCACCGCGGCGTCCATCCGCTCGGGCCCGGTCAGCCCCTGGCCGTCCAGGGCCGCGACCACCCGCTCCAGCCAGCCGAGTTCCTTGGGGCCCATCACCCGCGGTCCGACGGTGGCGTCGAGCAACCACGGGTGCTCGGTGAACAATCGCTCCAACTGCTTTGCCCAGGCCATTAGTTGCTCACGCCACCGGAGCCCGTCCACGGCTGGCAGCGGTTCGTTGACCGCGGCCTCCACCATGAGCGCGACCAGCTCCGCCTTGCCGGGCACGTAGCGGTAGAGCGACATCTTGGTGAAGTCGAGCAGTCCGGCGACCTTCTGCATTGAGACGGCGCCGAGGCCCTCGGCGTCCGCGATCTCGACGCCCGCCGCGGCGATCCGCGCCAGGCTCAGCGCGGGCTTCGGCCCCCGGGACGGCTTGGCGGGCGGTCCCCAGAGCAGCCGCACCGCCTCGTTCGCTTCCTCGCCCAATTCCCGCTCCGTCTCGTGTTTCCGGCTGCCCTTGCGAGGCGATCTAACTGCGTCTACCGTACACAGCAATAAACAGCGTCCTCCGGACACAGTTAATCGAACAGCCTCGGATGGAGTGGTTCACGTGAGCACGAAGGTCCTGATCTCGGGCGCGAGCATCGCCGGCCCCGCACTGGCCTACTGGCTGGGGCAGTACGGCTTCGAGACCACCGTCGTCGAGCTGGCCCCCGCCCTGCGCGGCGGCGGCCAGGCGGTCGACTTCCGCGGCGAGACCCACCTGACCGTGCTGGAGCGGATGGGCGTGCTCGACGAGCTGCGCGCCCTCGACACCGGCGGAAGCCCGATAACCTTCGTCGACCAGCGCGGCCGTCAGCTCCTCCATCTGCCGGCCGACTTCGCGGGCGGGGACATCGAGGTCCCGCGCGGGGAACTCGCCCAAGTGCTGTACCAGCGCAGCCTCCCGCGCACCGAGTACCTCTTCGGCGACTCGATCGCCGACCTGGAGGAGACGCCCACCGGCGTCCGGGTGGCCTTCCGGCACGGCACGCCACGCGAGTTCGACCTGGTGATCGGCGCCGACGGGCTGCACTCCAACGTCCGTCGGCTCGCCTTCGGCCCGGAGGAGCGCTACGTCCACCACCTCGGCTACTACGCGGCCACCTGGCAGCTGCCCAACTACCTGGGCCTGCCTGGGGGTTCAATCGGCCTCAACGTCCCCGGCCGGCTTGCCGCCGTCGGCGCCGACCACCGCGACCCGACTCGGGCGGGTGCCTTCTTCGTCTTCGCCTCGGCCGAACTCCGTTACGACCGCCACGACGTGGCGCAGCACAAGACGCTGATCCAGGACGCCTTCGCATGCCTCGGCTGGGAGGTGCCCCGGCTGCTGCAGAGCCTGCGGCAGGCCCCCGAGCTGTATTTCGACTCGATCAGTCGGGCCGACGTCCCCGCCTGGTCCACCGGCCGGATCGCCCTGCTCGGCGACGCCGCCTGCGGAGCCACCATCGGCGGAATGGGCAGCGGCACCGCCGTGGTGGCGGCGTACGTCCTGGCTGGCGAGTTGGCCCGGGCCCGCGGCGACCACCGCACCGCCTTCACCCGCTACGAGCACACCCTGCGCGACTACGCCCGGGGCTGCCAGAAGGGCGGCGACCGCACCGGCCCGTTCCTGGCGCCTGGTACCGCGACCGGGCTGCGGGTGCGCAACGGGCTGTTGAACCGGCGCTGGATGCTCGACAAGATGCTTCAGATGGGCAAGCAAATCAGCAGCCTCAACCTGACTGACTACGCGGCCGAGCTGTCCAACGCCGCGGCGTTCAGCGTCGTGGGCGGACGGGTCGGCCCTCGGGCAGCACGCCGCTGGCGGTGACCACCAGCTCGCAGGCGGCTCGCAGGGCGACGGTGAAGCTGTGCGCTATCGGTCCTTGGCCGCAGAGGGCGCTCTCGGCACTGAGCAAGACCTGCTCTCGGTACTCACCGACGAAGCCGTCCGTTGGCCCCAACGTGGGCGGGAAGGACGGAATAGTGCACGGTGGGAATAACCCCCTCCCGCCAGTAGTCCTGGGGCTGCGGAGCGGCTGCCGCCCCGACCCCGAACCGGACGAGAGCGGCGAACTGCCCCAGCACATGATCTACGGCCACGTCTACAAGACCGCCCGCGACGAGGACGGCAACCATCTGTCGGCCGGGGTTCTGCGCGAGGCCCCCTGGGTGGCCATCGCCCCGGTCGTCCACGCGGTCCGTGTCCTGGAACGTGTCGTTCCCGCCGACGCGTTGCTGTTCGACCACCGCGCCCACTACTGGGGCAAGGGCAAGATGCAGAAGGGGAACGGTTCGCTGCGCGTGTCCACCCTGGTGGACCGAGTCGAGGACTTCGTGGCGTGGGCGAACGAGGAGGCCAGCGCATTGGGCCGGTCCCATGAGGTCATCCCGCCCGATCCGCACGGCAGTATCGGCACTGAGCGTTTCCGCAGGTCCCTGGCCTGGCATATCGCCCGCCGGCCGGGCGGGCTGGTAGCCCTGGCCATTCAGTATGACCGGCTCCCCGGCATCTTCGTCCACGACCGCGGGTACGCAGGCACCGGCTGCACACATGCCCAGGGCAGCCACTGGGCATTCGGCGATGGTGACCACCGGTTCGTCGGACGGCGGCCCGGAGTGCCCAATGGCCCAGCAGGAGTGCGGGTTTGCCAAGGCCACGGTCGCCCAGGACAGTCCGACGGCTCCGACGCTCGGGGCTGCGCCGGCGTCGATGGCATGCTCACCCGAGGCGCTGGTGGCGCGGCCCAACGCACCGCCGCCAGCACTCCCCCCTCCTGATCCGCACCGGTTGTGCGTGTCGCGGACGTGACAGCTCCCTGCCCGTGAGGCCGCGCCTCGCGGGACGCCGTGCTGTCTCACGTCCGTCCCGGCACGTCCGCGATCCGTACCTGCGGACGCGCCGTTCGCAGATCAGGAGTCACGACGCATGTCGTCGTCCATCGCCTTGCTCATCACCGGTGCCAGCACCGGTCTTCTCGCCGGTGGCGCCTCGTGCGCCGCCCTCCAAGGGGGGCTGCTCGCCGGCGCGGTCACCCGCCGGGCCTCCACCCCCGCAGCCCCAAGCCCCGGCATCCCCCACGAAGCGGCCGAAGCCCGCAGGCCGCACGGCCACGGCCACGGCCGAGCGCGTTACGGCGCCCCCGGCGCGCGAGACACCTGCCGCGCAACTGGCACCGGTGGGGGCGTTCCTGGCAGGAAAACTGCTCTCCCACACGACCCTCGGGGCCCTGCTGGGGATCTCCGGCGCCGCGTTGCAGCCCAGCCCCCGCGTCCAGGCGGCGATGCTGGTGGGCGCCGGGCTGCTGATGGTGCTGTTCGCGCTGGATCTCTTCGGGGTCAAGGCGGTGGGCCGGCTGGTGCCGCGGCCTCCGGCTTCGTTCGGCCGGCTGCTGCGGCGCAGCGCCAGGACCGACTCGGTCGCCACTCCCGCTCTGATCGGCTTCGCCACGGTTCTCGTACCGTGCGGAGTGACGCTGTCCGTGGAACTGCCCGCCATCACGGCCGGATCGCCGGTCGCCGGGGCAGCGGCCATGTTCGGGTTCGTCCTAGGGACCGCGCCGCTGTTCGCCGTGCTCGGCTATGTGTTCCGGCGTACCAGCAGGGCACTCTCCGGCAAACTCGCCTCTCTCACTGACGGTCATCTGCATCCCGGGCTCGCCGGCGCCGCCGAGGAACAGCGCGTACACACTCCACACCCAGGCAGCCAGCACGCCCAAGGAGACAAGCGTGTCCATGGCCAGCAGCCGCTTCCGCAGCGCCCGCACATGGCGCTCCTCCTCGCCCGCGAGCTCGCCACCCTCGCCGCCCACGGCCTCGACGGTCGGCGCAGTGCTGCGCGGAGCGGGCAGTGCGGCCTCGTACCCGAGGTCCTGCACCACGTCCATCATGTCCTGCGACGTGATCCCATCCGCGTACGCGACATGTGCGCTGGCGGTGGCGAAGTTCACCGACGCGCTCACCCCGGGCAGCTTGTTCGGCTTCCGCTCGATCCGCACCGCGCACGAGGCGCAGGTCATCCCGGTGATCGACAGGTCGAGGCTCTTCGTCGATTCGGCGGCCTGACCGGATGTCTCAGCGGTCGTGGGGTTGGTTGTCATACGAGGTCGGGCTTTCTCTGTGCGTAACCCCAGGGGTCGGATAGGGGTGTGGTGCGGCTGGCGGCGGCCACAGCGCTGTTCAGTTCCCGTCAGTTCCAGTCAGTTCCAGCGCGCCGTACCGAGCGGCTGCACGATCGCGAAGCCCTGCCCGGGCGCAGGGTGCAAGCTCAACTCGCGCCCGTACAGGCGGCGCAGGAATTCGGGCGGCTGGTGGTAGCAGAAGACCGACGTCTCAGCGCCCACGACAGCCGCGGTGTCGACGAATATGGGCAGCTCGGCCAAGAAGTACTCGACCGCCCGCTCCACCTGCATCTCTTCGGGCGCCTGCCCCTCGGGGATCTTTCCCGCCAGCACCCACGCGCTGGTCTCCCGGCACGCCGCCCGGAACGCCTCGTCCTCCTCATAGAGCCGACGCCCGCGGGCATGCAGCCCGGCGTACGCAGCATTGCCCTCCAGCTCGGCCCAGCCCAGAACACGCTCCTCCGCATCCGTCACACCCAGGCCACTCAACGCGGTGAGGATCTTGTTCCGGGTGTACTGGCCCTGCCGCCGCGCCTTCCACGCCGCCCGCTCCGGCGCATATCCCAGCGCCTCGAACGTGAAGGCGCTCGGCGCATCGGGGACGAAAAAGTGCACGTCGGCGAAGCGCCCAAGCCCCCAGGCGGCCAGGGCACGAATCCGGTCGACGGAGAAATAGCTGTTGAACGGACTGACCCCGAAGCACGCGTGCTCACCCCGATCGATCACGGCCGTACATTCGCTGCTCAAAGGGGTCACGGCCATAGCGGTCGGCGGCTCGCCCCTGTCCACTGTGCTCATACTCGGGACCGTAAAACCTTGTCCTAAGGGCAAGGTCAAGCCCACACTTGCCACGAGGAAGACAGATCGCCGCCAGAGGTGAGGACACATGCTGACCGTCGGCCGCGTCGCCGAGCAGACCGGACTGAGCGCCAAGGCCATCCGTCTGTACGAGGCCGACGGCCTCATCGACCCACCCGAGCGCACCCCCGCCGGCTACCGCACCTACACCGCCAACGCGCTGCCCGTCCTGCGCTTCATCCGCCAGGCCCAGGCCCTCGGCCTGAGCCTCAAGGAGATCAAGCGCATTCTTGACCTCCAACGCCAGGGCCGGCAGCCCTGCGCCCTCGTCACCGACCTCCTCGACGAACACCTCACCGAGATCGACCAGCGCATCGCCGACCTCCACGCCTTACGCGAAACCCTCCAGAACGCCCGCGACCGCGCCGACCAGGCTGCCGACCGAGGCGAGACCGCCGTGATCTGCCACATCATCGAGGCCACCCACGCCCACGCCCACGCCCACGCCCACGCCCACGCCCACGCCCACGCCCACAGCGACTCAACGGCTTGACCTTCCCCTTGGGGCAGGCTTCCAGCCACGCTTGTGGGAGATACCCCCACGAAATGGGTGAAGTGATCAGCCATGCCGTTCCGTGAAGGCGAGGTGCACCGCTGCCCTGACCCGGACTGCCGATGCCAGCTGACCGTGGCCAAGGCGACCCCGCCAACCTGCACCGGTCAGGAGAGCCCGAGGTGCTGCTGCGGCAAGACGATGATCAAGGCCGCGTAGCACCGGCGGACTGGGGTCCGGTGACGACAATGCCAGCGGCGGGCCCGTGCGCCCCACCGGCTCCTGTCCCACCGCGCTCCCATGCGCCGCCCTGCTCGCGGCATTCACCGCCGAGATGACCACTGCGCACCCTGGGACCGACGGCGCCGCGCTGGAAGGCGGCCGAGCGGGCCCACATCCTGTCCTAGCTTGGCCCGGCCCCCACACCCGCCATCATGCGGTGATGCCGCGCCTCGCCGTCCGCGAGAAGGACCTCATCGAGGTCCTCGGACAACTTGTACGACTGGCGGTCGCCGCGCCCGGCTCGACGGCCGGGAAGTACACGGACGACAACAACGACCGCACACCTGCCGGGCTCACCACCCCCATGCCCATCCCGGACGGCCTTGCCGCCTACTCCGCGGGGCAGGCACCACAGTGACCGGATGACTGGCCTTCAACAAGCCACTGCACCCGAACTCAACGGCGGCCGATTCACGCTCGCCGAGCTGACAACCACGCCCAAATTGCCCGGCCCCACACAGTCGGCAAACCGACCAGCGGCTATCGCAAGAAGCCGCAGCGCGGAGGCCAGGAGCACTGTCCCATCAGGCACGCGCTGCTACTCGCCTGACCTGCAAAGACACCCCAGGCGTTCCCGAATTCGAGAAGAGCCGTTCTGGGGCCTAACTGAAATGACATCCTGACCTGCGGTTTCGCAATTATCCGCAAGCTCCCGCCGGCGGCGCGGCCGATGGCCGCGACGCTCAGCGCACTGCCCTCGCGCCGCGCGGCGGCGATGGCGCGCTGCACGCGGGTGCGGCGGCGCTCGGTCACGGCCTGGCGGCCGTCGTCGATGGCGGGGGTCACGTCGAAGCCCTCGGGGGGCGGACGTCGGGCAGCGCCACCCGGCACGGGGCGGCGACGCGGTCGACGCGGCAGCCCTTCGTCCCATCCCGAAGCCGGTGACGTTCGCGCGAATTTCCGCTCTCTCACGACCGCGAGGCCGCGGCGACGACCCGGCTTGCAGCTGTCTTCTGCAGCAGGCCGTAGGCGAGGACGGGAAGGAGCAGGTGCGGCTTGTCGGGCAACGCGGTGGTGAGCAGCACGGCGCTCGCGCTGCTGTTGTTCATGCCGCAGGCCAGCGTCAGCGACGAGGCGGCGGGTGGGTCCAGACGCAGGAGGCGTGCGGCTGCGCAACCCAGCGTGAACGACAGCAGACACACCAGGGCCGCCACGAGCAGCGCTGCGCAGAAGAGCAGGGGCCGCGGGGACGTGAAGAAGGAGCCCAGGGCACCGCTGGCGTTCACGTAGGTCAGGACGAGCGAGGCAACCAGGGCCGCGGGCACGACCCCGGCCAGTACGCGACTGCCCCAGGTGGGCGGCAGGGTGAGTCGGCAGAGCATCCCTGCTGCACAGGGCAGGACCACGCTGACGAGGGCGAAGCCGCCGCGGGTCGTGTCAGCGGTCGTACTGAGCGTGGTGGCGTAGTTGTTGCTCAGGAGCGGCGTCAGGACGCCGATGACCAACGGAACGGTGAGAGGGCTCAGGAGCGTGGAGGCGAGGACGAGCCCGACCATGGTGGGTTGGTCGCCGTCGCTCTTGCCGGTCCAGACCGTGGCGCCGGCGGCGACGGGCATCGCCACGATCAGGATCGTCGCCGTGACCAGCCCGCTACCGCCGTCCGTGTCGGGAGACTGGCGCAGTACGAACGCGACGGCGGGGATCACCACCAGCGGGATCACCAGATGCAAGGCCAGCCCCGCAAGCAGGGCGGTCGGCCTACGCAGCAGGCGACCCAGTTCGCGGACGGATACCTGGAGTCCGGCAGCGAACAGCACCAGGGACAGCAGTAGCGGGGCCGCGCTCACCGGAAGCCCGGATGTGCCAAGCGGCAGGGTGTGCTCCCGACGCAGCCACAGGCCGAGGCCGGGCAGGAGGAGTGCGGCGGTGTAGGACACCACGACGGCGCGCCCAAGGCGCCGGCGCAGCCAGACCATTGCTCGATGAGTGGGCGAGTACGAGACGTGCGGATGGGGCAAGAGGGCCTTCTTCCACGGCGGCGGAGGGGATCGGGGCGAGCGCCGGTATGAGAAGGCGGTAGGGGTGCGTGGCCATGGATCCATGGTGCTCGGGCGAGGGCGGTGGGGGTGGCCTACGGCACACGGCAGTCAGGATGTGTTCAGGTAGCCGGGAAGGACATGACGCGACCGCAGTTGGCCGTGGGGGAAGCGAGCTAACGCGAGCAGGCAGCAGGCGTTCAAGTTGTCGCTGCCAAGGCCACCACCTCTTCCAAGGCTTTTGGCGACTTGCCGCGGCCCTGAACCCCCTGCTGCGGCCGCTGGCCACCGCAGGTGGTTTCGTCCTGGAACGGTGGGCCGACGAGGAAGCCGCGGCGCGGGTCGGCGACCGCCGGGTCGTCGCCCGCGCCGTCGGGCGCGCCTCACTCGCCTCCGCTGCCATGTCCCGCCCCCGGGCACTGGCCGCTACCGGCGGGGCGGTGCCGCAGCGAGTGAAGGCCCTGCTCTCGCCGCCTCCCGCCCGCCGGAGACTGCCGTTCGCGGCGGGCGGCCTGCTGTTGGTTCTCTCCTGCGCGAGCCTGGCCAATGCCGCCTCCGACAACGACCGGATGCTGGACAACGCACAGTGGGCGCAGCGTGCGGCGTACGCCGACGCTACGGCCTCGTTGCCGGCTGACCATGACGTTCGGCCGGGGGCGTGCTGCGCGGATCGCGATCGACGAGAGCACCCCGAGCGCCAGTCGTAGCAAGCGCCACGTCTGCGTTCACCCACCCGCCGAGGGCATGCGTAGCGCGCTCCGGGCGCGGCCCGGCACGCTCGGTCCGTCGGCCGGGCGGGGTGGTGGGACGCTGTGCGGTCTGTCAGCCCAGGTCCGCGAGGAGGGCTTTCAGTTCGTTCTCCTGCTGCGTCGGCGACATGGGCGGGTTGGGGTGGTCGATGCCGAAGGTCTTGAGCATTTTGTCCATTTGGGAGTCGAGGGAGGTCCAGCCGGTTTCGTCCAGCGGCTGCAGTGATGCCTGGTCGGCGTCCCACAGGTCACGCAGCGACTGGGCGGCCGCATGGGCCCCGGCCGCGTCCCCCGAGCGTGCGTCCTTGAGCGAGGTGGACGCGAGGGTCCGCAGTGCGCCGACCTTCGCGGGCGGGAAGTGCTTCACCGCCTGGCCTGGAGGCAGTTGGACGGCGGAGGTGTTGTCGGTCTCCGGGGCCGGGCCGACGTGCGGCTGACCGTGGGCCCAGACCAGCAGGGACCCGGTGACGACGGCCAGCAGACCGAAGCCGGCAAGCGCGATGCGCTCCTTGCGCGGGTTGCTGGTGACCTGTGCGGTGTGGGTCGCGTCGTAGGTCTCGGTCACGTCCGCGCGCGTCACCGTCAGGTAGATCACCGTGGCCAGGATCAGGCCGAGGAAGATCAGGCTGGTGGTGAACGTGCCCAGCGCGAGTCCGGTCGGGTCGCCCGGGTTCTGGGCGACCTTGGGAGAGGCGAGCCAGTCGCCGATGTTCGCGCCCAGCGGGCGGGTCAGGATGTAGGCGAGCCAGAAGGAGAGCACCGGGTTCGCTCCGAACCTCCACAGCGCCGTGATCGCCGCGATGAGGCCGAGCGGCAGCAGCACGGAGACGCCCGGGCTCCAGCCGGTCAGTTCCAGAGTCCAGTCGCCGGTCGCGGTGCCGAGCGCGAAGGTGACCAGGACGGTCAGCCAGTAGAACGACTCCCGCGAGAGCGTGGTGACCGAGTGGATCGACAGGGTGCGCTCGCGCAGCCACCACACGCCGAAGACCACCGCGAGCAGCACCGAGAAGACCGCGGAACTGATCCACAGCGGCACGTTCAGCTGGTCGGTCAGGATGTCGGTGTACAAGGTGCCCGTGACGCTGACAACGACCACGGTCAGCCAGTAGGGGAACGCCACGTACCGCTTCAGCCGCAGTTGGACGGCCAGAGCCACCACCAGGACCGCGGTGAAGATGCAAGCCGTGTTCACCAGGCCGACGCCCAGCTGGGTGTTGATCCAGTCGGCGAAGCTCTCACCGACCGTGGTGCACAGGACCTTGATCACCCAGAACCAGATGGTGACCTCGGGGACCTTGTTGAGCATGAGCCGCCCGCTGTGCGTGCGTGCTGCGGTTGTCGTTGTCATGCAGGGAGAGTTGCGTGAGGAACCTGCACGCAACCTGACTACGTGGCCGCGCGCACGGCCGGGAGCGTCACCTCGACGTGACCGCGGCCGTCCGCGAGCGCGCGGACCTCCACACCGGCCGAGGTAGCGAGGCGCCGGACCACTGGCAGCCCCAGCCCGTACCCGCCGCCGCCGGTCACGCCCGCTTCGAAGACCCGGTCGACCTCCGCGGCATCGAACCCGGGGCCGTCGTCCAAGACATCGACCACGATCGCCTCATCCCGGATGCGCGCGGTGATCCACACCCGCGACCGCGCATGCCGCAGGGCGTTCTCCAGCAGGGGCGACAGCAGCGCCACGGCAACATCGGCCGCCACGGCAACATCGACCTTGGCGGGAAGAGCGACCTCGATCGCGCGGCCGGCGATCGCCTGCCGCGCGGCGGAGCCCAGATCGCACCGGGTCCCAGCATCTCGCCGTGTACGCGCGGCGCGCAGAATCGTCGTAATCGCCGCGTTGAGGCGGTCGACCTCGCTCAGCACCGCCTCCGGCGCCACCGGCTCGCCGGACAGCTGCGCCAGCTGTGCCTCGCCCCGCAGGGCCGTGAGCGGTGTCCGCAGCTCGTGGGCGATCTCATCGGTGAGCCGGCGCTCGTCCGCCAGCGCATTGTCGACGCGCTCCAGGAGGCCGTCCAGGGTCTGCCCCAGTTCTCCGAACTCGTCGCGCGGGACGCCGAGGTTGAAGCGGCGCCCGGGTTCGTGATGGCCCCAGTCGTCGGCGAGCGCGGCCATCTCGTGCACGACCCGCAGCGCGCGGCGCACCACGAGGTGCGCGACACCACCGGCGAGGAGGATCGCGAGGCCACCCAGTACCAGCGACAAGGTCAGGCTGCGCTGCTCGGATGTCTCGTAGGGCGTGAGGTCCACCCGGACGATCACCATGACGTGGTGGCCGTCGATCGGAACCGTCTGCGCGTACAGGAGGTAGTTGTCGACGGTGACCGTCTGCGTTCGCCGTGCGTGTGCCAGTGCCTCGACGCGCTCGATCACGCTTGCCGGTACGTTCCCGTCGATCAGGCGACCGTCGGCATACACCCAGGCGACCTCGTCCAGCGCCTCGCTGCTGTTCTCCGTCAGTACGACGCGACCACCCACGGCGGTGACGTTCGCCGCGACCGCGTCGGCGCGGGTTCGCGCCAGATCGTGCGCGTCGGCGTCCGTCACCCCACTCAGCAGCACGTGCGAGACCACGACCAGAATCGCCACCACGGCGGTGGCGATCAGCACAGTGAGCGCGACGACCCTCCTGCGGAATCCCGTCACTGCCATCGGTAGCCCACGCCGCGGACGGTCGCCAGACGCTCGGCAACCCCCAGCGGACCGAGCTTGGTCCGCAGCCGGCGTACGAAGGAGTCGAGGGTGTTGTCGCTGACCTGCGCTCCATGCGGCCAGCCGGCGGCGATGAGAGCGTGGCGGCGTACCGCGTCGCCCTGCGAGGCGATCAATCGGCCTAGCAGCCGAAACTCGGTCGGGGTCAGGCTCTCGCTCACCGCGTCGTAGGTCACCACGTGCTTCGCCGGGTCGAGGACGACCTCGCCCGGTGCGGACGCCACGGTGGCGCGGCGCAGCAGCGCTCGGACGCGGAGCAGCAGTTCCGGGAGATCGAAGGGTTTGGTCATGTAGTCGTCGGCGCCGGCCTCGAAGCCACCCACCTTGTGGTGCAGGCCGTCCAAAGCGGTGAGCATCAACACCGGCACATCGACGCCGCGCGCCCGAAGGGCCAGGCACACGTCGCGACCGTCGGCATCCGGCAGCCCGAGATCCAGGACGACCAGATGAGGCGCCGGTGCGAGCTGCCGCAGCAGACTGTCGGCCGAGGCGGCGACGGAGACGGTGTGCCCGTCGTGCTCCAAGGCACGTTTGAGGACGTCGCGGACCGCCGCGTCGTCTTCGCACACCATGATGAGAGCCACGTCCCGACCCTAGACCCTCCCGTCCCCGTTCTTCCTTTGCCCTGATCCGCCGCCTGACGTTCAGGAGAAGGCGGCTGGTGCCACACCCCCTGCTCTACCCTGAAGCCGCGACACCCGGCCTGCGCGGGCGCACCACCCCAGTCCGACAGGGCACCCGCCCCCCAAGTTCTACATCATGTAGTAGCTTCGGCCTTCGGCACCGTTGCGATCAGTCACGGCTCGAATTCACGGTGAGGCGTTCATCCCTACGTGCTGGACAACCTGGGCAGAAAATTCCGCGAGTCCAGGAGGGCCACCGGCCCATCGGCGGCCCCCACGACGCCGCGAGTTCGGTCGCGTGAGGACTGACCGACCAAAGCCACGGGCCGACGGACTCGTTCAGCGTCGCTGCCCGCCCCGGCCTGTTCAGGTGCGAGCGGAAAACGCCAGCATAGAGTGCTGATCGGCAAAGAACGCTTCCGCTCAGCGCGACCGCCGGCCGTCATGCCGCTGCGTAGCTGAGGCGGAACAGGTCCGCAGGGAAGATGGATTCAGCGCCTTCTAAGCACCTGCTGAACGCCTACGCCGAACGGCCCACTGGCCTCGAGGCAGGGCACCATGGTCTTCGGACCGACTCAACGAGGTCCCGTCGGCATCGAAGGACCCGCAGGATTCGGACGTGATTCCGCAGCCGCACGGGAAGCGGCTCAGCCGCTCCACCGGCACCGCAAGGCTCCCTGAGGTACCTCTCCCGACCGGTGTGGCGGGGGTGCCCGCTGATCGTGATCCGAGGTACCGCCCTCACACGGAGTGAACCCACGGTGATCGAGATCGGCGTCGTCGACGACCTCCAACTCATGACGGGTACGACCGCGCTGGCCCGGGCGGGTGAGCTTCGCACCCGGCGGAGTGCGTTGCAGCGGGCGTCCGGCGTTCCTTCGGCAAGGTGGTGCCGATGGGCCGGGAGCCGGCTCCTGGGGCGTGTCGGCGGCCGGGGCCGTCGGAGATCGGACGGGTGATGGGCAATGTCGGGTTCGCGGCGACTACTGGACGACTTCGCACTGCCGAGGCTCAGCACCCGTCAGCTCATGATGATCTCGACCGCGACCTCGCTGGTGATGGCCGCGGTGTCGATCTTCCAGGCGTTGGAGGGGCGACGGAGCGTGATCGTCGGCCAGTACGTGCCGCCCCCGTACAACCCCAACCAGTCCACCGGCCCGGCCGGCGGCCAAGCCCCCAACTGGTCTGCCCAGCAGCACGGCAACCCCTCCGCGTAGCACGGAACGGATCGAGGAAGGACCGATCGATGAGCACCCAGGTTCAGGCAGCGACCGCGGAAGGGACGGCAGCCGCGGATCGCACCGCCGCCGAATTGGCGGACGAGCGTCAGCGCCGGGAGAACACGATGCTGCTGGCAGTGGGCGGCCTGGCGGCGGCAGGCCTCGGGGTGGCACTGCTGTCCATGCTGATGAACAACCAGCGGGGCATGATCGTGGTCCGCATGTGAGGACTTGCCGTGCGGCCACACCGCGGCATCACCCGACCCGATACACCCGCAGGAACACCTCGACACCGCCCATGATCAGACGGTCGGTCTCCTCCTACCCCGGCAGGACTCCGCGATGGGCGACAGCTACACGGTCGAGTGGGAAACCAGCACCACGTGAGGGGCGCCCGCCATGACCGCGTCCCATTGCACGCCGATCAGCCCGACGTCGGAGAGTGCGATCATCGCCTCGGCGAGCGCCCGTCCGACCGGCCCGGTCCCTGCATCCCGCTACGCCTCCAGCGTCTCCGGCAGCAAGTGGTTGGCCGAGGAGGATCGACGGCGGCCGGGCCCCGGGCTCACCCGCCAGTCCGTCCAGCCGATGCGCAACGAAGCGGACCCGCCAGCGCAAGTGCCCTTCCTGGAAGATGAGGACCATCGCGCCGAAGGTAGCGGTGAGGCTGAGCAGGTTGAGACAGAGCGCTTTCAACGGCAGGAACAGGCTGCGGGTGTAGGCGAGGAGCAGCAGAAACGTCGCTGCGGTGGCCAGAATGCGGGCGGCTGGCATGGGCTGCGAGACGATGGTTTGGGTATCGAGGAATTCGGCTGTCGGCCCGCCGATCAGCGGACGCACCGGGGCGGGCAGGGCGCGGATGCGCCGCACCAGGTCGGCTGCGGAGGGCGCATAGGTGTCGCTCTGGGTCGTGATGGACAGCCACACGGCGGACTGACTTCGGTAGCGCTGGAACAGCGGGCACCCGGACGGCGCGGCGGCTGGGGTGGTAACGGGTGGGTGGCAGGCAGGAGTAGCTGTTTGCACCGTTGAGGTATCTACCGGTGGCTGTGCGCACTGTCTGCACGCCGGGCAGCTGTGACAGGCTCCGGGCGTAGGCGTCCAGTGTGATCGTGCTGTCTGGGCTGCTCGATTCAGCGGCGCGGTGCCGGCCTGGGAGGACCACGTCGATCTGCGTGCCCAGATGGGGGAAGGTGGTGTGCAGGGCGCGCGCGGCTTGTGCCACGGGGGTGTCGGGGGGCAGCCCTCGTTCGTCGCTGAAGCCGAATGCGGCGTGCTGGAAGGGCAGTATGAGGGTCGCCAGAAGTCCGACGGACGCTGTGGTGACCGCGACGGGGCGGCGCATGGCGGCCAGCGCCAGTCGCTGCCAGGCTCCGGGCTGGGGGCTGGTGCCACGTCTCCATTGGGCGAGCACGTCGCCATGGCCGATGCGAGGGCCGAAGCAGGCCAGTGCGGCGGGGACGATCAGCAAAGACGCCGCGGCTGCCAGGATGGCCACGCTGATGCTCGCGTAGGCGAGTGAGCGTAGGAAGCAGAGGGGGAAGAACAGCAGTCCTAGGAGTGAGAGGGCCACGGCAGCGGCGGAGACGACAACGATGCGTCCTGCGGTGCGGACGCACCGGTTGAGCGCATCGTCGTGGGTGTACCCCGCGGTGATGTCCTCGCGGTACCGGGTGACGAGGAACAGGCTGTAGTCGGTCGAAAGAGCGAGCCCCACTGCCGTGGTGACGTTGAGGGCGAAGGTGGACACCTCCGTCACCGTGGTGAGAGCGCGCAGCAGCGCCGCGCTGCCCGGTGTGGCCACCAGGCCGACGGCCAAGGGAAGGCAGGCTGCGGGGATGCTGCCGAAGATGAGCAGCAGCAGCAAGGTGGCGGGCAGTGCGAGCATCTCGGTCCGGAGCAGGTCCTGTTCGCTCTGCTCCCCCAGCGCACGGCTGACGACTGCCGTGCCGGTGACCTGCACGAGCAGGGTGCCGTGTCGGCCGGTTGTGTAGGGCAGGACGCGGTCGGTGGTGATGCGCTGTTGGTGGGTGTCGCCATCCAGGCGCACGGCGATCAGGGCAGTGCGGCCGTCCGCGGAGCGGAGCTGGGA
Organism: Streptomyces sp. x-19; assembly: GCF_046549115.1. Classification (NCBI taxonomy): domain Bacteria; kingdom Bacillati; phylum Actinomycetota; class Actinomycetes; order Kitasatosporales; family Streptomycetaceae; genus Streptomyces; species Streptomyces sp. x-19. Next base: position 88,369 of record NZ_JAJPWK010000022.1, on the reverse strand, counting down.
GGCGTCGGACGCGGCGGGCTGCTCAGCGTTTGGGCTGCTTCCCGTTGCGGTCGGCTTGGGCGTGCGGTGGCCGGTCCAGTACGAGTCGAGGCTGGTGACACCCGGCTGTTTGAGCAGGCTGTTGGTCAGCTCCGTTCCTTCTTGGCGGGCTGGGGCGCCGTCGATGGACATGTTCGCGCGGGCCAGGAGCAGGATGTCCGGCGGGCCCGCGTGGAGCTGTGTGGTCAGGAGCGTTCGCGCGCGCGTGGAGGGGAGGCGGCAGTCAATTGCCGCCACAGAGGGAGGGGTTCGGTGGACGCAACCTGCGTCTGACATGCCCGATGACCCACCAGCCGGTGAGGCAGTCGTTCATTGCGGCTCTTCAGGAAATGCCGCCAGCGGGGCGTGACGGCAGCCGGCTTCGCAGAACGTCCGCAGCGCCTGGCTTCGACAAACGGCCTGACGGACTCTCACCAGCCTCTACGGGGCCGCCTTTTGCGCGTAGCGACTCGACCTTGCCTGCGCCGTCGACGGCACGAAACAGGAGCGCGACGCACGGGAAGCCGAGGCGGCGCCGGGGCCGCGGGAACCGCACGTCGCGCCCCGATGTCCCAGAGAAATCCCACGGGCCCTCATCGCACCTCCCGCGAGTCAGCTTTGCGCTGGTCAGCGCCCTAGCGGAGGTGATTGCGCTCACATCCTCACCATGTGGCCGGTTATTCGGCTCTGCGGGCGTATGACCCGTGGCACGATCATGCCAATCATTACCTGCGGGTAACCGCCTGGTCGGAGTGCTTCCTCCCTTCGGCCACCCCCACGCCACGCCCCTGAGGAACCAACAGTGCGCAAGACCATCAGATACGCCGTTTTACCGGCGCTCACCGTCACGTCCCTGCTCGTCGTCAGCGGTTGTGCGAACGGGTCGTCCGGTACCGCGGCAGGGAGGGCCGACGGTGCCGGGCCGGTGACCGCCGTCGAGGACACGGACGCGCAGGCCCCGCTCGCCGTGGCCCCCGCGCCGGTCGGCGCCGGGACGCCCAGCGCCGTGGCGAAACCGGGGACCGGCCACCGTCCGGCGGCCAAGTCCCCTTTGAAAATCGTCGCGTTCGACGCCGCGCGCGGCCGGGCCATCGTCGCCGGGCCGGCCGCCGGCACCCCGCCGAAGGGCACCGGCAAGGACGACCGCGGCGATGGGCAGGGGGAGAAGGGCGGCGACCACGGCGGCGGTCGGGACGAGGAGCACGGGAAGGGGTCGGCTCCCCACCGGCCGGCCGCGGTTGCGGTCGGCGACGTGCTCGCCAGCGCTCCGGTACCCGGCGCGCCCCGCGGCGCCCTGGCCAAGGTGACCGAGGTGGTGGGCACCACCGAACGGGGCACCGAGGTCAAGACCGCCCCCGCCACCCTGGGCGCGCTGCTCGGCGGCGCCACGGCGAAGGGCCAGGTCCCGGTCGACCCCGCCACGATGCGGGTCGAGCCGCTCACCCCGAACGTCAAGGTGTCCTGGGCGAAGAACGGGACGGTGCGTTTCGGGCCCGAGGGCGCGCAGTTGCCGCTCGGCAGCCTGCGGGTGGACGTGCGCGCCGTGTTGCCCACGGTGAAGACGTCGGCGGGCACCGTCGACGCTTCGGCCACGGGCTTCGTGCAGCTCGCACCCGAGGTCGACTTCTCCTACGACGGCAAGGGCACCACCACCGGCACCCCAGGCACCGCGTCGGTGAGCCTGGCCGGTGACTGGGCCTCGCAGTGGGAGCTCAAGGGCCAGGCGGCCACCTCCACGCCGGACGGCCGACCGGTGCGGGTGCCGTTCGCCAAGCTGCACGCCGACCCCGTCATCCTGGTCGGCGTGGTGCCGGTCGTGGTCAACCTCGATCTGACCTGCTACCTCCAGGTCGATGCCGACGGCAAGGTCAGCGTCGACGTCAAACAGGACGTGCAGGGCAAGTTCCGGGTCGGCGGCTCCTACAGCCGGGCCAAGGGCTGGACTCCGGTCGCCCGGGCCGACCTGCACGGCACCCCGCTGACGGCGACCGCGACGGCGGCCGGCCGGGTGAAGGCCGCACTGGGCACGGAGGCGAGCGTCGGCCTGTACGGCAGTGTCGGCGTGACCGGCACGCTGGCCCCGTACCTGCGCGCCGAGGTCTCCGGCACGGCCACCGGCTCCTCGGACGGCACGGCTTCGGCGGTCGGGAAGTGGGCGGCGTACGGCGGCGTCGACCTCTCCGGCGCGCTCCGGGCGCACCTGGACGTCTTCGGCACACCGGTCTTCGAACGGAGCATTCCGCTCGGTCCGCTCCACCACGAGTGGGAACTCGCCGGCGGCCAGGGCGCCGTGCGCACCCCCGGGAAGCGCCCCTGACCCCGCCGTGCGCACGCCGGGAGCCCCGCCGGATCACCGGCGGGGCTCCTTCGGCTCCTGGAACAGGGGCAGTTGGTGCGGTTGCCGCGGAGGCGCCGGCCGGTCAGCGGCCGGCGTGGATCACCTTCGCACCGTCCTGGCCGAGCGGCACCGGAACGGTCAGCGGTGTGCTGCGCCGCGTGCGCCCGGCGAGGTCCTGCTGGACGACGTTCACGTTGAGGGACGTGCCCTGGCCGCCGCCGAACTTCCCCCGCGCGAAGCCCTGCACGCCGTTCGCGGTGATCTCGTAGCCGCCGGTGTCGACGATGCCGTGGGCGCGGCAGTCGCGGAACACCTCCTCGACGGGGACGAACCAGAGCCAGTGGTAGTCACCGTCGTGGTTGAGGTCGACCTTCTCCTCGAACCAGATCGCCACGCTCCCCACCAGGTCCACAGTGGCCGTCCAGTCGATGTCGTACTGCTGGGTGCCGACCACGAGCGACGCCTCGATGAGCGACTTCGGCGGGATCCGCAGCGGCAGGTCGACGCTCCAGTTCTGCGTCTCCTTGTGCGTGAACTCCTGCGTCGAGGAGAGGTTGGTCTCGATCGATGTGGTCTCGCTGACCTTGGCCACGGCCGGTATCTCGGCGGAGACCTCCACGGTGACGCCGATCTTCAACGACTCCGTCACCGAGATCCGCAGGTCCTGCTCGGTGGTCTTGCTCTGCTTGTACGTGACGACCTGTTCGACCGCCGAGCCGTTGCGGTAGTTGGTGGTCACGGAGTTGACCTGGCCCGGTACCGGCGAGGGGGCCTTGGGGTCGTAGGTGATGCCGCGGTACTCCGCGCCGACCTGGTACTGGTGGTAGGCGCCGAGCTCGCTCCGCCTTCCGTAGTCGGTGGAGGCGGTGAACCGGCAGCCGCGGGAGCCGGGGAAGCGCTCCGCGGCCATCCACTTCCCCCACGCGTCCGTGACCTCTTGCAGTGGGCGGGCGGCCGCCGTGCGCGGGGCCGCGCCCGCTGCGGCACGCGGCGCGGCGGCCGACCGGGTGGGGGCGGCGGCCGCGGTGCCGGCGGTGGCGAGGGCGGCGGGAACGGCTGCGGCGAGTCCGGCGACCGGGGCGACGGCGAGCAGGCGCCGTCGGGAGACATGGCTCATGGAAGTCCCAATCCGAGGGGGCGGAACGACGGAAGCGTCGTGGGCAGCCATGCAACCGACGATCTTCCTCGGCGCGTAGGGGCTTTGGTCCCGACTGTGCCGGCTCGCCGTGCCGCGGCTGTGCGGGTCCCGGCCGCGGCGCCCGGTGCCTGGACAGCCTTCAAAGTGGCGCAGTGCGTTGCGCCGGACCGGTGCGACGTGCCCGTGCCCTGGCGGCACCAGTCGAACGGGCGAACCGCCGTCCCGCGCGGTGCGCCCGGTCGTGCCGTCGCCGCCGCATCATGGTGCGGTGCGAAAACCCCGCGCACGGTCCGCCACCGCCACTGCCTCCGCCCGGCCCGGCCGCGCCGCGCTGGGCAGGGAAGTCGGCTGGTTCGTCGCGATCGGGCTGGCCTCGACGGTCGCCCAGGCCCTGGCGTACTGGGTGTTGCGGCGCTGGTGGCCGCCGCTGTCCGCCAACCTCGTGTCCCTCCTCGTCGTCACCGTCCTCAACACCGAGGCCAACCGGCGGCTGACCTTCCGCGGCTCGGCCGCCCGGGTCGTGCGGGCGCACCTGGCTGCGGGCGCCCTGTTCGTCGTGGCCTACGCGACCACGTCGGGCGCGGTCCTGCTGCTCCGTCACCTGTGGCCCGCCGCCCCGACGGCGGCCGAGGTCGCGGTGCTGGTGCCGAGCTTCGCCCTGGTGACCGTGGTGCGCTTCGTCGTGCTGCGGCTGCTGGTGTTCCGACGCCGCCGCTGACGCCGCGGGCACCGGTGGGCGGCGCGGTCGGGTCTTACGAATCGCTGACGTCGGGGCGTTCGGGCTGGTCGGCGGCCCCCGGACGGTGCTCTGCTGGGCCGCATGGTCCAAGAGAGACACGACAGGCCCGTCGGACGACGGCTGGTCCTGGGGATGCTCGGTCTGGGCGCCGTGGGAGTGGCGGCCGGGGCGCCCGTGCAGGACGCGGTGAGCCGGGTGCTCGGGGCGGTGCGGAACGAGGACCCCACCGGCATCACGGGCGTGCTGCCCGGCGCCGGTGGGTTCCGCTTCTACTCGGTGGCGTCCTCGGTGCCGCACCGATCGCCCGCCGACTACCGGCTCACCGTGGACGGGCTCGTCGCGCGTCCTGCGGTGTACACGCTGGCGGACCTGCGCCGGATGCCACGCACCCGGCTGGTGCGGGACGTGCAGTGCGTCACCGGCTGGCGGGTTCCGCGGACGCCGTTCACCGGGGTGTCGTTGTCCCACCTGCTCGCCGCGGCCGGGGTGGCACCGGGCGCGGGGGCGGTGCACTTCACCTGCTTCGACGGCGTGTACAGCGAGAGCCTCACCCTGGCGCAGGCCCGGCGGCCGGACATGCTGGTCGCCTACGAGATGGCGGACCGACCGGTGACCGACGCGCACGGCGGCCCGGTCCGGCTGTACGCGGCACCGATGTACTTCTACAAGTCGGCGAAGTGGCTGTCCGGTATCACGGTCACCGACCGGGTCCGGCCCGGCTATTGGGAGCGGTACGGATATGACGTGGACGCCTGGGTGGGCCGGTCGAACGGGCGCGGCGATGCCCCCGTCGGCTGAGCCCGCGGCCGCGGTGCGGGCCGCCGGGAGGCTGCGGCGCTTCACCGGTGCGGAACGGTGGGTGCACCGGATCACGGCGGCGCTGATGGGCGTCCTGGTGGTCACCGGGGCCTGCCTGTACGTGCCGCCGCTGGCCGAACTCGTCGGCCGCCGGCGGCTGGTGGCCACCGTGCACGAGTGGGCGGGCCTCGCCCTGCCGGTGCCGTTGCTGGTCGGTCTGGCCTCGCGGGCCCTGCGCGCGGACCTGGGGCGGCTGAACCGGTTCGCTCCGTACGATCGCGGCTGGATCCGGGCGGCCCTGCGGGGGCGACGCCGTCCCTCGGGGAAGTTCAACGCCGGGCAGAAGGCGTACGCGGCGCTGGTCGCCGGCGCCGGCCTGGTCCTCCTCGGCACCGGTCTGATCCTGTGGTTCCCGCGTGTGGTGCCCGTGCCGTGGCGGACCGGAGCGACGTTCGTGCACGACTGGACCGCGCTGTTCGTCGGCGCCCTCGTCCTCGGTCACGTGGTGCTGGCCGCCCGCGACCCGGAGGCCCGCCGCGCCCTGCGCACCGGCTACGCCTCGCGGTCCTGGGCCCGGCGCGAGCATCCGCTGTGGGGCGACGAGGAGTCCTGAACGGAGCCGGTCGGCAGGGACGGACGGCGGGCAGCGGTCAGTGGGCCGGCCGCCCCGGGTCCCGCCGCCGGGTCGGTGGATGCCGCGGCAACCGGTGCCGGACGGCGTCGCTGCGCAGGACGGCCCCGGTCGCGACGGCCAGGGCCGCGAGGACGTACGTCAACGCCTGGAGGGGGAAGCCGGGCAGGGTCGGCCCGCCGAGGTAGAGCACGGCGCCGGCGAGGGGGACCGCCAGCCACTCGACGCGGCCGTCCAGGGCGACGAGGCCGACGACGAGCAGGGCGTACCAGGGGTAGTTCGGCGAGAACAGCAGCAGGGCCGTGCCGGTCACCAGGAGGGCGCCGCGCCAGGGGCGGGCGGGGTCGCCGCGCCACCAGACGGACAGGGCCAGCACGGCGAGCAGCGCGCCGGCGGTCACGGCCGCGGCGGCGTCCGGCAGCAGCAGCCGCGGCAGGACGAAGCGGCGCACGTCGCCGGGTGCGTAGCCCTCTTCGTGGAGGTATCCGGGCAGGTAGCCCAGGACGGCCTTGCCGGAGAGCAGGACGTACGGCAGGTAGCAGAGGGCGACGGTCACGAGGAGGGGGACCACGACGCGGACGACCCGCGCCGCGGCGCGCTGACCGGACAGGGCCCCGGGCAGCGTCAGGACGGGCAGCAGTTTGACGGCGGTCGCGGCACCGAGGAGGACGCCGCGGCGGGCGCCGGCGGTGGCGGTGCCGAGGGCGAGCACGGTGAACAGGACGCCGAGGGCGTCGATGTGGGCGTTGTTGACCGCCTCGAAGGGCACGGCCGGGCACCAGGCCCACAGGGCGGCGCGGGGCGGGGCGCGGCGGGGATCACCACGGCGGCGCACCACGGTGAGCAGGGCGAGGGTGGTCGCGAACGCCACGACGGCGCCGCCGATTTGGAGCGGCTTGTGGCGGCTGTCCGACGGGGAGAGGGCGTGCACCGCGAGGTACCAGCCCTCGGCGAGCGGCGGGTAGACGGTGGGGACCGTGGGGCGGTTGATGCGGGTGCAGAGCCCTTCGTCGGTACGGGTGAGTCCCCAGCCGGCGCAGGGGCGGGCCGCCGTGGGGAAGAGCCACGCGTCGCGCAGCGGGGCGAGTTGGGGGGCCGCGGGCGGGTGGGCGTAGGGGGAGGTCCCGGCGGCCTGGACACGCCCGTCCCAGGCGTAGCGGTACATGTCGGTGCTGGTGCGCGGTGGGGCGGCGAGCCCGGCCAGTGCGAGGACGGCGGCACCGGCCAGGACCAGGGGGGTGGCCGCGCGCACCGGGACGGTGCGCACGACACGTGCGGCGGCGGCGAACAGGCCCCAGGCCACGGCGTAGCCGACCAGGATGCGGCCCGGGGCGCTCTGGCTGTCCCCGGCCCTGAGGGTGCCGACGACGACGGCGGTGAGGAGGGCGAGGAGGGCGGCGGTGACGAGGGTTGCGGTACGGGCGGCGCCCTTCACCGCGCGACGCCGGCGAGCGCGCGGACGGTGGCGGCGAACCGCGAGCCGACCGGGCAGCGGGCGGCGACCGGGCCGACGTCCGCGGCGGTGTCCACGTCGCGCAGCACCGGCAGGTCGCGCACCGTCAGTCCGGCCGCGACCAGTCGGTGCCGCTGGAGCTCCCCCGTGCGGTCGGTGGACATCGGCACGCCCCGCACCAGGGCCGCGGCGCGTGTCGGGTCGGCGAGGCCCAGCGCCCAGAACCCGCCGTCGGCCGCGGGGCCGAACCAGGCGTCGTGGTCGTCGTCCCCGCCGACGCCCGCCAGCAGGTCGGCGGTCATCTGGGGGGTGTCCATGCCGACCAGGAGCGCCGGTCCGGGGCCGCAGTGGGCGAAGGCGGCGGCGATGCGGTCGTCGAGGCCGCCGGGCGACTGGGGCAGGACGTCGAAGCCCGGCGGGAGCCAGGGCCCCGGCCGGCCGTCGAGGACCAGTACGCGCCGTCGGGCGGGGGCCCGGGACACGGTGTGCAGGGTGTCGACGAGGGCGGCCTCGGCAAGGGCGGCCGCCTCCCGGGGTGTGTAGGGCGGGGTGAGCCGGGTCTTGACCCGGCCCGGCACGGGTTCCTTGGCGATGACCAGGAGGGTGGCCGGCCCCGGTCCCGGCACCGGGAGCCGGGCGCTCATCGTCCGGCTCCGGGCGCGTGCGCGGTCCCCGCCGGGGCGGTGGCCGGCGGCTCGGCGAGCACCCCGCGCATGTCACGGACCGCCTGCCAGGTGCCGCGCCAGGTGCCGGTGACCTTCGAGCGCCCGGTGCGCGGGTGGTAGGGCACGTCTTCCTCGCGCACCCGCCAGCCGGCGTCCGCGGCCCGGACCACCATCTGCAGCGGGTAGCCGGACCGCCGGTCGGTCAGGGCGAGGGCGAGCAGTGCCTCCCGGCGGGCGGCACGCATCGGTCCGAGGTCGTGCAGGCGCAGTCCGGTGCGCCGCCGGATCAGTCGCGCCAACTCCACGTTGGCGAGGCGGGCGTGGAGCGGCCAGGCCCGGGGCGTGGTGGGTCGGCGGCGGCCCAGGACCAGGTCGGCGGAGCCGTCGAGGACCGGACCGGCGATCCCGGGCAGGAGTTCGGGGTCGAGGGAGGCGTCGCAGTCGCAGAAGCAGACGACGTCGGCGGTCGCGGCGGTCAGGCCGGCGTGGCAGGCGGCGCCGAAGCCGCGGCGCGGCTCGTGGACGACGTGGGCGCCGAGGCGGCGGGCGATGTCCGCGGAGGCGTCGGTGGAACCGTTGTCGACGACGATCGCCCGCCAGCCCGGCGGGATCCGGTCCAGCACCCACGGCAGGGCCGCGGCCTCGTCGAGGCAGGGCAGTACGACGTCCACCGGCGGACGGGAGGGGGAGGGCTCGTTCACCGCACTCACCCTACGAGCCCAAAGGGCGCGAAAAGGACTTTGCGTCCTTACGGTTCGCTGACGTCGCGGCATCGGGCGGGCCGCCCGCGCGCAGTGGCGCCGCCGCGAACTCCGCCATGCCCGCCGCGAACGCGACCCGCGGCCGCCAGCCGAGTTCGGTGCGCAGCCGGTGCGCGGAGGCGGTGATGTGGCGGACGTCGCCGAGCCGGTACTCCCCCGTGACGACCGGCGTCGGTCCGCCGTGGGCGTCGGCCAGCGCGGCGGCCATCTCCCCGACCGTGTGCGGCTCGTCGCTGCCGACGTTGTACGCCCGCACCGCGTCCGGCGGCAGCCCGTCGATGCCGGTCAGGGCCGCGAGGTTGGCCGCGGCGACGTCCCGCACGTGCACGAAGTCCCGGCGCTGCCCGCCGTCCTCGAACACCCGGGGCGCGGCGCCGTTCGCCAGTGCGGAGCGGAACAGCGAGGCGACGCCCGCGTAGGGCGTGTCGCGCGGCATCCCGGGCCCGTACACGTTGTGGTAGCGAAGGGCCGCGGCCCGCCCGCCGGTCGCCCGGGCCCACGCGGCGGCCAGGTGCTCCTGGGCGAGTTTCGTGCTGGCGTAGACGTTGCGGGGGTCGGTCGGTGCGTCCTCGTCCACCAGGCCGGGGGCGAGGGGTTCGCCGCACGTCGGGCAGGGCGGTTCGAAGCGGCCCGCCTCCAGGTCCGCGACCCGGCGCGGCCCGGGCCGCACGACGCCGTGCCGGGGGCAGGCGTAGCGGCCCTCCCCGTAGACCACCATGGAGCTGGCCAGCACCAGCCGGCGCACGCCGGCCGCGGCCATCTCGGCCAACAGGACGGCGGTGCCCAGGTCGTTGCACCCGACGTAGGCGGGGGCGTCCGCGAAGTCCTTGCCGAGCCCGACCATCGCGGCCTGGTGGCAGACGGCGTCCACGCCGCGCAGCGCACCGGCGACGGCCTCCTCGTCGCGGACGTCGGCGGGCCGCCAGTCCACCCCGTCGGGCAGGGACGGTGCGGTGGGGTGGGCGGCGGGCAGGAGGGCGTCGAGCACGCGCACGGCGTGCCCGGCCCCGGTGAGCGCGGTGACGAGGTGCGAGCCGATGAAGCCCGCACCTCCGGTGACCAGGATCAGCATGTCCCGACCGTACGGCCGCCCGCCCGGCCGCGGGCCGCACCGCGGCGGGACGTCAGACTTCCGTCATCCTTCCGCGCCCCGGCGGTGCCACCGCATGACGATCTCGCGTTGGAAGGTGACGTAGCCGGCGCGTGCGAAGGCGTCGGCCATCGGCGCGTTGCCGAGGTCGGTCGACGCCCGGATGCGGGGCACGCCCTGCCCGGCGAGGATGCGGGTGCCTTCCGCGAGGAGGTCGTCGGCGTAGCCGTTGCCGCGGTGCGCGGGCAGCACGCCGAGGTAGGCGATGATCGCGTTGTAGTCGTTGCGCGCGGGGATCACGAATCCCACCGGGGTGCCGTCGGGCCGGGTCGCGACGCGCCACCACTCCCGGGGGCTGGTGTACCGGGCGAGTTCCTTCTCGTAGTGCGCGACCGCCGCCGCCCGGTCGGACATCCGGGTCAGGTCGTCGCGACTGTGTGCGTCCAACGTGCCGTCCAGGGCGGCGGTCATCAGGTCGAGCAGTTCCGCGGCGTCGTCGACCGGCCGGAAGGCGAGGCGGCCGCCGGGCCTGGCCGCGGTGGCGCCCGGTCGCCACTCCAGGCGGAGGCGCTCCACGAACGGCCGGGCGCCGGTGCGTTCGACGATCCGCATGCGGTCCTCGACCGCCTGCCGGGTGGCGGGCTCGCCGCGCCAGTCGTCCGGGACGAAGCGGCTGTACCGGGGCGGATCGCTCCCCTCGGGGAGGGCGGTGGCCATCGCGGCGCGCAGCAGGCGGACCCCGACGTCCACTCGGTCGGGAGCCGTCAGCGCGTCGTCGACGTCGAGGACGTCCAGCAGCAAGGGGGCGTCCGCGCCCGCCCGGCCCCACCAGGCGGCCCGGCCCAGCAGGCGGTCGCCCCGTAGCGCGACCCACATCCGTGCGGGCCGCCTGCGCCCCTGGGCGAGGTCGTCGGCGATTTCTTCGTTGAGGACGTAGGGGAGTTGGTTGAAGAGGTCGACTTCCTGGTCGCCGGTGAGGGGACGCAGGGTCAGGTCGTTCGGGTTCACGGTCGGTGCACGCTCCGGTGGAGGCGCCCGCCGGCCCGTTCCGGAATCAGCGGTGGTCCGCGCTCCGGTGTCGGGACGGGACGGGCACGAGGGACTTGGGCGACATGGGCTGAGCCCTCCTCTCACGGTCGTGGTCGGTGTGCCGATGCGGCGGTCGCGGCCAAGTACTACCCGGGCATGGATCCTGGCCGCAACTGCTTTTGCCCGCACGCGCGGTGACCCGGGCCGCGCCGTCGCGACGACGCGCCGCTCGTGACCCGGCTCGTGTGCACGACGGGCACCGAGCGGGGGAATAATCACCCTCCCGTGCGCCCCGCAACGCCCCGCCCACCGTGGAACACCTCACCGAAGGACGGCCGCCGTGCAGATCACCCGCATCGAGACCTTCCTCGCCCCACCGCGGTGGATGTTCGTCCGGGTGGAGACCGACGCGGGCGTCGTCGGTTGGGGCGAACCGGTCGTCGAGGGCCGCGCCGAACCCGTCCGGGCGGCGGTCGACGTGCTGGCCGAGTACCTCGTCGGCGCCGACCCGATGCGTATCGAGGACCACTGGCAGGTGATGACCAAGGGCGGCTTCTACCGCGGCGGCCCGGTGCTGTCCTCCGCGGTCGCCGGCCTGGACCAGGCACTGTGGGACATCAAGGGCAAGCACTACGGCGTGCCCGTGCACCAGTTGCTCGGGGGCCCGGTGCGCGACCGGGTCCGCGCCTACTCCTGGGTCGGCGGCGACGATCCGGCCGAGGTGCGCGACGCGGTCACCGCGCAGCTGGAGGCGGGCTTCACCGCCGTCAAGATGAACGGCTGCGGCAGGATGACGCCGGTCGCCTCCCGCGCCGAGGTCCGCGCCGTGCTGCGGCGCGCCGAGACGGCCCGCCAGGTCCTCGGCGACGCACACGACTTCGGCCTGGACTTCCACGGCCGGGTCTCCCCCGCCAACGCCCGCCGCCTGCTGCCGCTGCTCGCCGAGTACGCCCCGATGTTCGTCGAGGAACCGGTGCTCCCGGACCACGCGCACGTGCTCCCGGACCTGGTGAACGCCTCTTCCGTCCCCCTCGCACTGGGTGAACGCCTCTACTCCCGCCAGGAGTTCCTCGCCCCGCTGCACGCCGGGGTCGCCGTCCTCCAGCCCGACGTCTCGCACGCCGGCGGCATCTCCGAACTGCGCCGGATCGCGGCCCTGGCCGAGACCTACGGCGCGCAGCTCGCGCCGCACTGCCCGCTGGGCCCGATCGCCCTGGCCGCCTGCCTCCAACTCGCCTTCACCACGCCCAACTTCCTGATCCAGGAACAGAGCATCGGCATCCACTACAACCGGGGCACCGAACTCCTCGACTACGTCGTCGACCCGGAGCCGTTCCGCTTCGACCGCGGTGCCCTCCTGCGCACCGAGCGGCCGGGGCTCGGCATCGACGTCGACGAGGCGGCGGTGCGGGCCGCCGACCGCAAGGGGCACGCCTGGCGCAACCCGGTCTGGCGGCACCGGGACGGCTCGTTCGCCGAGTGGTGACCGCCCGCGCGCCGACCGCCCGGGCCACCCGCGGGCGCGGCAGAAATAGAGTGCGGGCAACAAGGAGAGACCGGAGGCACGACATGAACGCCGACCAGCCCGCGACGCGGCACGGGGGCGCCGGTGCGGCGCGTGGACCGCGCCCGGGGCCCGTGTTGACCTTCGGCGAGACGATGGTGGCCCTGCGCGGCAGCGGACCCCTGAAACTGGGCGGCACCATGGCGGTGTCCGTGGCCGGCGCGGAGAGCAACGTCGCGATCGGCCTGGCCCGGCTCGGGCACGCCGTGCACTGGGCCGGCGCCGTCGGCGACGACGAGGCCGGGCGCCTGGTCCTGCGCACCCTGCGCGCCGAAGCGGTGGACGTCTCCGCCGCCACGGTGGACGCCGGAGCGCCGACCGGCCTGCTGCTCTTCGAGCCCCGCCTCCCGCAGGCGACCCGTGTGCACTACTACCGCACCGGTTCCGCGGGTTCCCGGCTCTCCCCGGAGAGCGTGGAACGGGCCTTCGCCACCGCCCCGCCGCGGCTGGTGCACCTCACCGGCATCACCCCCGCACTCGGCCCGGGCCCCCGCGCCGCCGCCGAGCGGGCACTGCGCCTGGCGCGCGCGCACGGCTGCGTCGTCTGCCTCGACGTCAACTTCCGTTCCCGGCTGTGGAGCGAGGCCGCGGCCGGTGAGGTGCTGCGCGCCTGGGCCCCGCAGGTGGACGTCCTGATCGCGTCCGACGACGAACTGCCGCTGGCCCTGCCCGAAGGCGCCGGCGCCGACCGCTCGGCGCGGGCGGAGTTGCTGCTGGGGTCGGGCGTCGCGGAGGTCGTGGTGAAGCTCGGTGCGGACGGCGCGCTGGTCCGCACCGCGGACGGGCAGGTGCACCGGCCGGCGCGCCCGGTGCGCGCGGTGGACCCGGTGGGCGCCGGTGACGCCTTCGTCGCCGGCTACCTCTCCGCGCTCCTGGACGGCGAGGGCCCGACGGCGTGCCTGGACCGGGGCGTCACCACCGGCGCGTTCGCCGTCGCCGCGCACGGCGACTGGGAGGGCGCCCCGACCCGCGACGAACTGCCGCTGCTGGCAACGGAGTCGGGCACCGTGCTGCGGTGAGGTGCCCGCCCGGTCCGCCCGCCCGAGGGACCGCGGCGGGACGGGTCGGGCCCCAGTGGGTCAGAAGTCGCCCCGTACGACGGCGTGCAGGTGCTCGTCGTGCCATCCGTCGGCGTGCAGCAGCGCGCTGCGCATGGTGCCTTCGTAGGAGAACCCGGCCTTGGCCGCGACCCGGCAGGAGGCCGGGTTGGCCACCGAGTGGCACAGCCGGAGCCGGTGCAGACCGAGGTCGTCCAGGGCCCACCGGCTCACCCGCCGGGCGGCTTCGGCCACTACCCCACCGCCCCGGGCCGTGGGCAGGACCCAGTACAGGATCTCCGCGCTGCCGCCCGCCAGGTCGATGTCGCCCCAGCCGATGAGCCCGTCGGCTTCGCCGTCCGGCCGCGCGATGGCCCAGATCGCGCTCGCTTCGGACCGCCAGCGGCGGTGCATGCCGTCGATCCGCCGGCGGGCGTCCTCTGCCGTGGCCACCAGCAGGCGGTTCCACTGGCGGATGGCCGGATCCTGACTGGCCGTCACCAGGACGTCGGCGTCGCCGTGCCGCCAGGGACGCAGGGCCCGGCCGGCCGACAGGGCGAGCACGGGTTGCTCACTGCGGGCCATCCGCCCTGCGGGCACGACGGCGGGCACGGCGCCCGGCGGTGTGTCGGGCGGGCCGGCGGGGATCTCCTCGGGCTGGGGCGAGTTGGAGGTCATCACGGCATCGTGCCACGCCCCGGCAACGCCGCGAGGTGCCGTGCCAGGCGCCACGGACCCGGCCATGCCCCCTCGGGGCGAATTACATCGGTGTTCGCCGTGCGAGGCGCGGAAAAGCGGTCAGACTCCCCACGGACGGGTCTGCCGGGGCCCCGCCCCGGCAGACCCGTCACACTGCCCCGCGTTTCCCGCCTGACGCCCCGTACCGCGGGGCGACCTCGCATGACGGAGATCGCATGACGGAGACCGAACGGACCGCCCCTGCACCGCGGGCGGCATTCCGCGCCACGGCCTTCGCCCGAGACGGGCGCTGGCACTTGGAGATATCCAGCCTCGACAGCGAACCCGACACCGGCGACACCGAGGCCGTACTGGTCACACTGCGGCCCACCGGGGACGCCCAGGACGGCACCCGGTTCCCCACCGACGGCCTGCGCGAACAGTTGCGGCACAACGGCTTCGTCCTCGACGATCCGGAGGCCGGCACCGGCGGCTGGACGCGGGCGGACGACGAGGAGCGCTACACCGCGATGTGCCGCCCCACCACGAGAGCGGTGTGACGGCACGGGCGGCGCCGCGAGGGCCTCACCTCACGACCAGGTCCTGGTTCCGGCGGACGAACTCCCCCACGGATTCCGGTGGCCGCCCGATCACCCGCTCGACGCCGTCCGTGAGGCGGTCGTACCGGTTCTCCGCGTGGAGCCGCGCCATCGTGGAGATGTGCTGGAAGACGTGATCCGGCAGCCCCAGCGGGGTGAGGTCGTGGGCGATCCACTCGTCCAGCGGGACGTCGGTGTGGCCGACCGGTCGGCCGAGCGCGGCGGAGACCTCCTCCGCCATGGCGGCGACGTCGATCGAGCGGGGTCCGGTCAACTCATAGGTCCGGCCGACGTGCGGAGCCGGGTCGGCCAGGACCTCCGCGACCACCGCGGCGACGTCGCCGGCGGCCACGGGTGAGGTCTTCGCCCGGCCGAAGGGCAGTCTGATGGCACCGCCGTCGTCGATCGCGGACAGGCCCAACCGGAAGAGCGGGTTCTCCAGGAACACGGTGGGTCTGATCTCCACCACGGGCAGGCCCGACCAGTCCAGGAGCTGCTCGACCAGCCACTGCTGTCGGTGCTGGTGCGATTCCGTCGTACTGGTGAGGTCCATCTCGGAGACCGTCAACTGCGACATGTTCACCAGCACTTCCAGGTGTTCCGCGGCGCGGGCCACGGCCGCCGTCGTCACCGCGGCCTCCAGGTACTGGTCCGACACCGCCATCCCGAAGTACATCCGCTCGCAGCCCGCCAGCGCCGCGGCGACGTCCGCCGTCCGCGTCAGGTCGCCGACGACCACCTCGGCGCCCGTGCCGCGCAGCTGCTGCGCGCGGTCGTCCTCCCGGTGCACCAGCGCCCGGACGGCCAGGCCGCGCCGCCTGAGGTCCTCCACCACGGTCCGTCCGACGGCGCCGACGCTGCCCGCGGCACCGGTCACCAGGATCGGCTTCCTCTTCGCCTCCGGGTCGCGGTCCATAGCGGCAGCGTCCCGCGCACCCCCGGACGACGCAACCCGAACCGGCCGCGGCACCAGGCGCATCGGTGCGCGCACGGTCGGTCAGGACTCGGGGCGCGGTGGATGCACGGCGTCGTAGCGGCGCAACTCACCGCAGCGCAACGTCCCGTCGCGTAGCCACCCGACGACCAGAACGCGCCACTTGTCACGGATCGTCCCGAGTACCTGCAACACCTTCCGACACACTCCGCCCCTCCCCCGCAACGTCCGACGACGGCGTGGGCAGGCGCGGCATGCGACCCGGCGTCCCTGGCGGCGGTGCCCGGTCTGTCCGGCCGCGGTCACCGGACCGGGCGCGGACGGGCCGGGGACGGAGTCACCAGGCAACCGGGTAGCGGACCGGATGGCCTCCTATGCGGCCCGGCAACAGGCCGATCGCCACGAGCAGCACGGTGGCGAGTGCGAGCAGCGGAAGGAACGGGACCGGGTGCGGCGCCTGGAGCACCACGATGACCGACGTGGCGGCGGCCGGGGAGTGGGAGAGGTGGGTGAGCATCATCGCGCCCAGTGCCAGGCTGGCGGCCACCGCGGCGCCCCAGCCGGTGCTGCCGGTCACGGCGAGGGTGCCGAAGCCGATCGCCGCGGACAGCAACTGGCCACCGATCAGGTTGCGCGGTTGGGAGATCGGCAGCCCTGGCGCGCCGTGCACCAGGGCCGCGCTGGCCGCCAGGGGCGGGATCAGCAGCGGCTCGTGCAGCAGCACGCCGACCCCGACCAGGAGGAGCAGGGCCCCCAGGGCGAAGGCCGTGGCCCGCAACGCGTGCAACGGGTGCGGCCTAGGGGTGGCGGGGGACGGTGGTACGGACATGCAGGAACTCCAGGCAGGCAGGTGTGGCCCGCAGATCATAAACAAACTGTTGATTGAAGTGTGAACGTACTTGTGGGGCGCCTCACCGCGAGCGCGCTCCGTCCCGACCGCACCGCCCAGCACGCCCGCCCCCTCCGTCGCCACCTGGGAGAACGGTATAAAAGCGGTATGGTGCGACAAGCTCAGAGCCGCGACCCCCGACCACCCGCCAACCGACCGGCGGACGACCTGCACGAGACCGTGGAGGAGGTCGCCGCCGCCGTCATGACGGCGTCCCGGCTGTTCGTCGCGCTCTCCGCGCGGGCGCTCGCCGAGACGGAGCCGGCACTGACCCTGCCGCAGCTGCGCACCCTGGTGGTCCTGCACAGCGAGGGCCCGGTCAAGCTCGCCGCGCTCGCCTCCGGGCTGGACGTGAACCCCTCCACGGCGATGCGCATGGTCGACAGGTTGGAGGCCCGCGGCCTCGTGGACCGCCAGATGAACCCCGACAACCGCCGCGAAGTCATCCTGGCCCTCAAACCGCACGGCCGGCGCCTGGTCGAGCAGGTCCTGGCCCACCGCCACCAGGAGATCCAGACCATCGTCGCCAGTCTCCCCGCCGAACGGCGCGCCGAGTTGGTGCGGGGCCTGCGC
Source organism: Streptomyces sp. x-19 (assembly GCF_046549115.1). Classification (NCBI taxonomy): domain Bacteria; kingdom Bacillati; phylum Actinomycetota; class Actinomycetes; order Kitasatosporales; family Streptomycetaceae; genus Streptomyces; species Streptomyces sp. x-19. The sequence goes on along the minus strand of NZ_JAJPWK010000022.1, from coordinate 71,435 downwards.
GCCCTGACCGACGCGGCCGGCGAGCCGACCGCCGATTCACTGACCGACCCGTACTGAGCGGCGCGGCTGCGTCGGCCCGACCGGGCGCGGTTGGCGTTCGGCCGGACCGGCGGAACCGGGAGTGCTGACGGGGCTCGCACCGCGGGCCCCGTCAGCCTCAGGTGGGGACGGCGTCCGGCGCACGCCGGCGGCTGCCCGGCAGGAGTCGTTGCCGGTGGTGTTCTTCCGTCAGGTCGTGCCGTCGCGCGTGGAGCAGGTGGTGGAGGTTGAGCGTGCCCACCACGCGCGCGTCCGGGCCGTGGCTGACGACCGGAGCCCGGGTGACGTCGTGCTCGGCGAAGAGGTAGGCGGCGCGGCGCAGGGTGTCGTCGGGCCGGAGGGTGACCACCGTGGCCCCGCGATCGTCCGGCACCGCACCGCTCCCGAGGAGGTCGGCTTCCGTGGCGGGTGTCTGGTGGTCGGGGTTGCGGTCCATGACCTCTTCGACGAAGAAGGTCTCCAGCGGGTCGGTGGAGTACTCCCTGGTGAGGTGCAGACCGCGCCGGGCGATCTTCTCGGTGAGCACCGAGCGCTTGAGCAGCAGCGCCGACAGTGCGTAGGCGGCGGTGGACGAGATCAGCAGCGGCAGCACCGCGCCCCAGGCATGGGTGAGTTCCAGGGTGAAGACCACGCCGGTCAACGGTGACCGCATCACGCCGCCCACCACGGCGGCCAGTCCCATCATCGCCCAGAAGCCCGGGATGACGTGCGGGAAGACCAGGCCCTCCGCGGCGCCGACCGCGCCGCCGATCATGAAGACCGGAGCGAGCACCCCGCCGGAGGTGCCCGAGCCGAGCGAGAGCGACCAGATCAGGGTCTTGACGACGAGGATCCCGACGATGAGGGACACCGTGGCGCGGCCGGTCAGCAACTGCTGGATGACGTCGTAGCCGACGCCGAGCGCGCGCGGCTCGACCAGTCCGCCCAGGCCGATGACCAGTCCGCCGATGGCGGGCCACCACATCCAGTGGAAGGGCAGCCGGGCGAAGCCGTCCTCGGCCCGGTACACCAGCCACGTCGCGGCCACCGCCAGGGCGCCGCCGAGCAGCCCGGCCAGGACGCAGAGCACGTCGACCGTCGGGGCGACGTGCAGGCCGGCGGCGGAGACCGGGAAGATCGGCGCCGTACCCAACAGGAAGCCGCGCACCACGGTGCTGACCCCGACCGCCGCGACGACCGGCACGAAGCTGCGGGGGCGCCATTCGAAGAGCAGCAGTTCCACGGCGAGCAGCACGGCCGCCAGCGGTGAGTTGAAGGTGGCCGCCATGCCGGCCGCCGCCCCGGAGACCAGCAGCGTCTTGCGTTCGTCGGCGCTGAGCCGCAGGGCCTGCGCCAGGATCGAGCCGATCGCGCCGCCGGTCATGATGATCGGCCCCTCGGCGCCGAACGGGCCGCCGGTGCCGATGCTGATCGCCGCCGACACCGGTTTGAGCACCGCGACCCGCGGGGCGACCCGACTGCCGCCGGTCAGGATCGCCTCGATCGCTTCCGGCATGCCGTGCCCACGGATCTTCTCCGATCCGTAGCGGGCCATCGCACCGATCACCAGACCGCCGAGGACCGGCGCGCCCAGCACCAGCCACCACGGCCGGTGTTCCAGGCCCGGTGCGACCAACGAGGTCGACCAGCGTTGGTAGAACACCGCGTTGGTGACCAGCCCGATCAACCGCAACAGGGCCAGCGCCGCCACCGCCCCGGCGCCGCCCACCAGCAGCGCCCAGCCGCAGATCACCAGCATTCTCGGCTGGACGGTGAAGTCGCCGAGGTGGGCGCCTCGGTGCCCGGCCGTTCCCTTGCGCGTCCCGCTCACCGCAGCGCCCCGCCCCGTCGCAGAGGGCCGGCGCACCGTGCTCGCCGGCCCGGCCTTGGGCTCGCTTGTATGTTTTCCATACCGGAAGTATTGCAGTGTGCAAAAGTTGCCGGCAGGTGGTGTCCAGTACTCGGACGGGCCGGTGGTTGGCTCCCGGGAGCGGGCGCCATGCGACCGTGCGCCGCAACGCGCCGCACGCCCCCCCCCGCAGGCGTTCCCGCGACCGACCGACCGGGGCCCGTCACGCCAGGCACGGCAGCCCAGCCGCGCACCTCAGCGCACGCCGCGCTTCACTTCCGCCTGAGGCGTGGGCGCCATCGCGAAGTGGCACGTGAGGCAGGTGAGTTCACGGGCCGGCCGGGCGAGGGTCGACTGACCTACGCCGGCGAGCCGGTGCCCCGGCTCCAGAGCGACGTGGCAGTGCCGGAGACAGACACCGACGCCACAGTGATGACACACACCCACCGCATCGACGACCTCTTCGGCCCACGCGCAGTCGAAGCACTTCACGAGACTCACCCGCCTCCCGTGCGCCCACCCGGGCCCATTCTATCGACAGGAAAATATTGCAGTGAACAACGTTCTAGGGCTGCGCCCCGTGACGCCGAGCGGCCGGAGCCCGGCGCCCGGGAGCGCGTCGCCGCGCGGTGACGAACGGTGCGGCAGACAGGAGCACCACGCCCCCGGCCGCCCACAGCAGCTCCGCGCTCCGCGCCAGGCATGCCGCGACGAGCAGCGCAGCGCCCACCGCCACCTCCGCGTAGGCCATGGCGACACCGGCCCGGCGCCGCACGGCCGCCAAGGGCCGGCGACGCCGCCGCGGCGCACCCCCGAAGGTGCTCAGCAGCAGGGCCAGGTCGGGATCGTCCGCCAGGAAGTACTCCTCGATCTGAGCGAGGACCCGCCGGTCGCGCATGGGGAGACCCATGACCGCCTCCTCCCGGAGCAGTGCGCCTGCCCGCCCCCGACTACGTGGTGGACTCCGGTGGCGCCCCGGTCGCCATGGCGAGACGGGTGGCGGCCAGGCCGAGGGCCAGGGTCACGGCGCCGATCCAGACGTTGTTCCAGATCAGTCCGGCCGTGGGGCGGTGACCCGCGGTCACGACCCAGGGCGAGATGATCATCCAGACACCGATCACCGCGCAGGTCCAGCTCAGTCGGTACATCCGCTCCGGCGACCGGGTCAGCCCGAGACCGATCACGGTCAGCACGAGGCCGATGATGAGGTTGTTCACCGCCAGTTCAGGGCTGGTGAGCCGGAAGTGCACCACCCAAGGCGAGATCGCCGTATACATACCGGCGAGCAGGACCAGTCCGTCGAGGGCGGTCGCCTGGCGTCCGGAGAGCAGGCGGGCGTAGCGCTCCCGCATCTCGGCCACGTCCGGGTGGCTGGTGATGTCCGTGGTTGCGTGATGGGAGAGATCCGACATTCGAATCGCTTCCTCTCAGATGCTTCGAATGGCGTCACCTCCAGAATACCATTGCATTCTGCAATAATGCAGGTCACGGTCCGCGTCAGCACTCCCCCAGGCCGCGGGCCGCGACGAGGTCGGCACTCCCGTCGGCCAGCCGGTAGGAGAGCCCCACCACCGCCGCCCGGCCGTCCGCCACCCGCTGGGCCAGCGCCCGGGAGCGGTTCAGGAGCAGGTCGACGGTGTGCCCCACGTGCTCGGCGAGGATCTCGCCGGGCCGCACGCGCCCGGCCGCCCGCGCCGCCAGCACGCTGGGGGTGACGCGCTCGACGACGTCACGGATGTAGCCGGCCGGCGTCACACCGGTTTCGAGCGCGGCGCAGGCGGCACCGATCGCCCCGCACGAGTCGTGACCGAGGACCACGACCAGCGGACAGTCCAGTACCTCTACCCCGTATTCGACGCTGCCCAAGACCTCCGCTCCGACGACGTGCCCGGCGGTGCGGACGACGAAGAGGTCGCCCAGGCCGCGGTCGAAGATGACCTCGGCGGCCAGGCGCGAGTCGGAGCACCCGAAGAGGACGGCGAACGGGCGTTGGGCCGGCGCGGTCTCGGCGCGCCGCGCGGCGTCCTGGTTGGGGTGTGCGGGGGTACCGGCGACGAACCGTTGATTGCCGGCGCGCAGCAGCTCGAAGGCCCGACGGGGAGCGGGAAGGGTCATGTCGTTCATAGCTCCCCATCGTCGGGCGCCTCAACCGCCGGGTTCGGCCGGCACCGCGCGTCCCGGGAGGTCCTTCATCATTTCGAAGTACATGCCATTGGCAAATATTGCAAAGCGCAAGAAAAACTACGTATAACTCTCATCAACCCTCCCCTGATTGCGCGTCAGGAGGGCGCCGGCGGGGTCAAGCTGATGCCGGTGGAACGCGACCGCCCCGGCACGGGGGCCCGAGTGGTCTGCGCCACCATCCGCGTACCGTGAAAGGAGCGACGGTGGTGGTACGACGCGGTACCCGCAAGGAAGCTGAACGCGTGGCGGCGGTCGCCGCAGAGCAACTGCTGCGGATCGGAACGTCCTTGCGGAGGTCCCCCACGACGCCGGACCTGAGGGCGGTCTACCGGACCGACCAGAGCGTCAACGACACGCCCTACCGGGAACGTTGGGCCCACGACCGGGTCGTCCGTTCCACGCACGGAGTGAACTGCACCGGCTCGTGCTCGTGGAAGGTGTACGTCAAGGACGGCGTGATCACCTGGGAGACGCAGGAGACCGACTACCCGTCGGTCGGCCCGGACCGGCCGGAGTACGAGCCGCGCGGGTGTCCGCGGGGCGCCTCGTTCTCCTGGTACACCTACTCACCGACCCGGGTGCGCTACCCGCACGCGCGCGGGGTCCTCCTGGAGCTCTACCGCGAGGCACGCCAGCGGCTGGGTGATCCGGTCGCGGCCTGGGCCGAGATCACCGGCGACCCCGACAAGCGTCTCCGCTACCAGTCGGCGCGCGGCAAGGGCGGCCTGGTGCGGATCGGGTGGGACGAGGCCCTGGAGATCGCGGCCGCCGCCCACGTCCACACCATCGCGGCGTACGGCCCCGACCGGGTCGCCGGCTTCTCGCCGATCCCGGCGATGTCGATGGCCTCGCACGCGGTCGGCGCCCGGTTCATGTCGCTGATCGGCGCGCCGATGGTCTCCTTCTACGACTGGTACGCGGACCTGCCGATCGCCTCGCCGCAGGTCTTCGGCGACCAGACGGACGTACCGGAGTCCGGTGACTGGTGGGACGCCGCGTACCTGATGCTGTGGGGCTCCAACGTGCCGGTGACCCGCACCCCGGACGCGCACTGGATGGCCGAGGCCCGCTACCGCGGCCAGAAGGTGGTGGTGGTCTCCCCGGACTACGCGGACGCGACCAAGTTCGCCGACGAGTGGCTGCATCCGCACCCCGGCACCGACGGGGCGGTGGCGATGGCGATGGGGCACGTGATCCTCACCGAGTGCTTCGTCCGACGCCAGGTCCCGTACTTCGTCGAGTACGTCAAGCACTTCACCGACCTGCCGTTCCTGGTGGAACTCGACGAGCGGGACGGGGCGTTCGTCCCGGGGAAGTTCGTCACCGCCGCGACGCTGGGGCTGGAGGAGGACGACGCGGCGGCGGCTGCCTGGAAGCCGGTGCTGCTCGATGCGGCCTCCGGCCGGCCGGTCGTGCCGCACGGCACCCTCGGCGACCGCTGGTCCAAGGGCGGCCTCGGGCGCTGGAACCTGGACCTCAACGGGATCGAGCCGGCACTGACCTTCCACGAGGCGGGCGGTACGGTCCTGCCGGTGCTGATGCCGCGCTTCGACACCCCGGATGCCGTGCGGTGCGGCGTCCCGGTGCGGGAGATCGGCGGCCGGAAAGTGACCACGGTCTTCGACCTGCTGCTCGCCCAGTACGGCGTCGCGCGGCCGGGGCTGCCGGGTGACTGGCCGGCGGACTACGACGACGCCGCGCGGCCCTACACCCCTGCCTGGCAGGAGACGATCACCTCGGTGCCGGCGGGCGCGGTGGTGCGCGCGGCCCGGGAGTTCGCGCACACCGCCGAGAAGACCCGCGGCCGCTGCATGATCATCATGGGGGCGGGCACCAACCACTGGTTCCACTCCGACACCATCTACCGGTCGTTCCTCACCCTGCTGCTGCTCACCGGCTGCCAGGGCGTGAACGGCGGCGGGTGGGCCCACTACGTCGGGCAGGAGAAGGTCCGTCCGTACGCCGGCTGGCAGCAGCTGCAGTCCGCGGCGGACTGGGTGCGACCGTCACGCCAGGTGGCCGGCACGCCGTATTGGTACCTGCACACCGACCAGTGGCGGTACGACGGCCAGGACGCCGGCACGCTGGCCGCGCCGACCGGCGGCGGGACGTTCGCCGGTCGGCACGCCGCCGACCTGGTCGCCCAGTCGATGCGGCTGGGCTGGATGCCGGCCGCCCCCGCGTTCACCGCCAACCCCCTCGACCTGGGCCGCCGGGTGCACGAGTCGGGCCACGAACCCGGCGAGTGGGCCGCCGCCGAACTCGCCGCCGGCCGCCTGGCGTTCGCCTGTGAGGACCCGGACGACCCGGCCAACTGGCCGCGGGTGCTGACCGTGTGGCGGGCCAACCTGATCGGCTCCTCGGCGAAGGGCAACGAGTTCTTCCTGCGGCACCTGCTCGGGGCGAGCGACAACGCCCGGGCGGAGGAGGCCCCGGACGCGGGCCGGCCGCGCGACCTCGCCTGGCACGACGAGGCCCCCCGCGGCAAGTTGGACCTGCTGCTGGCCCTGGACTTCCGGATGACCTCCACCACGCTGATGGCGGACCTGGTCCTGCCCGCCGCGACCTGGTACGAGAAGCACGACCTGTCCAGCACCGACATGCACCCCTACGTGCACGCCTTCTCCCCCGCGATCAACCCGCCCTGGCAGGCCCGCACCGACTTCGAGGTCTTCCACGGACTCGCCACCCGCTTCAGCGAACTGGCCGTCGGCCGACTGGACACCGCGTACGACCTGGTGGCCACCCCACCACAGCACGACACCCCGGGCGAGACGGCCCAACCGGGCGGCACACCGCGGGACTGGCGGGACGGCGCACCGCCGGAGCCGGGCCGCAACCTCCCGGTGTTCACCGTCGTCGAACGGGACTACCCGGCCGTCGCCGCGAAGTTGGCGGCGTTCGGACCGCTCGCCGAGGAACATGGCATGACGGTCAAGGGCATCACCGTCCACCCGGCGCCGGAGGCCCGTTGGCTGGCCGAGCGCTGCGGCACCGTCGCCGACGGCCCGGCCCGCGGGCGGCCCCGCCTGGACACCGACGTGAAGATGTGCGAGGCGATCCTGGCCCTGTCCGGGACCACCAACGGGCGCCTGGCCGCCGAGGGCTTCGAGCGCCTGGCCGAGCGGTGCGGGCCGGGCAGCGGCTTCGCTTCGCTCGCCGAGTCGGTCCGCGAGCGGCGGGTGGTCTTCTCCGACACCCAGAACCGGCCGGTCCAGGTCGGATCCAGCTTCGAATGGTCCGGCAAGGAGGCCCCGGACCGCCGCTACGCGCCGTTCACCGTCAACACCGAACACCGCAAGCCCTGGCACACCCTCACCGGGCGCCAACACTTCTACCTCGACCACGACTGGATGGCCGAACTCGGCGAGCAACTGCCCGTCTACCGCCCGCCGTTGGACCACGCGGCGGTGCAGGGCAGCGGACCGGTCGAGGACGACGCGCGTTCGGTGACGGTCCGCTACCTCACCCCGCACTCCAAGTGGTCGATCCACTCCGAGTACCAGGAGAACCTCCTCATGCAGACCCTGGCCCGCGGCGGGCCGGTCATCTGGATGAGCGTCGCCGACGCCGAGGCCATCGGCGTCGCGGACAACGACTGGATCGAGGCGGTCAATCCCAACGGCGTGGTGACCGCCCGGGCCGTGGTCTCGCACCGGATGCCGGCCGGCACGGTGTTCATGTACCACGTCCAAGAACGCCTGGTGAACGTCCCGCGCACCCAGGCGACCGGACGCCGCGGCGGCGTGCACAACGCCCTCACCCGCCTGCTGATCAAACCCACCCACCTCATCGGCGGCTACGGACAGTTGTCGTTCGCCCCCAACTACTACGGGCCCACCGGCAACCAGCGGGACGCGGTCACCGTCATCCGCCGCCGCACCCAGCACGTGGAGTACTGAAGATGTCCCGTCGCAAGACCCCCGTCGGACGCTGCATGGCGCAGGTCGCCATGGTCATGAACCTCGACAAGTGCATCGGCTGCCACACCTGCTCGGTCACCTGCAAACAGACCTGGACCAACCGCCAGGGCACCGAGTACGCGTGGTTCAACAACGTCGAGACCCGCCCCGGCCAGGGCTATCCCCGCGGCCACGAGGACCAGGACAAGTGGAAGGGCGGGTGGCGCCTGGACGGCCGGGGCCGCCTCGTGCCGCGCTCCGGCGGCCTCGCCCGCCGCCTGGCCCGGCTCTTCGCCAACCCCGAACTCCCCTCGCTCGACGACTACTACGAGCCCTGGACCTACGACTACGAGACGCTGATCTCCGCGCCCCTGGGCGAGGACCTGCCGACCGCCCGCCCGCGCTCCCTGATCGACGGCCGGCCCACGGCGGTCACCTGGGGCCCCAACTGGGACGACGACCTCGGCGGCGGACCCGAGCACCTGGCCGGCGATCCGGTGCTGCGCCGGATGAACGACCAGGTCGCGCTGGAGTACGAGCAGGCGTTCATGTTCTACCTGCCGCGGATCTGCGAACACTGCCTCAACCCGTCCTGCGTCGCGGTCTGTCCCTCCGGCGCGCTCTACAAACGTATCGAGGACGGCATCGTCCTGGTCGACCAGGACCGCTGCCGCGGCTGGCGGATGTGCGTCAGCGGCTGCCCGTACAAGAAGGTGTACTTCAACCACAGCACCGGCAAGGCCGAGAAGTGCACCCTGTGCTACCCGCGCATCGAGGCCGGCGAACCCACCGTCTGCTCGGAGACCTGCGTCGGCCGGCTGCGCTACCTCGGCGTCATTCTCTACGACGCGGACAAGGCCGGTGAGGCCGCCGCCGTCCCCGACGAGCGGGACCTGTACGAGGCCCAACTCGACTGTTTCCTCGACCCCGACGATCCCGAGGTCGTCCGGGCCGCCGAGGAGTCCGGCATCCCGCACGACTGGATCACCGCCGCCCGGCACTCCCCCGTCCGCGACCTGATCACCCGCTACCGGGTCGCCCTCCCCCTCCATCCCGAGTACCGCACCCTGCCCATGGTCTGGTACGTCCCCCCGCTCTCCCCCGTCGTCGACGCCCTGACCCGCAGCGGCCACGACGGCGAGGACCCCGCCAACCTCTTCGGCGCCATCGACACGCTCCGCATCCCCCTCGACTACCTGGCCGGGCTGTTCACCGCCGGGGACCCCGCACCGGTCGAGGCCGCGCTGTGCCGGCTCGCCGCGATGCGCGCGCACATGCGCCGGATCAACCTCGGTGAGGAACGGAACCCGGACATCGCCCGCGGCGTCGGCATGGACGAGCAGTCCATCGAAGCCATGTACCGGCTGCTGGCGCTGGCCAAGTACGAGGAGCGCTACGTCATCCCCACCGGATACACCGTCGACACCGACCGCAACGCCGACCCCGGGGACGGGTGCAGCCTGGAGGGGCACGGCGGACCCGGCATGTACGACACGGACGCCTTCCACGCCCCACCGGTGGCCGCCGCCGGTGCGCCCAAGGGCCGCCTGCGCGACCGGGTCAACCTGCTGAACTGGAACGGTCGGGGCCGACCACAGGGCCTGTTCCCGCCCCGCGGCGAAGAGGGCGGCAGCCGATGAACCGCCACCGCGCCGTGCACCAGGCGGCCGCCCTGCTCCTGTCGTACCCCGACCCGAACTGGCCCGAGCGGGTCGCGCACGTCACCGCCGCGCTCGACCAACTGCGCGGCCCGGAGGTCGAGTTGTTGCTCCGCTTCTGCCGCGGGGCGGCGCAGGCCCCGACCCTGGAGCTGGCGGCGCGTTACGTCACCACCTTCGACCGCACGCGACGCCGGACCCTGCACCTGACCCACTACACCGACGGCGACACCCGCCGCCGCGGTGCCTCCCTCGCCGCGCTCAAGGCCCGCTACCGTGCCCACGGCTGGCAGCCCGACGACGGCGAGCTCCCCGACTTCCTCCCCGCCCTGCTCGAATTCGCAGCCCGTTGCCCCCAGGCGGGCACACCCCTGCTCCACCAGTACCGCGGCGCCGTGGACCTGCTCGCCCGGGCCCTCGACGCCCACCACAGCCCCTATGTCGACGTCCTGCGGGCCGTCCAGCGCACGGTGCCGGCCGGCCCGCCGCCGGCGCCCGTGGCGGACGCCCCGACACCCGTCCCCTTCCCCCTCCTGACCGCCCTGGGCGACGAAGGAGTCCGCCGGTGACCACGCACGTGCGCATCGCCCTGTGGGGCGTCCTGCCCTACCTGTCCCTGACCGTCCTGATCGCCGGCACGCTCTGGCGCTACCGCTACGACCGCTTCAGCTTCACCACCCGCTCCAGTCAGCTCCACGAGGCCCGGATGCTGCGCGTCGGCGGCCCGCTGTTCCACTACGCCCTGCTGTTCGTCGCCGGCGGCCACGTCATGGGGCTGCTCGTGCCCGAAGCCCTCACCCAACGGCTCCGGGTCAGCGAGACGATGTATCATACGGTCGCGCTCACCATGGGCGGGGCGGCCGGCATCGCGGCCGTCTGCGGCCTGGCGGTCCTGCTCTGGCGCCGGCTGCGGGTGCCCGCCGTCCGCCAGGCGACGAGCCGCAGCGACCGCCTGGTCTATCCGCTGCTGACGGTCGTGCTGCTGGCGGGACTCACCGCCACCGCTTCGTCGGTGGCCAACCCCTACGACTACCGCCTCGGCGTGTCCGTCTGGTTCCGCAGCCTGTTCGCCCTCGACCCCGACGTCCCGGCGATGGCACACGCGCCGCTGGTGTACCAGGTCCACGCCCTGCTGGCCATGGCCCTCTTCGCCCTCTGGCCCTTCAGCCGGCTCATCCACGCCTTCACCGCCCCCGTCGGCTATCTGATCCGGCCCTACGTCGTCTACCGCTCCCGGGCCCGCGCCACGCCCTACCGCCACCCCGCCACCGCGGGGCCCGTCCGCCGGAAGCCCGCCGTTCGGCGCAAGCGGATCGACGCACCGCACTGACCGGTACGCCGGCCCGCCCGCTCGGGCCGGCTTCCGCGCACCTCACCCCAGGCCGTCGCGGCCACCCGACGCGAGCGGGTTCGGTACGAGCCCGCCCGTGAGCCGCACCTCGTCCACGGGATCGACGGCCAACTCCCCGGCGGCCTGGATCAGGGCCTGCAACGCCGGTACCAGTCCCTCGCGTTGCTCGGCCGGCAACCGGCCCACCAGCGTGCGGATCTCGGCCCGGCGGTGCGCGAGCACCTGCTCCACCACGTCCCGTCCCGCCGGCGTGAGGCGCAGGACGACCTCGCGGCGGTTGTCCGGGTTGGCGCGGCGGTCGACCAGTCCGACGCCTTCGAGCTTGTCGACCATCCGCATCGCGGTCGACGGGTTCACTCCCAACGTGGTGGCCAGCGCGGCGAGTTTGAGTGGTTCGCAGCTCTCCAGCACCACCAGGGCCCGCAGTTGGGGCAGGGTCACGGCCTCGTCTATGGAGGAGAGGGCGCGCGCCGAGACGGCGATCAGCAGACGGGACGCCGTCATGACCGCCACCGTCACGTCCTCGGCCTCCGCGTCGAGGTCGGACCATGCGGCGGGCCGGCCGGAGGGTTGCTGCGGTGCGGCTTCGTCAAGGGGCATGGGGAAGGTTATACCGGCCCGGCCGCCCCCGGTACGCCCGCGACCGCACTTCGTCGCCGACCCCCCACCGACCTGGTGGTTCCGGCGCGCCCAGCGGTACGGACCTGGCGCAGCGGTTCGAGGCGGGGCACGGTCGTGCCGCCGGGACGGTACTTCAGGTCGGCGTACGACTCCCCGCGGGCGCAGGTCGTTCCGGGCCGCTCCAGGCGACGGGTCATCCGGTGCCGGGCGTCCGGTGCGCCGCGCTCCGTCGCCCGGAGGTCCGGTTCGCGCCAGGCACCGCAGTCCCGTCAACGGCACCGGACACGGCGCCGACCAGACACCGCAGTGGTGCCTGGTCGGTACGGGTGTCGCAGCGGGGCTCCGGGGCCGCGCGCCGGCGGCGGCGCGGCCCCGGGGGCTCACACGCGGTCAGCGACGATCAGCAGGTACTGGAAGCTCCCGTTGCGGTAGGCGTTCAAGAAGGTGTCCTCGATGCCGGTGACCAGGTGGTCGGCCTCGCGGCGCAGCTCCCAGTACGGAAGCGCGGCCTCGGTGAGGTCCTCGACGTGCACGGGGACCAGCCGGTTGCGGGCCATGGCGTTGAAGTACGCCGAGCGCGGGTGGATGTCGCAGATGTAGTGGGCGTTGATCAGCGACACCTCGCGGGAGGCACGGCCGTAGGCGTCGTTGTAGCAGCCGGTGATGGTGACGTACCGGCCACCGCGCCGCAGCAACCGCGCGTGCTCCGCGAACAGCAGGTCCAGCTCCACGTACATGGTCGACTCGTTGTTCCACGACGCCGAGTAGGCGCCGGTGGTGAAGCCGGTGTCGAGCATGTTGCGGTGGTGGTACCGCACCTTGTCGTCGATGCCGCGCTTGCGGGCCTGCTCGTTGGCGAACTCGGCCTGCTTGGCGGAGATGGTGACGCCGTCGGCGTGGCAGCCGTAGCGCAGGTTCGCCACCACGCTGCCGCCGCCGCGTCCGCAGCCGGCGTCGAAGACGCGGTCGGAGGGGTCGAGGTCACCGAGGTGGGAGGCGAGGAGGTCGGCCTGGGCGTGCTCCAGGCGGTGCAGTTCGCCGGTGACCCGCTCGCGGCGCCGGTCGGCGTCCTGCTCGTCCAGCACCGAACGGTCGGCGTCCCCGATGCCGTAGTGGTGGTGGTACAGGTCGTCGATCTTGCCGAGTTCGAGGTTGACCGGGTTCTCCTCGGCGTTCCAGTAGTCCGCGACCCGTGACTGGTACGTGGACTGGGTCGGCACCGGCGTGCGGGTGGCGGTGTCGGCGTGTGCGATGGTCAACGGTGACTCCTTGCAGTGGTACGTGGATCGGTCTACCAGTAGTTGGGCAGCTGGTAGCGGTCGGTGTTGGTGGCGTGCCATTCGTGGTTGCCGGCGACCCAGTCGGCCAGGCCCCGGACGTACCTCTCCAGGAGTGGGGAGAGGGCGGCCAAGGGAGCCGACTCGGTCTCGAACGCCTCGAAGACCTGGTTGTGGATCTCGACGCTCTTGAGGTAGGCGGCCTTGAGGCCGCGCTTGTCGTTGGCGGCCACCACTTGCGGCAGGTTCAGGTGGGTCGGGTCGCTGGCCAGCTCCTTGGTGAAGGAGTACAGGTCGTTGACGATGGTCGTGGCGTTGCACGCCAGGGCGGTGACCCGCTGAACCTCGGGTCGGGCGTAGAGCGCCTCGGGCAGTTCGTAGCCGTCCACCGCGTCGACGATGGACAGGCAGGGGCGGAAGTTGTTGAACTGCCGCATGACCAGGTACTCCCAGACCTGCGGTGCGTACCGCGACTGCGACCAGGACGCCTCGGCGAGGTAGCCGAGATGCAGCCGGGCCATGTCGTGCACGAACCGGTCGGTCTGGCTGGGCGTGGCGACGGCCGCGTAGTCCTTCATCGCCCAGTAGTACGAGCGCAGCGGGCCGTCGGCCTGCATGCCCGCCAGCCACTCCGCTTCCAGCGCGGGGGTGCCGTGGTACGGGTCGAGCGCCGACTGGGCCAGGATCAGGCGACCACCGAGGACGCTGCGCGAGGCGCCCCGGCCCTCGTCCTCCTCGCAGTAGCAACTGTCGACGACGTTCTCGGCGAGCAGGAACTTGCCGGCGGCGGTGAGGCGTTCGAGGTCGGCCGCGCCGGGGTGTTGCAGGACGACGGCGCGGCCGCACTGGAACTCCGCGAAGTCGCCGCTCCATTGGGCGGGGAAGAGGTCCAGACCTCGGGCCCAGGTTTCCAGCCGGCGGTCGATCTCCTTGGCCTTCTCCGGGTCGGCGGGGGCGGCGGGCCGGTACACGAGGCCGGGCACCGCACCGCTGCGGCGGGCCCGCAGGTCACGGGCGAGGTGGGGCGGCCCGGGCAGCGAGAACCCGGTGTCGGTGTTGGGGGGCGTGCTCATGCTTCAGACTCCACCGGGTCAGTCGGCGCTCCGGCCGAGCTGGACGTTCTCCAGGATGCCGACGGCGTCGGGCACGAGGATGGCCTGCGAGTAGTAGGCGGTGACGAGGTACTTGATGATGGCGGCCTGGTCGATCCCCATGAAGCGGACGTTCAGACCGGGTTGGAACTCCTCGGGGATGCCGGTCTGGTACAGGCCGACGACGCCCTGGTCCGCCTCGCCGGTGCGCAGCGCGATGATGCTGCTGGTGTGGGCGCCGCCGATCGGGATCTTGCCGCACGGGAAGATCGGGACGCCGCGCCAGGCGGGGACCTCGTGGCCGTCGACGTCGGCCGTGCCCGGCACCAGTCCGCGCTTGTTGCACTGCCGGAAGAATGCGGCGATCGCCTTCGGGTGGGCCAGGAACAGTCGGGTCTTGCGGCGCATGGACAGCAACTCGTCCATGTCGTCGGGGGTCGGGGGGCCGGTGTAGGTGCTGATGCGTTGGCCGTAGTCGGCGTTGTGCAGCAGTCCGAACTCGCGGTTGTTGACGAGCTCCCACTCCTGGCGCTCGCGGATCTCCTCGACGGTGAGGCGGAGTTGCTGCTGGGTCTGGTCCATCGGCTCGTTGTAGAGGTCGGCGACGCGACTGTGGACCCGGAGCACGGTCTGGGTGAGGGAGAGTTCGTACTCGCGCGGGGCGAGTTCGTAGTCGACGTAGCCGCCGGACAGCGTGGGCTCGCCGACGTGGCCCGCCTGTACCGGCAGCTCCGCCTCCCCCTTGCGGTTCATGGGGCGCTGCTGCTGCTCCGCGTAGGCCGTGAGGTGTGCGGCCAGGGACGGCGCCCGTTCGGTGAACTCCTCGATCACGTCCCAGGGCAGCACCATCACGACGCCCTCGGTTTCGGCCCGCACGGAGCTCAACCACCGCGGTTCGGGTTGGCCGATCGCCTCGTCGCCCATCTGGTCGCCGTCCGTGACGACGCCGATGACCTCGTCCTCGCCGTACTTGCCGGGCTTGTACCGGGCGAACCGGCCGTGGACGACGAGGTATGCCTCGGTGGCGGCCTGGCCGGCTTCGAAGAGGACCTGGCCGGCCCGGACGTCACGGACGCGGAAGCGGCCGGCGATCTCCTTGAGGACCTCGATGTCGTCGTAGCCGCGCAGGACGGGGAGTTCGGTGAGGGTCTGCGGGATGACCTTGATGTCGTCCGCGCCGTTCTGCTCGAACTGGACGCGCCCCCGGCCGACTCGTAGCTGCAGACGCCGGTTGACCCGGTAGGTGCCACCCTTGACGTCCACCCACGGCAGCATCTTCAGCAGCCACCGCGAGGTGATGGCCTGCATCTGCGGCTCGGACTTGGTGGTGGTGGCGAGTTGGCGTGCGGCCTGTGTGGCGAGGCTGGTGCGCACGCTGTCTGCGGGTGGTTCGAGTGCGGGATCTTCGGTGACGGAACCGGTGACGCTGTCCGGTGTGGACACTTTCCCTCCCGGGACGTGAACAGAGATGAGCAGAACGGCCAGTGGTGCGCAGGGTGGCCGTGCGCAGGGACAAGCGAAACAGGCGGGAGATCATCTCGGTACGGCGCGAAGGGGGGCGCCTTCGCATTCAAGGGGCGCGAACATCAGAATGTTGCAGAAGAGGCTCACTCGCGTTTCCGCGCGCCCCCTCGCTACCACCATTCCCGGGAATGCATGCACCACGAGCAGCACCGACCAGGTCCCTCGTTGGTGAGTGCGTCGCACATTAATCCGAACGTCCTTTATTGCCAAGAGAGTTGGCCGGTGAGCGGAGTGGACGCCGCCTTGGCCTGTCTGCCCGACAACGCCAAGTGGCGCCGCCCAAGGGCACTTTCGCCTTGAGCGGCACCACGAGGAGGGTGCACCGCCGTCCCGATGTCGAGCGCGGCGGGATACCTAACGTCAGGGACGGAGCAGCGGTTTGATGCACTGTCTGGCGTCCATGGCGTGGAACGCCTTCGGTGCGTCGACCAGGTGGAAGGTCGCGTCGAACACGCCGCCCGGCCGGAGGGTGGAGTCGAGGACGTCGCCGACGAGTTCGGGCATGGTGACCCGGACGTTGGCACCGCCCCCACTGAGGGACAGGTTCTTGCCGAAGAGCTCCCAGAGAGGAAGGGAGACGCCCCACGGCAGACCCACGTAGCCGATCCGGCCGCCCGGCCGCGCGCAACCGATCGCCTGGCGCACGGACTGCAGCGTCCCGACCGCCTCGATCACGTGCCCGCTGCCGCCGCCGAGCAGCTCGGCGACCTCGGCCGCCCCCTCGTCCCCGCGCCCGGCGACGACGTCGGTCGCCCCGTGTGCACGGGCGAGTTGTTGCCGCAGCGGGTGCCGCGACATGACGACGATCCGCTCGGCGCCGAGCCGCCGACAGGCCAGGGTCGCGCACTGCCCCACGGCGCCGTCGCCGACCACCACGACGGTGGACCCCGGACCCACTCCCGCGTGCACCGCCGCCTCGTGCCCGGTGGGCAGCACGTCGGAGAGCGTGAGCAGCGCCGGCACCAGGTCGTCGGGCGGCACCTCGGGGAGGGCCAGGAGCGTCGTGTCGGCGAGGGGTACCCGCACGCACTCGGCCTGGCCCCCGTCGAGGGCGGTGCCGTCCGGCCCGAACTCGCCGAAGAACATGCCGCTTTCGCAGGCGATCGGCATCCCGCGCAGGCAGTCGGCGCAACTGCCGTCGGAGGTGCTGAACGGTGCGATGACGAACTGGCCCGGGCGCAGGGTGGTCACCCCGGCGCCCACGTCCGTGACGATCCCGACGAACTCGTGACCGCTGCGGATCGGCCGGGGCAGCGGGGACGTGCCGCGCAGGACGTGGAGGTCCGAACCGCACAGGCCTGCCGCCACCACCCGTACCAACACGTCCGTGGGTTCCTCGATGGCGGGCTCCGGGACGTCCTCGACGCGGACGTCGCCCTGGTGGTGCAGGACCACAGCACGCATCACGAATCCTCCTTCACCTTCGTGCCAGCGCGGTGCTGCGCATGAGGAACTCGGCCAGATACCCGTCGTGCGGAATGCCCGGTGGCAGCCACCAGGTGGGGCGGTCCAGGCCGTAGACGTTGCGGATCGACGGTTCGGCCAGCAGCGCGTCCACCAGGGCGTCGTCCTGCGTGGCGACGCCGACCACCAGTGACCGGCGCAGTGGTGCGGTGCCGCGCTCCGGTGACCAGGGGGCGACCCAGACGCAGGGGAACGGCATTTCCAGGGCGAGCTGTTCGGCGGCGGGGTCCTCCAGCAGGTGCACGGCCGGCCGCAGGGCGGCGCTGCCGTCCTCCAGGTCGTGCACGATGCCGGTGTTCCCCATCGCCCGTGCTCCCGTGGCGCGTTGCCGTAGGAACCCGGCGATCCGCCGCGCCTCGGCCAGTGGCAGGCAGGGGAGTTCGGCGTCCTCGTGCTCCGGTGGCAGCGGCCGCAGTGCGGCCAGCCGCTCCGCCAGGGCCTCGGCGAAACCCCGGGCGTCGCGTGCGACCAACACCGCGGTGGCGTTCAGGCAGGACACGCCGCCCAGTCCGCCGACCGAGTCCGCGATGACGTCGAGGTGCCGCTCCCACTCCCCGGTGACCAGTAGTTTGACCCGCCCGGGCCCCTGGGGCAGCACCGGCGTGCCCGACCAGCCCTTCGTGTAGCGGTCGACCACGTCGTCCCCGCCGAACACCATGGCGAGGTCCCCGCCGCGGATCAGCTCGTCGGCGACGTGGTGGTCGCAGGGCAGCAGGAGCACGTCCTCGTCCGCGAACCCCGCCGATCGGAGCGCGAGGATGAGTCGGTGTGCCGTGAACGGGTCACGCCGGGACGGCCGGACGGCGACGCGGTACCCCAGGGCCAGCGCCTCCAGCCACAACGAGTGGACCGCGGGGTGGTTGCCGGACGCGTTGACGCACAGCAACCTCCCCCGGCGGCGCCACAGGACCGCGCCGCCGTCCGCCACGTCGCCGTGCCGCCAGTCCGCCGGGAGCGCGCCACGGGGGCGGGCCTGCTCGGCGGCGCCGACCGCGTTCGCGGTGGCCGCGGCGACGGTGGCCGCCGCGGCCCGGACCACCGACACCGGGACGCCGGTCGTGCGGGCCACCCGCCGGTGGTGCTCGGCCGGCGTGAGCCCGCCGAGCCTGGCGGTGGTGAAGGCGGTGGCCGCCGCCCGGAACCGCCCGGTGAGTTCGGCCGGTAACCAGCCCGCTGCGACCGCCGGCCGCCGCCGCAGCCGGTCGGTGGTCCGCCCGACGTACAGCGCGGGGGCGAGCGTCAGCTCCGCGACTGGTCTGCCGGACACGTCCCGGACGGTCTCCCGCCGACTGGTGCGGTAGGTGCCGCCCGGGACCAGCGCGTCGATGAGTTCGAGCGCGCCGGCCCCGGACCCGGTCGCGGCGGCGCCGGGTGCGACCGCGTCCGCCGTCATCAGTACGCTCCCACGATCACCGGCACACCGGTGAACGCCTCGACGGGGCGGACGTCGGCGACGGAGTGGCCCGGCCGGCCCGCGGGCGCGGCGACCCGGCGGGCCACGTCGCGTTCGCGGTTGTTGGGGAGCAGGGCCGACTTGCTGAGGTGGTGCATGACCACCTGACCCGTCTCCCCGACGGCGACGGGATCGCCGCCGTCGGGGTCGACGACCTCGTAGGTGACGTTGGCCGAGGGCGAGTCGAAGGCGGAGTCGCCGTCGTCGGTGCCCTTCCGCTCGAAGGCGGCGCCGAGGGCCACGGTGCTCCCGTACAGGCCGTACACCGGGATGCCGGGGAAGACCTCGTCGGTCAGCAGGTCCCGGGTGTCCCGGTCCATGCTGGTGCCGCACCAGGTGATCACCTGCACCTGGTCGCGCACCAGCTGCACCAGCCGTTCGTCCCGTGCCAGTCGCCCCAGCAGCGGCGGCGGTGCCTGGACGGCCCCGATCCGCTGGCTTGCGAGCACGTCGGCGGTCTGCGCGAGGACGTGGTCGAGGTACCTTTCGGCCTCCTCGTCACGGCCCTCCCGCAGGCACCGGCGCACCCAGCGGGGGTCGAAGTCGACGGCGAACCGCACGCCCGCGCGGCGACGCGCGTGCTGTCCGGTGAGTTCGGCGTAGTCGTGCGGGCCGCTGGGTCCCATCGACAGCCAGTTCACGCCGCGTGGGTAGCCCCGCTCGTCCATGGCCCGCATGGCCTGGGCCATCTCGCGTTCCATCCAGTCGGCGAGGTACACCACCCGTTTCGGGGAGCCGGTGGTGCCGCCGCTCTCGAACACCCCGATGACGTCCGCGGCCCCGTCGTACCCCTTGGGCAGCAGGTCCTCCACCGGTGTGTGCCGCAGGTCGTCGATCGTCTGGGGGAACAGGCGCAGGTCGGCCGTGGTCCGCACGTCCGTCCGCGGGTCGAAGTCCAGCCGGTCCAGCCGGTCCAGCCAGAACGGCGTGCCCGTGCGCGGTGAGAAGTGCCACTCCATGGCTGCCTGGACGAGTTCGTCCGGGTCGACGTCCGCGTCGAGCGGAGCGTCCAGGACGGCCAAGGCGTCCGCTGTCTTCATCCCGACTCCCATCCGCTGCTTCGGCAGTCCGATAACGTCCGCACGTCGGTCAGCGCAGCTGGATGCCGGCGGACCGGACGGTGGTGAGGAACTCGCCGCGGGCGACCGCGCCGGCCACGGTCTCGATCTCGTCGGACATGTACCGGTCGTGGTCGAGGGTGGGCGCGAGGGAGCGGACTTTCTCGTAGGTGGCCTTGCCGGCGGTGCTGAGCCCCTCGTACCGGCCGGTGAGGTCCACGGCCTGGGCGGCCGCCAGGTACTCCACCGCGAGGATCTTGGTGTTGTTGGACAGCACTCGACGGGCGTTGCGCGCGGAGATCAGGCCCATGCTGACGATGTCCTGGTTGTCACCGTTGGACGGGACGCTCTGGGTGCTGGCCGGGCCTATGGTCCGGTTCTCGGCGATCAGCGCGGTCGCCGGGTACTGGGCGCCCGCGAAGCCGCTGTTGAGACCCGGTTCGCCGGCGACGAGGAACTCGGGGAGTCCGTAGCTGAGGTGCCGGTTGAACAGTCGGTTGCTCTGCCGCTCGGAGAGCACTCCGAGCTGGGTGAGGGCGATCGTGGTGAAGTCCATGGCGAACGCGACCGGTTGGCCGTGGTAGTTGCCGCCGTGGAAGACCTCCTTGCCCGGGAAGAACAGCGGGTTGTCGGTGGCGGAGTTGAGTTCGGTGTTCAGGGTGCCTTCCGCGTGGCGCAGCGTGTCCCGTACCGCGCCGAGCACCTGCGGGATGGCGCGCAGCGAGTACGCCTTCTGGAGGTAGACGTCGGTGCGGGTCACGTCGTCGCCGGACTTCTTGCTCTGGTATTCCGCACGCAAGTCCGAGTGGGAGACGGCGAGTTGGCTGTCGGCGAGCAGGGTGCGCAGGTTGGCGGCCGAGTCGATCTGGCCGCGGTGCGGACGGGCGAGTTCGTGGCCTTCGGCGAGGAACGGGCTGGTGGAACAGCGCAGGGTCTCCAGCAGCAGCGCGGAGACGATCTCCGACTGGTGGAGCTGGTCCAGGGCCCGGCCGACGACGAGCGAGCCCAGTCCGGTCATGCCGGAGGTGCCGTTGATGAGCGCCAGGCCCTCCTTGAACCGCATCTCCAGCGGCTCGATGCCTCGTTCGCGCAGCACCTCACCGGTCGGGACGCGCTTGCCGTCGCGCAGGACGTAGCCTTCGCCGATGACCGTGCAGGCGATGTGGGAGAGGGTCGCGAGGTCGCCGCTCGCGCCGAGCGAGCCGATCTCCGGGATCGCGGGGGTGATGCCGAGGTTGAGGTAGAGCGCCAGGCGCTCCAGGATCTCGGGGCGCACCGCGGAGTAGCCGCGTGAGAGGGCGTTCAGTCGCGCGGCGAGGATGGCTCGGGCCTCGTCCTCGGCGAACAGCGGGCCGACGCCAGCACTGTGACTGCGGATCAGATTGGTCTGCAGCTCGACCTCCTTGGAGGGGTCCACCTGCATGTAGATCATCTCGCCGTAGCCGGTGGTGACGCCGTACACCGCGGCCCCGTCGCGGACGATGTCCTCGAACTGCTGCCGGCTCGCGGCCGCCTTGGTCAGGACCTCGGGGGTCACGGAGCACGGCACGTAGTGCTCCGCGATGCGCCGGACGTCCTCGATGGCGAGGTTCTCGCCGTCGAACGCGATGGACTCCGTCGTCGTGCTGACTGTCGTGGTCAAGGCACTGTCTCCTTCTGGGGATCGTGGTGCGGTGGACGTGGGCAGGGGGGTGTGGACCGTGGGCCGGTGCGACCGGCGAGGTCCGGGGTTCGGGTGGCCGGCTGGCCACGGACGTGGCGATGCGCCACTCGCGAGAATGGGCACGGGTGGGCCTCATGGCACGGTCCGCTCGCCACCCTTGGGAACTCGTCGCGGTGAATGCAAGCCTCTCCCGGAAAGGTTTGACGCACTGCGCGGCACTGCCTTTTCACCGCGCGAACGAGAGTGCACGAGCGAATGACTTGGCGTCCGCCCGATCGACGCCACAGCGACGTCGACGCTCTTCCGCAGACCGCATACCGCCCGCTTCGCCGGTCAGGGCATCCGCCGCCGACCGAACCGAATACCGCAGCAGCGCGGACGATTTCGGAACGGATTCTTCGCCCGCTTCCCGCTATCGCGGAGAGCAGGAGTGGAACAGGTCGCCTGAAGGTCGGCAACCCCAACTCGGAAAGACCGGCACGGGCGGCTCACGTCCATGCCGTACGTCCTCGGACGATGCGTTCAACACGCTAACCGGCGTTCTCCCTTGGGTCAATCATTACCTTCCGGAAACCTAGCCCCGCGATGGGCTCGGCAGTCCCTCTCGCATCCCACCCACGTACGGATCACGCCACCGTACCCGCCGGTCCATTTTCCCCGCTGAACTCGGGTTTCCAGAAACGTGACGCCAGGTCCGCCGCGGCCGCATGGCCGGTTACCGGCGGCTGGTGCCAATCCATCGAGGCGTCGTCACCTCTCGGAAAATCCCTTGACGGACGGCCCTCTCGTTCACCGAGTGAATGGGGCTTATTCACAGCCGTCGGCCGGGGGCTTGCGACGCGTAATCGCCGTCATGCGGCGTCCGCCGGCCTGGTGCACCCAGGTGATCAACTCGCACCCCGTACCACCGTTGAACTGGCATGACGTAAACCTGAGAGAGCCGTCCCCTGGGCCTCAACACAGGCTGCAGCCACTCCAGTTCACGCCACGGCGCGGTTCCGGGCGGAGCAAAATCCGGCCGATCGGCAGACCCGGCCTTGCTGCCGTGGTGGGCTCCAGGTAATGATTTATTCAGGGATTTCTTCGGCGTAGAAAACCTCGCTCCGCACGGAAACTCACGGCACGCCAGCGTGCCCGGCGGACCGGGCTCCGACCGCTCAGCGTTCACGCCTGCCGTGACGCGTATCCCCTTTCCCACCGGCTTGCGCTCAGGTCGCAAAAAAGCCCAGCAGGCCTCGTACACCCGACGCAGGGAGTACCACCGTGAAACCCAAGGTCAACGATCGATTCAAGAAGGACGCAAGTATCGACGCCATCATGCACAGCCTCCACGAGAACGGTTATGCCGTCGTGGAGGAAGTGCTGCCACCCGAAACGGTGGACGCCCTATTAGGCGAGATGATGCCCCATATCGACGCCACCCCGTTCGGCCCGGACGCGTTCGCCGGGCAGAACACCAAGAGGACCGGCAGTTTGGTCGCCCGCTCGGCGACCGGACGGGAT
The DNA here is from genome assembly GCF_046549115.1 of Streptomyces sp. x-19. NCBI lineage: Bacteria > Bacillati > Actinomycetota > Actinomycetes > Kitasatosporales > Streptomycetaceae > Streptomyces > Streptomyces sp. x-19. The sequence continues at coordinate 48,819 of NZ_JAJPWK010000022.1, read as the reverse complement.
CTCATCGTGCATCCGCTGTGCACCGGCGTGGCGCGGGAGTTGCTGAAGTCCTCGACGGAGTTCCAGCTCTCGCAGACACAGCTCATCAGCGCCCACCCCGGCTCCGTCGCACAGAAGCTGCACAAGGACGAACTGGTCTGGGACTTCTTCCCGTTCGCCACCGACCACCACGTGATGTGCCAGTTCTTCTGGGCGCTCACCGACTTCACGGAGGCCAACGGCGCCACCCATGTGGTGCCCGGGAGCGACCCGCTGGCACCCGAGGACGTCGAGCCGGGCAGCTCGATGCCGGTGGAGATGAAGAAGGGGTCGGTCTTCATCTTCACCGGCAAGGTCGTCCACGGCGGCGGCACCAACCGCACCGACGAGGTCCGGCGGGGCCTGATCCTCAGCTACTGCTCCGGCTGGGTCCGCCAGGAGGAGAACCAGTACCTCGTCGCCCCGCCCGAACTGGCCCGCACACTGCCCGAAGAGCTCCTGAAGGTGATCGGCTACCAACAGGGCTGCTTCGCCATGGGCTACGCCGGCGACATCGAGGAACCGATGGACGTGCTGTTCGGCCGCAAGGCGGCCACCCCCGTCGTACCGTCGGAAGCCACCCGCCGGGCCGCCAACAAGACCGCACGCGAGTGGAGCAAGTCGGTCGCGGAGCAGACCGTCTGACGGCTCCGCCGGCACACACGGCGCCGCTCCCCACGGGCACCGACCGCAGCCGATGCCCGCACGCAGCGCGCCGTCGCCACAACGGACGTGCCGTCGCTCCTCGCCCGATGCCCATGGCCCATCCGATCCACCGGCCGCAGCGGTGACCCCGTCTGCGCCGAACCGACAAGGGGTGACAATGACTTCCGTCCAAGAGCCCGCATCCGTCATGCCGATCATGAACATGGTCTACGGCCTCTGGGTGTCCCAGACGCTCGTGACCGCGCACGAACGCGACGTGTTCGGCCGGTTCGCCGAACGCCCCGGCATGACCGCGGGGGAACTGGCCGATGCCCTGGGCCTCCAGGAGCGTCCGGTCGAGCAACTGATCACCGCCTGCGCGGCGCTCGGCCTCCTGGAGCGCGACGGCGCGGGGTACCGCAACACGCCGATGACCGCCCGGTACCTGCTGCGGGGCGGCGAGGACTACGTCGGCGGCTGGGTGGAGGTGGTCTCCCGGCACGACTACCCCGGTTGGCTGCGCCTGGACGAGGCGCTGCGCACCAACCGCCCGACGGCCTGGGACAGCGAGCGGCGAACCTCGCTGTTCGACGACACCAACCCCGTGATCCTGGAGACGTTCTGGGAGGGCATGAGCGCGATCTCCCGCCCGACGGCACGGGTCATGGCGGAGACCGTCGACCTGTCGACCAGCCGTGCCCTGATGGACGTGGGGGGTGGGGGCGGTGCCTACGCGATCGAGCTGTGCCGGGCCTACCCCGAACTGTCCGCCACGATCTTCGACCTGCCCTTCGTGTGCGACCTGACGCAGAAGAAGGTGGAGCAGGCCGGGCTCACCGACCGCATCTCCTTCACGCCGGGGGACTTCTTCGCCGACCCGCTCCCGGGCGGCAAGGACGTCATCCTGCTGTCCATGATCCTGCACGACTGGGACATCGACCGGTGCCGGAGCATCCTGCGGAGCTGTTACGACGCGCTGGCCCCCGGCGGGCAGTTGCTGATCAGCGAACTGCTCGTCGCCGACACCAAGGACGGCCCGCTCGACGCCACCCTGATGAGCCTGTCGATGCTGGTGGAGACGTTCGGCCGCAACTACACGGGCGAGGAGTACCGGTCCTGGCTGCTGGACGTCGGCTTCACCGACGTCGAGATCCGCCCGTTCGACGCCCCGGCCGCGAACGGGGTCGTCGTCGCCCGCAGGCCGTGAGGAACAGGGGACGCGGGCGGACGTGATCCCGTCGGCCGAGCCGCCTCGTCGTTGACGGTGGCGGGGCGGCGGCACCGCCCCACCGCGAGCCGGACAGCGGGGCGGACTCGCTCCGTCCCGCCCCACCTCGCCTCGCCCCGTACCGAACGACGCCCCGCCCCTGCCGTGGCAGGGGCGGGGCTGGTCCAGTTCAACTGGTGGTCGGGGATGTCTGTACGGAGTTCGCCCAAGCGGTGAGCAGTTGCTCGTACTCGGTTTGCTCCTCGGGCCATAGCGGCCGACCGACTCGGGCGGCCATGAACGCACGTATGCGCTCGTTGGCCTCGGCAGTGGCGTCTGGGACGCATGTGGGCGTCATGTCGCAGATAATAGGGGCATGAGCGGTCTGCGGCTATTACTGCTTTTGGATGACGTTCACAAGCTCTGACCTTGATGTGACGTTTCCTCACCATGGCGAGGCACCACACACCCCACCCGCACCGCCACGGAGCACCGAGCGGGGGACGTCGAGCGCGCCGGAAGAAAAACCGGCGGAATGAGAGTAAAAATTCCCCTCCGAGCAGCCTGGCGACTGGTTTACCGGAGCGTGGCGAGCCCTTGCCGGAGAGCGGCCGAATCTTTAGCGAGGGGGCTCGCCCCGTCGGCTGCTTTGCGCCAGCCGGCTCCCGCGTTGACGCGTATAGCACCCACTCCCCCTTACCACCACCCGTAGCCATTAGCGCCTTTTGGCGTGAATGCGCCCTCTTTGCCTTTTGTGGCATTCTGGGCTTTTGCGGGATGGGGTGCGCCTGCGTGCCGGCGTCCCGGGCGGGGCGGGCGCGGCACGAACCAGCAGGTGGTGAACCTCATGTGAGGCTGCGTCGCACGGTGGCCGAACCTCAGGGGAACGGACGGGTTGATCCTTTTTCGCCGTGTGCAGGCGCGTATTTTTATTGGCCTACACCTGCCTAGTTCGACTTCCGGTCGGGTCCTACGTTCTTCAACGACCCCATTCGATCGGATCGGAAAGGGGGCACAATGCTGGATTCCCTCTGCGCGTCGTTTTGACTTCGGCCGGAAGCGAGCCGGGATGGTCACTGGAAGCCCCCGGCGAGTAGCCGATTGATCGTTGTGAGGTATCCCTTAGTTCTGCCGTCGGCCGGGTTGCGGAAGTGCGCCGAACGGCGAACGCGGGTACGCCTCGATCGGCCTGCCAACCGTGGGTACGAAACGGCTGAGCCCGGGCGAAAAGGTCGAGGATCGACGGCACTCGCGGGCACCGGGAAACCATCGGGGAGCCGTATGTCCTTTGTCATCAACGGTACATCTGGGGTTATGCCCGGAACCGTTGGTGAATTCCCCTGGCTGAGGGCGCGTTGAGGATTTCGGCGTCCTCCGATACGTCATGGGACACCGCTTTCGGGCGATGACTGCTGCGCGTCGTCGGACAGGTGGTGCCCGAGGAACGGCACTTCTCACGGCACTGGCGCCGTTGCGGGTACGCCCGCGACGTCCGCATGCCCGCAACGGCCCGATCCCCCCGCTCAACAGGGCGAACGCGCCCTGACGCACCACACCACGGCACGCCCTCCGCCGGCCCCGCGGCACCCACGGGCCCGCCCCGACCCGCAGGTCCGGCGACATCGGATTCAGTGCGCGGAATGCGCACGAGGCGCTCAAGGAGCTCGCATGGTGAGAGAACCCGTCGACGGCCCGCCCGGCGACCCGCCGGAATCCACCACGCCCCCCGCGGACGACGGTGATTCAACGGCCGGCGTGGAACGCGCCTTCGCCACATTGCTCGCCGAGGTCGTGCGCACCGAACGGGTCGCGGTCGACGGTCATTTCTTCGCTGACCTCGGTGCCGACTCACTGGTGATGGCCCACTTCTGCGCACGGGTCAGAAAGCGGCCGGATTTGCCACCGGTGTCGATGAAGGACGTCTACCAGCACTCGACGGTGCGCAGCCTCGCCATCGCGGTGGCCGGTTCCGCGCCCGCCCGAACCGCTCCCGGCGCCGCGGAATCCGCCCCGCCCGCCGCACCGCCGGAAGAAGCGCCACTCGCCGGCAGCACCCTGCGCTATGTCCTGTGCGGGGCGGCGCAGTTGTTGTTCTTCCTCGGATATTCGGGCCTCGTCGCATTCGCCACCACGGGCGGATACCGGTGGGTGGCCGACGGTTCGGGAGCGAGCGGTGTCTACGGACGGGCGGTCGTCTTCGGGAGCGCCGAATTCCTCGGGCTGTGCGCTTTCCCGATCCTCGCCAAATGGCTCCTCATAGGCCGGTGGACGGCCCGCGCGTTTCCGGTCTGGGGGCTGACGTACCTGCGCTTCTGGATCGTGAAGGTCCTGCTGCACGCCAACCCCGTCGTGCTGTTCGTCGGCAGTCCCGTGTACGTGCTCTACCTGCGAGCCCTCGGGGCGAAGGTCGGCAGACACGTCACGATCCTGTCCCGCACGGTCCCGGTCTGCACCGACCTGCTCACGATCGGCGCCGGGTCGGTGATCCGCAAGGACGCGTTCCTGCTCTGCTACCGGGCCCACGCCGGGCGGATCCAGACCGGGCCGGTCGCCCTCGGCCGGGACGTGTTCGTGGGCGAGCGGACCGTCCTGGACATCGACACCTCGATGGGCGACGGTGCGCAGCTCGGCCACACCTCCGCGCTGCCGCGCGGCACGACCGTGCCCGGTGGCCAACGGTGGCACGGCTCGCCGGCGCAGCCCACCGAGGTCGACTACGTCCGGGTCCCACCGGTGCGGTGCGGCACCTGGCGACGGGCCGCGTTCGGCGTGGTGGGCCTGGCGAAGGCGTTGCTCCTCGGCGTGCCGCTGGTCGTCGCCGGCACCGCCCTGCTGCTGACCCGGGTCCCGGTGCTGGGCGGCCCGGACGACCTCGCCCCGCAGTCCGTCACCGCCGGCGCGCTGCTCCTCGACGCCCTGGTGCTCTCCCTCGTGGGGTTCTTCGGCTTCGTCGTCGTGGGACTGGCCGTGCTGGGCACCGTTCCGCGCCTGTTGCACCGGCTGCTCGTACCCGGGACGGCCTACCCGCTCTACGGCTTCCGTTACTCCGTGCACCGCACGGTCGCGCGGATGACCAACCTCAAGTTCTTCGTCTGGCTCTTCGGGGACAGCTCCGCCATCGTCAGCTACCTGCAACGGGGCCTGGGGTACCGCCTGTCCCCCGTCGAGCAGACCGGCTCGAACTTCGGCATCGGGCTCCAGCACGACTCGCCTTACCTGAGCACGGTCGGCACCGGCACGATGGTCGCCGACGGCCTGTCGCTGCTCAACGCCGAGGTCTCCCGGACCTCCTTCAGCGTCTCCCGCACGACGATCGGCAACCACAGTTTCCTGGGCAACTACATCGCCTATCCGGCGGGCGGGCGCACCGGCGACAACTGCCTGCTGGCGACCAAGGTGATGGTGCCGCTCGACGGGGAGGTCCGCACCGGTGTGGGGCTGCTCGGTTCGCCGTGCTTCGAGATCCCGCGGTCGGTGGAGCGCGACAGCCGCTTCGACCACCTGCGCAGCGGCGACGAACTGCAGCGGCGGCTGGCCGCCAAGAACCGCTACAACCTCCGCACCATCGGCCTGGTCCTGCTCATCCGGTGGGTGCACGTCTTCGGCCTGACGCTGCTGAGCCTGGCGACCGCCAACGGCGACGGCGGCGTCGGACTCGCCCTGGACGCCGGCTTCCTGGCGGGGAGCTTGGGGTTCACCGCCGTCTACTACGCGCTGGTGGAGCGGTGCATGACGCGGTTCCGCCCGTTGCAGCCGCAGGTCTGCTCCATCTACGACCCGTACTTCTGGCACCACGAGCGGCTGTGGAAGGTCCCCGACACCCACTTCAACGCCTTCAACGGCACCCCCTTCAAGAACCTCGTGTGGCGCCTGCACGGCGTCCGCCTGGGACGCCGGGTCTTCGACGACGGCTGCCACCCCTCCGAGCGGACCCTCACCACCATCGGCGACGACTGCACCCTCAACACCGGCAGCCGCATCCAATGCCACTCCCAGGAAGACGGCACCTTCAAGTCCGACCGCAGCACCCTCGGCGCCGGCTGCACCCTCGGCGTCGGTTCGCTCGTCCACTACGGCGTCACCCTGGGCGACGGCGCCACCCTCGCCGCCGACTCCTTCCTCATGAAGGGCGAGGACGTACCAGCCCACGCCCTCTGGGCGGGCAACCCCGCCACCGCGGTGCGCGACCACCGGCCGCATCGCTCCCCCGCGGACACTCCGACGGAACCCCCGGGGACGGTCGCCCGCCCGGCACCGTCACCGCGTTCCCCGCACCACGGCACGACCGTCGCCGAGCCCACCCCGGGCTGACGGGGCACCACAACGGCCCGCCGCCACCGGGCCGCACCGCAACGCCTCGCCCACGCACCGCGCCGAACCGCCGACCGGCACGCCCCGGCCCGAGCCAGCTAAGGAAGTCCGATGAAGACACCGAAGGACGATGACCGCGAGCGCCGGCGCACGGCCCCGACCGGCGCAGGATTCACCGTGGTCCCACGATGGACCGCCGCTCCGGAACCCGGCCTCGCCGATCACGAACTGCCGCTGTCCGACGCGCTGGTGACACGGTTGGAGCAGGTGGCCGACGCGCATGGCGTGCCCCTGGCAGCGGTGTTGTTGGCCGCGCACGCCGCGGTCCTCGCCGCACTGTCGGGGGAACCGGACGTCACCACCGGGTTCCGTGCCGCCGACGGCGGGCCGGCGCTGCCCTGCCGACTGTCCACCACACCCGGCACCTGGCGGGAACTGGCCCGGGAGTCCGCACGGGCGGTGCATGGTCTGAAGGTCGAACCGGGCCCCGAGCAGGCGCCGTTCGAGACCGAACTGGACCTCTCCGACGCCCACGGCGAGCTGGCCGACAGCACGGTGCTCCGGGTGGCGGCGGCGCGGGCCGATGGGCGGCTCACCCTGCGGCTGCGGTACCGCACCGACATGCTGGACGCGGACGCCGCGGCCCGAATAACCGGCTACCACCGCACGGCACTGGCCCGGTTCGCGGCGGATCCGGACGCCGAGCACCGACAGGGGACCCTGCTCTCCGACGCCGAACGCCGTTATCAGCTCGACGGGTTGGCCGGACCCGAGCGCGAGGTGCCCGACCGGCGCTTCCACGAACTGTTCGAGAAGCGGGTGCGCGCCCATCCGGACGCCGTCGCCGCCGTGCACGGCGCCCAGCGGTGGACCTACCGGGAGCTCAACGAACGGGCCAACCGCCTGGGGCACGCCCTGCTGGACCGGGGACTGGCCCGCGAGGACGTGGTCGCCGTCGTCACGGAACGCAATCTGGACTGGCTGGCCGCCGTCCTGGCCGTCTTCAAGGCCGGCGGCGTCTACCTCCCCATCGAGCCGGGCTTCCCCGCCGACCGCATCGCCGCCATGCTCACCCGCGCCGAGTGCCGGTTCGTGCTGACGGAACGCGACAGCACCAGCACCCTCGACCCGGCCCTGGCCACCCTGCCCGACATCCGCACGCTCGACGTCGACTCCGCCCGCCACGGCGGCCACGCAGCCGACGACCTGGGCGTCGCGGTCGGCCCCTGCCAACTCGCGTACATCTACTTCACCAGCGGCTCCACCGGGGAGCCCAAGGGCGCGATGTGCGAGCACGCCGGATTCCTCAACCACCTGCACGCCAAGATCACCGACCTCGGCATCACCGAAGGACAGGTCGTCGCCCAGACCGCCCCCCAATGCTTCGACATCTCCCTGTGGCAACTGGTCGCCGCCCTCCTCGTCGGCGGCCGCACCCACCTCGTCGACCAGCAGACAATCATGGACGTCCCACGCTTCGTCGACACCCTCGCCGACGGCCGCGTCACCGTCCTGCAAGTCGTCCCCTCCTACCTCGAAGCCGTCCTGTCCCACCTGGAACTCCACCCGCACCCGCTGCCCGACCTGCGGTGCGTCTCGGTGACCGGTGAGGCGCTGAAGAACGCACTCGTCCAGCGCTGGTTCGCCGCGCGGCCGGGCGTCCGGCTCGTCAACGCCTACGGCCTGACCGAGACCTCCGACGACACCAACCACGAGGTCATGGACCGGGCCCCCACCGACGGCCGGGTCCCGCTCGGGCCGTGCGTGCCCAACGTCCGCGTCTACGTCGTCGACGAGCGGCTGGAGCCGGTACCGCTGGGCGCCCCCGGGCAGATCGTCTTCTCCGGTGTCTGCGTCGGCCGCGGCTACGTCAACGACCCCGAACGCACCCGACTGGCCTTCCTCGACGACCCCCACCGTCCGGGGCAGCGGCTCTACCAGGGCGGCGACTACGGCCGGTGGCTGCCCGGCGGGAAGCTGGAGTTCCTCGGACGGCGCGACGCCCAGGTCAAGGTCCGCGGCTTCCGCATCGAGATCGGCGAGATCGAGAACGCCCTGCTGCGCGTGCCCGGCGTCCGGGACGGGGCCGTGGTGGTCGCCGGGGACGACCGGCAGGGCAAGCACCTGGTCGCCTTCTACAGCGGTCCGGGGCCGTTGACGGCGGACGTCCTGCGCGGGCGGTTGACCGAGTCGCTGCCGCCCTACATGGTCCCCGGTGCCTTCCACTGGCGGGCCCGGTTGCCGTTGACGCCCAACGGCAAGACCGACCGGACGGCGCTCACCGCCCTGGCCGCCGGGGCCGGGACGCCCGAGGAGGGCCGCCGTGCACCGCGCACCCCCACCGAACGGCGGTTGGCCCGCGCCTGGGCGGAGGTCCTCGGCGTCCCCGCGGACCGGATCGGGCGCGGCGACCACTTCTTCGACCGGGGCGGCACCTCACTGTCGGCCGTCAAACTGGCCATCGCGCTCGACCGCGCGGTGTCGCTGAAGGACCTCACCCGCCACCCGGTCCTCGCCGACCTGGCCGAACTGGTCGACGGCCGCCGCGAGACGAGCCACGATGTGCTGCACACCCTCACCGAACCGGCCGACGAGCCCCTCGGCCACCTGGTGTGCTTCCCCCACGCCGGGGGCAACGCGGTCACCTTCCAGCCGCTGGCCCGGGCGCTCGGGAACGGCGGTTGGGCTGTGCACGCCGTGGAACTGCCCGGCCACGACCCGGCCGCCCTCGACGAGCCGTTCGCGCCGCTGCACGACGTCGTCGAGCGGACCGTCGCCGAGATCGCCCGACGCGGTCTGACCGGGCTCCTGCTGTGGGGCCACTCGTCGGGCGCGGCGCTGGCCGTGGCCACCGCCCAGCGGCTGCAAGCCCGTGGGACGCCCGTGCGGCGGGTGTTCGTCGGCGCCCAGCTGCTCGGTTCGGCGGCCGAACGGCGCGCCGCGGCAGGCGCGTTGGCCATCCGGAGCGACGCCGAGATCGCCAAGGAACTGGGCGCGGACCACGACCGGCACCCGCTCGGCGCGCCCGACTCCGCACCCGCCCTGCGCGCCGGCGCCGCCTACCGGCACGACTGCCTGGCCGCACACCACTTCTTCGCCGAGCTCCTCGACCGCCCGCCGGCCACGAAGCTGACCGCACCGCTCACCGTCGTCGTCGCCGACGACGACCCGGGTACCGCCGACGCCGTCCGGGCGCACGACGACTGGGGACTGCTGGCCGACCGCGTCGCGCTGCACCGGATTCCCGACGGCGGCCACCTGTTCCCGCGCATCCGCCCGACCGAGGCGGCCCGCGCCGTACTCGCCGCCGTCCCCCTGCCGACCTCTTCCTGAACGGCACGCCGGAGACACCGGCCGCGCCGGACACCCACCCGCACCCCCGTACGCACCCACCACAGGAGAGCACCCGACATGTCATCGCCACCGTCAACGACCCTGCCCGGCGTGGAACTGCGGCCCGGGAAACCACCGTTGCTCCTGGCCGACGCCCACGGCGACCCGGCGGACTGGGCGGCCCGGCACAAGGACGCGCTGCGGGCCACCGTCGCCGCACACGGCGCCGTCCTGGTCCGCGGTCTCGGTCTGCACGACGCCGCCGCGGCGGTGGCCACCTTCACGGCCCTGTCCGCCGATCTGATGGCGGAGACGGAGAGCTTCGCCCCCCGGCACAGTTACGGCGCGGGCGTGTACTCGTCGTCCAAGTGGCCGCAGAACCAACCGATGTGCATGCACCACGAACTCAGCTACACGCTCCGCTTCCCCCGCCTGATGCTCTTCGCGTGCCTGACCGCCCCCACCGACGGCGGGGCCACCGCGGTGGCGGATGCGACGAGCGTGTTGAACGCCCTGCCCAGGAAAGTGGTCAAGCGCTTCGAACGGCAGGGCTGGTTGCTGACCCGCAGCTACAACGACGAGATCGGGGCCTCCGTCGCCGAAGCGTTCGGCACCGACGACCGCGAGGCCGTCGAACGCTACTGCCGCGCCAACGCCATCGCCTTCGACTGGCAACCCGACGGCACCCTCCACACCCGCCAACGCCGCAGCGCCGTCGTGCGCCACCCGGTCTCCGGACAGCGCTGCTGGTTCAACCAGATCGCCTTCCTCAACGCATGGACGATCGCCCCGGAGATCCGGGAGTACCTGGTCGACACCTACGGCGCCGACGGACTCCCCTTCAACACCCGCTACGGCAACGGCGACCCGCTGGACCCGGACGTCGTCGAGCTGGTGAACACGGTCTACCAGACCCACACCGCACGCGAACCGTGGCAGGACGGCGACCTGATGGTGGTGGACAACATCCGCACCGCACACAGCCGGGAGCCGTTCGACGGCCCCCGCGACGTCCTCGTCGCGCTGGCCGACCCGATCCGCCTGTCCGACTGCTCCCCCAGCATCGAGGTGACCGCACCGTGACCACCCTGCACCCGCCCGTTCCGCAACCCGCCGATCCCGTGCCGCCCACCGCGCCGTCGTTCGCAGTGATCTCCGGGGCGCAGGTCCAACGCGCCCTCCAGGGCAGGGCACCCGAGATCGTGGACCTGATCGAGGCCACCTACCGCCTGCACGGCACCGGCGACACCATCAACCCACCCTCCTACTTCCTACGCTTCCCCGACCGCCCCACCTCCCGCATCATCGCCCTCCCCGCCTCCCTCGGCGGACCCACCCCCGTCGACGGCCTCAAATGGATCTCCAGCTTCCCCACCAACGTGGCCAACGGAATCCCCCGCGCCTCCGCCGTCCTCATCCTCAACGACCACGACACCGGCTACCCCTTCGCCTGCCTGGAAAGCTCCATCATCAGCGCCACCAGGACCGCAGCCTCCGCCACACTCGCCGCCAACCAACTCACCCACAACCGACCCCGCCCCCGCACCATCGGCTTCTTCGGCACCGGCCTCATCGCCCGCTACATCCACACCTTCCTCACCCAAACCGGCTGGGAATTCGACCAGATCGGCATCCACGACCTGTCCCCGGACAGCGCCGCCGGCTTCCGCCTCTACCTGGAGCAGTCGGGCGCCAAACAGTGGATCACCGTGCACGACAGTGCCGAGCAGCTGATCCGCACCAGCGACCTGGTCGTCTTCGCCACCGTCGCCGCCCGCCCGCACGTCAGCGAGGCCGCGTGGTTCGACCACCACCCGCTGGTGCTGCACGTCTCGCTGCGCGACCTCGCCCCCGAGATCCTGCTCTCCGCCACCAACATCGTCGACGACGTCGAACACTGCCTGAAGGCCGACACCTCTCCCCACCTTGCCGAACAGCTCACCGGGCGGCGGGACTTCCTGCTCGGCACACTCGATGACGTGCTGACCGGGCGGGTGGCGGTTCCCCCCGACCGGACCGTGGTGTTCTCGCCCTTCGGCCTCGGCGTCCTCGACCTCGCGGTCGGCAAACACGTCTACGGCGAGGTGGCCCGCTCCGGCGAACTGCACGTCGTCGACGACTTCTTCCACGAGCTGCGCCGCCATGGCTGACCGGCCCAGAGCACTGTCGCTGATGAGGTGGACGTCATGACGGTCATTTCCGTTCCGATGGAGTTCAACGCCGAGGACCTCTACGTCGACCTGCGGTCGATCGTGGGGCAGGCACTGTTCCTGAAATGCGAGGGTTTCAACTTCGCCGGTTCGATCAAGCTCAAGGCGGCGAGCGAGATGGTGGCGGCCGCCGAGCGGAACGGCGTCCTCAAACCGGGCTGCATCCTGGTCGAGTCCTCCTCCGGGAACCTGGGCGTGGCGCTGAGCATCATCGCCGCCAGCAAGGGCTACGGATTCCTGTGCGTGACCGACGCCCGCTGCAACCTCTCGGCGCGCCGGTTCATGGAGGCGATGGGCGGCCGGGTGCACATCGTCGCCGAGCCGGCGGCCGAAGGCGGTCTGCTCGGCGCGCGGATCGCCCACGTCGGGGCGTTGTGCGCGGCCGACGAACGCTACGTGTGGCTCAACCAGTACGCCAACGCCAACAACTGGCGGGCGCACTACCGCACCACGGCGCCGGCCATCGCCCGCCGCTTCCCGCAGCTCGACGTGCTGTTCGTCGGCGCCGGCACCACCGGGACGCTGATGGGCTGCGCCCGCTACTTCCGGGAGTGGCACCGCCGGGTGCGGGTGGTGGCCGTGGACAGCGTCGGCTCGGTGACCTTCGGCGGCGAGCCGGGCCGACGGATGATCCCCGGGCTGGGGACGAGCGTGCGTCCGGCGCTGCTGGACGAGTCCTACGTCGACGACCTGGTCCGCGTCGAGGAGGCGGACACCGTGCGGGCCTGCCACCGGCTGGCCCGGCGCGGCTTCCTGTTCGGCGGGTCCACCGGCACCGTCGTCAGCGGCGCCGTGGAGTGGCTGTCCCGGAACGACGGCCACGCGGTGACCGCGGTGGCGATCGCCCCGGACCTCGGCGAGCGGTACCTGGACACCATCTACCAGACCAACTGGCTCCAGGCCCTGTACGGCGAGGGGGTGCTGGCCACCGAGGAACTCGCGGCGGACGTGAGGTCGGCCTGAGCGGCGCCGGTCGCGCACCGGTTCCCGGTGTGGATCCACCCGGGCTCCACCCCTGAGTGGATCCACTCCACCCGGCTCGGGTGCGAAGCTGGCGACGCACGACCCCGCATCGGGGTACGGGGTCCGGGAACGACCGGGAGGTGCCGTGCTGCACCACGTCGTACACACCGCGCTCGTCGTCACCCTCTGGGCCTGGGCGGCGGCCGAGGTGCTGCTCCAGGTGCGCCAGCGGTGGCGCAGTGAGCGCACGGAGCGGACCGAGCGGCTCAGTCTGCTGGTCTTCCCGGTGCTGATCGGCGGCGGGATCGCCCTGGCGGCGCCGCTCCGGGCCGCGGTGCCGGCCCTGTCGTACTCCACGCAGTCGCCGACGGTGCGTCTGGCGGTGCTGGTGGTGGCCTGGGCCGGGATCGGGATCCGGCTGTGGGCGATCGTCGCGCTGGGCCGTTTCTTCCGCGGCACGGTGCACATCCAGCACGGCCACCGGGTGGTGGCCTCGGGTCCGTACCGCTACGTCCGGCACCCTGCCTACAGCGGCATGCTGCTCGCCGCCGCGGCCCTGGCGCTGCTGCTCGACAACGCGGCGTCGTGGCTGGTGTGCACGGTGTGCTGTCTGCTCGCCGTGGGCTACCGGATCCGCGTGGAGGAGCGGATGCTGCTCGACGCGTTGGGCGAGGAGTACCGGTCGTACGCGGCCCGGACGCGGAGGTTGGTGCCGGGCGTGTGGTGAGCCGGCGCCGTCATCCGTCGGCGTCCTCCAGGAACGCGGCGAGGTGGAAGAGGGCGGGCAGCGCGGCTCGGACGGCCGCGCGGTCGGGTTCGTCCAACGACGCCAGGGCCGCGTCCAGCCGGTTCTCGTGGGCGCGGGTCCAGGCCGCGAGCTGGTCGCCGCCGGCCGGGGTCAGTGTGACGGCGGAGGCGCGGCGGTCCGCGGGGTCGACGGCCCGGGCGACCAGGCCGGCGGTGATCATCTGCCCGATGAGGCCGCTGACGGTGCTGGCGGCCAGGCGTTGGCGGGCGGCCAGGTCGCCGATCCGCGCGGGTGAGTGCGCGGCGAGCACCTGGAGCAGTTCGACCTGGGCCATGGGCAGCGTCTCCCACGGGTAATCGGTGCGGATCGATGCGCGCAGAGCGCGCCGCAGACGGGTGACGGCCTCGGTCAGCCGGTGGGCGTCCGCCGACCGGTGCACGGGGCGGTGGGAGCGGGGCTGCGGCGGCATGCGGGCACTTTACCTGCGCTGTTCGCCACGGATCCCCGGGGGAATTTCGGTGTCCGATGTAATCTCGGGCCCGTCCTGCCCGGCAGTCCGCCGGGTCCGCCCGTGAGAACGGTCGACCGTATGAACCTGGCGTATCTGCCGAGCCCCTCGCAGGGGGTCTGGCACCTGGGCCCCGTGCCCATCCGCGCGTACGCGCTCTGCATCATCCTGGGCATATTCGTCGCGGTGTGGTTGTCCCAGCGCCGGTGGGCGGCGCGCGGACGGGATCCCCAGGAGATCGCCGACATCGCGATGTGGGCGGTGCCGTTCGGCCTGCTGGGCGGCCGGCTCTACCACGTGATCACCGACCCCGAGCTGTACTTCGCACCGGGGAAGCGCCCCATCGAGGCGCTGTACGTCTGGAACGGCGGCCTCGGCATCCCCGGTGCGGTGGCGCTCGGCGCGTTCGGTGCCTGGCTCGGGTGCCGTCGGCGCGGCATCAAACTGGCCGACTTCGCCGACGCGGTCGCCCCCGGTCTGGTCCTGGCGCAGGGCATCGGCCGCTGGGGCAACTACTTCAACCAGGAACTGTACGGCGGTCCCACGAACCTGCCGTGGAAGTTGCTGATCGACCCCGCCCACCGGCCCCCGGACAGCCCCACCGTCGCGTTCTACCACCCCACGTTCCTGTACGAATCGCTGTGGGACGTCGGCGTCATGGCCCTGCTGCTCTGGCTCGACCGCCGGTACCGGCTGCCCCGCGGCCGGTTGTTCGCCATCTACGTCCTGGCGTACGCGGCGGGCCGGGTCTGGATCGAGGCGCTCCGCATCGACCACGCCAACCACTTCCTGGGGCTGCGCCTGAACGACTGGGTCTCGGCGGCCCTGATCGTCGGCTCGCTCACCTACATCCTCGTCACCTGGCGCCGCTCCCCCGGAAAGGGCCCGGAACCGGACGACGCGGACCGTTCGGACGGCCTCAGCACCGGCACGAAGTAGCCCGCCCGGCGCCGTCCGCCCCCGCGGCGCGCCGACGGCCTTCGTCGTCGGGGCCGGGGTCGGGGGCGGGGCGCGGCGGGCGTCCGAAACAAGGCGTAGGTTCGCCCCAATCCCGGTGAACAGAGCTGTGCAAGCCGAGATCCCCGTGCTGGCATGCGCTCGTCATTCCACTCCTGGTGTGCCCGCGTCGCGGGTCCAGGACGACCGGAAGGAAGAGCCCATGCTCAGCACGCTCAGTGCTGGTGCCGCAGCGGCAGCCTTGCTCCTCGGATCGGCATCCCCCACCACGCCAGCGCGGTTCGGCGACGAACCGCCGACCGGACAGATCACCATCACCGTGGCCACGGTCAACGGATCGGGGTGCAGACCCGGCAGCGCCGCCGTGGCCGTCGCCCCTGACAACACCGCCTTCACCGTCACCTACAGCGAGTACCTCGCCCAGGTCGGCGGCGGCAGCAAGCCCACCGACGCCCGCAAGAACTGCCAGATCGCGCTCAGCGTGCACGTCCCACAGGGCTTCACGTACGCCGTCGCGCGGGCCGACTACCGCGGTTACGCCTCGCTGGCCCCTGGCGCCAAGGGTCTGGAACAGGCGAACTACTACTTCCAGGGGCAGTCGGAGACGGCCCGCAAGAGCCATCCCTTCACCGGCCCCTACGACAACAACTGGCAGACCTCGGACGAGACCGACGTCGACCAGCTGGTCTACGCGCCCTGCGGCGAGGAGCGCTACTTCAACATCAACACCGAACTGCGGTTGGACGGTTCGTCGGCGGATCCCAAGTCCACCAGCTACATGGCCATGGACTCCACGGACGGCAGCATCAACACCCTGTACCACTTCGCCTGGAAGCAGTGCCCCGCGCGGAGGTAGGCGACGTCGAGCACGGCCGGGGCCCGCGCGTCGGTGCGTGCGGGCCCCGTTGCCGTCCCGGACCGCCGGGCGGCCCCGGTGGGCCGGACGGGTCAGATCGGCGGTTCGGAGTCGTCGGAGTGGAGTGCGCACAGCCATGCGGCGCTCTCGGCGGCGCCGGGCGGGGCGGCGTCACCGGGCTCATCGGCGGGCGCGGGGAAGAGGCGGCCCCAGGCACGGACCCGGCCGAGCGTGCCGAGCCGCCAGGCCGGGCGCATCGCACGGCGCAGTTCGGCCGCCGCGAGGCCGCCGCCCGTCCACGGCTCCAGATAGGCGTCCCGGAGGCGCGGCAGGACGTCCGGTCCGTAGCGTTCGCGGGCGGCCAGGGCCGGGACCAGGAAGCTGCAGAACGGGTGGGAGAGCGCGGCGTCGCCCCAGTCGAAGAAGGTGAACCGACCCGGCTGCGGGGCGAAGAGCTGGCCGTCGTGCAGGTCGGCGTGGTCGAGGGTGTCCGCGATGCCCAGGTCGGCGAGGTCCGCGCACCACCTGGCCAGGCGCGGCCGCAGGGCACGCAGCCGGGCCCGGTCGTCCGGTGACAGTGCGGGGTTCTCCGCCACCAGCCGGTCGAAGAGGTCCGGCAGCCGCGCGGTGGGCGCGCCGGGCACGCCGAGGCGTGCGAGGTCCGGGACGTGCGGCAGAAGCGTGCGCTGCAGGGCGGCGTACTGGGCGAGCGGCTGCTCCCAGGCGCGCGGGTCGGTGGGAGCGCGGTCGAGCACGTCCCGGAACAGTTCCCCGCCGTCCGGCAGCAGCAGCCAGGCACGGGCGGCGTCGGCGGCGAGCGGAGCCAGCACGTGGCCGGGCGCCCAGCGGGCCAGGGCCGCGGTCAGCCCCGCCTCGAAGGCGCTCCCCGGCGGGTTGGCCTTGAACCAGACGGCGCCGCGTTCCGCGACGGGCAGCCGTACCAGGACCGACCAGGGTCGCAGCCGTACGCGCGCCGGCCCGCACACCCGCAGGCCGTGTGCGGCCAGCTCGGTGCGGGCCCAGCCCAGGGCGGCGTCCCGCCAGTCCGGGTCTTCCCAGGGCGTGACCGCCGTCGGGTACCGGCCCCGGTCCACCGCCCTCGACGCGTCGTCTCGCATCTGCTCATCCCAGCACGCGGCCCCGCCGGTCACCAGCGGTTTTCGGGGCCGCCGCGCGGGTCACGCCGACGACGCGGGTGCGGGCGCCGCGGGTGCGGGCGCCGCGGGTGCGGGCGCCGCGGGTGCGGGCGCCGCCGTGGCGGCCAGTCGGCGTTCGGCGAGTTCGCTCAGGAGCGCCGCCTGTTGGTGGAGCACCCGGTCGTCGAAGACGGCCAGCGGCGAGTGGTTCATCGGGGCGTGCTGCCAGTCGCTCCCTTCGGGTGCCGCGCCCACCAGCAGCATCGCGCCGGGGACGCGCTGCAGGACGTGCGCGAAGTCCTCGGAGCCGTTGGTGGGTTGGGGGGATTCCCAGACCTGCTGCGGCGGGAACAGTTCGCGCGCGGCGGTCAGGGCGAAGGCGGTCTCGTCCGGGTCGTTGACGGTGACCGGGTAGTGCCGTGCGTAGTCCGCCTCCGCTTCGAGGCCGTGTGCGGCGGCGATCGAGCGCACCAGCCGGGGCAGTCCCTCGGCGAGGCGTTCCCCGGCCGCCTCGGAGTAGCTGCGCACGGTGGCCCGGAACTCGGCGGTCTCGGGGATGACGTTGGCCTGGGTGCCGGCGTGGAAGGTGCCGACGGTGACGACGACCGGGTCGAAGATGTCGAAGGTGCGGGTCACCCAGCTCTGCAACGCGGTGACCATCTCGCAGGCGACCGGGACGGGGTCCTTGGCCAGGGCCGGCGTCGAGCCGTGGCCGCCCCGGCCCCGCACCGTTACCGTCAGCAGGTCGGAGGCGGAGGTGATGGTGCCGGAGCGGGTGATGACCACGCCGCCGGGCACCTGGTTGGCCGCGACGTGCAGCGCGTAGGCCGCGTCGAGCGGTTTGCCCGCCGCGTCCAGGACACCCTCCTCGATCATCGCGCCGGCGCCGTTGTGGCCCTCCTCCCCGGGTTGGAACATGAACACCACGTCGCCGTGCAGGTGTTCCCGGCGTTCGGCCAACAGCCGGGCCGCGCCGACCAGTCCGGCGGTGTGCAGGTCGTGTCCGCAGGCGTGCATCCGGCCGGGGACCTCGGAGGCGTAGGCCACTCCGCTCTGCTCTGCGACCGGCAGGGCGTCCATGTCGCCCCGGAGCAGCACCGCGCCGCCGGGTCGGCCGCCCCGCAGGACGGCGGTCACCGACGTGAGTCCCGTGCCGAGGGTGATCTCCAACGGCAGTCCGTCGAGAGCGGCGAGCACCTTCTCCTGCGTGCGCGGCAGAGCCAGGCCCAACTCCGGTTCCCGGTGCAGCGACCGGCGCAGCCGCGCCAGTTCGGGTTGCAGTTCCTTGGCGCGTTCCAGTGCCGACATGCCGAATCCCACTCCTGTTGGTCGGGGGTTGCCTGGTACGGTCCGCCCGTACCCGGGTCCAGGTTGAAGGTTGAGCCGACCAGCGGCCCGGATCCGCCGGAAAAACCTGAGGAGACGGTTGTGGTGCAGGATTCCGGGCCGTCGCCCCGGTCCCTGGATCATGTGGACCAGGCCCTGGTGCACGCCCTGCAGATCGCACCGCGGGCCAGTTGGACCCGGATCGGTGCGGTCCTGGGACTGGACGCGGTGACGGTGGCCCGGCGCTGGCACCGGCTGACCGAGGCCGGCGCCGCCTGGATCGGTGCGCATCCCGCGCCGGTGCTGGCCGCGTCGGGCCAGGGGTGCCTGGCCTTCGTCGAGATCGACTGCGCGCCGGGGCTGTTGCACGACGTCGCCCGGGCGCTGACGGCCGCACCGCACGTCGCGGCGCTCTCCCACGTCACGGGGGACCACGACCTGCAACTGAACGTCATGGCCCGCGATCCGGCCGCGCTGTCCCGCTGGGTGCGGCAGGACCTCGCCGCGCTGGACGGCGTCCTGGGCGTCCGCACGCACCTGGCCGGCCCGGTCCACACCGAGGGCAGTCGGTGGCGGCTGCGGGCCCTGGACCGGGGTCAGGTCGCCCAGCTCGCCGCGGCCGCTCCGCGCCGGCGGCCGGACACCCCCGCGTTCCCCCTCGACGACCTGGACCTACGGCTGGTCACCGCGCTGTCGGTGGACGGTCGGGCCACCTACCGGGCGCTGGCCGACCAGTGCGGCGTCGGTCCCGACACCGTGCGGCGTCGCGTCGGCCGGCTCTTCGCCGCGGACATGCTGCACGCGCGGTGCGAGGTCGCGCGCCCGCTGTCGGAGTGGCCGGTCACGGTGAGCCTGTGGGGCCACGTGCCGGCGGACCGGCTGCGGGAGGTGACCCGGCGGGTCACCGGGATGCGCGAGGTGCGCCTGTGCGCCAGCGTCATCAGCCGCCACAACCTGCACCTGGTCGCCTGGGTCCGTTCCCTCGACGACGCCCAGGGCTTCGAGGTGCGCCTCGCCGAACGGGCCCCGGACCTGACGGTCGCCGAACGCGCGGTCGCCCTGTGGCCCATGAAGCACGGCGGCCACCTCCTGGACGAGGAGGGCTATCGGGTGGGGGCGACGCCGCTCGCGCTCTGGCCCGGGTCCGGCGCCCGGCCGCGCCGCCCGTAGGGGGGTCAGACTCGGATCACCTTGGGGCCCAGCAGTTGGTAGCGGTGGGCTTCGGCGGCCGGGAGGCCGGTGCCCGTGACGATGGTGTCCAGGTCGCCCACGTCGCCGAACCGGCAGAAGCTCGCGGGGCCGAACTTGGTGTGCACGCCGGCGAAGACCCGGCGGCGGGCGGCCCGGATCGCCTGCGCCTTGACCTGGCCGACCGCGGGGTCGGGCGTGGTCAGGCCGTGGGTCCGCGAGATGCCGTTGGCGCCGAGGTAGGCCAGGTCGACGACGAAGTCGGAGAGCATGCGCACGGCCCAGTGGTCGACGGTTGCCATCGCGCCCTGCCGGACCCGGCCGCCCAGGAGCAGCACGTCGGTCTGCGCGCTCGTCGCCACGGCGCTGACCACCGCGAGTGATGCGGTGACGATCGTCAACGGCCGGTCCCGCGGCAGGGCTTCGGCGATGAGCTGCGGGGTGAAGCCCTCGTCGATGAAGACGGTTTCGGCGTCGCTGAGGAGTCCGGCCGCCGCGGCGGCGATCCGGGACTTCTCCGGGGCCCGGTGCGTCGAGCGGAAGGCGAGGGTGGTTTCGAGGCCCGCCCCCGCCACGGGGTACACGCCGCCGTGCCGGCGCCGGACCAACCCGTGGTCCTCCAGGACGTTCAAGTCCCGGCGGACCGTCTCCCGGCTGACGGCGAACTCCTCGGCGAGCCGGACGACGTCGACCGACCCGGTGCTCCGGACGAGTTCCAGCATGCCCCTGCGGCGGTCCTCAGCGTCCACGGTGTTCCTCCTGCGCTACCGGTCCGACTCCGTGCCGTCCGGCCGAGTGGGGGTGATTCAAACAAGCCTGGGCCATGGCGACCAGGCCTCTGCGTCCGGGGCGGTGGTGCGACGGCCCCGGGCGGGCGCCGGGGTGCGGTGCCGTCCGGGCCGCCCGTGGTGAAAACGGTCACCAGGTACACAGCCCGCGCAGGGGCGTCGGGGGCACCTCCTGGGTTCCGTTTGACCACGTCGCTACGCACGTATGGACGACGCGTCCGTGTGCGGTCTTCCGCCCGTAACAAAGCTCGTGACGGCGAAGGGGAAAACGTGTGAACCGTGGTGTACGAGGTGCGGAAGAATGCGCCTCGACCCGAACTCGCGGCAGCAGAAGAGGGGTTACCGGGAGTATTCCGCCGGCCGTTCCGGTCGCGGTGCGACGGCGGCCGGATCGCATCGCCGGAGCGCCCCGCGCGGGCCACGAAAACGGTCAGCAGAAACGATGCGACGGGCGGCCGAGCGGAACCGGTCGCGGCGTGGCCGAGAGTGGGTGCAGAAATATTGCGGGCGCGTAACACGGGAATGGATAAAGGCGAGCAGGGCAACGAAGCGCCCGTGCCGCCGGGCGCCGCCTCGCGGGAGGCGGACGCCGGGCGGCACGGGCGGGGTGGGGCGGGCGGGCGCACGGCGGCCGGGAGGTGCGGACGGCGGCCGGTAGGCGTCACTTGATGAAGTCGTCCACGACCTTCGGGGGCCAGGCGCCGACGTTGAGGATGCCCATGGAGTAGGCGCGGGAGACCAGCGCGGCGCGGTTGGGCACCCGCAGCTTCCGCAGCAACCCGGTGACGTGGTACTCCACGCCCTGGCGGCTGAGGTAGAGGCGCGAGGCGAGCGGGATGGTGGACAGCCCGGCCGCGATGCCTTCGAGGATGCGCGCGTCGATCTCGGTCAGGAACTTCTTCTGCGGGGTCATGACGTCGGCCTCCGCGGTGCCGGTGCCGCCGGACGAGTCCATGAGCACCAGGATCGCGGCGACGTCCGGGGTTTCGCCGGTGACCGCCGAGGCCGTGAGGGTGCCGGCGAAGGCCGAGTCCCGGGCGCCCACGGCGACCACGTGCGAGGCGAAGCGGTGGCGCTTGCCCTCGATGAGCCGGGAGAACTGGCGCATCAGCGGTTGCTGCACGCTCGGGTGCATCAGGTCGCGGAAGCTGCGCCCGCAGACGTCACCGGCGGAGTCGCCGAAACTGCGGCGGAACTCCTGGTTGGCGTGCTTGATGGTGAGGTCGCGGTCGAGGGAGGCCATCAGCCCGGGGCTCCCGGGCTCGCCCGCCGGGGCGGTCTGCGCGGATATCACCCCGCCGGTCGTACGGTCATGCGAGTCGGTGAGGTGAGTGATAGTCACGAGACCGCCATCCTTTCGGATAACCCCCGAATTTTAAGAACCCACAGAAACGGAATCAGGAATTCGATCAGAGTTCGACGCGATTCGCGTCGGCGAGTTTCGATTTCCTTGAAACGGAGCGTAGTTAGCCGCTGCTCGACGCGTCAACGCACGACATCTGCCCACCTCTAAATCCGTGGTCCGTACTTGCCGAGGTTCGGTCCGCAAGGGCGGAGCCGCGGTGACCAAAGGTGACACATCGGACACGGCGGTCGTGAGGAACGTGACTACCCCCGCTTCCGCTTGAGGTTTCCTTGAGGTTCTTGTCATGACCGTACGGGCGTGCGCAGGACGGCCAGGGACGCCCCGGGCGGGCGGGGGCGCGTGAGGCGCGGGGCGGGGCGCACGACGACGACCGGCGCGGCCGGCCGCGGGGTCACCGGTCCGGGAGCGCGTTCACCAACTCGCGGCGGCCGGAGACGCCGAGCTTCCGGTAGACGCTGGTGAGGTGCTTCTCCACGGCCCGGGAACTCACGCCGAGTTCGGCGGCGATGTTCTGGTTGGTCAGGCCCCGGCCCACGAGGGACACCACGCGCCGTTCGCTGGGGGTGAGGGTGGCGACCGGCGGCACGGTGGCGGTGCCGAGGCCCTGCCCGGCCCGTTCGGCGAGCCACGGCACGCCACAGGCCGCGGCGATCCCGGCGGCCTCCCGTAGTACGGCCTCCGCCTCCGGACCGCCGTGCAGTCGACGGCCCAGCACGATGAGCGTCCGGGCCAGTTCCACCGTGTGGGCCGAGGCACGCAGGATGTCGACGGCCTCGCGCAGCAGGTCCAGCCCGTCGTCCTGCAGCAGCCAGCCCTTCAGGCGCAGGGCGCGGCCCAGGTTCGTCGGTGCTCCCCAGTCCCGGGCCCACGCCAGTTCGTCCTCGGCGAGCCGGAGCGCCGCCGCGGTCTCGCCGAGCCGCTGGTGCAGGCCGATCGCGTACGGGCGCCACGGCAGCAGCGCGGAGTTGCGCCAGCCCGCCGTTTCCAGCCGCCGCCCGCAGGCCAACAGCGCGTCCAGGGCCTCCCGGGAGCGGCCGCGTTGGGTGTCGATGCCGGCCTGGAGGATCTGCCCGGTGGCGGTGCGGGCGAGCCCGGCCCGGCGACGGTCGCGGGTGCGGGCCAGCAGGCGTTCGCTCAGGGTCTGGTCCCGCAGTTCGTAGACGACCGACGCGAGCATCAGCACGGCCGGTTCCAGCCATCCGTCGGGGCCCATGGTCAGCGCGCTCTCGACGTGTTCCCTGGCCGCGGCCGGGCGGCCCTGCGCCATGAGGACGAAGGCCCGTTCGGCGGCCAGCAGCACGTCGTCCGCGCCGGTCGCGTACAGGCGGCGGGTGCGCTGTTCGCTGGCCAGCCAGGAGGCGACGCCGTGCACGGACTCGGCGACGAACAGCGAGATCAGCACGAGCGGCAGGGTGCTGTGGGCGTGGGCGGCGACGGCCGGTTCGCGTTCGAGGATGCGGTTGCCGGTCCGGGCGATCTCCCGGGCGCTGAGCCGGCCGCTCAGGGCACCCGCGCACAGCAGCACGGAGACCAGTTCGCGTTCGGCGACGCTGTCCACCGCGGGGCGCGGTCCCATCCGTCGCAGCCGTTCGACCGAGGACGTCAGCTCGACGGGGTTCTCGTGGCCGGAGTGCCGCAGCCACGCCTCCAGGCGCAGCCCGAGTTCGCCGGCGCCGGCCTCCTCCTCGTCCGGTCGGGCGGGGTCGTCGAGCGTGCGGACCGCCTGCCGCACCAGTTCCACGGCGGACGGGCTGGGCACGGCGAGCAGACTGGGCGGGACGCGCAGTACGGCGGCGGCCCGGTCGCGCGGGGTGGGCAGCAGGGCGACGGCCTGGCCGACGTGGCGCACACAGGCGTCGGGGTCGATGGCGCGTTCGGCGGTGGCCAGGTCGATCAGGAGCCGGGCCCGGCTGTCGTCCTGGGTGCGATGGTGCAGCAGGGCGCGGCGCAGGTACCGGGCGGCGTCGCCGGGCCGCCCGGCGCGCGACGCGTTGCACGCCGCGGCCCGCAGGACGTTCTCCGACCAGGGCCGGCCCGGGTGGACGACGGCCAGCAGATGCCCGGCGACCTGTTCGGCGGGCCGCCCGCAGCGGTACAGCAGGTCCGCGGCGGCGTCGTGGGCGCGTTCGCGTTCGCCGAGGGTGAGGAGGGAGTCCGCGGCGTCCCGGACCACCCCGTGGACGAAGCGGACGTCCCGTCCGCGGGCGAGCAGGCCGGCGTCGACGAGGGCGCGCCGGATCCCGGCGAAGCCCACCTCGTCGACGCCGGCGAGTTGGGCCAGCAGCGCCGGGTCGCTGTGGTCGCCCAGGGCGGCGAGGGCCACGGCGACGTCACGCACCGACTGGGGCTGGATCCGCAGGTGCCCCGCGATCCGGTCACGCAGCACGGTGGGGCTCAACTCCCCCACAGCGAGGGATGGTTCAGTGTGGTCCGGCGGGCCGGTCCGGTCCAAGGCGCGCCGGAAGGCGGTGACGAACAGCGGATTGCCGCCGGACGCGTCGTGCAGGGCCCGCACCAGCGCCTCCGGCGGCGGCTGTCTGTGCGCTTCGGTGAGCAGGGTGCGGACGGCGTCCCGGGACAGTGGCGCCGGGCGGAGGACGTCGCGGGCGGCACCGACGACCTCGCGCACCAGGGGATGGCGGGCCCGGTGGTCGCCGTCGGCGAGCGTGCACACCAGGAGCGCGCGCAGCCCGTGCAACCGCCGGGTGAGGTGCGCCACCCAGCGCAGCGAGGGGCCGTCGGCCCACTGGAGGTCGTCGATCAGGATCAGCAACCGCCGGTGCGCGCCGGCGTCGGCCAGCAATGACTGGGCGCCGTGCAGGACGACGTCGGAGACCTCGCGCTCGGGGCCCGGTCCGCTGTGGCGGTCGTCGGCGTCCATCGGGTCGCCGAACTGCTCGGCGCCGGTGGCGCGCCGGGCGGGTCCGGCGCCGTTCAGCAGGTGGTCGAAGAGCTGGCGGGCGATGCCGAACGGGAAGTCGCGTTCCCGCCAGGCGGCGCAGGCCCGCAGCACCCGGGCGTCGTCGCCGGCGAGCTCCGGCACTCGGCGCAGCAGCGTCGAACGTCCGCTGCCGAGCGGGCCGGTGACGAGGAGGAGTGAGGAGTCACCCGCCGCCGCGGCGTCGAGGGCGGTCCGGATCCGGGCCAGTTCGTCCTCCCGCTCAACAAGCATCCGCGATCGGCCCTTCCACCGCTTCCAGGAGCCGGTACAGCTCCTTGCGGCCGCCGATCTGCAGCTTGCGGTAGGCGTTGCTCAGCCGGAGCTCCACGGTGCGCCGGCTGACGGCGAGTTGTTCGGCGATCTGCCGGTTGCCGTGGCCGCGGGCGGCGAGCAGCACGGTGCGCCGCTCCGCCTCGGTCAGGGCGCGCCAGCCGGGTGGGACGAGGGCGGTGCGCGGCACGGCGCCGACCTGATGGGGCACCGCGGCGACGGACAGGGTGCGGGCGGTCGTGGCGAGGCGGCTGGTGGGGAGGGCGGCGACCGTCCGGGAGACCTCTTCCACGCAGCGTGCCGCCGCGGCCGCGTCCCCCAGGGCGGCCTCGGCACCGGCCTGGTACAGCCGGCTCCACAGGTAGGCGAGGCGGGCCGGCGAGTTCCGCAGCAGTTCGGTGGCCTCGCGGGAGCGGCGGACGGCCTGGTCCCGGTCGTCGGCGAAGAGGGCGCGCGTCCACAGACGGGCGGCCCCGCGGGCGCTCGCGGTGCCCCACCGGTCGGCGAGGGCGAGTTCCTCGTCGCGCAGGCGTCGCGCCTCCGCCGGGTCGCCGGTCTCCACGGACGCCTCCGCGGCCAACGGGCGCCAGCTCAGCAGGGCCGGGTTGACCCACTGTCGGCGCAACAGCCGACGGCCCGACTCCAGGGACAACCGCAGCGCTTCCGCCCAATCGCCGTCGGCCGCGGCCAGCCGGGCGCGGGCGAACAGCAACGAGGGCCACCACACGCCCTCTTCGCCGCCGGCGGGCACCGGGGCGGTGGCGAGTTGCCTGGCCCGGTCCGGGCGGCCGGCCTCCACGCTGAGGAGGATGCGGGTGGCGATCAGGTTGGGCAGGGCCCGCGGGTGCCAACTCGTCGGTGGCAGCGCGCGTTCGGCGCCGTCCAGGTCCCGTTCGGCGGCGTCCAGCCGCGCCGCGCACAGGTGCAGGCGGGCCCGCAGGTTGAGGACGCGGGCGGCCAGACTGCGCAGGTGGGCGCGGCGGGCGGTGACGAGCATCTCGTCGAGGCCGTGCACCGCCTCGTCGTGGTCGTCGGTGGCGAACAGCGCGGCGCAGGCCGCCAGTCGCGGCATCATCAGGCTCTCGCCCGGGTCACCGGTCAGGGCGATCCGGGCCAGTTTCCTGGCCTTGTCGGCGTCCTCGCCCTCGGTGGCGAGTTGCCAGGCGCGGGCGCCGGCCTGGGCCGGTGGTGCCGGGCGGTCGGGCAGCGGGGGCACCACGGGGATCATCGGCGCGTCGTCGTCCCGGACCGCGGCCAGCCAGAAGAGTGCGACGAGCTCTTCCCGGTCGGCCGGTCCGGCGTCCGGGAGGGCCTCGCCCGCCGTGCTGCGCGCCCATTCGCTGTTCCCCCGGGCCAAGCCCAGATCGATGGCGCGCACGCCCAACCCGGCTCCGGCCGAAGGGACTTCGCCGGTGGGCGGTGCGTTGCGGACCAGTTCCCTCAGACGTCGGTCGCCGGCGTCGGGCCGGGCGACCGCTTCGGCGGCGGCCAGCTCCAGGGTCAGCCGGCTGCGTTCGTCGGGGTCGAGGGGTTCTTGCAGGGCCCGGGAGAGACAGGCACAGGCACGCTGGTGGTCCTCCCTGCGCAGGGCCGCGACGAAACCGCGGCGCAGCAGCGGCACGACCCAGGGTGCGCCGAGCGGTGGCGAGCGCAGCAGGAGGTGGGCGACGTCCTCGTCGTTGACGCCGGCGCCGTGGGCGAGCGCGGCCGCGCGGCCGTAGAGGTCGGCGCGCTCCGCCGCCGGCATGTCCTCGATGACGCGGGCCTTGGAGGCGGGGAAGCGGATGTGGACCTTGTCGCCGACGGACACCGTCAGGCCGACGTTCGACAGCAGGGTGCGGATCCGGTCCTGCGACAGGGAGCGGGCGCCGGCGAGGGCGTGGACCCGGGTGAAGTCGAGCAGGTCGCCGCAGACGGCCAGGGCCCGCAGCACGGAGTTCACCTCGGACGGCAGACCGTCCAGGGCGCGCACCGTGTGGTCGCCGACGACGCCCGCGGTGAGGGCGTGGAGTTGGGGGAGGTGGGCGGCGTCGGGCTGGTGGCCGAGTGCGGTGAACTGGCGCAGCACGTCCCGCAGGACGGCCGGGTTGCCGGCGGTGGCGGAGGTGAGCGCGGCGACGAACTCCTCGTCGCCGGGGGTGCCGCAGTAGGCGCGGACGGTGGCGGCGACCCCGCGGTCGGTGAGCGGGGGCACGACGACGTGCCGGGCCGGCACGTCGTCCCGGTGTGCCGGGCCGGCGGCGTCGTCCGCGGCGTCGAAGGCCCCGGTGCCTCCGCAGCTGCTGGCGAGGGCGGCGAGCGGCAGGTGCGGGCCGAAGTGGCGCAGCAGGGTCTGCAGCCAGGTGTGGGAGGCCGGGTCCAGCCATTGGACGTCCTCGACCACGAGGAGCGTGGGTGCGGTGCCGGCGCACCTCAGCACGTCCGCGATCCCGGGCAGTGGCGGCGGGCCGGCGTGGCCGATCAGGGCGTCCAGGGTGCGGCCGTCGTTGCCGTCGAGGGGGGCCAGCAGTTGGAGGACGGCGCCGTGTCTGAGGTCGCGTTCGGTGGGTGTCGCCTGGGCCCGCAGCACGCGCAGTCCGTGGTGTCTGGCACGACAGGCACCCCAGCGGACCAGCGCGTTCTGGGCGTGGCCCGGCCGTCCGGTCAAGGTGAGGATCGATCCGGCTCCCTGGCCGAGTCGGTGCAGGACGTCACCGATGAGGCGCTGTTCCCGGCCGCATTCCAGGAGCATGGCGGGGTCGCCGTGGGCGTCGGGTGCACACTGCGGCGTGCAGGTGGTCGGATGGTTCCGCGCCTTGCTCGGGTGCACCGCTACCTCTCGTCCTGTTCGTGTCAGTCGCGTCCGCGTGCCTGGGAGACCCACGCCGGTGGCTTGCGGCCGGAGGGGTTCCTGGTTGCCAGGACGGTGGACAGTTCGGTGCGTCCGCCGACCCCGAGCTTCCGGTAGACGCTGGTGAGGTGCGTCTCGATGGTCCGCACGGTCACGAAGAGGCTCTCCGCGATGGCCCGGTTGCTGGCGCCGGTCACCGCGAGGTCCGCGACGGTGCGTTCCATCCCGGTCAGCATGTCGAGCGGCGAGGTGGTCATCCGGCGCACCCGGCCGCCTGCGGCGACCAGCAGTTTCCTGGCGCTGTCGCCTAGCGTCAGGGCGCCGCAGCGCTGGGCCAGGCCGGCGGCGGCGCGCAGGTGTTCGCGGGCGGCGCGCGGGTCGTCGGCCTTGAGGTGGGCGTGTCCCAGGAAGAGTTCGGCGCGGGCCTCGGTGGCGCGGGCCGGCGAGTCACCGAGGAGGGCGACGGCTTCGGTGAGGTGCCCGATGCCGGTGCTGCCGGGGGCGGCCACGCCCCGGGCCATCCGGGCCAGTCCGAGACTGCTGTTCGTGCCCCACCGCTCGGCCAACTCTCCTCCGAACGCGGCCAGTTCGCGCGCCTTCCCGGGGCGTCCCAGCAGTGTCAGGAGCACCGCGCCCTCCGCCCACCACGGCAGGAACGCCGGGTTGCTGATGCGGGATTCCTCCAGGGACCGGCCGCAGGCGAGGAAGAGGTCGAGGGCGCCTTGGAGGTCGCCGCGGGCCCAGCGGGCGAAGGCGCGGGCCGCCAGGTACCAGTGGTACTCGATGGCGAACCGTTCCAGACGGCCGCGTTTGATGCCGTCCAGGACCTGCTCGGCGCGTTCGGGTTCCCCGCGGTCGACGAGGGCGGTGGCCAGGGCCACGCGGGGCAGCACGGCGGTGTCACCCCAGCGCTCCTCGCCGATGATCTCCATCGCGGTCTGGGCGTCGGCCAGCGCGTCCGGAAAGGCGCCCACCCCGTGGTGGAACAGGGCGCGCGTGGAGAGCCCCAGCACGTACGTCCACACGGCCGCGTTGGCCTGCCCGTACTGGAGCATGAGGTCGAGCGCGTACTGGGCGTCCGCGATCTCGTCGGCGAGGGTCAGCGCGAAGGAGGCGGACAGCAGCGACCAGGGCTCCAGCTCGACGCCCGGCACCCGGAGCGCGCGGCGGGCCTGGTCGACGGTCGCGCGGGCGTCGCGGCCGTCCATCGCGGTGAGCACGGTGGTCATGGCCAACATCTGGCGCTGCGCCGGGGTGTCGCCGGGCGGGACGGTGAGCCGGGCCGCCCGGTCGCGGACCGCGCCGATGGTGGCCTTCTCGTCGGCGCCGACGATGAGCAGGACGGATTCCACGAGGGTGCGCAACTCACGGTCGGCGGGGCCGGGTTCGGGTCCGAGGGTGGCGGACAGCTCGGTGAGCACCTCCTCCAGCACCCGCACGCCGGACGGGGATTCCTGCACGGCGAGGCAGGTGAAGCCGTATTGGACGGCGACCTGGGCGCGGGTGCGGACATCACCGGCGAGGGACAGGGCTTCCTGGAGGAGGCGGATCGCCTCGGGCGGGTTGCTCTCGGCGAGCGCGCGGGCCATCCGGATGCGTACGGCGACATCATCCGGCGTCATCTCCAGGACCCGGTACAGGCACCGCACGCCGGCTTCCGGGGCGCCGCGCCCCTCCGCCTGCGCGGCGGCGTCCCGCAGCACCCCGGCCATCCACGGTTGGTCGAGCACCGGCAGCAGCATGAGTTGGCCGGCCAGTTCCTCGGAGGGCCGGCCGGCGTCGCTGAGCAACAGTGCGGCGTTGGTGCGCAGTTCGGCGAGGTCGGTGGGGGCGACGTCGTCCAGGACGGCGGCGCGCACCACGTCGTGGACGAAGTCGATGCGGTCGCCGGCGACGATGCCGGCCCGGCGCAGCACGTGCAGGGCCTCCTCGACGGTGCCGGCCGGAACGCCGGCGAGCGCCGCCACCAGTTCGGTGCACTCCTCGCCGAGCACCGCGCTCGCGCGGGCGACGTCCCGCACCCACGGCGGCCGGCGTTCCAGCAGACTGCGCACCGAGCGGGCCAGGACGTGACTGCCGACCTCGGCGGCCCGGCGCTCCCCGTCGGCGTCCGGCGACACGCCTTCGGCACGGAGTTCGTCGAGGAGGCGGGCGAGCGTGAGCGGGTTGCCGCCGGACACGGCGGTAACCCGGGCGACGAAGGTCGGTGCGGCCGTGGTCCGGAAGACCCGGCGCGCCATCTCACCGACGTGGTCGCGGTCGAGCGGGCGCAGGCGCAACACGGTCGGGCACCGTTGGGAGGCGAGGTCGGCGAGCACCGCGGGCGCCAGCGGTTCGGCCTCGCTGCGCCGGGCCAGGACCACCAGCAGCGGCAGTTCCTCGGCGCGCCGCAGCAGGAAGTCGATCCAGGTCAGGGACCGTTCGTCGCACCAGTGGACGTCGTCGAGGACGAGCACGAGCGGCTGCTCGGCCATGAGGCGGGCGGCGAGCCAGTACAGGCCGTGCAGCACCGGGTAGGCGGCGGTGGCGGCGTCATGGCCCACGGGGTCGGCGGTGAGCGCGGGCAGTGCGCGGGCGGCCAGTCCGTCGAGCAGGGGCGAGCGGTGGGCGTCGCCGCGGCCCAGGCCGAGCCCGCCCAGGAGTTCGCGCACACCGCTGTAGCCGGCGCCGGCGTCGGTCTCGCGGCAGGTGCCGTGGAGGACGGTCATGCCCCGGCAGGCCGCGCCGGTGGTGAAGGCGCGCAGCAGGCTGGTCTTGCCCATGCCGGCCGGCCCATGGAGCATCACCAGGCCCGCCTGTCCGGCGCGGGCGGCTTCGGCGTGCCGGGCGAGGGCGCGCAGTTCGTCGTCCCGTCCCACCAGCGTGGTCAGTAACCCGGAAGAACCGGACTGGTTCCGCATCACGCGTTCCTCCAGATGGGGGGTGACAACTGAAGCCGATCGCGCCGCAGTGCTCCGGAACCGTGGCCGGCCGGCTGCGCGCAAGCCCGGACGGCCAGGGTTGACAGGTGCGGAAGGGATGGCGACACCCTCCGTACATGCCCCATCACAAGATCATATAGCGCAGCGTGAGGTGAACGGGCGGCACCTGTAAGACATTTGACGTTCTCCGAACGGTCCGCCTACGGACACGCGCCGGACCTCGCGCGCCCCGTGGCAGGCAGACGCACCGACGCCCCGCGCGCACCGGTCGCGGAGGAGTGCGCCACCGGCGCGCGGCGCGCGCCGCGCCCGGATCCGGAGGTCCCCCGGTCGGCGGCGCGGGGCATGCCACGGCCCCGCCGCCAACCGCTCGGACGACGGGTTGGGCCCTAGGAGGTGAAGTGCTGGCGCAGCAGGTCGATGACGGCCGGGGCCTCGGAGCTGAGGAAGAAGTGCCCGCCGGGGAAGACCTTGAGGTCGAACGTGCCGGTGGTGTGGCCGCGCCACGCCTCGGCCTCGTCCATGGAGGTCTTGGGGTCGCGATCGCCGGTGAGGACGGTCAGCGGGGCCCGGACGGTGGCGTCGGGCGGGCAGCTGTAGGTCTCGATGGCCTGGTAGTCGGTGCGGATCGCAGGCAGGACCATCCGCAGGATCTCCTCGTCGCCGAGCACCGCGGTGTCGGTGCCGGCGAGCAGCTTGAGCTCCTGGACGATGCCGTCGTCGCTGCGCCGGTGCACGGACTCGTCACGCACCCGGGAAGGGGCGCGGCGCCCGGAGGCGAAGAGATGGGACAGCTCACCACCGTCGGCCTCGAAGCGCCGGGCCACCTCGAAGGCGAGGGCCGCGCCCATGCTGTGCCCGAAGAAGGTGCTCGGCCGCTCCGTCAAGCGGGGGCGCAGCGCGTCGTAGACCTGGTCGGCCAGGACGGAGAGGTTGCCGACGCCGGGCTCCTTGTGCCGGTCCTGGCGACCCGGGTACTGGATCGCGATCACCTCGGCGACGGAGGAGAGTTGAGCGGACACCGGGAAGTAGAAGGAGGCCGAGCCACCCGCGTGGGGGAAGCAGAAGAGCCTGGTCCGGGCGGCCGGTGCCGGGTGGAAGCACCGGGACCACAGGCTCTCCTCGGTGGACGTGGTCATGGGGGGACCTCCTAGGGACGAACCGAGTGTCACGCGTCGTCGGGCAGCATCAGCTGGACGTCTCGGCCGGGGACGAGCCGTGACGTCCGTGCACGCCGCCACCGCCGGACGAACACATGGTCACACCGTAACTCCATGACTCGCGCAGGGGTTTCCGAGTCACGGAATTCATTGCACATGATCGGACTGTGGGTAATTCCCTAGTTCTTCACGTGTCGCGAGAAGAGGCCGGTAAGGCCCTCCCGGTGGCCGGAATCGAGCGTCCGACCACCGGGAGCCGTGGTGTTCACCGCAACGAGGGGCTCAGTTGAGCCCGAGTTCATCGTCGAGCAGCGCGAACATCGCATCGTCCGAAGCATCGTCGAGATCGATGTCCGCGCCGTCCCCCGCGGACGCGTCCGCCTGCCGCAACTGGGCCCACTTGGCCTTCAGCACCTCCAGCCGACCGGCCACCAACTGGTGCTCTCCCGAGTCGTCGAGGGCCAGTCCGGCGATGACCGTCTCCAGGTGGTCCAGCGCCGCGAGCACGGAGCCGGTGCCCGTTGCCTCGTCCGCGCAGAGTTGGCCGCGCAGGTGCCGGACGACGTCGGCCGGCGTCGGGTGGTCGAACAGCAGGGTGGCCGGCAGCCGCAGCCCGGTGGCCGCGTTGAGCCGGTTCCGGAACTCCACCGCGGTCAGCGAGTCGAAGCCGAGCTCCTGGAACTGCCGGCCCGCTCCGATCGCCGACCCGTCGGCGTGCCCGAGCACCGCCGCCGCCTGGCCGCGCACCAGCGTCAGCAGGACCTCGTCCTGCTCCGCCCCGCCGAGCCCGGCCAGCTGCCGGGCGAGCCCGTCGACGGACGGCGCCGCACCGGTCGCCGCGGCCCGTCGGGCGGGCGTGCGCACCACACCGCGCAACAACGCCGGGACGTCGCCGCGCCCACGCAGCGCGGTGAGGTCCAGTTGCACCGGCACCGCCACGGCCCGGTCCCCGGCCGTCGCCGCGTCGTAGAGAGCGAGACCCTGTTCGACCGTGAGCGGCGGCATTCCGGAACGCGCGAGACGCTCGGCCTCGGCATCCGACAACGTGCCCGTCATCCCGCCCGACCGCTCCCACGGCCCCCACGCCAACGACACACCCGGCAAACCAGCGGCCCGCCGCTGCACCATCAACGCGTCCAAGAACGCATTCGCCGCCGCATAGTTGCCCTGACCAGGACTACCGAACGTCCCCGCCACCGACGAGAACACCACGAACGCGCCCAAGTCCATCCCACGCGTCGCCTCATGCAAATGCCAGGCAGCATCCGCCTTCGGCCGCAGGACCACGCCGAGCCGATCCGCGGACAGCGAACCGATCACGCCGTCGTCCAACACCCCGGCCGCATGCACCACCGCCGACAACGGACGCTCCCGCGACGCATCGGCAACGAGCGCCGCCACCGCCGCACTCTCCCCCACGTCACACGCCCGGACCACCACTTCGGCACCGAGCGCTTCGAGAGCGGCGACCAGTTCGCCGACGCCCGGGGCGGCCGGCCCGCGCCGGCTGACCAGCAGGAGGTTGCGTACACCGTGCTCGTCGACGAGGTGGCGGGCGACCTGCGCGCCGAGCCCGCCGGTGCCACCGGTGATCAGCACCGTGCCGTGCCCGAGTGCCTGCCCGGTCGTGCTGCTCCCGGTGTCCGCACTGGGCTGCGGGGCGGTGGTCCGGGCCAGCCGGGCCGCCCACACCGTTCCGGCACGCAGGGCCACCTGCGGTTCGTCGGCCGTCGCGTGCAGGGCTGCGGCGAGTCCGGAGGAGGTTGTGGAGACGGTGGAAGCGGAGGCGGTGGGAGTGCTGGACGGGGTGCGGTGCGCGTCGGTGTTCTGGTCGGTGGGCGGGTCGACGTCGAGCAGACCGAAACAGCCCGGGTTCTCCGACTGGGCGGACCGCACCAGGCCCCAGACAGCCGAGGCCGCCAGGTCGGTGCTGCCGGTGTCGTCCACCGCCACCGCGCCGCGCGTCACGAACACCAGCCGAGAAGCCGCGAACCGGTCGTCGGCGAGCCACTGCTGGAGCTGCTCCAGCACCTGAACGGTGCACTCGCGCACGACGTCGGGCACCTCAGCCGGTCCCGCGCCAGCCTCACGCCCCGCCGTCGATGCTCCCGAGACCGGAACGAGGACGAGGTCCGGCACCGGCTTCGCGGAGGCAGCGAGCGCCGTGAGCCCAGCGGGTTCGCGGATCACGTCCCAGGAACCCGCCAGGGCACCGGCGAAGTCGAGCGGGTCGGTTCCCAGTACGGCCACGGAGGCGGGCGCACCGGACGCAGTGGGGTGGGCAGCCGGGATGGCCGTCCAGTCCACGTGGAAGAGCGAGTCCTGGTGCGTGCTGCCGTCGGCCGCCTTCAGTTCGTCGTTGGTGAGGGTGCGGGTGTGGAGGGCGTCGACGGCGATGACCGGGGCCCCCGCCCGGTCCACCGCGGTCACCGACACCGCCCCCTCCCCCGCAGGCGCCAACCGCACCCGCAACACGGACGCCCCCGCAGCGAACAGCGACACGCCTTCCCACGAGAACGGGAGGGCCGGGCCCGCGCCATGAGCAGCGCCGTCACCCTCCCCATCGGACTGGAGGACGGTGAGCAGGACCGCGTGCAAGGAAGCGTCCAACAGTGCGGGGTGAACGCCGAACCCTACTGAGCCGTGGTCGACGTCGTCCGGTAGTGCGACCTCTGCGAACAACTCCTCACCACGACGCCACACCGCACGCAACCCACGGAACACCGGACCATAACCAAACCCAGCCCCCGCGAAGACCTCGTAGCACCCCTCAACATCCACCCGCACAGCATCCCGCGGAGGCCACACCCCACCATCGAAACCCACGTCACCCGGCGACGCCCCCGGAGCCAACACACCCGACGCATGCAGCGACCAAACACCCTCACCGACCCCATCCGGGCACGAGTACACCCCAACGGTCCGACGACCCGCCCCATCCGGATCACCCACCGCCACCTGCACCCGCACCCCGCCCACCTCAGGCAACACCAACGGAGCAGCCAACGTCAGCTCCGCCACCCGATCACAACCAACCCCATCCCCCGCACACAACACCATCTCCAACAACGCAGTCCCCGCAACAACCACCCGACCCAACACCACATGATCCGCCAACCACGACTGCGACTGCGACTGCACAGAGAGACGACCGGTGAACAACACCCCCTCACCAGAAGCCAGTTCCACCGCAGCACCCAACAACGCATGCTCCGTCACACCAAGCCCCACAGCCCGCACATCACCACCACCGCCAACCCGACCCACCGGCCAGAACCACTCATGCTGGAACGCATACGTCGGCAAGTCGGTCCGCTGCGGATCCGTGCCGGCGAAGAAGTCCTGCCAGTCGTCGGTGAGGCCGCGCGCGTGCAGGCGGGCCCGGGCCGTCATGGCTGCGGACTCCTCGCCGCGGTCCTTGCGCAGGAGGGGTACGGCGCTGATGGCATCGTCGTCGAGGGTCTGCCCTGCCATGGCGCAGAGGACGCCGTCCGGGCCGAGTTCCAGGAAGGTGGTGGCGCCGTGGTCGGCGAGGGTACGGACGCCGTCGGCGAAACGGACCGCCTCGCGGACGTGCCGCACCCAGTACTCCGCCGAGCCCAGTTCTTCAGACGAGGCCAGTTCACCCGTCAGGTTCGACACCACGGGGAGGGACGGCGCCGCGTAGGACAGTCCTTCCGCGACGGTGCGGAAGTCGTCCAACATCGGGTCCATCAGCGGCGAGTGGAACGCGTGCGAAACCCGCAACCGGGTCGTCTTCCGACCGTCCGCCGCGAGCCGCTCCGCCGCCGCGAGGGCCGCGCTCTCACTGCCGGAGAGGACGACGGAGGTGGGCCCGTTGATCGCGGCAATCGCCAGGTCGTCCGTAAGGTGCGGGAGGACCTCGTCCTCCGTGGCCTGGACGGCGATCATCGCACCGCCCGACGGCAGCGCCTGCATCAACCGAGCACGGGCCCCCACCAAACGGCACACATCCGCCAACGACAACACACCCGCGACATGCGCCGCCGCAATCTCACCGATCGAGTGACCAGCCACAAAATCCGGCCGCACACCCCAACTCTCCACCAACCGATACAGAGCGACTTCCACGGCGAACAACGCCGGCTGCGCCCAACCCGTCTCATTCAACCGATCGGCATCATCACCCCACATCACCTCCCGCAACCCGACCTGCCCGGACAGTTCAGCATCCAGACCGTCAACGACCTCGTCCAACGCCTCCGCGAACACCGGGAACCGGCCATACAACCCACGCCCCATCCCCAACCGCTGCGAACCCTGGCCCGAGAACAGCACGGCCGAACCACCGGCGGACACCGAGTCGGTGACGACGGTCGGATCGGGTGCTCCGCATGCCAGCGCGTCCAGGGCGCCCAGGGCGTCGACGGGATCCATCGCGTCGCCGACGAGGACGACCGCGCGGTGGTCGAACGTCGAACGGGTCGTCGCCAGCGAGTGGCCGACGTCGATCGGTCGCGTTCCCAGGCGCTCAGCCAGGAGGGCGCGCAGGCGTGCTGCCTGGCCGCGCAGGGCCTCCGGCGACTTGCCGGACAGTACCCACGGCACCATGGGCAGCTGCACCTGGGCCTTCTCCGGTACTGCGTGCTGCTGGGCCGTCGGCTGTTCGAGGATGACGTGTGCGTTGGTGCCGCTGATCCCGAACGAGGAGACACCGGCGCGCCGGGCCCGGCCCGTCTCGGGCCACGCCGTCTCGTCCGTCAGCAGCTCGACCGCTCCGGTGCTCCAGTCCACGTGCGAGGACGGTGCATCGACGTGCAGGGTCCGTGGCAGGACGCCGTGCCGCATCGCCAGGACCATCTTGATGATGCCCGCGACACCGGCCGCGGCCTGGGTGTGACCGATGTTGGACTTGATCGAACCGAGCCACAGCGGCTGGTCGGCATCGCGGTCACGGCCGTAGGTCGCGAGCAGCGCCTGGGCCTCGATCGGGTCACCGAGCGTCGTCCCGGTACCGTGCGCCTCGACCACATCCACGTCGAGGGGCGACAGGCCGCCGCTGGCGAGTGCCTGGCGGATGACTCGCTGCTGGGAGGGTCCGTTGGGCGCCGTCAGGCCGTTCGACGCACCGTCCTGATTGACCGCCGAACCGCGCACCACCGCCAGGATCTCGTGACCGTTGCGGACCGCGTCCGACTGACGCTCCAACACCAGCATGCCGACGCCCTCGGACCAGGCCACGCCGTCGGCGGCCTCGGCGAACGCCTTGGATCGGCCGTCGGGGGCCAGGCCGCGCTGGCGCGAGAACTCCACGAACGTGCCCGGGGTGGACATCACCGTCACACCACCGGCCAGTGCGAGGGTGCACTCGCCGGCCCGGAGGGCTTGCGCCGCGAGGTGCAGGGCGACCAGGGAGGAGGAGCAGGCGGTGTCGACGGTGACGGCCGGGCCTTCGAGACCGAGGGTGTAGGAGACGCGGCCGGAAGCGACGCTGCCGGCGCTGCCCTGGCCCTGGAACCCCTCGAACTCCCTACCGCCCAGGATGCTCCCGTAGTCCCCATACATGACACCGGCGAACACTCCCGTAGCACTGCCCCGCAGGCTCAACGGGTCGATGCCGGCCCGCTCGACCGCCTCCCAGGACGATTCCAGAAGCAACCGCTGCTGCGAATCGGTCGCCAGCGCTTCCCGCGGACTCATCCCGAAGAAACCAGGATCAAACTCCCCGGCCTCGTGGAGGAAACCGCCGGAACGCGTGTAGGACGTACCGAGGTGGTCGGGATCGGGGTGGTAGAGGGACTCGACGTCCCAACCACGATTGGTCGGGAAGTCACCGATCGCATCAGCGCCCTCGCGCACCAGACGCCACAGGTCCTCCGGAGACCCCACCCCACCCGGATACCGGCAGGCCATCCCCACCACCACGACCGGATCATCCGCCAACGACACCAGCCCCGGAACCACCTCCCGCACCTCAGCCTCCACAGAACCGAACAACTCGGTCTGCAAGTGATCGGCCAGGGCGTCGGTGTTCGGGTAGTCGAAGACCAGTGTCGCGGTGAGGCGGAGGCCGGTGGCGGTGCTCAGGCGGTTGCGGAGTTCGACGGCCGTCAGGGAGTCGAAGCCGAGGTCCCGGAACTGTGCGGTGGTGTCCACGGAGGCCGGTTCGGCGTGCCCGAGGACGAGGGCCGCCTGGGTGCGGACCAGGTCCAGGAGTTCTTGCCGGCGTGCGTCGGCCGGGAGTTCGGAGAGGCGGCCGACCAGTCCGGCAACGGTTGCGGAGCCTCCGGCCGCCGTGCGGCGGGTACGGGTCCGCACCAATCCGCGCAGGATCGCGGGCACCTCGCCCCGTGTGGACAGGGCCGCGAGGTCGAGCCGGACCGGAGCGACGAGCGCGCCATCCGTGCCGTCCGGCGTGCGGGCGGTTCCGGATGCGCCGGCGCCTGCTCGTCCTGATTCAGCCGTCGGAACGCTGCCGAGGGTAAGTGCGGCGTCGAAGAGGGCGAGGCCCTGTTCGACCGTGAGCGGCGGCATTCCGGAACGGGCGAGACGCTCGGCCTCCGCGTCCGTCAACGTACCCGTCATCCCACCTGACTGTTCCCACGGCCCCCACGCCAACGACACACCCGGCAGACCCGAAGCCTGCCGCCGCACCATCAACGCGTCCAAGAACGCATTCGCCGCCGCATAGTTACCCTGACCAGGACTACCGAACGTCCCGGCCACCGACGAGAACACCACGAACGCGCCCAAGTCCATCCCACGCGTCGCCTCATGCAGATACCACGCAGCATCCACCTTCGGCCGCAACACCGCCGACAACCGCTCCGGCGACAACCCAGCGACCAACCCGTCATCCAACACCCCGGCCGCATGCACCACAGCCGACACCCGATGACCAGCCACCAACCCCAACACCGCAGCACGATCGGACACATCACACGCCCGAACCACCACCTCGGCACCCAGCCCTCTGAGATCAGCCACCAACTCGGCCACACCCGCGGCTCGTTCACCACTGCGACTGACGAGCAGCAGGTTGCGTACGCCGTGCTCGTCGACGAGGTGTCGGGCGATCTGCGCGCCGAGCCCGCCGGTGCCGCCGGTGATCAGCACCGTTCCCTCGGTGTTCCACACGGTAGGTGCGGTAGGTGCGGTAGGTGCGGTGGCACCGGTCTGGGGCGTGAGACGGGTAAGCCGGGCGGCGTGTGGGCGTCCGTCGCGCAGCAGCAGTTGCGGTTCATCGGAGGTGAGGGCCTGGGTGAGCGCCTCGGCGGAGTCGTCGGAGCCGTCGAGGTCGATCAGGCCGAAGGCGCCCGGATTCTCGGTCTGGGCGGATCGGACCAGGCCCTGAACGGCCGCGGCTGCGGGATCCTGGCCGCCGACCGCACCACGGGTCACGAAGACCAGGCGCCCGGCCGCGAGACGTTCATCGGCCAGCCATGCCTGGATCGTGAGGAGTGCCTCGGTGGTGAGTCGGTGCGTCGCATCGACGGTCGTGCCTTGGCTGAGGGCTTCTTCGTCCGTGCCGACGGCGACGAGCGTGATCGCGGATGCCGGTGCGTCCGGCCCGGCCTCGGTCAGCGCGGTGACGTTCGCGTAGGTGTGCACGGTCGTCCCGGGCGAGCGGACGAGCGCCTCGGCGAGGCCCAGGCGGTCGGGGCCGAGCAGCGCGACGCTGGTGGCCGGGGCCGCCGGCGAGAGAGGGACAGCGGTCCACCGGACGCCGAAGAGCGCGTCGCGCAGCCGGACGTCCGTGCCGCTCGCTTCCTCGTTGGTGAGGGTGCGGGTGTGGAGGGCGTCGACGGCGATGACCGGGGCCCCCGCCGGGTCCACCGCGGTCACCGACACCGCCCCCTCCCCCGCAGGCGCCAACCGCACCCGCAACACGGACGCCCCCGCAGCGAACAACGACACGCCCTCCCACGAGAACGGGAGAGCCGGAGCAGCGTCCTCACCCTCTCCATCGGACTGGAGAGCCGTCAGCAAGAGGGCGTGCAGAGCGGAGTCGAGCAGTGCCGGGTGCAGGCCGAAACCGGCCCCGGACTCGGGGGCGTCGTCCGGTAGTGCGACCTCGGCGAACAACTCCTCACCACGACGCCACACCGCACGCAACCCACGGAACACCGGACCATAACCAAACCCAGCCCCCGCGAAGACCTCGTAGCACCCCTCAACATCCACCCGCACAGCATCCCGCGGAGGCCACACCCCACCATCGAAACCCACGTCACCCGGCGACGCCCCCGCAGCCAACACACCCGACGCATGCAGCGACCAAACACCCTCACCGACCCCCTCCGGACACGAGTACACCCCAACGGGCCGACGACCCGCCCCATCCGGATCACCCACCGCCACCTGCACCCGCACCCCGCCCACCTCAGGCAACACCAACGGAGCAGCCAACGTCAGCTCCGCCACCCGATCACAACCAACCCCATCCCCCGCACACAACACCATCTCCAACAACGCAGTCCCCGCAACAACCACCCGACCCAACACCACATGATCCGCCAACCACGACTGCGACTGCGACTGCACAGAGAGACGACCGGTGAACAACACCCCCTCACCAGCAGCCAGTTCCACCGCAGCACCCAACAACGCATGCTCCGTCACACCAAGCCCCACAGCCCGCACATCACCACCACCGCCAACCCGACCCACCGGCCAGAACCACTCATGCTGGAACGCATACGTCGGCAGTTCCACCCTCCGCGCACCAAGTCCAGCGAAGATCGCGGCCCAGTCGACCGGGACGCCCGCCGTGTGGAGTTGGGCGAGCGCGGCAAGTGCCGCATCCTCTTCTGGCCGGTCTTTGCGCAGCAGCGGGACCAAGACGGAGGACTCGGTGAGGGACTGCCCCGCCATGGCGGAGAGGACGCCGTCCGGACCGAGTTCCAGGAACGTGCGGACGCCCGCGGCCTCCAGGGCTCCGATGCCGTCGGCGAAGCGGACGGCCTCCCGGACGTGCCGTACCCAGTACTCGGCCGAGCCCAGTTCTTCAGACGAGGCCAGTTCACCCGTCAGGTTCGACACCACGGGGAGGGACGGCGCCGCGTAGGACAGTCCTTCCGCGACGGTGCGGAAGTCGTCCAACATCGGGTCCATCAGCGGGGAGTGGAAGGCGTGCGATACCCGCAGGCGGGTGGTGCGGCGCCCCTGGTCGGCGAAGTACTCCGCGACGGCCCGTACGGCTTCGTCAACACCGGAGATGACCACCGAGGTGGGCCCGTTGATCGCGGCGATCGCCAAGTCGTGGGAAAGATGCGGGAGGACCTCGTCCTCCGTGGCCTGGACGGCGATCATCGCACCGCCCGACGGAAGCGCCTGCATCAACCGAGCACGGGCCGCCACCAAACGGCACGCATCCGCCAACGACAACACACCGGCAACGTGCGCTGCCGCGATCTCACCGATCGAGTGACCGGCCACAAAATCCGGCCGCACACCCCAACTCTCCACCAACCGGAACAGGGCGACTTCCACGGCAAACAGCCCCGGCTGCGCCCAACCCGTCTCATTCAACCGATCGGCCTCATCACCCCACATCACCTCCCGCAGCCCAATCTCCGACGACAACTCCGCATCCAGGCACCCGAGCACCGCATCCAACGCCTCCGCGAACACGGGGAACCGGCCGTACAACTCACGCCCCATCCCCAACCGCTGCGAACCCTGGCCCGAGAACAACACCGCGCGACGACCTGTACGGAGGTGGTCGGTGACTGCGGCGGAGTCCGCCTCGCCGGCCGCGATCGCGGTCAAGGCCCGGGCCGCCTCAGCACGGTCCGCAGCAAGTACCACTGCCCGGTGGTCAAAGGTGGAGCGGCCGGTGGCAAGGGCCATGCCCACGTCCACGAGGCCCAGCTCCATGTCGTCCTCGATCGACAACCGCAACTTCGCTGCCTGGTCGCGCAGGGCATCCTGCGACTTCGCGGACAGCACCCACGGCACCACGGTGGGGTCCGTGGTGGGGGCCTCCGGCACCGGACGCCGCAGCCCTTCGGGTCGTTCCAGGATCACGTGGGCGTTGGTGCCGCTGATGCCGAACGAGGAGACGCCCGCGCGCCGGGCCCGGCCGGTCTCCGGCCACACCGTCTCGTCCATCAGCAGTTCCACCGCGCCCTCGGACCAGTCCACGTGCGACGACGGGGCGTCCACGTGCAGGGTCCGTGGCAGGACACCGTGCCGCATCGCCAACACCATCTTGATGACGCCCGCGACACCGGCCGCGGCCTGGGTGTGACCGATGTTGGACTTGATCGAACCGAGCCACAGCGGCTGGTCGGCATCGCGGTCACGGCCGTAAGTCGCGAGCAGCGCCTGGGCCTCGATCGGGTCACCGAGCGTCGTACCGGTACCGTGCGCCTCGACCACATCCACGTCGAGGGGCGACAGGCCGCCGCTGGCGAGTGCCTGGCGGATGACTCGCTGCTGGGAGGGTCCGTTGGGCGCCGTCAGACCGTTCGACGCACCATCCTGATTGACCGCCGAACCGCGCACCACCGCCAGGATCTCGTGACCGTTGCGGACCGCGTCCGACTGACGCTCCAGCACCAGCATGCCGACGCCCTCGGACCAGCCGACACCGTCCGCCGCGTCAGCGAACGCTTTGCACCGCCCATCAGACGACAAGCCCCGCTGCCGGGCGAAGTCCACGAACACCGCCGGCGTCGACATCACCGTCACCCCACCGGCCAACGCCAACCCACACTCACCACTGCGCAACGCCTGCATCGCCCAGTGCATGGCGACCAGCGAGGACGAGCAGGCGGTGTCGACGGTGACAGCGGGGCCTTCCAGACCCAGCGTGTACGCCACCCGACCCGACGCCAGACTCGGCGAACTCCCACTCCCCTGAAAACCCTCGAACTCCGGACCCGCCAACATCGCGCTGTAATCGCTGTACATCACCCCGGCGAAAACGCCCGTCGCACTGCCCCGCAGACTCAACGGGTCGATACCGGCCCGCTCCACCGCCTCCCACGACGACTCCAACAACAACCGCTGCTGCGAATCCGTCGCCAACGCCTCCCGCGGACTCATCCCGAAGAAACCAGGATCAAACTCCCCGGCCTCGTGGAGGAAACCGCCGGAACGCGTGTAGGACGTACCGAGGTGGTCGGGATCGGGGTGGTAGAGGGACTCGACGTCCCAGCCACGATTCGTCGGGAATGCGGAGATCGCGTCGGTGCCGCCGGTGACGAGCTGCCAGAGGTCGTCCGGAGAGGTGACCCCACC
Source organism: Streptomyces sp. x-19 (assembly GCF_046549115.1). Taxonomy (NCBI): domain Bacteria; kingdom Bacillati; phylum Actinomycetota; class Actinomycetes; order Kitasatosporales; family Streptomycetaceae; genus Streptomyces; species Streptomyces sp. x-19. The sequence continues at coordinate 5,929 of NZ_JAJPWK010000022.1, read as the reverse complement.
GGGGTAACGGCAGGCCATGCCGACGATGACGATCGGGTCGTCCGCGACGGCCACGGCGTCGTCCCGCCGCATGATCGTGGCCTCGGCGTCGGCGCCCAGTAGCTCGTCCAGGATGAAGGAGACCAGGACCTCGATGGTCGGGTAGTCGAACACCATGGTCGCCGGCAGTCGGAGGCCGGTGACGGTGTTGAGGCGGTTCCGGAGTTCCACTGAGGTGAGGGAGTCGAAACCCAACTCGCGGAAGGCGCGGGCCGGGTGGACGTCCGTGGCGTCAGCGTGACCGAGGACCAAGGCCACCTGGCCGCGTACGAGGTCGATGAGGACCTCTTGGCGTTCGACGGGGTTGAGGCTTGCGAGGCGTTCCCGCAGACCGGTGGCGATGGTCGAGTCAGCGGCGGCTGCGCGGCGCGAACGGCCACGGATCAGCGAGCGGAGCAACGGCGGCACCTCTCCCTGGGCGCGCAGCGCCGGCAGGTCGAGACGTGCGGGCACGCTGGTGGCGTCGCCGGTGATCAGTGCCGCGTCGAAGAGAGCCAGCCCCTGCGCCACCGAAAGCGGCGGAACACCGGAACGACTCAACCGGTCCACCTCGGCATCCGACAACGAACCCGTCATCCCACCGGACCGCTCCCACGGCCCCCACGCCAACGACACACCCGGCAAACCAGCGGCCCGCCGCCGCACCATCAACGCGTCCAGGAACGCATTCGCCGCCGCATAGTTACCCTGACCAGGACTACCGAACGTCCCCGCCACCGACGAGAACACCACGAACGCACCCAAGTCCATCCCACGCGTCGCCTCATGCAAGTGCCACGCAGCATCCACCTTCGGCCGCAACACCGCCGACAACCGCTCCGGCGACAACCCCGCAACCAACCCGTCATCCAACACCCCGGCCGCATGCACCACCGCCGACACCCGATGACCAGCCACCAACCCCAACACCGCAGCACGATCGGTCACATCACAGGCAACCACCCGCACCATCGCACCGGTCTCCGACAGCTCGGCGACCAACTCGGCCGCACCCGGCGCCCGTTCACCGCTACGACTGACCAACAGCAACTCCCGCACACCGTGCTCAACCACCAGATGACGGGCCAACACCGCACCCAAACCACCCGTACCACCAGTGATCAACACCGCACCCGCACCACCGGCGAACCCCGCACCCACACCCACCGCCGACTCCCCCGCAGGCGACGGCCGACGGACCAGGCGCGCGGCGAGCACGTCACCCTCGGAGAGGCGTAGTTGCGGTTCTTCGCTGGTCAAGGCGGTGAGTGGGAGCGTGGCCGGATCGTTCGGATCGGTGTTCGGATCGAGGTCGAGGAGGGCGAAGCAGCCCGGGTTCTCGGACTGGGCCGAACGCACCAGGCCCCACACCGCAGCACCGGCCACGTCGTGCCCGGTCGTCGCACCTCGGGTCACGAACACGAACTTCGAGTCCGCGCAACGTTGCTCCGTCAGACGGGTCTGCACGAGTTCCAACGCGCTGTGCGTCAGCTCGTGCGTGGCGGCCGGGGTGTCGACGGTTTCCTCGGGTCCGCTCGGCGCGGGCGTCGCGAGGGGCAGCACGACGAGTGCGGCGGCCGGTTCGTCGGTCGGCAGGGCGGTGCGGACGTCGACGTCCGCACCGGACGCACCGAGACTGGCGGCGACGTCGAGGAGGTCCTCGCCGACGACCGTCACCGGCACGGATGCGATCGCGGTCGAGGTCGGCGCGTCGCTCGACCGGGGAGCGTCCCCGGAGATCGAGGCCCAGTCGAGGCGGAACAGCGCGTCGCGGGCGAGCGCCGCGCCGGCGCTCAGCGCGTTGGCCGAGATGCTCCGCATGGCGAGGGCCTGGACGGTGGCGACGGGTGCGCCGGTGGGGTCGGCGATCGCCAGGGTGAGCGTTTGGTCGGCGTCGCGGCCGAGTCGGACGCGGACCACGGATGCGCCGGAAGCGGCCAGGGAGACCCCGTGCCACGAGAAGGGCACGCCGGCCGCCTGCGTGTCATCCCCGTCCGGGGCCACGAGCCAGGCGGCGTGCAGACCCGCGTCGAGCAGCGCCGGGTGCAGTCCGAACGCCTCGGCGTCGGGACGTCCGGCCTCCGGCAGGGCGGCCTCGGCGAACACCTCACCGTCCCGCCGCCACACCGCCAGCAGACCTTGGAAGGCGGGCCCGTAGTCGAATCCCTCGGCCGCACGGGACGCGTAGAAGTCGGTCAGTTCGACGGGCTCGGCGCCCGGCGGCGGCCACACCGTGGCGTCGAAGGGGACGGTCGGCGCCGTCGGCGGGCCGCTGGCGAGGACACCGGTGGCGTGTTGCGTCCACGGGGTGTCCGTGGCCCGCTCGGGGCGCGAGTGGATGGCGAGGGTGCGCCGGCCGGCGTCGTCGGCGACGCCCACCCGGACCTGGGTCCGGACCGCTCCGCGCGCCGGCAGGACGAGCGGGGCGGCGAGCGTCAGCTCCTCGACGTGGTCGCAGTCGACCTCGTCGCCGGCGCGCAGGGCGAGTTCCAGGAGCGCGGTGCCGGGCAGCAGGGCCTGGCCCATGACGGTGTGGTCGGCCAACCAGGGGTGCGACTGGAGCGAGAGGCGGCCGGTGAACAACATCCCTTCTTCCTCAGCGAGTTCGACGACGCCGTTGAGGAGCGGATGGGCGGCTCCGGCAATGCCGAGGGCGGTGGCGTCGCCGGTGCCACGGCTGGCGGAGGGCCAGAACGGGCGGTGTTGGAACGCGTACGTCGGCAGGTCGACCGGGTGGGCGCCGGTGGGTGCCAGGAAGGCGGGCCAGTCGAGCGGGGAGCCGGTGGTGTCCAGTCGGCCCAGTGCGGTGAGCAGGGTGCGTTCCTCGGATGCGTTCCTGCGGAGCGCGGGGACGGTGACCGCCTCGTCGGCGAGCGATTCGCGGGCCATGGCGGAAAGGACCCCATCGGGGCCGAGTTCCAGGAAGGTGCGGACGCCCTCGGTCTCCAGGGCCGTCACACCGTCGGCGAAGCGGACGGCCTCGCGGACGTGCCGCACCCAGTACTCGGCCGAGCGCAACTCTTCGGGCGAAGCCAGCCCGCCCGAGAGGTTGGACACCACGGGAAGGGACGGCGCCGCGTAGGACAGTCCTTCCGCGACGGTGCGGAAGTCGTCCAGCATCGGGTCCATCAGCGGGGAGTGGAAGGCGTGCGATACCCGCAGGCGGGTGGTACGGCGCCCCTGGTCGGCAAAGTGCTCCGCGACGGCCCGTACGGCTTCGTCGACACCGGAAACGACCACCGAGGTGGGCCCGTTGATCGCGGCGATCGCCAAGTCGTGGGAGAGGTGCGGGAGGACCTCGTCCTCGGTGGCCTGGAGGGCGATCATCGCACCGCCCGACGGAAGCGCCTGCATCAACCGGGCACGGGCCGCCACCAACCGGCAGGCGTCCGCCAACGACAGCACGCCCGCGACGTGCGCCGCGGCGATCTCACCGATGGAGTGGCCGGCGACGAAGTCGGGCCGCACACCCCAACTCTCCACCAGCCGGAACAGGGCGACTTCCACGGCAAACAGCCCCGGCTGCGCCCAACCCGTCTCGTTCAACCGGTCGGCCTCATCGCCCCACATCACCTCCCGCAGCCCAATCTCCGACGGCAGCTCCGCATCCAGGCACCCGAGCACCGCATCCAGCACCTCGGCGAACACCGGGAACCGGCCGTACAGCTCACGCCCCATCCCCAACCGCTGCGAACCCTGTCCCGAGAACAACACCGCGCGCCGGCCCGGGTGTGGCGTGCCGGTGAGGGTGGAGGGGTTCGGCTCGTCCGCCGCGAGGGCGGCGAGGGCGCGTGTCGCCTCGTCGCGGTCGGCGCTCAGGACGACTGCGCGGTGGGTGAATCGGGAGCGTTGGGTGGCGAGGGACAGGGCGATGTCGGCGGGTGCGAGGTCGGGGTGCCGCTGCACGTGGGCGAGGAGGCGTGCGGCCTGGTCGCGCAGCGCTTGTGGTGACTTGCCGGACAGTGGCCAGGGCACCACGGTCAGGTTCACGGACGGCGTTGTGGTCGGCATCGGGGTCGACGCCCTTGTCGACGCCGTTGTCGACTCTGCGGTCGGCGCGGCCCCGTGCGGCTCCGACGCCGGCAGCGCCGGGTGCCGTGTGCCGTCCGGCTGTTCCAGGATGACGTGGGCGTTGGTGCCGCTGATGCCGAACGACGAGACAGCGGCTCGCCTGGCCCGGTCGGTGGCGGGCCAGGCGGTTTCCTCGGTGAGGAGGGTGACGGCGCCCGCGGTCCAGTCGACGTGGGAGGACGGCGCGGTGATGTTCAGACTGCGGGGCAGTACGCCGTGCCGCATCGCCAGCACCATCTTGATGACGCCCGCGACGCCGGCAGCGGCCTGGGTGTGGCCGAGGTTGGACTTCACCGACCCCAGGAGCAACGGGCGGTCCGGGTCGCGGTCCTGACCGTAGGTGGCCAGGAGCGCCTGGGCCTCGATGGGATCGCCGAGCGTGGTGCCGGTGCCGTGCGCCTCGACGGCGTCCACGTCGGACGGGGACAGGCCGGCGCTGGCCAGAGCCTGGCGGATCACTCGCTGCTGGGACGGGCCGTTCGGCGCCGTCAGGCCGTTGGAGGCACCGTCCTGATTGACCGCGGAGCCACGCACCACCGCCAGGATCTCGTGACCGTTGCGGACCGCGTCCGAGCGGCGTTCGAGCAGCAGCATGCCGATGCCTTCGGACCAGCCGACGCCGTCGGCGGACTCGGAGAACGGCTTGGAGCGGCCGTCGGGGGCGAGTCCGCGTTGCCGGGAGAACTCGATGAAGGTGTCGGGGATCGACATCACGGTGACACCGCCCGCGAGGGCGAGGGTGCATTCGCCGCCGCGCAGTGCCTGTGCGGCGAGGTGCAGGGCGACCAGCGAGGAGGAGCACGCGGTGTCGACGGTCATGGCCGGGCCTTCGAAGCCGAAGGTGTACGAGACCCGTCCGGAGGCGACGCTCAGCGCGCTGCCCTGGCCTTGGAAACCTTCGAACTCGGCGCCGTCGAGACGGGTGCCGTAGCCGCTGTACATGACGCCGGCGAAGACGCCGGTACGGCTGTCGCGCAGGGTCAGCGGGTCGATGCCGGCCCGTTCGACGGCCTCCCAGGAGGACTCCAGCAGCAGTCGCTGTTGGGAGTCGGTGGCCATCGCCTCGCGTGGGCTCATGCCGAAGAAGTCGGCGTCGAACGAGGCGGCGTCGTGGAGGAAGCCGCCGGCGCGGGCGTAGGAGGTGCCGGGGTGCGCGGGGTCGGGGTCGTAGAGGTTGTCGAGGTCCCAGCCGCGGTTGGTGGGGAAGTCGGAGACGACGTCGGCGCCTTCGCCGAGGAGCTGCCACAGGTCCTCGGGCGAGGTGATGCCGCCGGGGAAGCGGCAGCTCATGCCGATGACGACGATCGGGTCGTCGGTGGCGTCCGTGGCGTCGGTGATGGACGGCGCGGACTGGTCGCGGTCCGACTCGGCGTCGGGGCCGAGGAGTTCGGCGAGGAGGTGGTCGGCCAGGGCGCCGGCGGTGGGGTAGTCGAAAACGGCGGTGGCGGGCAGCCGGAGGCCGGTCGCGGTGCCGATGCGGTTGCGCAGTTCGACCGCGGTGAGCGAGTCGAAGCCCAGGTCGCGGAAGGCGCGGGCGGGGTCGACGCCGTCGCCCGCGGTGTGGCCCAGCACCATGGCGGCCTGGTCGCGGACGAGGGTGAGGAGGGTTTCGCGTCGTTCGGCGCGCTGGAGTCGGGTGAGTTGTTCGGCGAGGCCCGTGTTGCCGGGCGTGGCGGCGGTCGTGCGGCGGACGGGTGCCTTGACCAGGCCGCGGAGGACGGGCGGGACGGTGGGCTGATTGCGCAGCGCCGTCACATCCAGACGCACCGGCACCAGAGCCGAACCACCCGTCGCCAAGGCAGCGTCGAACAACGCCAACCCCTGCTCCACCCCCAACAAC
>NZ_JAJPWK010000021.1:0-144593 GCF_046549115.1 Streptomyces sp. x-19 | reverse complement strand
CTGACCGAACAACGGAGGAGCCCAAAAGCCCCTGCCAGGGCCTGACCCTCTACCAGGCCCTGGACCTCCTCCAACACCTCCTGGCCACCTGGACAGGCACCTGCCCCACCTGCCACCAACCCACCCCATGGCAGCCCTACGACACCACCTAACAAAGCACTACTAGGGCGTGTCCGGTGGATCTTGGAACGGTGCAGGTTTCTGATCGTTTAGGGCGGTATGGGACGTGGTGGTCTGAGCAGGGCAGAATGGGCCCGGCTGGAGCCGTACCTGCCGGAGAACGGCAGGCGGGGCGGGCAGTGGAAGGACCACCGCAAGGTGATAAACGGGATCTACTTCCGGGAGCGGACGGGCGTGCCCTGGCGTGAGCTGCCTGCTCGGTTCGGCAGGTGGGAGACCGTGTACGAGCGTCATCGCCGCTGGTCGGCGGACGGTACCTGGGAGCGGACCCTGACCGCGATACAAGCGGACGCGGACACCGACGGCCGTGTGGACTGGAGCCAGATCAGCATCGATTCCACGGCATGCCGAGCCCATCAGCACGCGGCCGGTGCCCGGAAGGCAGCCCCGAAGAACGGGGCAAAAAAGGGGCGCCGCCGACCCGACACCGTGCCGACGAAGGACTCGGCCGCTCCCGCGGCGGCCTGACCACCAAGATTCACCTGGCCGGTGAAGGCGGACGACGCCCGCTCGGCCTGGTCATCACCCCGGGCCAGATCCACGACGGCACCGTCTTCGAAGCGGTCGTCGAAGAGATCCGCGTTCCCCGCCGGGGCGGCGGCCACCCGCGGACCCGCCCCGACGCACTCAGCGCGGACAAGGCCTACAGCTGCCGCCGCATACGCACCTACTTGCGCAGACGACAGATCCCGCACAGCATTCCGGAGAAGAAGGACCAGATCAGACACCGCCTGGCCCGCGGCTCCGCCGGCGGTCGCCCGCCCGCCTTCGACCGGGCCACGTACAAACGCAGGAACGAAGTCGAGCGCACGATAATCCGGCTCAAGAGCTGCCGCGCGGTGGCCACCAGATAAGACAAGAGAGCCTACGTCTTCCACGGCACCGAAACCGTCGCAGCCATACGCCTCTGGCTCCAGAACTGACGATCCGCTGACCTGGCCCCTCCCGGGGCAGTGCGGGCGGATCCCGCGTCCACGCCGGAATCGGCGTGGGCCACCCCGGACTCTCCGGTCACGGAGGCTGTGCCACTCGCCAGCCGACGGTGCTCAGCAGTGACCGAGGCCGATGCAGGCATCGATCCGGCCCAGGAAGCCGAGGTCGATGACGGTGTAGGCGAGGAGCGAGAAGGCGACGGCAGCCAGCAGTGTCCGTGCGCGCTCTTTGTGCGTGCGGGCCATCACCAGCGGCACGAGGACCAGAAGCGCGAAGCAGGCCCATGCCTCGGGGCCGTAGTGCAGGACCCAGGCGTAGTGGATGCCTTCCATGCCGAAGACGCCCGCGAGTGCGGCCAGGCCGACAGTCCTGCGGCGCATGTCCTGCCCGTGCCGCCACCAGGCACCCGCGATACCGAAGAGCGGTCCGGCAACAAACGCCATGCCCATCCAGACGGACGGGTACAAGAGGCTGCCCATGCCGTCCCGGCCGAACTCCGCGTAGCCGTAGTAGCCGACGACCAGCCCGACCTCTGCGAGCAGCCCGCCGACCGCGCACACGGCCAGGGACACCCAGCCCGCCAGCAGCGCGCCGGCCACAAACGCGGCGACGGACCAGACGGCGCCGGAGTTGACTATCTGGTTCCAGGCTCCGGGAAGCCAGCCCTGGGCCAGATTGGTCAGCACACCAAGAGCGAGGCCGCCGACAAGGGACCCGCCCGTCGCCCAGGCCCACCTAGCCTTCGTGGTGGGTACGGCCCTGACAGTGCTGCTCATCGCGAAGAATGCTCTCGGTATCCACAGGCCGAGGCTGAGTAGGGGCTCATTTGCCCCATCCCATCACGCACACGCCCCACCCAAGGCGGGACGAAAGTCTCTGCACGCAGGGCCATAGGTCCTGGACCACAGATGCAGGCCCAGCAAAGAGGCACGTCACCCATCAATCCCTGATTCACCGGACACGGCCTAGCTAGGACCCTGTCCCAGAGGCTGGTAGGCCAGGCAACGCTGGCCGCGGTGCTCGCTCCTCTGACTACCAATGCGCACGCCACGGCGGCGGGACTGGACTCGGCCCTTTCCTCGGAGGGTCAGGCAGGGCTTGCGGGCATCACGTGATCTCCAGCTCGCGAAGCCACTTGCTTTCTGCCGGCAACTCCCGCAGTGGATGATCGGGCCCGGCGCTCGCCTCGCGCATCCGTCCACCCAGCGCGGCCTCGGCTGGCCGGTCGGACGAGACCGACCTATCGCGCCGTCACCATGACACCCAGCCGTGCAGCGCAGCCGGGGCGGACACCGAGCTCCTCGGCGATCTCCGGGATCGACCCGCCTGCCTCGAACGCGATGCGCGCAGCACTCGCGCGAAATTCAGATGTGGGAACCCATCGCCTGGATCCCATGAACCGCAACTTCCCCTGCAATTAAGAACGTCGCACCACGAAGGGAGGAGTGCGCTCGACCGGATGCAAATCCAACAGGCGGCACGCGCGTAGCCCGAGAATGGGCTCAGAGGCCCTGCGTACGAGATGGCCACCCTCGACCTCGGTTCTCAAATCCACAGTTTTCAGGACGAGTTTGATGGCAAGATTGCGTGTGACGACGTGGCAGGTGAGTGCAGCATGAGGGACCTGAATGCGCGCCAATGGGGATGCCGCTCCTTACACCGGGGCTGCTCCACAGGTAGGCGCGAGTAGCAACCCACGCGGGCACGGCAGAGTAAGGAAAGAGACTGCCGGGCCATCAGAGGGGATCCCAAGGAGAAGCTATGCCGTATATCGAATGGCGCGGCAATAAATGTCGAGTTAAGTGGTGGGCAGGCGAGTACCTGCCGAGTGGTCAAAAGAAGTACGAGGCGAAGTCTGGCTTCGACGACGAGGCTGAGGCACTCGACTACGGGCTTGACCGTGAGTACGAAGTGCGTCACGGCACCGCGATCAAGCAGCGTGACGGCAAGGTGCTGATGAAAAAATACTGCTGGGACTGGTACGACGCGCAGGAGTTGCGCCAGTCGACGCTGAATTCCTACAAGTCCATCATCAAGGTGCGGATTCTTCCGTACTGGAGTGGCCGCCGTGTTGGTGAGATCACGACGTGGGAGTTCGAGGCATGGAGGAAAGGTCTCAACGCAGCCGCCGACAGGGGCGAGATTTCCAAGGGCTACGTCGGCGAGATCCTCATGGTATTCGGCATGCTTATGGATGACGCGGCCGCGAAGTACAAGATGCGCAACGGATCACCAATCATCCGGCAGAAGGGCCGTGGCATGTACACAAGGCCGCCGCGCGAGGTCAAGCGCCCCATGGAGATGGAGGTTTTGCACCGGCTGGCGAGGAACGCCTACACGGTATGGGGGTACACGGGCTGGGTGTACATCTGGACCGCGGCCTTCACCGCTATGCGGCCCGGCGAGATGTATGGGCTGCAGCGGCTCTACGCTTCGCCGAACTGGCCCGCCGCGGAGCCGAACGCAGACCGGCGGGTGGAGTCGCTGAAGCGCTACGAGGGGATGCCTGCCCTACGTGTGCAGTACCAGCTCCAGTGGATTGACGGTGAGAAGGCTCTGACCGACCCCAAGTACGACTCGCACCGCACGCTGGTCGTGCCGCCCTTTCTGCACAAGATGCATGTGGCGCTGCTCGCCTCGCACGCGTCGCCGTGGATGTTCCCAGCCCTGAAAGGGGGGGACCTGCTCGGGACGGAGTTCGAGCGGCAGTACTGGCATCCGATCCGTGACGGAGCGGAAAGGCGGACAAGCCGGAGGCACAAGCTCCGACCCGCGATCCCGGCGGTAGAGGAGATGGCAGGGAAGCGAATATACCTTCTCAGACACGGACATAAAGAGTGGCTGGATGAAGACGGGCACAGCGAGATCGCATCCGAGTCACGCATGGGCCACGAAGTCGCCGGCGTGAAGGGCCTCTACAGCAACCTGACGCCGGGGATGGAGCTTCGTGTCGCGGAGACGTTGCAGGACCGGTGGGAGAAGTTCTGGCAGTCGGGGCCGTTGTGGATACCCCCAGTTCCCACTCCTCTCCCAGTTGATCAAGAAGCAGAGAAGTTCCCGCAGGTCAGAGATCGTCTGGAGAACCATGCTTCTTGATGTAGGCGCACACGACGGTACGCAGCGATCCGAAGTCGTAGGCCGCCGAGAACGACCAGGCGGCCGACGGCGTACCCGGCGCGGTGTACGCCACCGCCGGCACCTGGCCCCAGTCGCGTGGTTGCGGGCCGCCGGTGCCGAAGGCCCGCACCGCCAGGCCCTCGTCGTGCCGTGTCACGCTCAACCGCAGGGGGCCCTGCGGGCTGCCCTGTTCGGTGTTGACCCAGTCGCCCAGCAGCACCGAGACGTCGGGGGCGGCCGGCGGTCGCGGTGCGGCCGGTCCGTCGTGGGACGTCGGACGGGTCGTCATGTCGCCTCCCCGCTCGCGGAGCGCGCCGGGCGCTGTCCCGCCGGCTTGGCCAGGTCGTGGGCCTCGGCTGGCTCGGCGGAGCCGAAGCAGAGGGACCGCAGGGTCAGCGCCTCGGGCAGCGGATGGCCCGTCAGCAGCCGGAACTGCTCGCTCACCTCGACGAACAGGACGTCCCAGCCGTCGATGCCGACCAGTCCGCCGGCGTGGGTAGCGCGCATCAGCGCTGTCGGGGGATCCCGGTAGACCAGTTCCAACACCACCGCGTCCCGATCGGCGGCGGTGATCGGAAACGGCGGCCGCTCCACCACGGGCGTGGCGTGGACGAGCACGGTGTGGCCGGCTGGGGAGAACCGGGACAGGGGCACGTAGGGGAGCCCGAGGCGTGAGGAGGCGTCCCGGCCGCGCGCATCCCCCCGGTTGACCAGGGTGACCCGGGCCCCGGCCTGTTCCAGGGCCAGTGCCACGGCCTGCCCGGCGCCGCCGCAACCGATGACGGCGGCGCTCCGGCCGCTCGGCTCGACCCCGGCCCGAGCCAGGGTGTGCAGGGCGGCGGCGGTGTCGGTGGTGGTCGCCCGCCAGCGCCCGGCGTCGAGCCACAGCACGTTGGCCGCGCCGCAGCGCAGTGCGTGCGGGTCGGCAATGTCGGCCACTTCGACCGCACCGCGCTTGTGGGGTGCGATGACCGTGAGCCCGCGCAGCGGCAGCCGGGCCAGCGCGCCGAAGACGAAGGCCCAGTGCCAGAAGCGGGGGAAGACGTCCACGGGGAAGGGCAGGTAGAGCGCGGGCAGCCTCAGGTGCCGCAACGCCGCGTTGTGCAACCTGGGCGCCAGCGAGCCTCCGGTGGCCCGGCCGGCGATGCCGAACAGGGCGTCGAGCGGGGGAAGCGCGGGCAGGCCGTAGTCGCTCCGCAGCTGCGCCACGCTGGGCATCCCGTCCGCCCCCGGGGCACCGGCCCGACCGAAGACCACAGGTGCGCCCAGCCACGGTGCCAGCACCCGGGTCCAGGTCCCGGCGGGACCGGAGGCGAACGCCGTCACGTCGGTGCGTCCGAGCCCGGTGAGCAGCAGCGGTGAGGCCGCCCCGTACTGGGCGCCGGGCTGTGGGACGAGGAGGTACGCCGCCGCCGGTACGGTCCGCATCGCGGCGAATCGGTGCCGCAGTGCCTCCGACGCCTCCCGCATGGCCGCCCCGAACCAGCGGTCGGCGCCTCTCTCCGGTCGGGTGGCCTCGGGCTGGTGCCAGGAGACCCGCCGCTGCCGGGTCGGGATGCCCACCAGCAGTTCCGGCACCAGGTCGTCCATCGCCTCCAGATCGACGAGGTCGTACTGCTGCGCCGCGCGCAGCAGCCTGCTGCCCCGTTCGACGGGGCCGAGCGCCGAGCGGCCGCCGTGGCGCAGGGAGCGCAGGCTGTAGGTCAGGGGCCCTCGGAAGTGCCGGCGCAGCCGGTGCGGATCGGGGTCGCCGACCAGGTCGGCACGGACCTCCAACGCGTCGGCCACTCCTGCGAGGCCGCGCAGACGAGAGGGGGAGAGGTCCTCCGGTTCGGCGAGCACGGCGACCAGCTGGGCCCGCCGTGCGACGGACGTGCCGTAGGCGCTCGTCAACAGCTCCACTGGACGCACTCCTCCAGACGGGACCGTTGCCGGGCGAACGGATCGACCGTGGCCACCGCGTCCGCGTACCCGATGCCGGCGGCATCGACGTCCGGGCAGCCACTCGGGCAACCGGCCACCAGTGCGAGCATCACCTTTCGCGGGACGGCGCGCATCTCCGGAGCATCGCCCGCCGCCGCACTCGCCAGGCCGTCCCGCGGCACCGCCCGGTCCGGGAGGGCCGTCCCGCAGTGCCAGGAGGCGTCCCGGCACCGGGCGTCGGGGAACGAGGGGGCCACTGCGACTCAACCGCCCTCGAAGGGGGTCGCGAGGGAGCCGGCCGCGAGCAGCTCGCGCAGGCGGAACCGGACGGACCGCTGGATGTGCCGGGCGCACCGGACGTAGACCTCCGGAGACTGCCCCTCGGGGTCGGGGATGTCACCGCGCGGGTCCAGGCACAGGGTGCGGTCCTCCGCCTCGGGCGCCATCGCGACGACCTTGTCGCGATGGGCCCGGGTCATGCAGTAGATGATGAAGCTGACGCGGCACAGTTCCGGAGTGACCGGGCGCGCCCGATGGCGGCGGGGGTCCTTGCGGACCCGCACCTGGGGCAGCCCGAGCTCGACGAGCGCGGCGCGGGCTTCGGGCGCCATCGGATCCCCCGGGCGCTTCGTCGCGACGCCCGCGCTGGAGAACCGGAAGGCATGTGCGACTCCCGCCTCCGCGGCCTGAGCCCATGCGATGACCTCGGCCGTGGGCGAACGAGAGGTGTTCCCCCCGCAGACGAACAGCACGCGGTGCACCGGTCCGGTGGCGCGTGCCCGCCACCGGGAGCTGACCGACGGGTAGGCCAGCACCCCCGCCGCGCCGACGCCGAAGGCGAGCGCGACGAGCTGACCGGTCCCCGGAGCGGGGAGTCCGGCCAGCCAGGCAAGCGAGAAGGAGGCCACCAGGCCGGACATCAGACTGGCGAACGCCCACGCCGGAACACCCCAGGTGTACTCGCGTCGGTCGAGGTACATGAGCGAGGCGAAGACGAACAGCACCTCGTACGTCACGCCTATCGCGGCCGCCGCCCACGCGAGCGGGGTACCGAGAAACGTGGTGAAACCCGCGCGCAACTGCGGTTGCCCCGCCAGCGCCCCCGCCGCCAGCAGCAGAGCCAGCCAAACCGGTGCGGCGACGTGCTCCTCGACGAAGAACCGGCGGTCCGTTGCGGCCACCCCGGTCTTGGCGACGCGGCTCATGATGTCGAAGCGGCCCAGGTAACCGACGAGATAGGTCAGCACGCTCAGCACCGCCGCCGAGGTGAGGTAGTAACTGTTCACGTCGCCGAGGGCCACCGAAACCGCGACCAGACTGAGGCACAGCGCCGCCCACGAATACGGCGTCACCCGGCGCTTGCGCGCCTTGTCGACCAACGGGGAGAAACTCAGGACTCCGCCGCGCATCAACAACAGCATGAAAAGGATCGAGACGCCGGAAAACGTGTAGTTCATCGTGGTGGTGCCGATGATGAGCGAGGTGAAGAACCCGGACGCCAGCGTTTCTCGACCGACGGTCGGAATGCGCAGTCCGCCGACGGAACCGCGCCGCATCTGCCGCCACCAACCTGTCACTCCCAGGAGGAGCGGCATCGCGACAAGCTGGCCGAAGGCGCTTGCGGGCAGCAGTTCGAAGCCGCTGACCGGCCCGTGCGACAGCGGAGTCGCACCACTGGCCAGCGCCTTGACCAGCATCGCGTACGGAATGTACGCGAGGAAATAGCCGAGGGTGAGCCAGCCCATGCGCGAACCCGTCACTGATCGAACGTCAAGCTCTGCTTTCCGCTGCCGAACGGGCGCGTTCCCTCATGACCTCGGGGACCTGCTCCGGCGGCGCGGCGGATGCTCGATACCACCTCAGGCAAACATTCAAGGTCTCCACAAAATGCTACGCCGCAGGCGGACGAGCAACCAGACCGTGCCTCGCCGGCGCACGGTCCGCCTCGCGTCGTGGCGGACCAGGGGTGCGTCCGGCCTTCCTGGTATGCGCTGATCGCCCAGGTGGCCCAGGGGCGGCTCGTCCGCCGCCGCGTCGCCGTAGCTGAGGACTTTCGTTGGTGCCGGCTAGGCCGTTGGGACGGCGTGTCTGCGCCGGTCGTGGCCGGTGCGGCCGGTCGATCGCGACGGCGAGGGACCCGGCGCGTCGCCGAACGCCTGCGGCGTCTTTCGTATTAGCCTCTCGTAACTGTACGAAGTCGCCTTATCACGGATTGCATCCGTTCGGCCACCGGAGATGAAATGAACAAGCTTCAGAAGACCGTCGTCGTGTCCGTCGCCCTTGGCGGATTCGGCTTCCTCTGCGCCGGCGCCGCGTACGCAGATGGGGGCAGGGGCGAAGGGTTCGACGTCAGGCAGAGCTCCCAGTGCCGGTCGCACGACACGAACGTCGATGTCCTCGGCGAGGTCGGCATCCTCAACGGCGTACTGGGCAACGCGCTCGGCGGCGAGGGCTCCCCGGGCGCTCAGAGCACGCGGATGGGCTCGTCCGTGGGCTGCGACAACACCGTCGTCCTCCCGCGGGAGGACGAAGACCGGGGCCGGGGCTCGGAGGGCAGGGAAGGCAGAGGAGACGACGAGGACAAGGGCCGGGGCTCGGAGGGCAGGGAAGGCAACGGAGGCAAGGAGGCCAAGGGCGGCGCGGAAGGCCGGGAAGGTGGGGAAGGCCCGGTGCGCGCGGTGGGCGGGGGCGACGGGGAGTGACACGGGAGCCCGGCCTCCGCACCACGGTGCGGGCCGGGACGCAATGGGCCCCATCGGGGCCGGGCCGCGGGAGTCCGCTCGACCCGCAGTCGGAATGAAAGGCCGCTGGCCGGGCTCCTCGGGGAGGCCCGGCCAGCGGTCGTGGTGCGGGGTGCGGCGGATGGCTACGGGGATCCCGGTCGTGGCGGGAGCCGGTCAGCCGGGAGCGGCGGAGTCATCGCCTCGTCTTGTAGCCCAGGACGGTCATCATCCCCGACTCCGAGTGGTAGATGTTGTGGCAGTGCAGCATCCACAGGCCGGGGTTGTCGGCGTCGAAGTCCACTGTGACCTTCTTGTCCGGCAGGACGATGGTGGTGTCCTTGCGGGGGCCGCCGTTGGGCAGCGCGAAGGTGTGTCCGTGCAGGTGCATCGGGTGCCACATCGTGGTCTTGTTGTGGAAGATGATCCGCACCCGCTCCCCTTGGTGCACGGCGTACCGCTGTGTTTCCGTGAACGGCCTTCCGTTGATCGCCCAGTCCCAGTCCTTCATGGAGCCGGTGAGGTCCATCTTGATGGTGCGGTCCGGCTTGCTGTCCGAGAGCCGTACCGATGCCGCGGCCTTGAACTTGTCCGCGCTCAGCCCCCCGCTCCTCAGCTCCGTCGGGCGGATCTTCTCGTTGGGCGCCTCGCCGTCACCGGTCCGCAGGAGGGCCTGCGCGGTCTGGTTCTTGCTGCCCGCGGAGAGCGCGGTGAGCGGGAAGACGCCGTCCTTCGCCGTGACCAGTACGTCGAAGCGCTCGCCCATCGCGATGAGCAGGCTGTCGGTCTTCTTGTGCTTCACCGGGTAGCCGTCGGTGTGCGTCACGGTCATGTTGTGACCGCCGAGCGCGACGCGGTAGGCGGTGGCGGCGGCCGCGTTGATGAGGCGGATCCGGATGCGGTCGCCCGGTTTGGCGCGGAAGGTCTCCCGGTCCCTGGCCGCCCGGCCGTTGATCAGGTGGAACGGATGCTCGATGCTGTCTGAGGGGTCGTCGGACAGCAGGTGCCTGGCACGCCTGCGCCAGTGGGACGCCGCGGCCGCCGCCGACCGGCCGCCGTGTCCTTGCATGCCGCCGTGGCCGCTGGCCCCACCGGGCTTGTTCTTGTTCAGCTCGGCCAGCATCGCGTCCGGCGTCATTCCGTCGACCCCGTCGAGCCAGTCATCGATCAGGACGACCCACTCGTGGTCGTACGAGAGGGGCTCGCGGGGGTCCTCGACGATCAACGGCGCGTACAGTCCGCGGTCGAGTTGCACGCCGACGTGCGGATGCAGCCAGTGCGTGCCGGGCCTGTCGACCGCGAAGGTGTAGTCGAAGGAGCGGCCGGCCTTCACGCTGCGCTGGGTGATGTCGGGCGAACCGTCCATGTCGTTGCGGATCTGCACCCCGTGCCAGTGGACGGTGGTGGAGTGCGGGAGACGGTTGTGGAAGCTCACGGCGACCTTGTCGCCCGCGTTGACCCGGATCTCCTTGCCGGGCAGCCGGTCGCCGTATGCCCAGGTGTTGACGATCCGGCCGCCGATGTCGAACTTGGCCGCGCTGGCGGTCAACTTGAAGCGGCGAACGGGGCCCGAACCCCGGTACTTCTCCGCTTTGATGACCTCGGGACCGTGCGGAGAGACGTAGTGGGACGCGGTGTCGTGGCCGTGGGGTCCCGGCGAGCCGGAGCCGTCGTGCGCGTCAGGGGGGTGCGGCGTGCCGCGGGAGCGATGCCTGCCGGTCTTGGCGTCCAGGGCGCTGGCCCCGGTGGCCAGCAGACCGCTGCCGGCGGCGGCGATACCCGCGCCGAGCAGGGCGCGTCTGGAGTGTGTGGACATGGGAAAAGCACCTCGTGGCGATCGTGTCGGTGTGATGCGTGGTCGGCGAGGGGCGCTGCAGGGACTGCCCGGGCCCTCAGCGGCGGAGCGCGTTCCGCCACGCGCAGCACCGACGGTCGGAGGAGGAGTTTCTGGCCCGGCGGCGGACGTATGGGCCACCGCCCGCACGGCCGGCCGCCCCGGCGTCCGGCCGCCGGGCCGTCATCCCGTCGAACCCAGTACGGGCCGGCGCCGGAGGAGGAAGCCGGCCGCCAGACCGAGCACACGGCTTTCCAGGCAGAGGCAGAGGCCATGACGGGGCCCTCGGTGTCCGCCACCGACCTGCTGACTTCCTGGCGTGCCGTCATGCCGTCATGGTCAGACACGTCTTGGCGCGTCGTCATGCCGTGATGAGCCATCCGGGCCGCAGCCGTGCACGAGGGCTCAACCGTGCGGACCGGCGCGGCGGCTCCCAGGGCCGAGCGCGACGGTGGCAGGCACCGCTGGCGCCCGGGCGGCTCCGAACAGCGCCCGCTGACACGGTCTCAGCATCCGCACCGCCGACCCCGGTACACACCGACGGGCACCCGACCGTTGCCGTGACGCGACGAGGAACCTCGGCCGGAGCGTGCCACCGCGAGCGACCGAACGCGGTGGGCGGCCCCGGTTCGTCCGCACCTCACGGTGTCGACCCGATCCCACAGCAGATCACGGACTTCCGGCGATGTACCCCGAGGCCGGGGTAGGCGGCGTCATGCTGCTGGAGGCCGTGGCCAAGGGGCCCGGCGGCGCGTGGTGCTCGTGGCCTGCGCTACGGATCGCGACCGGTCCGCGGACAACCTGCCGCCCGCAGCGGCCGAGCCGCGCGGACGGTGGTCCCGCCATCCGACCTGGACGTCCGCACGGCGCGAGCGGGAAGATCACCACCGTCGTGCAGCCCGGCTGAGCGAGACCGGAGCCTCGGCAACGAGGCCGCCGTGACTCTCGCGCCGGTGTCCGGGGCCGGGGGACGGGTCGGCCACAACGATCGGCACGGCCGCCTCTGCGCGGAAACGTGCCGGGTACTGGAATGGCTCAGGCGGAGCAATGCGTGATGCGCCACCACGCTGACGCGCGTTGCATGGCCGGGAGGAAGCGTCGGCGCGAGGGTGCATTCACGAAGACCTTGGGCGCGGATATCAGACGCATGTGATGCCCAAATCCCAGTCGTCGTCACTCCCTTGGTGCGGCGGTCGCTGCTGGCGCGGCGACGGCCCCGTTCGGAATGGTCGGTGGTGCGCGGTCCATGTCGAAAGAAACGGTGGCGCACGGTCTCGGCCGGGCGCGCGGCATGTCGGTGGGCCGATCGCACGCCGAGGCCCCAGGATTGGCCGGGTGAGACCAGGCGGTCCCCGCACCCCGGCGGGCAGAACCGTGGAACGAGGAAACCAGACGAGGTCCGCCATGCCCGTACACCGCGTCGGACTCGTCGTCCACCAGGGCCGGGACGCCGCCCGGGAAGCAGCCGGCGACGTGCACGCCTGGTGCGAGGCGCACGAGGTCCCCTGCACCGAGATCGACGTCTGGTCGGCGGATGAACAGCGCCGCTCCGCGCGCGAGGAGGCCCGGGCGGCCGGCGACCCCGACCTGGTCGTCACCCTGGGCGGGGACGGGACCTTCCTGCGTGGCGCCCGGATCGCCGTGAAGACCGGCGCCACCGTGCTCGGCGTCGACCTGGGCAAGGTCGGCTTCCTCACCGAAGTGCCGGCCTGCGACATCACCACCGCCCTCGACGCCGTCCACGCCGGCCACGCCCCGGTCGAGGAGCGCATGACGCTGACCGTGCGCGCCTCCCGCCTCCCGGAGGTGCCCGCCGAGCTGGAAGCTCCCCTCTGCTACGGGCGCGGCCCAGTTCTGCCGCCACCGCAGGCGCGACCGGAGAGCACCGCGGGCGACGGCTGGGGCCTGCCGCTGGACGTCAACGCCCTGAACGACGTGGTGGTGGAGAAGCTCGCCCGGGACCACCAGGTCGGCGTCGGCGTCTACATCTCCGGCAGGCTGCTGGCCGCCTACTCCGCCGACGGCCTCGTGGTCGCCACGCCCACCGGCTCGACCGCCTACAGCTTCGCCGCCGGCGGCCCCGTGCTCTCCCCGCACATGGACGCCGTCGTCTTCACCCCGATCGCCGCCCACATGACCTTCAACCGCACCGTCGTCGCGGCCCCCGACGAGCCGGTCGCGCTGCGCCTCCTGCCGCACTCCGGCCGCGCCGCGGTCAGTATCGACGGCCAACTCCGCGGCGTCCTCGACCCGGGCGACTGGATCGGCGTCTACCGCGCCCGGCAACGCGTGCGGCTCGTCCGCCTCCAGCCCACCGACTTCTACGGACGTCTGCGGGACCGCTTCCGGCTCACCGACGCGCCCGCCACCGCGACCGACGGAGAGTCCGCCCCGTTCTTCCGCCCCGACTCCTGCGTCCCCCCGGACCTGGCGGGTCTGCGTCTGCCTCCTCCCACCGCAGCCCGCTGAACCCTTCCTCGCCGGGCAAAGGCCGATTCACCGTGGTGTGCTCGGGTACGGGAACGCTCGGGGCGCCTGCCTCACCCCCGGCGCCATTGAAGGTTGAAGCGTTGCCGCTGGAGGCTGACGATCAGTAGGTTCGCGCCATCATGAGGACGCGAATACGTTGTGTCCGGAAGGAATGGCGCCCCACACGCGCCGTGTTCCATGGTGCGCCTGAGTGGGTGTACGTATCCGTAGTCGAACGTGTTGGAGCAGGCGTCGAACATGACGCGGCGCGCTCCGGATCGTTTTCCTCAATGTGCCTGTTGCGGTACCTCCGGGAGGCCCGGGCCGGTGCAGTGCACGTCCTTGGCCGGCAGCGTTCCCTCCGTCAGGTAGGCGGCCGTGGTGGTGTCCACGCAGGCGTTGCCCCGGCTGGCGAACACGCCGTGCGAGTAGTCGTCGTGGAGCGTGATCAGGCGCGAGCCGGGCAGGAGCGGGCGGAGTTGGTGCGCGCCCTCGATGGGGGTCACGGGGTCGTGCTCGGAGGCGACGAGCAGCGCGGGCGGCGCGTCGGGGCTGCCGAGCGGCGTGCGGTGGTGGGGGCGCTGGTGCCAGTAGGCGCAGGCGGCCGCCTCCATGCCGGTCAGGATCGGTTGGGGGTCGAGGCGTCGTATGCGGTGGAGGTCGGTCAGGATGCGGTGGGGTGTGGGGGCCGGGCCGTCGGCGCATTTGACGATGCGGTTGGCCGCCTCGTAGTTGCGGGAGTCGGGGCCGTCGAACGCGGCGGCGGGGCGGAGGGCGTCGGGGTTGCCGGTGCGCAGGTAGCCGCGCAGGCCGTCGGCGAGGGGTGCCCAGCGTTCGGTGCGGCCCAGGGCGCGGTACACGGCGCGGTCGAACTCCGCCGGTCCGAAGCCGTTCACGGGATGCTCGGTGAGTCCGCGGCGCGCGCTCAGGTAGGACGCGCGGGTGGCGGACGCGCTGCCGCCCAGTGCGAAGCGCTCGGGGCGGGCGGCGACCCAGGCGAAGAACGTGTCGCGTTGGCGCAGTAGTGCCTGGCTCTGTCGGGCGTCGAAGTCGTACCAGTTCCAGGGCCCGACCACGCTGTCGAGCACCATGCGGCCCGTGCGGTGCGGGAAGCGGGCCGCGTAGGCGGCGCCCAGGTAACTGCCGTAGGAGACGCCGAGGAAACTGGTCTTCGGCTGGCCGAGTGCGGCGCGGATCGCGTCCATGTCGTGCGCCGTCTGCTCGGTGGAGAGGTGCGGCAGTGCGGCGGTCGCCAGTCCGGCGCAGTCGTCCGCCATGGCGTGGAGTGCGGCGAGGTATTTCTTCTCCGCTGTCGCGCCGACCGGTACCGGGTCGCTGCCCGGTGCGTCGAAGAGGCCGCCCATCGGGCCGCAGTCGGCGGGTGCGCTCCGGCCGACGCCGCGTGGGTCAAAGCCGATGACGTCGTACGAACGCCGCACGCCGGCGGGGAGTTTGGCGCGCTTGGTGACCGCGTAGGGGAGGCCGGAGCCGCCCGGTCCGCCCGGGTTGACCAGCAGGATGCCGCGTCGTTCGGCGGGGGTGCCCGAGGCGCGTATCCGGGAGACCGCGATGTCGATGTGCGGTGACTGTGGGCGGTGCCAGTCCAGCGGCACGGTGAGCCGGCCGCATTCGACGTGCTCCGGCGCCGGCGGGGTCGGTACGGAGTCGGGGCAGTCGCCGAACCGCAGGGTCGTGGGTGGGGTGGTTGTCCGGGGGATTGCCTGGGTGGGGGTGGCGGGCAGCAGGGTGGCCGCGGTGGCGAGGGCGCACAGCAGGGCGGCGCGGCGCGGGGGAGTGGGCATGGGGTTCTCCCTGGTTCAGCAAAGAGATGACAATGAAAATGATTATCGATAACGTGTGCGGAGTAAAGCCGGCGCCCTCCCGTCAGGGGTGCTCCGTGCTGCCTTGAAATCTGAAGTGCCCTGAACGAAAAGGGGAGTTGTGGCTCATCTGCTGGTGGTCGAGAGCTGGGTCGGGTCGATGGGCAGGCTGCTGCCACGGGCCATCCGAGAGGGTGGGCACGAGTTCACGTTCCTCACCCGCGACCTGCACCACTACCTGCGCTCCGCGCCGGAGGGGGCGGCTCATCCGCTGCTCGGTGCGCGCAACGTGATCACCGCCGACACCAATGACACCGAGGCGCTGCTGTCGCACGTCGAGCGACTGCACGCGGTGTGGGGGTTCGACGGGGTGCTCTCGTCCTGCGACTACTACCTGCCGACGGTGGCGCGGATCGCCGAACGGCTCGGGCTGCCCGGCCCCGGACCGGAGGCGGTCGAGAGTGCCTGCCGCAAGGACCTCTCCCGTCGCGTCCTCGCCGACGCCGGGCTGCCGGGACCGCGTTTCGCTGTTTACGGGGAGTGGGCCGACCTCGCACGGGCCGCCCGGGAGATCGGCTATCCGCTGGTCGCCAAACCGGTCGACCTGTGCGCGGGCATGTATGTGCGGCGCGTCGAAGACGAGAGGGAACTCGCCGCAGCAGTGCGGGAGTTGAATGACTTTGCGGTCAATGCGCGCGGGCAGCGGCGGGTGCCGACCGTGCTGCTCGAAGAACTGCTGGACGGTCCCGAGGTGAGCGTGGAGACCGTCTCGTCCGCAGGGGTGGCGCAGGTCGTCGGCGTGACCGACAAGAGTATCGGCGGAGCGCCCGCCTTCGTCGAGACCGGCCACATGTTCCCCGCCGCCCTGTCTCTCGCCGACACCGAAGCCGCGGAGCGGACCGCACTGAGCGCCCTCAAGGCGCTCGGCCTGACCGACGGCGTCGTGGCGCACACCGAGATCAAGCTGACGTCCGCTGGGCCACGCGTCGTCGAGGTCAACCCCCGGCCCGCGGGCAACCGCATCACCGAACTGGTCCGCCACGTGACGGGGATCGACCTCGCCGCCGTCTTCGTCGACGTCGCACTGGGCCGGACACCCGACCTGCGGCGCACCCGGACCGGACTGCGCAGCGCCGCCGTCGGCTTCCTCGTGCCCCATACGACGGGCACGCTCGATGCGCTGGATGCGGGCCAACTCTCGTACGAGCCGGACGTGTTGGAAGTGCAGCTCGCCGAGCCGGGCAGGGTGGTCGACGCGGTCGACAGCAACAACGCGTACCTGGGGCACGTCATGGTGGGCGACGCCGACGGGCTCGGCTCCCGCGACCGCGTGGCGGCCCTGCTGGCCGATCTGCACGCGGGGCTGGTGATCATATGACCGCGGACGCCGCAGGAGACCTGACCACCGGCGCGGCAGCGGACCTGACGGTGGGTGCCACGACGGACCTGACGTGCGACGGCCTGGTGGAGCGCGTGCGGGCCGGTGCACTGGGGCCCGATCCGAGCACCCAGCGCATCGCCGTCGCCTTCCGCACCCAGCAGGCGGTCCGGCACGACCGCCGTGGCACCGGCTACCGCAACGAAGTGCTCAGCCTGCGCCTGGCCGAGGCCGTCGGGTCCTGTGCCGTGGAGCCCGGCGCGCTGCCCGACGACGCACTCGACGACTGCGTCGGGGCGGACGTCGCCACACTGTTGGGCCACCGGTTGCGGCCGGTGCGGGTGGCCGCCCTCGACGCCTACCTGATGCACGTCGCCCCCCACGTCCCGCGGTACGGCGCGCGCCCCTTCCTGCTGCCCGCCGGGTCCTCGGTGGAGAAGTCCCGGGCCCGGGCGAGGGCCGTCGTCGAACTGCTCGACCTGCCTGCCGGGGCGGTCGTCCTGGTGGTGGGAGTTGTCAACTCCCTTCTGGAAGCGCTGCGTTGGCGTGGTCTGCGCTATGTGGCGTGTGACCTCAAGGGCGGACGGACCGAGTGGGGCGAGCCGGCCGTCACCGACGCGCTCGCCGCGGTGGGCGAGGCTGACGCGCTGTTGGTGTCCGGCATGACGTTGGGGAACGGGACCTTCGAACCGCTGCGACGCCATGCGCGGTGCCACGGCAAACAGTTGGTGATGTTCGCCCAGACCGGCAGCGCCGTCCTTCCGCGCTTCCTCGGCCACGGCGTGAGCGCGGTGTGCGCCGAGCCGTACCCGTTCTTCTGGCTCGACGGCGGGCCCGGAGTCGTTCACCGCTACGGCGGGCGTTGTCCGGGAGGCGCCTGATGGCCACGACCGCCGTACGCCCCACCACCCGCGCCCGGCGGGAGCTGCTGGCCCTCCTGGGACGCACCCCTCTGGTGCGGATCACCGCGGACCTGCCCGGCCCGCACCCCGGTTTCTGGGCCAAGTTGGAAGGGCTCGCCGCGGGCGGCATGAAGGCGCGGGCCGCCGTGTCGATGCTGCTCGGCGCCCGCGAACGCGGTGAACTCCTCCCCGACGCACCGGTGGTGGAGTCGACCTCAGGCACCCTCGGTATCGGACTGGCCTTCGCCGGCCAGGCACTCGGCCACCCCGTCGTCCTGGTCGGCGACCGCGAACTGGAGCCCTCCGTAAGGCAGTTGCTGCACGCTCACGGCGTCCGCCTGGAAATCGTCGACCGTCCCGCGGCCCAGGGCGGCTGGCAGGCAGCCCGCCTCGCCCGGCTGCACGAGCTGCTCACCGAACTCCCCGACGCCTACTGGCCGGACCAGTACAACAACCCCGACAACACGGCCGGATACGCCTCGCTCGCCGCCGAACTCGCCGGCCAGATCGAACACCTCGACGTCCTCGTGTGCAGCGTCGGCACCGGCGGCCACAGCGCCGGCATCATCGGCCCGCTGCGGCGACGCTGGCCCGCGCTGCGACTGATCGGCGTCGACGCCACCGGCTCAACGATCTTCGGCCAGCCCGCACGGCCCCGCGTGATGCGCGGACTGGGCAGCAGCATCCACCCACGCAACGTCGCCTACGACGCCTTCGACGAGGTCCACTGGGTCGGCCCCGCGGAGGCCGTCGCAAGCTGCCGCCAACTGGCCAGGGAATCCTTCGTCAGCGGCGGCTGGAGCACCGGAGCGGCCGCCCGCGTCGCCGCCTGGGCGGCCCGCGTTCATCCCGGAGCGGTCGTCGCCACCGTCTTCCCCGACGGCCCGCACCGCTACCTCGGCACGGTCTTCGACGACGACTTCACCGCCGCCAACGGCCTGGACCCGGCCACTGCGGCCACCCGGCCCGTCGAGATAGCGCACCCCCACGCCACCGAGGCCGTCGGCTGGGTCCGGTGCACCCGCGTCACCGACCCGCTGCAGGCCGTCCCCCTCCCCGCATGCGCACCGGAAGAGAACCCATGAAGGCCAGTCTGCGCGCCCGACGACTCGAACTCGCCGTGCCGCTACGCATCTCCCGTTCCACCATGACCGCCCGCGACGCCGTGTGGCTGACCGTCGAACACGAGGGTCTGCACGGCCACGGCGAGGCCGTCACCAGCGCGTACTACGGCCTGGACACCCAGACCCTGCAACGCCTCCTCGAAACCGTCGACCTACGACGCTTCGCCGACCCGGAGAGCGCCCTACAGGCCCTCCGAGAAGGCGAGTTGGCCGGGCCAGGCACCCCACCGGCGGTGCGGGCCGCCGTCGAGTCCGCGCTCCTGGGCCTCGTGGGACGACGCGCGGACGCCCCCGTGCACCGCCTGCTAGGCGCACCCCGGGCACCCGTGGCCGCCACCGCACGCACCATCGGCATCACCGCGCCGGCGCACGCCGCTGCCGAGGCCCGCCGCCTCGCCACGAACGGCTTCGAGCTGATCAAGGTGAAGGCGGGCGCCGACGACCCCGAGGACGACGTGGCGCGGATCCGCGCCATCCGCCGTGCCGCCCCCCGGGTCAGGCTGCTCCTCGACCCGAACGGCGCCTGGAGCCCGGCGCAGGCCACGGCCCTGCTGCCCCGGTTCGCGGACCTCGGTGTGGAGGCGGTCGAACAACCCCTCGCCCCCGGAGACCCGGAAGCCCTGGGCCGCCTCGCCGACCACTCCCCGCTGCCCGTCATCGCCGACGAGGACGCCGTCAGCCTGGAGGACGCCCGCCGCCTCGCCGGACGCGTACACGGCGTCAACGTCAAGCTGGCCAAGTGCGGCGGCGTGCACGCGGCACTGCGCATCGCCGAGTCGCTCGCCGGCAGCGGCACCGCGCTGATGCTCGGCTGCCTGACCGCCAGCAGCCTCGGCCTCGCCCCCGCCGTCCACCTGGCCGACCGCGCCCGCTGGGTCGACCTCGACGGGCACCTCCTGCTCGCCCGCGACCCGTGGACCGGCATCGGCGGCGCCGACGGCTTCGTCCGCGCCCGCGACCTGCCTGGACTGGGCGTCGAGGAGGTGCCGCATGCGGACCTTGCATGAGATGCGCCGCTTCCCCCTGGCCGTCCGGCTCCTCCTGGTCAACCAACTCGGCGTCAACACCGGCTTCTACCTCCTCATCCCCTACCTCGCCACCCACCTCGGCGACCACCTGGGCATGTCTGCCGCAGTCGTCGGCATCGTCCTCGGCGTCCGCAACCTCAGTCAGCAGGGCCTGTTCATCATCGGCGGTTCCGCCGCCGACCGGCTCGGCGCACGAGGCGTCATCATCGCCGGCTGCGCCCTGCGCACGGTCGGGTTCGCGCTGTTCGCCCTGGGCGACGAACTGCCCGTGCTGCTCGCCGCCTCCGTGCTCAGCGGGCTCGCCGGCGCCCTGTTCAACCCGGCCGTGCGTGCCTACGTCGCACAGGAGGCGGGGGAGCGCAGGGCCGAGGCGTTCGCCCTGTTCAACGTGTTCGCCACCACCGGCGCGCTGATCGGCCCGCTGCTGGGCAGCGCGCTGCTGCTGGTCGACTTCCGCACCTCCGCACTCACCGCCGCCGGCATCTTCGCGGTGCTGACCGTGGCACAGGCACTGGTGCTGCCCGCGCGGGAGGTGGCGCCGAGCGCGCGCGGCGTCCTCGCGGACTGGCGCGAGGTCCTCGGCAACCGGTCCTTCCTGGCGTTCGCCTTCGCCATGGTCGGCATGTTCACCCTGCAGAACCAGCTCTACCTGCTGCTGCCCGACGGCGCACGGCACGCCACCGGCTGGGACGGCGCGGCAGGCATCGTGTTCCTCGTCGGCACCCTCGCCAACCTCACCCTCCAACTCCCGCTCACCACCGCCCTCAAGTCCCGCGGCCACCGGGCACTGTGGATCGCGGCCGGGCTCGCCCTGATGGGACTGGCGTTCCTGCCGCCGGCCACCGTCGCCGGCCCGGCATCCCACCGACTGCTCGCCGCCGTGCCCGTGCTGATCGGCGCCCTGCTCCTCTACCTCGGCGTCATGGTCGCCCAACCGTTCGTGATGGAGCTGATCCCCGGCTTCGGCCGACCGGAACTGACCGGCACCTACTTCGGCATCTTCTACGTCGTCTCGGGCATCGCCGCCGCCGTCGGCAACACCGTCGTCGGCTGGGCCATGGACACCGGCGCGCGGACCGGCGCCGGCTGGCTGCCCTGGGCGTGCTGCACGCTCTTCGGCCTGGCCTCGGCGGGCGCGGTCGTCGGGCTGCACCGGCGCGGGGCGCTGCCCGCGGACCCCGCCGCGGAGCCGACCGTACCCGCCTCGAACGAAGCCAACGGCCAGAGGAGCAACACCACATGACGCCCGGCAACCTCCTCACCGACAACCCCGCGCTCTACGAGGCCCGCTTCCCCGACCCCGAACGGCTCGCCGGACGGTGGACGGAGGACCGCCTGACACGGCACGGCGCCGGCCCGCGCGTCCTGGACCTGGGCTGCGGCACCGGCCGCGACGCCGCCCACCTGCACGCCGCCGGACGCACCGTGACCGGCGCCGACCTGGCCGAGCCGATGCTCACGTACGCCCGCAGCCACCACCCGGGGCCGACCTACGTCCGCGCCGACCTGCGCGGCTTCGACCTGGGCCGAGGCGCCTTCGACGCGGTCGTGTGCCTGGACAGCGCCCTGCTGTACTGCCACACCAACGCCCAGCTCGACGCCCTGCTGGCCGCCTGCCGCCGCACGCTCGTCCCCGGCGGCCTCCTGGTGGCGGAGATGCGCAACGGCGCCTACTTCCTGGGCCGCACCGATCTGCTCGACCACCCCACCGTCAACGAGTTCACCTGGCAGGGCACCGTCCACCGCTCCACCACCACCCTCTCCGTGGACCGCACCGCCCAACTCCTGCGCCGCACCCGGCTCTGGACCACCGACGACGCAACCCCGGACGTCGAACAACACAGCGCATGGCGGCTGTTGCTCCCGCAGGAGCTGCGCCACCTCCTGGCCGCGCACGGCTTCACCGTCCTGGAACTCCACGACGGGCCCGGCCCGCGCACCGAACCCCCCTGGTGCGAGGGCCAAGAGCCCGGCGGCACGACCGACGCCGACCGACTCCACGTGGTCGCCCGCCTGACCGGGCCACCCACCCACCCCTGACCTCCCGGCCGGCCCAGACATCCCTGATCTCCCCGACACCCCCGAACACCCCCGTCAGCGCGACATTCCTGACGACGACTCGGCGAGGAAGAACCACATGCCCGACCACCTCACCCACGGCCTGCCCCACCCCGAAATGCGTCCCCTGCCAGGACTGCGCCGCCGCGGCTTCCTCGCCGCGACCGGCGCCGCCTCGCTCGGTGCGCTCGCCCTCACCGGCTGCGGCGGCTCCGGCGACACGGGGGGAGCGGACGACCCCGGCGGCACCCCCAAGCGCGGCGGGCGACTGCGCGCCGCATTCGCCGGCGGTGGCGCCAGCGAGACCCTCGACCCGCACAAGGCCAACCTCTTCGCGGACGTCGCCCGCGCCAAGGCACTCTTCGACAAGCTGGCCGACTACGGTGCGGACCTGTCCGCGCAGCCCCGCCTCGCCGCGAGATGGGAGGCCAACCCCACCCTGGACCGTTGGCGGGTCACCCTGCGCAAGGCCACCTTCCACGACGGCACGCCGGTCACCGCCGACGACGTGCTGTACAGCTACCGCCGGATCGCCGACCCCCGGCAGGCGTTCCGCGCCAGGGCGTCGTTGGAGCCCCTCGACCTCGCCGCGAGCCGCGCCACCGGCGAACGGGACATCGAGTTCGTCCTCAAGCGGCCGACCGCCGAATTCCCCAACATCCTGGCCGCGTTCGGGGCCTACGTCGTTCCAAGGCACGCCACCGCCTTCGACCACCACCCGGTGGGCTCCGGCCCCTTCCGCTTCGTCTCCTTCGCCCCCGGCCGCTCGGCGGTCTTCCGCCGCCACGACGGATACTGGGACGGTGCCCCGCACCTCGACGAGATCGAGTTCCTGGTGGCGAGCGAGGAGTCGGCGCGCGTCAACGCCCTGCTCGGCGGGCAGGTCGAGTACGCCCACGAACTCGACCCCACCACCGCCCGCGCCCACGAGGGCAAGGGACAGATCGAGATCGTCCGGCTCCGCAACAGCGCCATGCAGGCGTTCTGCATGAAGACCGACCGGCCCCCCTTCGACGACAAGCGGGTGCGCGAGGCGTTCTTCCTGATCGCGGACCGCACGGAACTCGTCGCCGGCGCCCTGTCCGGAGCCGGCGTCGTCGGCAACGACCTGTTCGGCAAGGGCTACGAGTACTACGCCACCGACCTGCCGCAGCGCGCGCCGGACCTGGACCGGGCCCGCGCCCTGCTGAAACAGGCCGGCGCCGAGCGGCTCAGGGTCACCCTCGACACCTCGGCCGTCGCCGCCGGCTTCACCGAGGCCGCGAGCATCTTCCGCGACCAGGCCGCGAAGGCGGGCGTCACCCTCGACGTCAAGATGGGCAGCAAGGATTCCTACTGGAGCGACATCCTCGACAACGGCACCCTGTGCTGCTACCGGTCCGGCGCCATGCCCATCGAGGCCCACCTCTCCCAACGCCTCCTCAGCGACTCCACCACCAACGCCACCAAATGGCAGCACAAGGACTTCGACGCCCTCTACCAACAAGCCCAGTCCACCCACGCCAAGCAGGACCGCGCCGCCCTCTTCGCGCGCATGCAGCGCCGCCTGTACGCCGAAGGCGGCTTCCTGGTCTGGGGCTTCGCGGACTGGATCATCGGAACGGCCCGCCGGGTGAAGGGAGTCGAACGCCACGCGCCCGCCAACACGTTGGACTGGGCCCGCTTCGACAAGGTGTGGCTGGCGTGAGCGGTCTGCGTTCCTTCGTCACCCGGCGGCTACTGCTCGGTGCCGGGCAGACGGCGGCCGTGGTGCTGCTGGTCTTCGCGCTCACCGACGCACTGCCGGGCGACGCCGCCGTCGCCCTCGCCGGCGACCAGCCCGACCCGGCCCGCATCACGGCGATCCGCGAGACCCTGCACCTCGACCGGCCCGCCCACGAGCGACTGGCCGACTGGGCGGCGGGTCTGCTGCACGGTGACTTCGGCACCTCCCTGACCTCCGGCCGGCCGGTCGGGCAGTACCTCGCCGACGGCTTCGGGCCGACCCTGCTGCTGGCCGCGCTCACCCTCACCCTGCTGGTGCCGACCGGCCTCGGCCTCGGCGTGCTGGCCGCCCGCCACGAAGGCCGCCTCGCCGACCGGCTGATCAGCTCCGCGACGCTCGCGGTGTACGCCGTCCCGGAGTTCGCCCTCGGAGTGCTGCTGGTCACCGTCTTCGCGCTGAAGCTGGCCTGGCTGCCGCCCACCGCCGTCGGCTACGGCACCGACCTGCTCGCCCAACCGGCCGCACTGGTCCTGCCCGTCGTCGTCCTGCTGTCCCGACCCGTCTGCTCCCTGACCCGTCTGGTGCGCGCCAGCATGATCGACGCGCTCGCCTCGCCGTACGCGGCCCACGCCCGCCGCTACGGTGTGCCCGACGCCCGCGTCCGCTATCTGCACGCCCTTCCCAACGCCCTCGCCCCGGCCGTCCAACAACTCGCCCGGACCGTCGACTGGCTGTTGTGCGGCGTCATCGTCGTGGAGGCCCTGTTCGTGATCCCCGGACTCGGCACGGTCCTGCTCAACGCCGTCGCCGAACGCGACATGCCCGTGGTGCAGGGCCTCGCCGTGGTGTTCGGCGTCCTGACCGTCGTCCTCAACCTCGGCGCCGACCTGCTCGCCCACCGCCTCACGCCCCGGGCGGAGGTGGCCGCGTGACCTCGCCCCCCTCTGCCGCAGCCGTACGGCGACGGGACGTCGGCCGCTACGCACTCGGGCTCGCCGTCGTCGCCGCACCCCTCCTCCTCGCCGTCCTGGGACCACTGATCGCCGGCGGCCCGAGCCCGCGGACCGCGTCCTTCACCCTCGGCGACGGCCACTGGGCCGGCACCGACTTCGTGGGCCGCGACGTGTGGCAGCAGGTCCTGCACGGCGGCCGCCCCGTGGTCGTGACCGCCCTCACCGCGACCGTCCTCGCCTACCTCGTGGCGCTGCCCGTCGGACTCGCGGGCGCCCTCACCCACCGCCGTTGGCTGGAGGAGACGCTGATGCGGCCGCTGGACGTGCTGCTGGCGGTCCCGTCGCTGCTGCTGATCCTGCTGGTGGCGTCCGCGTTCACGCCCGGTCCCACCGGGCTCGCCCTGCTCGTCGCGCTGGTCAACGTCCCGGACGCGGCCCGCATCGTGCGCGCCGCCGCCGGGCAGGCCGCCGCGCGCCCCGCGGTCGAGGCGCTGCGCCTCCAGGGCGAGACCTGGTGGCGCACGGCCGTCGGCCACGTCGGCCGCTCGATGGTGCGCACGCTGGCCGCCGACGCCGGCACCCGGCTCACCGGCGTGCTGTATCTGGTGGCCACCGCCGCGTTCCTCGGCGTCGGGGTCGCACCGGACGCCGCGGACTGGGCGGTCATGGTCGACCGCAACCGCACCGGGCTGTTCGTACAGCCCTGGGCCGTGGTGCTGCCGGCCCTGCTGATCGTCGCCCTGACCATGGGCAGCAACCTGCTCTTCGACGCCGCACTGCACAAGCCCGGCGGAGGCCGGGGAAAGAGGGAAGAACGGCCGTGAACGACCAGATCGCCCCTCCCGGCCCGCTCGGCCTTCCCGGCCCACCCGGACCCGATACGACCGCACCGGCCGGCGCCCCCGCGGCCCTCCCCGTGGCGGAGATCCGCGACCTGCGCGTCGAAATCGGCGGCCGGGCCCTCGTCGACGGGGTCAACCTGCGGGCCGTGCCGGGCACGGTGACCGCGCTGGTCGGAGCCTCGGGCAGCGGCAAGACCACCACCGGCCTCGCCCTCCTCGGCGCGTACCCGCCGGGCTCCCGCGTCACCGGCGAGGCCCACGTGACCGCCGACGGCCCGGCCGGCTACATACCGCAACACCCGGCAGCCGTCCTCAACCCCGCCCGCCGCATCTCCGCGCTCCTCAACGACCTCGCGCGCCCGCACGTCCGCGCACTACCCCGGGCCGACCGTCGGGCGGCGGCCCGGGCCCGGATCCTGCGCGCCCTCGCCGACGCCCAACTCCCCGACGGCGAAGCCCTGTTGCGCCGCTACCCGCACCAGCTCTCCGGCGGCCAACAACAACGCGTCGTACTCGCCCAGGCACTGCTGCTCGGCGCCCGCGTCATCGTCGCGGACGAACCCACCACAGGCCAGGACGCGCTGACCAAGCGCCGCATCGTCGACCAACTGGCGGCCGTGGCGGCACGCGGCATCGCGGTCGTCCTGCTCAGCCACGACCTCGACGTCGTCCGCGCCCTCGCCGACGAGGTCCTCGTCCTGCGCGCGGGCCGGATCGTCGAATCGGGCCCACCCGAACGACTGTGGCGCGCCCCGCGCCACGAGTGGACCCGCAACCTGCTCGACGCCCAGGCACCGCCCCCGCCGCCCGCCGCCCCCCACCGCGCCGGTCAGCCGGTCCTGCGCGTGCGCGGCCTCACCGCCCACCACCGCGACGGCACCCGCCGCACCCCCGTGCTGCACATCCCCGAACTGACCCTGCACCCCGGCACCGCACTGGCCCTCATCGGCCGCTCCGGAAGCGGCAAGACCACCCTCGCCCGCTGCCTGGCCGGCCTGCACCGCGACCACGACGGGGAGATCCAGCTCGACGGCACCCCGCTGCCGCGCAGCGTCCGCCACCGCAGCCGGGCCCAACTGGCGGCCGTGCAGTACGTCTTCCAAGACGCCCGGGCCGCCTTCGACGACCACCGTCCCGTCCTCGACCAGATCGCCCGCACCGCGGTACGCCTGCGCGGCACCGACCCCACGACGGCCCGCGCGGAGGCCCTGACCACCCTCACCCGACTCGGCCTGTCACCCGACTCGGCACACCGACTGCCCGCCCGACTCTCCGGCGGCGAACTCCACCGCGCGGCCCTCGCCCGCGCCCTGCTCGCCCGCCCCCGCATCCTGGTCTGCGACGAGGTCACCTCCGGCCTGGACACGGTCTCCCGCCGCAGCCTCCTCGACCTCCTCTCCGGACTGGTTCGCGACCGCGGCGAGATGTCCCTGGTACTCATCACCCACGACCTGGACACCGCCCGCCTGGCCCACCACATCGCCGTACTGGACGCCGGCGAACTCGCCGAACAGGGCCCCGCCGAGCGGATCCTGACCACGCCTCGGCACCCGTTCACCGTCTCCCTCCTGCAGACGGCGGCCGCGCCGGACGCTGCGCGCTGAGAGCAACGAAGCGGAAGGGCCGTCAGGATGTCGGTCCGGCGACGTCCTGCGTGCCGAGCACAGCGAGCAGGTCGAGGAGGTCGGCGCTGTCGGTACCGACCGCGGGGGTGAACCAGAGCAGCCGCTGCCGGCCGTCCTCGCTGAACAGGTTGAGGCAGTTGACCTCGACCAGGCCGAGCGCGGGGTGGTGGAGGCGTTTGCGGTCATCGCGCCGGAACGCCACGTCGTGGTCGGCCCACAGGGCGGCGAATTCGGGAGAGCTGTCGCGCAGCGTGCTGATCATCGAGCTGGCCTCGGTGTCCTTGGCATCGCGCCGGGCGGCGGCTGCCCGCAGGTCGGCGACGAAGGCCCGGGACTGCTCCTCGTGGTCGGCCTCGGGATACAGCCGCCGGGCGGCGGGGTCGGTGAACCACCGGTGGACGAAGCTGGCCCGAGCACCCCGGAGGCCGGAGTGGTCCCCGAGCAGCGCCACCGCCAGCGGATTCTGTACGAGGGTGACGTGCAGGTCGGTGATGACCTGAGCGGGCGTCGAGGTCAGACGGCTGAGCAGGTCGAGCATGCCGGGGTGCACATGCGAGGCCGGCCCGCCGTGCGCCGGCACCGGACGGTCCGCCAAGTGGTAGAGGTAGTCGCGCTCGTCAGCGGTCAGCCGCAGGGCCCTCGCCAGCGCGGCGATCATCTGCTCCGAGGGCTGGGACCCGGCGCCGCGTTCCAGTTCGTTGTAGTAGTCCACCGATGCACCGGCGAGCTGGGCGACCTCATCGCGGCGCAGCCCGGGCACCCGACGGCGGGGCCCGTGCGGAAGCCCCACGTCGGCCGGGCGGATGCGGTCACGCCGGGAGCGCAGGAAAGCCCCCAGCTCGGTGAATTTCACAGAACCCATGCCTGGCATTCTGCGTCCGGCCGGGCCACCGACACAGGGGATGACATCCCCTGGTTCCGCCGGCCGGTACGGCGCACCGTTGAGGACATGGCCACGAACCACCCCTCGACCACCCACCGCCGGCGCACCCACGACGGCCTTGCCGTGGTGATGAACCACGCGAAGCCATCGCCCCGCTCACGCTGATCCTCGTCCGCGAGCCATGCGGGTGGGCCCCCACCGTGAACACCGCCGCCCCCGGACGCGTGCTTTCGCGTCACGGAAGAAACCCAATCAAGGAGAAACGCCCATGCCCTTCGCCAACTTCAAGGTGCCCGCGGGCACCGTCACTGCCGAGGACAAGAAGAAGCTCGTCGAGCGCACCACCGACCTGTACGCGGAGATCTACGGTGAGCGGGCCCGCGCCACCACCGTCGTGCTGATCGACGAGGTCGCCGACGGCGGCTGGGGCGTCGCCGGCAACGTCCTGACCGCCGCCCTGCTCAACGGCGACGCCTGACCGCCACCCGTGCGGGCCCGGCGCCACGACGCCGGGCCCGCACGGGTGGCCGAACAGGCCAGCGACCTTCAGCCGACCCGGCTACCTCTGACGGGCGATATCCGTAGGCACGGCCGGCCACGTCGTGAAGGACTCCCCGCCCGAACAACTGGTCGACGCGATCCGCCGCGTCCACACCGGCCCGGGCTTCGTGGCCGATCGCCTCCGTGAGGTTCTCCCCGCCGGCGGAGGCGGTCGGGAGACAGCCGTCGGTTCTTTCGCGTCCACACCTGTGCGGGGGATACGGACGGTGGCCTGCATGCCCCCTACTCTTGGTCCTACCGCCGTCGGGCTGCCGTCCGGTGGCCGGCATCGCATCGTGGGTGCCGAAGACTGGAGGCAAGCTCATGCTGATTGCTCAGCGTCCCTCGTTGACCGAAGAGATCGTGGAGGACTGTCGGTCCCGATTTGTGATCGAGCCGTTGGAGCCGGGCTTCGGTTACACGCTCGGCAACTCCCTGCGCCGGACCCTGCTCTCCTCGATTCCGGGTGCGGCGGTCACGTCGATCCGCATCGATGGTGTGCTGCACGAGTTCACCACCGTGCCGGGCGTCAAGGAAGACGTCACCGACCTGATCCTCAACATCAAGCAGCTGGTCGTCTCCTCGGAGCACGACGAGCCGGTCGTGATGTACCTGCGCAAGCAGGGCCCGGGTGTGGTCACCGCCGCCGACATCGCGCCCCCGGCCGGTGTCGAGGTGCACAATCCCGACCTGGTCCTGGCCGCGCTGAACGGCAAGGGCAAGCTGGAGATGGAGCTGACGGTCGAGCGTGGTCGCGGCTATGTCTCGGCCGTGCAGAACAAGCAGGTCGGCCAGGAGATCGGCCGGGTCCCGGTCGACTCGATCTACTCGCCGGTGCTCAAGGTCACCTACAAGGTCGAGGCGACCCGTGTCGAGCAGCGCACCGACTTCGACAGGCTGATCGTCGACGTCGAGACCAAGCAGGCGCTGCGTCCGCGTGATGCCATGGCCTCGGCGGGCAAGACCCTGGTGGAGCTGTTCGGTCTCGCCCGCGAGCTGAACATCGACGCCGAGGGCGTCGACATGGGCCCGTCCCCGACGGACTCCGCGTTGGCGGCTGACTTGGCGCTGCCGGTCGAGGAGTTGGAGCTCACGGTCCGTTCCTACAACTGCCTCAAGCGGGAGGGCATCCACTCGGTGGGTGAGCTCGTGGCACGTTCCGAGGCGGACCTGCTCGACGTCCGCAACTTCGGTGCGAAGTCGATCGACGAGGTCAAGGCGAAGCTGGCCGGCCTGGGCCTGTCTCTCAGGGACAGCCCGCCCGGATTCGACCCGACCACGGCAGTCGACGCCTTCAACGCGGGCGACGACACTGACTTCGCCAAGACCACGCAGTACTGAACCCACTCATCACGCCGGCACAGAAGGCGTCGCCGCGCGGCCCCGCGCCGCCTGTCCCGAGGGGTTGGCGCGCGTGCCGGTTGCCGCCGTCCTCGGCGCCGCCCTCGCGACTCCGTGGGAGCCGGGGCCGTCTCCCTGCCCCGGCTCCCACTCGGCGATGTCGCGG
The DNA here is from genome assembly GCF_046549115.1 of Streptomyces sp. x-19. Classification (NCBI taxonomy): domain Bacteria; kingdom Bacillati; phylum Actinomycetota; class Actinomycetes; order Kitasatosporales; family Streptomycetaceae; genus Streptomyces; species Streptomyces sp. x-19. The sequence continues at coordinate 115,052 of NZ_JAJPWK010000021.1, read as the reverse complement.
AGGGCGGCCACGTGGCGGGTGAAGGCCGTACGCCCCGTGCCCGTCGGGGAGAGCCAGGTACGTGGGCCTTGCCGACGAAGGTCTTGCGGACCTTCACGTAGTGGGCCTGTTCCAAGAGGGTGATCTGTTGGGACAGGGCCGAGTTCGTGATCTCGACGGTGTCGCGGAGGGTCTTGAAATCGGCTTCGTCGACCGCGGCGAGCGCCGCGGCGATGGAGAACCGCACCGGTGTGTGGATCAGGGTGTCCAGGGCCTTGCGCGGGTGACTCACGGTCCGGCATCGGGGGCGTGGACCGTCTTGCGCTCAAGGGCGCCGATCACGAAGAACGGCACGGCGTAGCCGGTGGGTTGGGTGACTGCCGGCCTGTGGAGACGACCACGGCCACGAGAGTCGGCCCTCTGATACGTTCCAGGACCAGGGGGCCGACATGGATGAAACTTCGAAAGCGCGCGACGAACTGGACCGGCTGGGTCGGTCCCTGCGCAGACAACTCGTCGCGCTCATCAACGATTTGACCGTCCGGGTCCACCTCCGTCGGCTGTCCCTCGACGAGCCGAAGGTCGCTGACGGGCGCGAGCCGCCGCGCTACCACTATGCGACGGTGTACCAAGGCAATCGTCCGACGGCCGCCACCGCCGCCGAGACGGCCTCCCGCGCGACCTTCCTCCTCCGGGAGGCCGGTTGGGATGTCACGGAGTCACAGGAGGATGACGACGGGATACTCTGGAGAGTGGTCGTCGCTCACCAGGATGGCAATGCCATCTGCATCCTCACGAGCGACAACACACCCGCCGTGTCGTTCCGCGGACAGACGCCGGCGCTGGCACTGTACCCGCCGAAGCCAGTCCATCAGCCGGAGTCAGGCCATCAGCCGGAGCCGGTGCGAACGCCGGAGACCGTCACACCTGGTTATGTCCTCTGCTACGAGTGCGACGGCCTCGGCTGGTGTCCCGGGTGCGGTGGCCGCGGGTGGGTGCTCGGCCGGCACCACCGGAGAAGTCGATGCAGGGAATGCGGCACAACGAAGGTATGCCCCATCTGCCGGGGTGCGGGTCAGTTGAACGCCTCCAGCCTGTCGCCGTACCAACGCGGCTACTACCCGGGACTGGACCGAGGCTGACTGGGAGGGCGGTTCTCCTCTCTTACATCGTCTACGCACTGGGCCGAATCAACCACCCCTTCATGGGGTCATAAATTCGGTTTATGCATCCATAGATCCCTCGGTACTACCGAGATGTTCGGTGGCCACGCGAAAGTGGCGACGTTCAAGCCTGCGCTCGTCGGCGCGACGAAGTGCGGCCCGACCGAACACCGGAAGAGTACACATGGAAATCACCAATGACTCTCCTCCTCGCGCGGCGCCGAGGGCGGCGGAGGGGGGAGTTGCCGCTGGCCGCGCATTCGCCTGGCTGCTCGTTCTCGGCGGCGGGGCCGGCCTCATCGCTTCATGGGGCATCACCCTCGACAAAATCAAGCTGCTGTACGACCCGAACTACACCCCTGGCTGCAGTATCAACTCGGTCGTCTCCTGCAGCGACGTCATGGCGAGCGATCAGGCTTCCGTCTTCGGCTTCCCGAACTCGATGCTCGGACTTGTCGCCTACGGCATCGTCATCTGCGTCGGCGTGAGCCTGCTGGCCGGTGGGCGCTTCCGCCGTTGGTACTGGTTCACCCTCCACGCAGGCACCCTCTTCGGTATCGGATTCTGCACCTGGCTCCAATTCGAGTCGCTCTACCGGATCAATGCGGTCTGCCTCTGGTGCTGCCTGGCATGGATGGCCACAACCATCCTGTTTTGGTACGTGACATCATTCAATTTTCGTCACGGGGTGCTTCCTGTATCGGGCTGGGTCAGGGTCTTCTTCTCGGAATTCGCTTGGGCCCTGCCGGTGCTGCACATCGGGATCATCGCCATACTGATCCTGGTCCGCTGGTGGGACTTCTGGACCAGTTGACGTGTGGCCCGCGCACCTCGGCTCACCCGGTACCGCCTACGGTGGGCCAGCTGCACATTGCGGCGTGCGCGCACGTCGACGTGGAGGAGAACCACCTCTTTCCTCACCTACATACCGGTGTTCAGCGCGCATCGACTGATCACGGTTCAGGCATGGCGACGTCGTGACACAGCGGTCAAGAACTGTCACGGCCGGACGGTTTCCACGAGTTCAACCCGAGTGGTTACATCGGTGTGGTGCCCGGGCTCATGGGTGTGTGCGACGGACGCACTCGATGAGGAGGACATGATGCAGTTCGTGTTGGTGATCCACCAGGGCACGTATCCGTTGCCGGGCACTCCGCAGGCGGAGTTGGTGTCGGAGGAGGACCGGAAGGCGGCCTACGCCGACTGGGCGGCGATCGGCACGATGGAGAACGTGACCGGTGCGCCGCCGATGGGGCTGCCCAAGGACGCGACGACCGTCCGCGTGCAGGACGGTTCGGCCATCACCACCGAGGGCCCGTTCGACAACACCTCGGTGGGCGGGTTTCTGGTGGTTGAGGCCGAGGATCAGGACGCCGCGATCACGATCGCATCCCGCGTACCGCAGGCCCGACTCGGTGGCGCGGTCGAAGTACGACCGTCCGTTAGGTACTGGTGAGTTCCTGGCCTGGTGCGCCTGGTGCGCCTGGTGCGCCTGGTGCGCCTGGTTCACCCGGCGCACCGGGCCAGGCCGCTCACCCGGGCTGTCCGAGGACGCTTGACGCGAGACTGCGGACGCGGTCGGCGTTGCGGATGACGTCGATCCTGACGATCTTGTCGCCGGTGACGGTGAAGGCCATGACGGAGTACGGCTGTCCGTTCCGGGTGACCAGCGCGCCGACCGCGCCGTTGACCAGGACGGGCCGCAGTTCGCCACCGCGGGGCGCACGGACCCGCCTGGCTACCGCCGCTGCACCGCGGACGACGCGTGGCGATCGCATGGCGCCGAACTCGGTGCGCTCGACGACGTCGGGGTCGAGGACCTGGACGAGGGCGTCGAGATCGGCGGCCCGCGCCGCTGCGTAGAACGCGGCGACCACCTTCCGTTGGCGTGCGAGATCCGGATCGGGCCGGGGGATCTCCGCGCCGTCGACCCGGCGCCGCGCTCGGCTGGCGAGCTTCCGTGCGGCCGCGGGGGTTCGGTCGACGATCTGGGCGATCTCGTCGAAGGGCAGGTCGAACATGTCGTGCAACACGAACGCCAACCGCTCGGCCGGGGTGAGGCGTTCGAGTACGACCAGCAGCGCCAGGCTCACCGCGTCGGCCAGCAGCGCCTCCTGCTCGGGGTCGTGGTCTTCCGCCCGGACGATCGGGTCGGGCAGGTGCTCGGCCAGCGGGTCTTCCCGGCGGCGCCGTCGGGACCGTAGCTGGTGCAGGCACTCCCGCGTGACGACGGTGGTCAGCCATCCGCTGAGGTTGTCAACGTGTTCGGCCTCGGACCGGCTCAGCCGAAGCCAGGCATCCTGCACCGCGTCGTCGGCCTCCGCCGCCGAACCCAGCATCCGATATGCCACCGCACGCAGCCGCGGGCGCTCTCGCTCGAAGCGTTCGGCCAGCCGTTCGTCCTCGTTCACCAGTCACTCCATCCCCTCGTCAAGACTCACTGTGATGAGCCTCCAGAGGCGGCGGATGTGACGGAAGTGACGGGGAACTCACGGGAGCCACCGCGCGGCCAACGGCCAACGGCCAACGGCAAGCGCCGTTCGCCGCCTTGCTGGGGCTCCCCGCGACTGCCATGGTCGTTCCCACCACCGCGCGACACCCACCAGCCAGGTGTCGCGCGGCAAGCCCCAGCCCGCCCCCGTCGAAAGCCGCCGCGTGCCGCGGAGGCGGAAGCGGAGAGCGAGGGCCTTTCCTGCTCAGGTCGTTGCCGAGACTAGCCTTGGGCAACTCGACGACGAGGGAGGGTTCATGACCGGGGTGAGCAGGCTCGGCGGCAAGAGAGCTCTGGTGATCGGTGGTGGCGGGGCGGGGATCGGTCGCGCCGTCGTCCGTGCGTACGCCGCCGCCGGGGCGGGAGTGGTGGTGGCTGACGTGGATGCCGCACGGGCAATCGAGGCGGCAGACGAGTTGCGGACGGCCGGATACACCGCCCATGCGACGAGCGGCGACGTCCGCTCACGTGAACAGCTCGACGACATGATCGCCGGCGCGGCGGAACGACTCGGCGGTCTGGACACCCTGGTCACGGTGGTCGGCGGGCAAGTGGCGTTCGTGCCGGCGGTCAGGCTCCACGAGATGAGCGACGAGGACTGGGACACCGTCTACGACCTGAACCTGCGCTACGTGGCTCGCGCCGTACGGCGCGTACTCCGCCTGTTCCTGGAACAAGGAACGGGCGGGAACATCGTCAGCATCGGTTCGGTCACCGGATTCATGGCCGCGCCGAAGCAGGCTGGATACGGCGCGGCGAAGGCCGGCCTCCACAGCCTGGCGCGCACCGTCGCGGCCGAGTACGCAGCCGACGGCATCCGGATGAACGTCGTCGCAGGCGGAGCGATCAGCACCGGAGTCAACAACGCCAACCCTGCCCGCGACTGGGTCCCGGAGATTCCAGCAGGCCGCTACGGCACGCCGGAGGAGATGGCCGCTGCGACCGTCTACCTGGCCTCGGACGAGGCACGTTACGTCACCGGCCAGCAGATCGTCTTGGACGGAGGAGTCTCCGTCCGCGGCCCGTTCCCCGCATAGCCGGCCGAACAGAAGAGGATCGTTCGCGGGGTGGGTGAGGGCGACGAGATGGTGCAGTACCTCTTCCCGCGCGCTGCTCGTCGGGTCTGCACGGAGGAGGTGGGCGCCGATGCCGGTCAGGCCGCGGAAGAGGTCGTACGCTCCAGCCTGTGGGCCCCGGCCGCGAGGTGGTGAACCGCGAGGTGGTAACGCTGATGCGCCTGCGTGACGACGGCACCCAGCAGGTGTGGCTTCGCCCTCTACCGCGCCGACAGCGACCGCCACGAGGGCTCCCTACTGCCCACCGGCGGCCATGTCCGGCAACCTTTCGCACCTCGGGGCCACCGCGGCGGGCGTTTTGGTAGGACGCAAGGCGGTCGCCAGCAGGACTGCTCCGGAGAGTGCGATCAGCATGGCCCAGGCCGCGCTGACGTGCATGGCGTGGATGAACGCGTCATCGGCGGCGTGCGCAAGGGCGGGCTGGTCGATCGTGGCGGCAACGTGCCGGGCCTGTTCCGCGGAGACCCGCGCCTGGTCCTGCACCGGGCCGGCGTACTCGTGCAGGGAGCCTTCGATCGCGTGCCGGTAAGTGATCGACATGATCGTGCCGCCTACCGCGATTCCGAACAGGCTGCCGGCCTGTCGCGCGGTGTTGATAACGGCCGAGCCGGCGCCGGCCCGTTCCAACGGCAGGGCGCTCATGAGTCCCCCCGTCACTGGACCGATCACCATGCCGATCGACAGGCCCTGGATCGTGAAGGCGATCTCGTTGAAGACCAGTGGGGTCTGCAGCCCGAAGAGCATGTTGCAGCCCATTGCCAGCCCCGCCGTGGTCAGCGCCGTCGCGGTGACCACGCGGAGCGTCCAGCGGCGGGCCAGCCGGACGCCGAGCGGCGCCCCCACTATCGCCCCGAGCGCGCTCGGGGCGAACGCCAGGCCCGCTTGCAGCGGCGAGAAGCCGCGTGCGCCCTGCAGGTAGAAGGCGCTGTAGAAGCTGGCTGCGGTCATGGCAAGCATCAGCAGCCCGAGCGCCACGTTGGCGAGGCCGAACATGCGCTGGGCGAGCAGTCGGGGGTCGAAGCTGGGCTGCCGGCGGCGCAGTTCGACGAGTACGAAGACGGCCAGCAGGACCACTCCGACGGCGATCGTCCCCCAGACCGACACCGGGTTCCAGGAGGCCACCTGCCCCGCATGGATCAGCCCGTAGGCCAGGAAGGCGAGCCCGCTGATCGACAGCAGCAGTCCGGCAAGGTCCAGCGGACGCGGAGTGGGACTGCGGAAGTTCGGGACCAGCGTGACGATTCCGAGCAGCGACAGTACCGCGATGGGGATGTTGACCAGGAATATCGAGCCCCACCAGAAGTGGCCGAGGAGGACGCCGGCCAGCAACGGGCCCGCGGCCACTCCGACACCGGCGGACGCCGAGGAGATGCCGATCGCGGTTGCCCGGGCGGGACCGCTGAAGGTCCACATGAGGATGGCCAGCTGCGCGGGCATGATCAGCGCGCTCCCCATGCCCATCGCGGCCCGAGCAGCGATCAGTTGGTCCGCGTCGCCCGCGTACGCCGCCCACACCGAGGCGCCGGCGAAGACCGCCATCCCGGTGGCGAGCATGTTCCGGTGCCCGAAGCGATCGCCCAGGGCGCCGGAGGTGAACATCAGGGTGGCGAAGACCAAGGTGTACGAGCCGGTGGCCCACTGCAACTGGGCGGGGCTGGCACCCAGTCCGCCGACCGGATCGGCGAGGGTCTCGAAGGCGGTGGTGAGGATGGTGTTGTCCAGCCAGATCAGAAGTGAGGACAACAGCAGTACGGCGAGGATCAACTGCTGCCTGGACTTCGGCAACGTTGGGGGCGTCGGCATGGGAACCTTCAATCAGATCGTCAAGAACCTGACGATCCGATCATGGCATAATTGTCAAGAACCTGTCGATCCCTGAGGGGGGGCTGAACATTGGATTGCCACCAGGAGGGGCTCGGGTCGCTGACCTTCATGGTCCGCAAGGTCTGGCTGAACATGAGGTCCGCAATTGCCGCAGAACTCAAGGGATTTGGGCTGTCGACCCCGCAGTACGCCACCCTGCTCATGGCCGACGCGCAGCCTGGGATGTCGGCCGCGGACGTCGCCCGGGAAGTGGCAAGCTCTCGGCAAGCCGCCAACGAGATGCTCGCCAGTCTCGAACTGGAGGGCCTGATCGAACGACGCCCGAATCCGACCGATCGGCGCAGTCACCAGATTCACGTCACCGCATCCGGGCGGGCACGCCTGGCCGAAGCGCGCATCGCCGTCGACCGCCGTGAAGCCGAACTGGAAGCTGCGTTCACACCGGAACAGAGAGGCGCCGTCCGCAACTGGCTCGAAGGCATCTCCGAAGCCTGCCGCTGAGTTGCGCCCCGGCCCGTCACGCCGCCTCCGTACACGACTCCATCGGCGGCAAGTTGCTGCTCGATGACCTGGCCGCGGCACCTGCCAATGTCTCCAAGGTCTTTGCGGATGCCGGCTACCAGAGCAGCGTCTTCAACCATGGTGCCGGACTCGGTATCGACGTGGAGGTCGTGCAGCGGTCAGGGGCGAACGGGTTCGAGCCGCTGCCGAAGCGATGGGTCATCAAGCGGACGTTCGGCTGGCTGATGCAGCACCGCCGCCTTTCCCGGGACGACGAAGCCTTGCCGCAGAGGTCCCGGACAGTGCCCCCCCGGGCGATGGCTGACAAAATGCCGCGCGAGCTGACCGGAGAATCCACACCAACCTGGCCGATTGAAACGGACAGAGGCGTCGTGGCGATCGGGCGGGAACTCGACAGCCGTTCGCCCCGACTACTGGTGCGGGTGGCGGAGGTTTGTCCGCCGCTGCCGAGTGGATCTTGGAGGGTTTCGATGCGTTCTCGTGTGTGGGGCGGTACGACTGTCGTCGTTCTCGGCAGCCTGTTGGTGGCGGGCTGCGGGAGTGGAGTGAAGGGTGCGTCGGAGGGGGGCAGTGGGACGGCCGGGAAGGCCGGAACCGGTGACTACCCGGTGTCCGTCACCGATTGCATGGGGGACAAGACCACCTTCTCCGAGGCCCCGAAGAAGATCGTCACCAGCAACGCCTCCAGCCTGGAGCTGCTGCTCCGCCTCGGAGCCGGCGACAAGGTGATCGGTACGGGCTTCCCGCCGGGCAAGGGCGCCCTGCCCGGCGTGCTGGACGCGCAGGCGCAGAAGATCAGCGTGCTCGGCAAGGGCGTGATCCCGAAGGAGAAGATCCTCGGCTCCGGTGCCGACCTGTACGTCGACACGTTCGCCGCCATGGGCGGGATGGGCGGGGGAGGCATGGGCGATGTGCCGACCGAGGCGGAGTACAAGGCGGCCGGGATCAAGCACATCTACCTGAAGTCCACCGCCTGCGCGGCGCAGAGCAAGAGCCCGGTGACGGACCTGTCGGCGGTCGAGGCCGACATCACCTCGCTCGGCGCGGTCACCGGCACGAGCGCCAGGGCGAAGGAACTCGTCGCCGGGATGAAGGAGAAGGTGGACGCGGTCCGGAAGGCCGTCGACGGTACGCCGGAGGGGAAGCGGCCGACGTACTTCTTCTTCGACTACGAGGCCGGCACCAAGCAGCCCACCGTCATCTGCAACCGCCAGGTCGCCAACGCGGTGATCACCCTGGCCGGAGCCCGCAACGTCTTCGCCGACTGCAACAGCGACCGCAAGCAGGTCGGTTGGGAGGACGTGATCGCCAAGAACCCGGACTGGATCCAACTCGGGGTGCGCAACCGGGGCAGCGAGGCGGCCAACAAGAAGGCGTTCGACGAGGCGCAGCAGTGGCTGGAGACCAATCCGGCCACCAAGGGCCTGAAGGCGGTCAAGGAGGGCCACTTCCTGCGCATCGGCTCCGAGCAGACCACCATCGCCGGGGTCGAGAACGCCGACACGGTCGAGGCGATCGCCAAGACCCTCTACCCGGGCAAGGTCGGCTAGCCGTGCTCTCTACGCTGTCCGCGTCCCGCCGCAAGGCCACGGACGCGAGCCGGAACGACGGGAGCCGGGGCGCCCGGAGTCTGCCCGCCGGTCCGCTGGCGCTGGTCCTCGGTGTGGCACTCCTCGTCGCGCTGACGGCCGCGGTGGCCTGGGGTTCGACGTCCATCCCGCCCGGCGAGGTGTGGAGCGTGGTGGCGCGGCGACTGGCCGGTGAGGCCCCGCGGCCCGGCACGGACGACCTGATCGTGTGGCAACTGCGTGTCCCGCGGGCGTTGCTGGCCGCACTCGTGGGGGCCGGGCTCGGCCTCGTCGGGACGGCGGTGCAGGCGCTGGTACGCAACCCGCTGGCCGACCCGTACATGCTGGGCATCTGCAACGGGGCGTCGCTCGGTGCGGTCGCCGCCATCGTCCTCGGTCTCGGCGCGGGCGGGGCGCTGGGCCTGGGGCTGTCCGGCGCGGCCTTCGTCGGCGCGCTGGCCACGTTCGCCCTGGTGTGGGTCATCGCCCGGCGGGGCGGGGGATTCGCGCCGCTGCGGCTGGTGCTGGCCGGGGTCGCGATCGGCCAGTTCCTGTCCGGCTTCACGAGCTATCTGGTGTTGCAGGCCGGGGACGAGCAGCAGACGCGCAGTGTGCTGTTCTGGCTCATGGGCAGTCTCAGCGGCGCGAGTTGGCAGCTGCTGGTGGTGCCCGCGGTCGTGGTTCCGGCCGGCCTGCTGTGGCTTCAGGCACGCGCCCGGGCGCTGAACGCCCTGCTGATGGGTGACGAGACGGCGGCGGGGCTCGGCGTCAACGTCACCCGGCTGCGCCGGGAGCTGTTCGCGGTGACCAGTGTGGTTACCGGCGTCCTGGTGGCGGTGTCCGGTGCGATCGCCTTCGTCGGTCTGATGGTGCCGCACGCCTGCCGTCTGGTCGTCGGCGGCGACCACCGCCGTCTGTTGCCGCTCTCGGCGCTGTTCGGTGCGCTGCTGCTGGTGGTGGTCGACATCGTCTGCCGTACGGCGATGGACTCGCAGGAGTTGCCGGTCGGCGTGGTCACCTCGTTGATCGGCGCTCCGGCGCTGCTGTATCTGCTGGACCGGCGTCTTTGGAGCGGAAGTTGAGGATCGAGATCGAGGGCCTGCACGTCGCCTATGCCGGCCGCACGGTCGTGGCGGGGGCCCATCTGGTGGCGGCCGAGGGCGAGATCACCGGTTTGGTCGGGCCGAACGGCAGCGGCAAGTCCACGCTGCTGCGCGCCGTCTACCGGCATCTGAAACCCACCGCGGGCCGGGTGCTGTTGGCGGGCACCGACCTGTGCGAGCTGACCCCGGTCCAGTCTGCGCGGCATGTCGCCGCGCTGCCGCAGGAACGGGGCAGCGACTTCGAGCTGACCGTGCGCGAGGTGGTCGCGATGGGGCGCACCCCGTACAAGCGTGCCTTCGCGGCTGATGACGCCGTCGATCGGGAGGTCATCGGCCGTGCCCTCGCCGACGTCGGGATGGCGGCGGCGACCGGGCGCCGGTTCACGACCCTTTCCGGGGGCGAGCGCCAACGCGTCCTGCTGGCCCGCGCCTTCGCCCAGAATCCGGACGTCCTGGTCCTGGACGAGCCGACCAACCATCTCGACATCCGCCACCAGGTCGAACTGCTCGTCCTGTTGAGAGCCCAGCGCCGGACGACCCTGGTGTCGCTGCACGACCTCAACGCGGCCGCGGCGGTGTGCGACCGACTGCACGTCCTGAGCGGCGGAGCCGTGGTCGCCTCCGGGCCACCGCGCGATGTCCTCACGCCCGCCCTGCTGGCCGAGGTGTTCGGCGTGCGGGCGGCCGTGGTCGACCACCCCCTGACCGGTGACCCCCTGATCGCCTTCGACCACCAGGCGCCGGCCGGCACGGAGCCGGTCGCGGCGGTGGAGGTGGGCACCGTACGGGCCGGCGGATGAACGCGGGCGGGCAGGACGGCGATTGCGCCGTGCCGATGGCGTCCTGCCCGGCCCGCGGTTCCGGTCGATCAGGCGGCGACCGGGTCGACGACGCCGTAACCGGCCTCGGCGATGGCCGCGCGCAGCGGCTCGTCGTCGAGGCCGGTGCCGTGCACCGTGACGGCCTTCCCGGCGAGGTCCACCTCGACCTCGCGCACGCCCGATACCTCGGACACCTCTTCCCTGATGCTCGCCGCGCAGTGCTCACAGCTCATGCCGGTGACGGTGTACTGCTTCTGGGCCATGGGGAACTCCTGGGGTCGTGGGGGCTTCCGTTTGCGGACCGATCCGCGGGCGCGGAGGGTGAGGGCGGCGCCCTCACCTAGGAGTCGGCCGGTTGGACCATGGAGTTCCGCGGATCGGCGGGGGAGTGCGGCCGTTCCGTTCGCCGTTCCCGGCGCCGCTAACGGAACCCGACCCGCCGTGCTGGTCAGCCCGGAAAACCAGCCTCCCGGTCACATTCTTGGGAGGTGCCGGGAACTCACCTTCGATTCCTCACGACTCCTCAGACGGGACTGTCGTCGGGCAGTCCGTTCTTGAGGATGAGGGGGAACGGTGGCACACCACGATCCCGGTGCAGGACCGCTCGATCGCGTACCCGCCGGCGAGGACCGCTGGCCGCTGGTCGCCGTCTCGGGCGTGCTGGCGTTCATGGCGATGCTCGACATGAACATCGTCAACGTGGCCCTGGCGGACATCGCCGACGGTCTGCATGTGTCCACCGCGACCGCCCAGTGGGCGGTGCTGGGTTACCAACTCCCGGTGGTGGCCTTGCTGTTGCCGGTCGGCCGGTGGCTCGACGGGGTGGGGCCGCGTTCCGCCGTGCTGACCGCGACCTGCGGATTCGGCCTGTGCAGCGCCTTGGCTGCCGCCGCGCCCTGGGCGGCCTGGCTGATCGCCGCCCGTCTCGCGCAGGGTGCCTTCGCGGCGGTGCTCTTCGTGCTGATGCCGGTCCTCGCGGTCCGTTCCGTGCGACCGGAGAAGCGTGGGCGGGCGATGAGCGTGCCCGCCACCCTCGGCCCGTTGGGCGCCGTGACCGGACCGGCCGTGGGCGGGCTGCTGCTGGACCACCTGGGCTGGCACGCGGTCTTCCTGGTGAAGATCCCGTTCTGTGTGCTCGCCCTGGCCGTGGCCTGGAAGGTCATGCCGAGGGACGGCGGGTTGCGCCGGCCCGACCGGCGCGCGGTGGCGGACGCGCTGCTGGTGGCCTCGGGCGTGGCGGTCCTGCTGCTGGCCCTGACCCTGGCGTCGGAGCGCCCGGCGTGGCTGGTGCTCGCGCTCGCGGCGGTCCCGACGCTCTGGTGGTGGTCGCGTGGCCCGGGCGGCCGGCCGGTGGCCGGTGTGCTGCGGGCCACGGGACTGTTCCGGGCCCACGGCGCGGTGCTGTCCCTCGCGGCCGGATTCGCCGCCATGCACTACGTCGTCGCCCTGCACCTGCAACGTGACGACGGTGTCAGCGCCACCACCACCGGGCTGATCGTTCTCGCCTTCCCCCTCGGGATGGGCTTGGCCGGGCAGATCGGGGGGCGCCTCGCCGACCGGTACGGCGCCCGGCCGGTCGCGGTCGCCGGCGCCGCGGTCACCGCCACCGGCCTGCTTCTGCTGATCCCGTTGGGCGACGGCTGGTCACCCTTGGAGGTGGCCTGGCGGTTGGCGCTGGCCGGCGTCGGCATGGGCCTGAACGGCGGCCCCACCCAGGCCCTGGTCATGGGCACCGCACCACGGGACCGGACCGCGACCGTCGGATCCACGATGCAGCTCGCCCGCACGCTCGGCTTCACCCTCGGGCCCGCCCTGGCCACCGCCGTCTGGGGGCTGGCCGGACCCGACCAGGGCGTACGGGCCGGGCTCGTGCTGGCCGCCACCGCCGCCTGCTTGGCCGTGCCCCTGATCGCCCTGCCCGGCAGAAGACCCGCACCCGTCCCCGAGACGACGACCGACGCGGCACCCGCCGCCCACCACTGACACGGAGTCACCCGCATGTGCGGAATCACCGGCTGGGCGTCCTTTCACCGCGACGCCCGCACGCAGGCCCCGGTCATCGGGGCCATGACCGACACCCTCACCCCGCGCGGTCCGGACGCGCGCGGCATCTGGCTCGGCGAGCGCGCCGCGCTCGGCCACCGCCGCCTGGCCGTCATCGACCTGGCCGGCGGCGCGCAGCCGATGACCGACCGCCCCGACCGCCCCGACCGGCCGACCCTCGTCCTCAGCTACAGCGGCGAGGTCTACAACCACCACGCACTGCGGGCCGAACTCCGGCGCCGTGGGCACCACTTCCGCACCCGCAGCGACACCGAGGTGGTACTGCGCGCCTACGCCGAGTGGGGCGAGGACGTCGCCGGCCATCTGGAGGGCATGTTCGCCTTCGCCGTGTGGGACGAGCGGGCGCAGCGGTTGCTGCTGGTACGCGACCGCCTCGGCGTCAAACCTCTGTTCTGGGCGGCCGTCGACGGCGGCCTGGCCTTCGCCTCGGAGCCCAAGGCACTGTTCGCCCATCCGGAGGTCCGGCCCCGGGTGGACGCCGACGGGTTGCGGGAGGCGTACAGCCTGCTGTTCAACACCGGGCCCACGGTGTGGTCGGGCGTACGGGAGGTGGAGCCCGGCGGTCTGCTCGTCCTGGACCGGGACGGCATCCGCGAACGCCGCTACTGGCAGCTGGAGGCCGACACCCACGACGACGACCGGGACACCGCCGTCGAGCGGGTCCGTGAGCTGGTCGGCTCGGCCGCCCGCAGCCAGCTGGAGGCGGACGTCCCGGTGTGCAGCCTGCTGTCCGGCGGTATCGACTCCACCGTCCTGACCGCGCTCCTCGCCGACGAACTCCGGCTGCGGGAAGGCCCGGACGCCCGCATCCGCTCCCACGCCGTCGACTACAGCGACCAGGCCGAGCAGTTCACCGGCGACGTGCTGCGCACCGGCCACGACACCCCGTACGCCACCGAGGCCGGCGCGTTCATCGGCACCGACCACAGCACCGTCGTCCTCGACCCGCACGCCCTGCTCGACCCCGAGCACCGGAAGGCGGTCGTCGTGGCGAGGGACTCGCCGATCGGCGTCGGCGACATGGACACCTCGCTGTACCTGCTGTTCGGCGAGATCCGCAAGCACTCCACCGTGGCGCTCTCCGGTGAGGCGGCGGACGAGGTGTTCGGCGGCTATCCCTGGTTCCACGATCCGAAGGCGCTGGCCGCGGACACCTTCCCGTGGCTGCTCGTCAACGGTGACGACGCCGCGATGCCGCTCAACGCCGAACTCGACCTGAGAATAGGGGAGTTCCGCAATGACACGTATCGCAGTGCCCTGGCCGCCGTACCGCATCGGGACGGCGAATCCCCCGTCGAGCACCGCCAGCGCGAGATGCAGCACCTGTCCCTGACCCGCTGGCTGCGCCAACTCCTGCACCGCAAGGACCGGTTGAGCATGGCCCAGGGGCTGGAGGTTCGCGTCCCCTACTGCGACCACCGCCTCGTCGAGTACGCCTTCGCCACGCCCTGGGCGCACAAGAGCTTCGACGGCCGGGAGAAGAGCCTGCTGCGCGCCGCCGGCGCCGGACTCGCGCCCCATTCCGTACTGCACCGGCCCAAGAACCACTACCCGGCCACCCACCACCCCGACTACAACCGCGGCCTCCAGGAGCTGGCCCGCGACGCCCTGTCCAGCGAGCAGGTCCGCGCCCTGGCCGACGAGTCCCGCCTCAAGCCCGCCCTCGACACCCCGCCCGACCAACTGGTGTGGGGCCACCGCCTCCGCCTCGAACGGGTCGTCGACCTGGCCCTGTGGCTGGACCACCACCGACCCGAACTCGCCCTCTGAGGAGCCCCCGTATGACCATCCAAGAGCCACCCCTGCCGGCCGCTGAGCCGAAGCCCCGGCCCGAGCCGCTGCCCGACCCGGTCCCGCTGACGGGCTGCCCCTACAAGAGCGACCCCTACCCGCTCTACGAGCGGATGCGCGAGGCCGGCCCCGTCCACCGCGTGCTCTTCCCCAGCGGTGTACAAGCCTGGCTCGTCACCGGCTACGACGCGGCCCACGCCGCCCTCAACGACGACCGCCTGGGCAAGAACCACGACCGCGGCAACGACCGCTGGCGCGCCCGCGCCTCGATCATGCCCGAACCCCAGCACTCCCAGCTCCAGGTCCACCTCCTCCACCAGGACCCGCCCCGGCACACCCGCATGCGGCGCTTCGTCACCGACGCCTTCACGCCCCGCCGCATCGAGAGCCTGCGCCCCCGCTTCCAGGAACTGGCCGACGCCCTCATCGACGCACTCCCCGAATCCGGCCCCGCCGACCTCGTCGCCGGCTTCGCCGCACACTTCCCCTTCCAGGTCCTCGCCGAAGTCATCGGCCTCCCGCAGCATCTGGCCGCCCGCTTCGACCGCGACTGGGGCAAGGTCGTCCAGCCGGTCGGCCCCACCGACCCCGGACGCCCGCTGTACGAGGCCCGGCTGCACGGCCTGCAGAACTACATCGCCGAGGTCGTCGCCCACAAGCGCGAACACTGGGACGACGACCTCCTCAGCCGCCTCGTCGTCGCCCGGGACCGCCGCGAACTGTCGCAGGAGGAACTGGACTCCATGATCTTCCAGCTCCTCGTCGCCGGACAGGAACCGGTCACCAACCAGATCACCACCGCACTGATCGCCCTCTTCCGCCACCCCGACCAGCTCGCCCGCCTGCGCGACGAACCCGACCTGCTGCCCCGCGCCGTCGAGGAACTCCTCCGCTACGACAGCGCCTTCGAACTGACCACCTGGCGCTTCCTCGACCAGGACGACGATCTGCACGGCACCGACGTCCCGGCCGGCGACTCCGTGATCGTCTCCCTGTGCGCCGCCAACCGCGACCCGCGCCGCTTCCCCGACCCCGACACCCTCGACCTCGACCGCACCCCCAACCCGCACCTCGCCTTCGGCCACGGCATCCACTTCTGTCCCGGCGCCGCCCTCGCCCGCACCGAACTCCAGGTCGCCCTGGACGCCCTGCTCACCCGACTCCCCGGCCTCCAACTCGCCATCAAGGACGAGGACATCGAGTGGATCCCCGCCGTCCTCGGCCGCGGCACCAACCACCTGCCCGTGGGCTACGACCGACGCCGCTGAGATGCCTCTGACACGCCTGTGACGCCGGCTTTCGGCTGACCGGGGCCGGCCACACCGCTCGCCCCGGACCCGGCTGATCCATCACCCCATCCGCCTGACGGCGCCTGGCCGCCCCTCGCCACGGCGCCATGCCGTCATGCCCGCACGCCTTCCGGAGGAACGACATGCCGCCGACAACCGAGCCGGACGCCCACACCACGAGACGCAGCATCGCGATCCTGAACCTGCTCCTACCGCACCACCGGACAACCGACCAGGGCCCCGCCCCCGCCGAGAGGTTTCCGCACCAACTGCGCCGGATCGCCCGCTTCGTACGCGACGACGCCCCCGTCACGTTCACCCTGCCCGGCTTCCCCTGCAAGTCCCCCAACCCCGCCAAAATCCTCGGCCACCTCCCCGACCAGGGAGAACGCCTCTCCCTCGGCTTCCTCAACACCCTCTGCACCGAGATCGAGCGGATCCACCCGCCCGGCGCCCGCATGGTCGTCTGCTCCGACGGCCACGCCTTCGGCGACCTCGTCCGCGTCCCCGACGAGCACATCGACGCCTACGCCGACGAACTCCGCACCCTCATAGACCACGTGGGCCTGACCGGACTCTCCGTATTCGACCTGCGCGACGTGTTCGGCGACCTCCCGCACGACACCAAACGCGCCCACCTCCACAAGAGCTACGCCCCCACACTGGACGCCCTGCGCGCCGAGGTCCGCGCCGACGACAACACCCTCGCCCTCTACCGGGGCATCACCCGCTTCCTCGTCGAGGACACCGCCGACCACGCGGGCACCCGCTCCGCCCTCCAGCGCGAGTGCCGGCAGCGTGCGTACGGCGTCATCCAGCGCAGCCGCGCCTGGGGCGACCTGATCGCCGACCACCACCCCCGCTCCGTACGCCTGTCCATCCACCCCCAGCCCATCGGCGCCCGCAAGTTCGGCATCCGCCTGCTGGACGCGCCCGATGCCTGGACCACCCCCTGGCACTCGACAGCCCTTCGCCGCACCGACGGCACCTGGACCCTCATGCCCCGGGCGAAGGCCGCCGAGTTGGGCCGCCTGATCGAGTGCGACGGCCGTCCCAGTCACTTCGAGCAGGACTGACGGGACCGGCCGACGGGTGCCAACGATCAAGCTGGCACCCATCGCTCAGGCGCTCCAGGCCGCGGCCGCCCGGCCGCTGTACCGGCTGCTGCGGCTGCTCCTCGCGGGCGGCGGTGCCGGTTCACGGCACCGGGCCCACGTGGTGGCGGCGAATGCCGGTGAAAGCAGGATGGGACAAGGCCCTGGGGAGTAGCCGGTAGTTCACACCCTGAGTGCTCGCACAGCTGTCCTCATTTCATGCTCGGGTCCCCGGGAGGTGTCCGGGTGGCTGCACAGGAAGACCCCGGCGCTGAGCAGGACGAGGTTCTTGACGACGAATTCGCCAGTCATGCTCAGCTGCCAGGGGTTGGCGTACTGGAAGGCGATCCCCGGGAGGAAGACCAGAACGCTGAAGGTGCTGAACATATGGGTGGCGAAAAGGGGCAGCAACCACTTGAGACGACGTCCGTACAGGAACCAGAGACCTACGACGATCTCCACGATGCCCACCGCGGAGACGAACCAGGTCGGGGTGGTGAACGGCACGGCATCGCGAACGAGCTTGCCCACGGGGGTGGAGTCGGTTGCCTTGAGGGCCCCGAACCATACGTAGACGGTCCCGAGGGACAAGCGCAGAGCAAAAAGCCCATGACGGTTGAGCTGACGCAGAGCGAAAGTGAATGACGGCATGCTTCTTCTCGATTTCGGCATCTAGCGATTCGCCTTCCAAGATCTCCACAGACGGTTTCGCCCCGCGACTCCCCAGAGGAACACCCATGGTGCGCAGCAGGCGAGTACTCCCGGCCCGGCAGTTCTGGGTCTTCGGCTGTCGCCGCCACCCCAGACTGACGATCGAAACCGCCCGGAACAATGGTTCGATCCGGCAGTGGTCCCGGCGCCGCCCAGCTATCAGCTGGAATTGAGCCGGCGCACGGACATCCGTGCACATCGGCAATCTGCTCATCGACCCGCGTGCGGGGACGAGCGGTCAGCGGCAGACGGGAAACGCCGGCGGACCCCTGCGGAGGACGGCGTAGCGCAGCGGCCACGCACACAGACGCCGAACGGGACCGTAAGCGGCCCCGGGACGTGTGGGGGAGGCCGGGCCGATGTGGGCGAACGACCGTCGAGCACGTCGGAGTGGCGCGAAGACGGAGGAGGCCAACGACCGGCCCAGGCGGAACGCGGCCGCCTCACCGCACCACAGCCACACCCCGCAGACCAGCGCGGCCAGGCCATGCGCGAGCCCCATACCGAGGGACCAGGAGTGTCCGGTGGCCGCCATGTCCACGGAGTCGGACATCCCGCCCATGCCGGCCGTGCCGTGGTGCGCGGCCAGCGATGCGGACAGCACGGATGGCGGCGGCAGCAACTGCGACAGGTTGAACACCGTGTGCAGCACGAACTGCGCGGCCACGGTGGCGCCGGTGACCACGAGCGCGCCGCGTTCCCGTCCGGTGAGCCACCACGCGCCCACCGTGGTCGCGGCGAACGCGTACGCCACCACCCGAACGGGCACGGTCTGACCGGACATCAGCGCGTGCCCCAGAGCCGATGCCGCCACGCACACCGTCGCGAAGACAGCGGCACGTGAGAGGCGGAGGCCAAGCCCGGAGGTCACGGCCGCCAGCGTAGGACCAGCAGCCCACACGAAAACGGATCTGGAAGGTGTGTTTCGTATTTTTGGGATATCCGGGTAAGCGCACATCGCCGTCGCACTCACCGCCGTCGACGGGTTGACCTGCGTGGCTCAAGCCGGGAGCGACCTCGGCCGGGGTGCAACGGGCAGTACTCCGGCACCGCCGGCCCCACCGAGAGTCGTCACGTAGCGAAGGTGCCCGACGGCGTGCCTTCGCCACCAAGACAGAGCTGGCCCGGATTCTGCTCGCCAGGGCGCTGTCTTCGCCGTTGCCGGAACCCTCGTGAACGAGAACTCGGACGCCCACGGCGCTTCGGCGTGGGCGGCACCACCGTCCCGGGTCCGGTACCTCGGACCCAGTGCGTAGGACGGCGGTCGTTCCCGCTCACCGAAGACCCTCATCGCCGGTGGCGGTGCGGGCCCCTCAGCCCGTGTCCCATCAGGTCATCAGTCCTGTTCGTAAGGGTGGAACCCCCGGCGCGTCTTACGGCCGAGAAGCCCTGCCTCCACCATGCGTCGGAGCAGCGGCGGTGGGGCGTAGAGGGGTTCGCGGAACTCGGCGTACAGGGACTCCGCGATCGAGGCGACGGTGTCCAGGCCGATCAGGTCGGCGAGTTCGAGCGGTCCCATCGGGTGGGCGCAGCCCAGTTCCATGCCGGTGTCGATGTCGGCGGCGGTGACGAATCCGGATTCCGCCATGCGGATGGCGGAGAGGAGGTAGGGGATCAGCAGGGCGTTGACGACGAAGCCGGCGCGGTCCTGGGAACGGATCACCGTCTTGCCGAGCGTGCGGGTGGCGAAGTCCTCGACCGCGGCGGTGGTCTCGGCCGAGGTGTGCAGCGAGGTCACCACCTCGACCAGCGGCATCACGGGGACCGGATTGAAGAAGTGCAGGCCGACAACCCGGTCCGCACGGAGGGTCGACATGCCGAGCCGCATGATCGGGAGGGAGGAGGTGTTGGTGGCCAGGACGGCGGCCGGATCCTCGACGATCTTGTCGAGGGCGGCGAACACCTCGGTTTTGGCGTCCGGGTTCTCGACCACCGCCTCGATGACGAGCTGCCGGTCGGCCAGGTCGTCCAGACTGCTGGTGAACACCATCCGTGCGAGCGCGTCCCGTGCCGCCGTCTGTTGCAGCTTTCCGCGGCGCACTGCCCGGTCGAGTGAGGCACTGATCCGGTCCCGGGCGGTGCGCGCAGCGGTCGCGTTCGCCTCGCAGACCACGGTGTCCAGCCCGGCGCGCGCACACACCTCGGCGATCCCGGCGCCCATCTGCCCGCCGCCGACGACGCCGACGCGTTCGATGACCGCGCTCATGCCCGGGCCTCCGTCCGCCGCACGAGGTGGCGGGTGTAGGCATCCGGGGTGAAGAACATCGGTAGCTCGCTGGTCAGCGTGTTCCGCTCGAAGAGGGCGCGAATGTCGTCGACGGGCGCCCACGGGTACTCGGCCCCGAGCGCGGCGGTCTCCTCGTCGAGGACCCTTTCCACGGTCCGACGGTCGATGACCCGGTGTCGGAGCCACTGCCAGATCTGCACGCGGGCGATCTCCGCGGTGGCCGCGTCCTCCATCAGCCCGTCGAGCGCGACCGCGCCCTGCCCGCGCAGCCAGGCCGCGTAGTACCGCAAGGAGACGGAGATGTTGGTGCGCACTCCGTCCCCGGTCGGCGGTCCGCTGATCCGCCGCACCGACAGCAGGTCGGCTGAGGTCACGTCGACGTCGTCGCGGGTGCGGTCGAGTTGGTGGGGGCGGTCGCCCAGGACGCCGTCGAAGACCGCGCGGCACACGGGCACGAGGGCGGGATGGGCCACCCAGGACCCGTCGAAGCCGTCCTCCGTCTCCCGCTCCTTGTCCAGGCAGACCTTGGCGAGCGCGGCCTCGTTCACGGCCGGGTCCTTGCTCGGCACCTGCGCGGCCATGCCGCCGATGGCGTGCGCCCCGCGCCGGTGGCAGGTGCGCACGAGCAGTTCGGTGTAGGCCCGCAGGAACGGGGCGGTCATCGTGACCTTGGCGCGGTCGGGCAGGAGGAAGTCCGTGCGGTGCCCGAACGTCTTGATCATGCTGAACAGGTAGTCCCAGCGGCCGGCGTTGAGTCCGGCGCTGTGCTCGCGCAGTTCGTGGAGGATCTCTTCCATCTCGAACGCGGCGGTGATCGTCTCGATGAGGACGGTGGCGCGGATGGTGCCACGGGGAATGCCGAGAAGCTCCTGGGCGAGGAGGAAGACGTCGTTCCAGAGGCGGGCCTCGTAGCGGTTCTCCAGTTTCGGAAGGTAGAAGTACGGGCCGTGACCGGTGTCGAGCTGTCGCTGGGCGCAGTGGAAGAAGTACAGGCCGAAGTCGACGAGCGCGGCGGGGACCGGGCGGCCCGCGCGTTCCAGGTGCTCCTCGTCCAGGTGCCAGCCGCGCGGGCGCACCATGATGGTGGCGAGCCGCTCGCCGAGCCGGTACTCCTTGCCCTCGGGGGTGGTGAAGTCGATCCGGCGCTCGATGGCATCGAGCAGGTTGAGCTGCCCGCCGATGACGTTGTCCCACGAGGGTGCGGTCGCGTCCTCGAAGTCCGCCATCCACACCTCGGCGCCGGAGTTGAGGGCGTTGACGGTCATCCGGCGGTCCGGCGGGCCGGTGATCTCCACGCGCCGGTCGGTCAGGCCGGGCGCGGGCGGCGCGACCCGCCAGGAGGGATCGTTGCGGAGGGCGGCGGTGACCAGGAGGAAGTCGAGCGGTGAGCCCGATGCCAGCCGCAGTGCCTGCCGACGGCGTTCCTTCATCAGATCCCGCCGACGCGGCTCGAACACCTCGGCCAGCCGGCCGACGAAGGCCAGGGCGGCGGGGGTGAGGATCTCGTCGTGCCGCTCGCCGAGTGCAGCGAGGACACGAACCTGCTGGGTGAGTGCGGTGATGGACATCGGGATCTCCTGAGGGGAAGGAGCGGAGGGGGACGGAGACGGTCGCCCGCCCTCCGCGCGGCCGAGGGTCGGCCGGACGGGGGAGGGCGTCCGGCCCGGCGGCCTAGTGGAACTGCTCTTCCTCGGTGGAGCCGGCCAGGGCGGTGGTGGAGGAGGTGGGGTTGACGGCGGTGGACACCAGGTCGAAGTAGCCGGTGCCGACCTCGCGTTGGTGCTTGACCGCGGTGAAGCCCTGCGCCTGAGCCGCGAACTCCTTCTCCTGCAGGTCGACGTAGGCGGTCATCCCGTGCTCGGCGTAGCCGCGGGCGAGGTCGAACATGCCGTGGTTGAGGGAGTGGAAGCCGGCCAGCGTGATGAACTGGAACTTGTAGCCCATCGCGGCCAACTCGCGCTGGAACTTGGCGATCTGGTCGTCGTCCAGCGCGGCCTTCCAGTTGAAGGACGGCGAGCAGTTGTAGGCGAGCATCTGGTCCGGGTGCTCGGCATGGACGGCCTCGGCGAACTCCCGCGCCTGTGCCAGGTCCGGGGTGCCGGTCTCCACCCAGATCAGGTCGGCGTACGGGGCGTAGGCCAGGCCGCGGGCGATGACCGGTGCCATGCCGTTCTGCACGCGGTAGAAGCCCTCGGCCGTGCGCTCGCCGGTCACGAACCGAGCGTCGCGCTCGTCGACGTCGCTGGTCAGCAGGTTCGCCGCGAGGGCGTCGGTGCGGGCGACGATGAGGGTGGGGGTGTCGGCGATGTCGGCCGCGAGCCGGGCCGCGTTGAGGGTGCGGATGTGCTGGGAGGTCGGCACCAGCACCTTCCCGCCGAGGTGGCCGCACTTCTTCTCCGAGGCGAGCTGGTCCTCGTAGTGGATGCCGGCGGCGCCCGCCGCGATCATCGCCTTGGTCAGCTCGAAGGCGTTGAGCGGACCGCCGAAGCCGGCCTCCGCGTCGGCGACGATCGGGGCGAGCCAGTCGGTGGTGTCACCGGCGTTCTCGGCGGTGGCGATCTGGTCGGCGCGCAGCAGCGCGTTGTTGATCCGACGGACCACCTGCGGAACGGAGTTGGCCGGGTACAGGCTCTGGTCGGGGTAGGTGTGGCCGGCCTGGTTGGCGTCGGCGGCGACCTGCCAGCCGGAGAGGTAGATGGCCTGGAGACCGGCCTTGACCTGCTGGACTGCCTGACCACCGGTGAGCGCGCCGAGGGCGTGGAGGTAGTCCTGCTCGTGGAGTTGGCGCCACAGCCGCTCGGCGCCGCGCCGGGCCAGCGTGTGCTCCTCGCGGACGCTGCCGGCCAGTCGGACGACGTCCTCGGCGCCGTAGGTGCGCTCGATGCCCTGCCACCGGGGGTCGGTGGCCCAGCGCCGCGCCAGTTCCTCGATGGCCTGCGTCCTCGCTTCTGCCATGACTGTCACCGTCTCCTCGGTCCGTGGGGGATGCCAACACTGCTGCCGGGGCGGCACAGTTGTGGCACGTCGTGTCGTACTTCTTATGGCTGGGGTGCGGCCCGCTGTCCTTCCGGATGGCGGAGCTGAGCGATGTTGCCGGTGTTGGACACCGCCGTGGCCGGGATCTCCGACGTCAGGGCCGTGAATCGGGCCCCAGTTGCAGGCGGTGGCCGTCCAGGTCCAACGGGCCGCATGGAGACTCTGACAGTGGCACTGAGTGCCAACAAGTAGGGACGCTTGCCAACTTCTGCGAATCTTCGCTCGCCGTTTTGCCAACATTGCAAAGGTCGCAGGGCCGAGCCGTTCCCGTACGCTGACCAGGACCCGGACAGCAAAGGACACGCGGTGAGCAAGACGTACGCGGGCGCGCGGCTACGGCGACTGCGCGAGGAGCGCCGCATGAGCCAGGCGGATCTCGCGCGTGTGCTGGGTATCTCCCCGAGCTACCTGAACCAGATGGAGCACGACTCCCGGCCGCTCACCGTGCCCGTTCTGCTCAGGCTGACCGAGGCGTTCGGCGTCGATCCGGGGTTCTTCTCGGAGCGGGACACGACACGCTTGATGGCCGACCTCCGTGAAGCGCTCGCCGGGGAGATCACCGAGGCCCGGATCTCCGCCGCCGACCTGCGTGACCTGGCCACCCGGCTGCCGGACGTCGCCAAGGTCCTGCTCGACCTGGGCCGCCGCAACCAGCGGTTGTCCGAGCGCCTGGCCGGGGCGGCGGACGGCCGGGACCGTGATCGGGGGACCACCTCCTCACCCCACGAGGAAATCCGCGACTTCTTCTACCGACGTCAGAACTACCTCCACGACATCGATGTCGCGGCCGAGCGCCTGGCCGGTGAGATCGGCATCCGGCCGGGGGAGGTGATCGGTGCCCTCACCGCGAGACTCACCGAGGCACACGGCGTTCAGCTGGGCGCCGAGCCCGGCGCGCGGCTGCACCGCTACGACGAGAGGAACCGCACGCTTCACCTGTCCTCTCGACTGCGGCCCGGCCAGCGTGCGTTCCGCATGGCGACCCAGCTCGCACTGCTGGAGCACGGCGAGGATCTCGACCGACTGGCGACCGAGGACTTCCCACCCGGATCGGCCACCCAGGCACTGGCGCGCATCGGGATCGCCAACTACTACGCCGCCGCACTCGTCCTGCCCTATTCCGCGTTTCATGCGGCCGCCGAGGAAGCGCGCTACGACATCGAGCGTCTCACCGACCACTTCGGTCTCGGCTACGAGACCGTCTGCCATCGACTGAGCACCCTCCAACGCCCCCGACTGCGCGGCGTACCGTTCTCCTTCGTCCGCGTCGACCGGGCCGGCAACCTGTCCAAACGCCAGTCGGCGACCGGCTTCCACTTCTCCCGGGCCGGCGGCACCTGCCCACTGTGGAACGTGTACGAGGCGTTTGCCACCCCCGGCCGCATCCACGTCCAGATCGCCGAAATGCCCGACGGGCACCGCTACTTGTGGACCGCGCGGGCCGTCACCCGGCACCGCGGCGGCTGGGGCGAACCCGGCAAGACCTACGCCATCGGCCTCGGCTGCGAGCTCCGCCACGCCCATCGGCTCGTCTACTCCGAGGGCCTCGACCTCGGCAACACCTCCGCAGCCACCCCCATCGGCATGGGCTGCCGCGCCTGCGAACGCCTCGACTGCTCCCAACGAGCTGTGCCGCCACTGGGGCGTCCGCTGCTCATCGACCAGAACAGCAGCACCTTCGTGCCCTACCCGGTCGAGAACGACGAGACCGCCGGGTGACCGCGGTAGTGGTCCTGACGCCTGCGGCAGCCTGCCGGTGGAGGCGCCGGAAGCTCCCACAGCACCTGTGAGCCCTGTCTGCCGCTGTCAGGGTGTGCGGGTTTCGACCGGATAGGGCACGTAGGTGCGCCGGTCGGGGTCGATGGCGAGGCGCCCGCCGGCCGGTGGCCGGGCCCGCTGGGCGCAGTCCCGGCGTTCGCAGATCCGGCAGCCCAGGCCGATCGGGGTGGCGGCGCGTGGATCGGCGAGGGCGATGCCCTCGGCGTAGACGAGCCGGTGCGCGTGGCGCAGTTCGCAGCCGAGGGCGACCGCGTACTCGGCGCGCGGGGCATGGTGGCCGAGGCCGCCGCGCGTGACGGTCCGGGCGATCCAGAAGTACCGTTTTCCGTCCGGCATTTCGGCGACCTGGGTCAGTATCCGTCCCGGTGCCGAGAACGCTTCGTACACCGTCCACAGCGGGCAGGTACCGCCGAGGCGGGAGAAGTGGAAGTCGGTCGCGGACTGGCGCTTGGAGATGTTGCCGGCCCGGTCGACGCGGAGGAAGGAGAACGGCACGCCCCGGCGGCCGGTGCGTTGCAGGGTGCTCAGCCGGTGGCAGACGGTCTCGAATCCGACGCCGAAGCGCGCGGACAACAGCTCGACGTCGTATCGCACCTCGTCGGCCGTGGCCTGGAAGACGGCGTACGGCATGAGCAGGGCGCCCGCGAAGTAGTTCGCCAGGCCGATTCGGGCCAGGGCCACGGACTCCGGCGTGGTCAATTCCTTGGCACCGTAGGCGAGTTGGTCCAGCAGCGGCGCGTGCTCCAGTAGAGCGAGCTGGGTGGCGAGTTGGAAGGCGCGTTGGCCGTCGCTGAGCCAGGGGGACAGGAACAGCAGTCCGGCGGTCGGGTCGAAGCGCCGGGCGTCTCCGGAGCGGCTCGGGGCCGCCTGGACCACCTTCACGCCGTGCCGCTCGGCCAGCCGTGCGGCGAGTGGGTCGGTGGCCCGTCCCGGCCTCAACTCAAGGAATTCTGCTACCCGTTCGGCCTCGGTGTCCAGTGGCTCGAAGTGGTTGTGGTGGGTGTAGAAGAAGTCCCGTACCTCGTCGTGCGGTTCACCGGTCGGCAACAACGCACTGCCACCCGGGCCCGGCGAGGCGAGGGCGGCTGCCTGTTCGGCCGTGTCGCGGTAGCGGTGGTGCAGGGCGACCAGGGCGCGGGCCACCTCGGGGTGGTCGCGGGCGGCCTCGGCGATCTCCTCGGGGAGGGGCAGCTCCACCCCGCACGCCTCGTCGGCGAGCGCGGTCCGCAGGTCCGCCGTGAGTCGGTCCTCGTCGGCGTCGGAGAAGAACTCCGCGTCGACACCGAAGACCTCCGCGATCCTCAGCAGTACGGGTGCCGTGAGGGGGCGCTGGCTCTGTTCGATCTGGTTGGCGTAGCTGGTGGAGATGCCGAGCGCACGGGCCATCTCGACCTGGTTCATCCCGTGCTCGCGCCGCAGCCGGCGCAGCTTCGCGTGCGCGTAGACCTTCCGCTCGGCCGATCGTCGGCTCATGGCGCACCTCCTGGTCGCGAGCTGCCGGGCGTCGGTGCCGGAGCAGCGATACGTGCGAACCTAGCATCCGCAGAATTCGCACCTTTCGCAGATTCGCAGCTCCGCACTGTACGGATTCCACAGATTGGAGCGGTGGTCCCGCGCGTGGCCGCCGGGCAGGCTCGATCGTGTCAGCCCTGCCCGCCCGGTATCCGCGAGGAGTCCCGTGATCGAGTACCACGTCCGTGTCCACCCCAGTGCCGACCGGCTCCCGCGCGAGGACCAGCTCGCCTGGAAGCTCGCGGCCGTCGCCACCGCCACCGACGAGCTGGACACCGACAGTGCCGCGATGGCCGTCAACCGGGTGATCGACAACGCCTCGGTGGCCGTCGCGTCCCTGCTGCGCCGCCCGGTCGCCGTCGCCCGCGCCCAGGCCACCGCGCACCGCGCGACCGCCCCGGGCGCCTCCGTCTTCGGCACCCATGCCAGGGTCTCCCCGGAGTGGGCCGCCTGGGCGAACGGCACCGCCGTCCGCGAGCTCGACTTCCACGACACCTACCTGGCCGCCGACTACTCCCACCCCGGCGACAACATCCCGCCCCTGCTCGCCGTCGCCCAGCACACCGGCCGTACCGGCGCCGACCTGCTGCGCGCCGTCGTCGCCGCCTACGAGATCCACGTCGCCCTGGTCAAGGGCATCTGCCTGCACGCGCACCGCATCGACCACATGGCCCACCTGAGCGCGGCCACCGCCGGCGGCCTGGGCGCCCTGCTGCGGCTGCCCGCCGAGACGGTGTACCAGGCCATCCAGCAGGCGGTGCACACCACGACCGCCACCCGGCAGTCCCGCAAGGGCGAGATCTCCAGCTGGAAGGCGTACGCGCCGGCCTTCGCCGGCAAGGCCGCCGTCGAGGCGGTGGACCGGGCGATGCGCGGCGAGACGTCCCCGTCGCCGATCTACGAGGGCGAGGACGGCTTCCTCGCCTGGATGCTGGACGGCCCCGACGCCGACTACACCGTCACGCTCCCCGGGCCCGGCGAGCCGCGCCGCGCGATCCTCGACACCTACACCAAGGAGCACTCCGCCGAGTACCAGGCCCAGGCGGTCATCGACCTGGCGCGCCGACTGCGGGAGCGGACCGGTCCGTTGGAGCACGTCCGCTCCGTCGTCCTGCACACCAGCCACCACACCCACCACGTCATCGGTTCCGGTGCGAACGATCCGCAGAAGTACGACCCCACCGCCAGTCGCGAGACCCTCGACCACTCGGTGCCCTACATCCTCGCCGTCGCGCTGGAGGACGGTGCCTGGCACCACGAGCGCTCCTACGCGCCGGAGCGGGCCGCCCGGCCGGAGACCGTCGCGCTGTGGCGGAAGATCACCACGGTCGAGGACCCGGAGTGGACCCGCCGCTACCACGACCCCGACCCGGATCGCCGCGCCTTCGGCGGCCGCGCGGTCATCACCCTCGACGACGGTTCGGTGATCGAGGACGAGCTCGCGGTCGCGGACGCGCACCCGGCCGGCGCCCGGCCCTTCGACCGCCCCGCCTACGCGGCCAAGTTCCGCACCCTCACCGAGGGCGCCGTGGCCCCGGGCGACCAGGACCGCTTCCTCGCCGCGGCCGAACACCTCGCCGAACTCACCGCGGCCGACCTCGACGGGTTGTTCCCGGCTGTCGACACGCAGACCGTGAGCGACTACGACGCGACCCTGCCGAAGGGCCTGTTCTGATGCTGCTCCACACCCGGACCACGCCCGCCGAACGCCGCCGCGCGTTCCGCCAGCAGCTCGCCTCCGGCCGCCTGCTGCGCATGCCCGGCGCGCTCAACCCGCTCTCCGCCCGGCTGATCCAGGACACCGGCTTCGAGGCCGCCTACCTCTCCGGTGCCGTCCTCGCCGCCGACCTCGGCCTGCCGGACATCGGCCTGACCACCGCCACCGAGATCGCCGCCCGCGCCCAGCAGACCACCCGCGTCACCGACCTGCCCGTCCTGATCGACGCGGACACCGGCTTCGGCGAACCGCTCAACGCCGCCCGCACCGTGCAGCTGATGGAGGACGCCGGCCTGGCCGGCCTGCACCTGGAGGACCAGGTCAACCCCAAGCGCTGCGGCCACCTCGACGGCAAGACCGTCGTGGCGCGCGAGGAGATGGCCCGCCGGATCCGGGCCGCCGTCGACGCCCGCCGCGACCCGGACTTCGTGCTCATGGCCCGTACGGACGCCCGGTCGGCCGAGGGGCTCGACGCGGCGATCGAGCGGGCCAAGGCGTACGTCGGCGCCGGCGCCGACGCGATCTTCCCCGAGGCCCTGGCAGACGAGTCCGAGTACGAGGCGTTCCGCACGGCCATCGACGTCCCCCTGCTGGCCAACCTGACCGAGTTCGGCAAGACCCCTCTGCTGGACACCAGCACGCTGGAGAACCTCGGCTACAACATCGCCCTGTACCCGGTCACGCTGCTGCGCCTGGCCATGGGCGCCGCGGAGGACGGCCTGCGCACCCTCGCCGCCGAAGGCACCCAGGAATCCCTGTTGCCCCGCATGCAGACCCGCTCCCGCCTGTACGAACTCCTCGGCTACGCCGACTACACGGCCTTCGACTCGGCCGTCTTCGACTTCACCCTCCCGCCCGGGACCTGACACACCGGAGGCACCCATGCCCGCCACCGCCCCCGAGATCCACCGCGGTCTCGCCGGTGTCGTCGTCGACACCACCGAGATCTCCACCGTCATCCAGGAGACCAACTCCCTCACCTACCGCGGCTATCCCGTCCAGGACCTCGCCGCCCACCGCTCCTTCGAAGAAGTCGCCTACCTGCTCTGGTACGGCGAACTCCCGGACACGGCCCAGCTCCGGGACTTCCAGGCCCGCGAACGCGCTCTGCGCCCCCTGGACCGCACCACCCTGGAACTCCTCGCCCGGCTACCCGAGACCTGCCACCCGATGGACGTCCTGCGCACCGCCGTCAGCTTCTTCGGCGCCGAGGACCCCACCGAGGACGACGGCAGCCCCACGGCGAACCGCGCCAAGTCACTGACCCTGTTCGCGAAACTGCCCACCGTGGTCGCCGCCGACCAGCGCCGTCGCCGCGGCCTCGCCCCGATCGCTCCGGACCCCGACCTCGGGTACGCGCAGAACTTCTTCCACATGTGCTTCGGCCGCGTGCCCGACCCGGAGGTGGTCCGCTGCTTCGAGATCTCCCTCGTGCTGTACGCCGAACACAGCTTCAACGCCTCGACGTTCACCGCCAGGGTCGTGACCTCCACGCTCTCCGACCTCTACAGCGCGGTCACCGCCGCGATCGGCGCGCTCAAAGGACCGCTGCACGGTGGGGCCAACGAGGCCGTGATGCACATGCTGGAGGAGATCGGCGACCCCCAGCGGGCCGAGGAATGGCTGGACGGGGCACTCGCCGCCGAGCGGAAGATCATGGGCTTCGGCCACCGCGTGTACAAGCACGGCGACTCCCGAGTACCGATCATGCAGAACGCCCTGGACCGCCTGGTCGCCCGCGCCGCCGACCCGGAGTTGACCCGCCAGGCCACCCTGCACGCCGCCCTGCGGCACGCCGTGCTCACCCGCAAGGGCATCCACCCCAACCTCGACTACCCGGCGGGCCTGGCCTACCACCTGATGGGCTTCGACATCCCCGCCTTCACCCCGATCTTCGTGATGAGCCGCATCACCGGCTGGACGGCACACATCACGGAGCAACTCGCCCACAACTCCCTGATCAGACCGCTCGCATCCTACGAAGGGCCGAACCAGCGGGCGGTACCGGCGGCCTCCTAGCGGCTCCCGTACGGCCGAGGGCCGCGCGAGCAGTGCCTGGGCCGCTCTGCCGAAGCCGAGGTACCCGACCTCGGAGTGCGGGCGGTGGTCAGGCCGGCCTGGTTCGGGACGGTGACCCTGACCTCGTCGACCTCGGGCAGCGTCACCGGGTCAACGGCCTGTCCGTCCGCGGCGCGAGGCGCCGACCACGCCGCCTCGGCGGTCGAGCGCCCGTGAGCGTCGCACATGCCGGCAAGCGCCTCCCCGTCGATCCGACCGGTGGATCCCGGTACAAGCAGCAGGCCCACGCTGGTTGCGCCGGCCGGAGCCGCCGCGGGCGCCGCGCGGTGTCATGCGTCCACTCGCGAGGGCGGGACGACGACGTCGATGAGCCCGGTGGCCACGTCGTAGACGAGCCCCGAGACGAGGACTCCGGCCCGAAGCTTCTGCTTGAGGATTCCTACGTCGACGCGGACGGCGGCGACCGGGTCGGTGACCGCCTTGGCGTCCAGGTCTGCGGCCGGGACTTCGAAGTAATCGGCCAGCAGCTCGGGGAACGCGGCCAGGTCCGTGATCCCGCAGTCGGTGTGGTGCAGGACCGCATAGTGGTCGGCGGCCGGGCCGGGGCCGCCCGTGCGGGCCTGTACGACCTTCGAGAGCATCCCCAGCGTCCGGAGTGCCGCGGGTGTGACCCGCCCTCCGACGTTGCGGATCACCGCTGCCTCGCCGAGCTTGAGCCTGAGCACGTCGGACGGGTCGACACGAGGGTCGACGCATCCGATGACCGTCAGTCTGCCGCTGGGCATGAGCTTGAGGTCGGCGAATGATCCGCCGTCGGCGAACTCGGCGTTCCGCTTGGCTAGTTCGTCCGTATCGATCACTGTGCCGGTACCTCATCCTGCTCTGAGCCTGGCCTCCGGGTGAAGCCGACGCCGACTTCCCGTTGCCGTCAATCGTGGCCCGCCGTCGCCGCCCGTGCCACTCGACCTTGCCCCTTGGCTTACCGCGATGAGGGGATGCGGGGCACCGAATCGGCCTGGGAGGCGTCTCGGAGTCAACGCGCGTGGTCGCGGTGGTCGTGCCCCGGGGAGCGATGAGCCATGGCTTGGGCGCGTGCGATGACTTCGTCCTCGGACACGGCGCTGAGGTCGGCGAGTACGTCCTCCAGGGCGCCCAGCCATAGTCGGTAGTAGTGGTACGGCTCGTCGTGCTCCCGCGCGGCTGTCCAGGCGGTGATCCGGGCGATCAGCGCGGTCTGGAATTCCGGCCAGCTGAAGACGCCCGCCTCGTACAGGGTGACGGCCATGCCGAAGGCGCGGCTTTCCCACGGCTCGGCGAATACCAGTTCACCGTTGGAGCGGGGAGGCGCTGCCGGGCCCTCGCTGTCCAGCGGCGTGCTCACGGTGTCGCCGCCTTGGCCACGCCGACCATCGCATCCC
Organism: Streptomyces sp. x-19; assembly: GCF_046549115.1. Lineage (NCBI taxonomy): Bacteria > Bacillati > Actinomycetota > Actinomycetes > Kitasatosporales > Streptomycetaceae > Streptomyces > Streptomyces sp. x-19. The sequence goes on along the minus strand of NZ_JAJPWK010000021.1, from coordinate 83,848 downwards.
TGGTGATCAGTGGCACGAGTTCGTCTTCCGTGAGGTGCTCGGTGCCGGGTGGACGTTCGGGCAGTACGAGCCAGCGCACCTCGCTGGTGGAGTCCCGGACGGTGATCTGCACGTCGTCGTCGAGTACGAGTCCCATTTCGGCCAGCACCGTGCGCGGTTCCCTGACCACGCGCGCGCGGTAGGCGGGGTCCTTGTACCAGCTTGGCGGCAGGCCGAGGACCGGCCAGGGGTAGCACGAGCACAGCGTGCACACGACGACGTTGTGGGCGGTCGGAGTGTTCTCGACCACCACGATGTGCTCGCCCTGTTGTCCCGAGAAGCCCAGTTCCTTGATGGCGGCGGTGCCGTCTTCGAGCAGACGCCGCCGGTAGCCGGGATCCGTCCACGCCCTGGCGACGACCTTGGCACCGTTGAGTGGGCCCACGCTCGTCTCATAGCGGGTGATGATCGCGTTCATGGCCTTCGGGTCGATCAGGCCGCGCTCGGTGAGGAGTTGTTCGAGCGCCTCGGTGCGCAGCGCCACGGAAGGGCTCTCCTCGGAGCCGCCGGTGGTGGTCATGCGGTGGTCTCCAGATAGCTCTCGTAGACGTCCACGGTGACGGTGAAGGGTTCGGCGTCCGGGCCCCACAGCTCGTGCGAGTCGAACAGCACCGAGTACACGTATTGCGGGTTTTCGCCCATGAAGTGAGCGTTGGTGTCCGGCAGGACGTGGGCGGGCTGGATGATCTCCACCACTCCGGCGTGCCCCCGGACATAGCCGGGCAGCCGGGTGTGTCCGGGCACGGACACGTTCCTGGCGCGGACGCGCTGGCCGACGCCGAAAGCGGGGGCGGTGTCCAGCGAACGCAGCGAGCCCTCGGCCGTGGGCGCGTAGTGCGGCAGCACAGGCTCGGTGACGGGCGGCTCCGGCACGTGTTCGCCGCTCAGGTTGCGGGCCCGTGCCTCGACCGCGCCCGGCGCCAGGATGGCGCGCTCGGTGAGCATCAACTCGCCGGCGTTGAGCCAGCGCCCGAAGTAGCCGTCGTCGAGGTAGTGCGCTCGGTCCAGGCGCTCCAGTGCGTGCCGAAAGGCGTCCGTGTTGATGCCGCCGCTTGCGGCGCGGCTGGAGAGGATCGCCAGCGCGAACGCCTTGCGCTGCCAGTCCTCCGCGAAGACGGGTTCATCACGCTGAGGTGGATGTACGGGGCCCCATCCCTGGGTACCCCCCATGTCGGCGATTCCGTCCATGGCACGACCTCTCTTTCGCGCATAAAGGCGGCTATATGAAGGGGTATTCACCGGCGTACCGTCGGAGGCGGTCGATCTCCGTTCTCTCCGCGTAGTCCTTGCCCTCGCTGCGGAAACGACGGGCGCGCGGCTGACATCCACGTTCGTCAAAGGCCCCCAGGAAGTACTCGCGGCGCTGACCACGTCCCTCGCCCCGTACCGCGACCAAGCCCGGAGCACACCATCGCGGGCCACCGCGATGCCCGGCAGCTGACCGCCACCGGCGCTCAGCCGACGAGCTGCTGGCCTCCGTCGACGTCATAGGTCGCTCCCGTGAGTGCGGTGTTGGTCATGATGTGCACGGCGAGCGCCGCCACGTCCTCGGGTACGACTACGCGGCCGATCGGCAGTGTGGCGCGCAGTTCCTCGCGGCGGGCGCCGAGTGCGTCACCGAGCAGCCGGGCCGACAACGGTGTGTCCACGAAGCCGGCGGCGATCAGGTTCACCCGGACCGGCGCGAGCTCAAGTGCCAGACTGGCTGTGAACGCGGGCAACGCGGCGGTGACCGCGGGGGCGACACCGAGAGCAGCCCGGATCCGGCGGGCTCCGGTGCCGCCCATCAGCAGCAGCGTGCCGCCCGGCCGTACCGTGCCGGCGCAGTGGCGCGCCACCTCAAGCGCGAGCACCATGTGGTCGCTGATCGCCCGGCGTGCCTGTTCGGCGTCCATGTCCAGAAGGCGCCCATAGGACGGGCCACCCGCGGTGACCAGCACGTGATCGATCGGCCCCGGCAGTTGCTGGAAGAACCGCTCCAGCTGCGCCGCGTCATGGGCATCGAAGGCCGCGGTGCTGAGCGCATCGGACTCTTGGGCCGCGGCGCGCAGCCGTGCCGGGTCCCGTCCGGTCAGGACGACTGAGGCGCCCTGGTCACGGGCGAGCCGTGCGGTCGCCAGCCCGATACCTGCGCTCCCGCCGATGGCGACGAGGGTCTGCCCGTGCAGGCCCCGGCCGAGGGAGCCGTACCCCGCAGGCGGTTCAACAGTCACGAATCCTCCTGCGGTGCGGTCGTGCCGAGGTTGTCCTGAGGGCCGATCCAGCACCTCGCCAGGCTGCCGCAGGCGCCAGGCGGTGATCCGCGGCAGGCAGCCCCGTAGGGCCGAGGTGGCATCTCCTCACTGTTCGAGGGGTTGCGACAGAGCATGTTTGACCTGCCGAGTCCGCTCGTCGGCAAGGACTTCGACCCGGTCGTTCGCCAGTGCCTCCATGGTCTGCTCCGCAACATCATCCGCACCGATCTTCGGCGCGCCCGTGAAGGAACTGAGATCCGTTTCCACGAACCCGGCGTGGACACCGATCACGAGAGTTCCCTGCTCGCGCCGCCCTTCCCGCAGTGCGCCCGTCAAGGACCACTGGGCTGCCTTGGAGGCCGCATACCCGGGATAGTCCGCCCGGGACGCCCAGGAGGCGGCCGACAGCATGTTGATCAGTGCGCCACCGCCATTACGCGCCAGGACCGGCGCGAAGGCACGGGACACGGCCCAGGTACCGAAGTAGTTGACCTCCATCGCCTCGCGCGCGCCGGCGAAGGAGCCAGTCCACAACTGGGTGTCGAAACCTCCGACGCCCGCGTTGTTGATCACGATGGTGACGTCATCGGCGGCCGCGGCCGCCGCGGCGATCTCTTCCCTCACGGTGACGTCCAAACGCAGCGGAGTCAGGTCCTTGTCGCCCACGCTCGCCGGATCGCGGACACCGGCGTAGACCCTCACTGATCCCCGCGCGATGAGCGCGCGGGCGAACGCGTAGCCGATGCCACGATTGGCCCCCGTGACCAGGGCGGTCGATCCTGCGATCTCCATCGCGCTTCCTTCCCACTGCCGCCTGCCGATCAGCGAGGGACGCCCCTGCGATGGGAGGCTCTGCCGTCGCGCACGCAGGTTGCCCACGCCAGAAGTCCTCTCCACCACCAGCGTGCATCGGGCGCCGCAGCGACGCATGTGAGGCGGCTCCCGGTTGCAGGACCCTCGTCCACCGTCAGCGACCAACCCTCACAGAGCGACCTCCGCCGAGATGACGCACGAGGGCTTCCCAGAACCCCGGCACGCGGCGCTGACCTGGTCGAACGGTGGGGGCTCCGTCCGGCGGCCCCGGCACGCAGTGGCCGCACCGCCGACGCACCGGCGGCCGCTTCCTCCCCACGGCCTTCGTCCCGGCCGTCTTCGCAGACGAACAGTGGATTGGTGCCGTGTGCGGGTGCCTTGGCGAGCGCAACGGCTCCTTCGAAGGCTTCGAGCGGGAACGGCTGGCCTGGGGGATGCTCAGCACCTCATCGGCGACGAGACCTCGGACCCGGCCAGTGCGCGCGAAGCAATCTCGGGTGAGCGTCAGGGCGCCGCCACCGACACCGTCCTACTCGCCTGGCGCGCCCGCCAGGCGGAGAACGGCGAACTGCCTCTCCGTGTCGGTGACCCGCCGCCGGCCTCCCGCGTCGGGGAACCACACGAGCGCCCCGCCGCTGCCGGTGTGCGCGGGCGCCGCGTGCTGTACTTCACCAACCCGCAGTGGTGCCCCAACACCGCCCGCCACGCTGGGCCTGGCACCCACCGACACCCCGGCCTCCCTACCGACCTCCCAGCATCGAACAGCAGGTGACCCACCATGAGCACCACCGAGGACCAGAACAAGGCCCTTGTCCGCGAGGCGTTCGACACCCTGTTCAACCAGCGGGACTACCCCGCCGCAGAACGCTTCTGGTCCCCCGACTACATCCAGCACAGCGCCCACATCCCTCCCGGCCGCGACGGCCTGTTCAACCTGGTCAAAAGCCTCCCGGCCGAGCTGAAGCACGAGTGGGAGCTGATCATGGCGGAAGGGGACACGGTCATGGTGCGCGGGCGCTTCACGGGACACGGCCAACCCGCCCCGTGGATCGCCGTCGACTTCCTCCGCGTCGAGGACGGCGTCCTGGCGGAACACTGGGACGTGATCGAGGACGAAGTCTCACGCGAGCAGTCCGCGAGCGGCCTGCCGATGTACGGCGACGCCTTCCCAGAGGAACGCTGAAGCCCAGTTGCCGCCTGCCACAAGCGCGGCCCGCCTGGTGGGTCGGAAGGGAGACCTACGAGCAGAGCACGCCGCCTCGGCAGCGACTCGGTGGGCACCGAGCACGTGCTGCCTGCGGTCCTGGCCTCCCACGAGGTCGTGTTCCGGCACCCGTACCTGGCGGGGGAGAGCACCCACCGGCGCCGGCTCCCGTTACGCGGGCGGCGAGCGACCGATGGACGACGCGGCAACTGGACCGGTAGCTCATGCACGTCCTGGCCCGGCTTCAACCTCCGGTCCGAGTCCACCTGATGGTGGTGTCCGCGATCCGGTGGGCGGTGCGGTCGGGTGACGGACACCCGCATGCACGCCAGATTCGGAAAGTCGACACGATCTGTGCCATTTTGTCGCTGACGACTGCATGGGCACCGATGGCGCGGTGGCGTTCGATCCACCACTTTCGGAAGTTGACCCGGGACGGAGGAGGTGACCGATGGGCAGTGGCGGACGGCCGCCGGCTCCGGGCTCGGGTGGGCCGCAGGGCCCGAGATCGGACGAGGGGCCTGCGCGGGGGCGTCTTGAACGCGTTCGCGCTGCCGTGGCGGCGTGGGTCGCCACGAGGGCCGCTCGTGCCCGGGCCCTCGTGCGGCGGGTCGAGCAGACTCCTCCGCCCCCGGGGCCGTTCCGTCCCGGCTTCTGGCGCAGTCCGCTCCGCGGACCTTGGCTGACGTCCGTGTTCGGCCTGGTGTTGCTGATCGGCATTCCATTGATCTTCGTCACCGGGATGCTCTCCTACGCCTCCTACAACCCGGGACTCGACCGCATCAACGACCAGACCCCGGGCAAGGGCCTGTTGGGGTTCTACCTCTTCGACTGGCCCACTCATCCTTACTGGCTGTACCGGTTGACCCAGGGCGTGCACGTGACGCTCGGCGTGGTCCTCTTGCCCGTACTGCTGGCGAAGTTGTGGTCAGTGATCCCGAAGCTGTTCGAGTGGCTGCCGGTCCGCTCGGTCGCTCACGCGCTGGAGCGGTTGTCCCTGCTCCTGCTGGTCGGCGGGGTGATCTTCGAATTCGTCACCGGCATCGCCAACATCCAGCTCTTCTACGTCTTTCCCGGCTCCTTCTACACCCTGCACTTCTACGGCGCCTGGGTGTTCATCGCCGCTTTCGTCGTCCATGTGAGCCTCAGACTCGGCCGGATGACCCGCGCTCTGCGCTCCCGCAGCCTGGCCGCGGAACTGCGCACCGACCTCGCCCACACCCGGCCCGAGCCCCCCGACGCCGACGGCCTGGTCCCGACCGCTCCCGCACCGCCGACGATGACCCGGCGCGGCGCGCTCGCCATGGTGGGCGGCGGATCGCTGCTCCTCCTCGTGGTCACCGCAGGACAGAGCATCGGCGGCTGGCTGCGCGACACCGCCCTTCTCGCGCCGCACAACCGTACTCCGGGCAGCGGCCCGAACGGCTTCCAGATCAACAAGACGGCAGCTTCCGTCGGCGTCACCCCCGCGCACGTCGGCCCCGCCTGGCGGCTGGAGATCCACGGCCCCGGTCCGACACTCGTCCTCACCCGCGCACAACTCCTCGCCATGCCTCAGCATGCCGCCGCACTACCGATCGCCTGCGTGGAAGGATGGTCCACCCCCAACCAGCAGTGGAGCGGTCTTCGGCTGGCCGACCTCGCCGCCCTGGCGGGCCTCCCCGACGCCGGGAGCGTCCTGGTGCAATCCGTCCAACCACCCGGCCCCTACAGTTCGGTGGTACTGAGGGGCAACCAGATCCACGACCCCCGCTCGCTACTCGCCCTCCGCGTCAACGGCGCGAACCTCTCGCTCGACCACGGCTTCCCGGCCCGCGTCATCGTCCCGGCCAACCCCGGCGTGAACAACACCAAGTGGGTGCACCGGCTCACCTTCAGGACCTGACCATGACGCGCTTCGTCCGCTGGTACGGCTCCAGCCCCCTCCACCTTCTCGTCCTGATCGCCTCGTTCGCCATCACCGGCTACGCCATGGTGCGCCTGTTCGCCGTCCGCCCGCTTGAGGTGGCGATCTGGTTCGTCGGCGCGGCGATCCTCCACGACCTGGTCCTGCTGCCCCTGTACTCGCTCGCCGACCTGTCGGCACACGCTGTCCTGCGGCATCGCGCCACCCGCATGCCACAACCACCGTGGATCAACTACCTGCGTGTGCCCGGCTTTCTCTCCGGTGTGCTCCTCCTCGTCTGGTTCCCCCTCATCTTCGCCTTGTCGACCCCCTACCCGGGTGCCACCCGGTTGTCCATGGACGTCTACCTCGGCCGGTGGCTGGCCATCACCGCCGTGCTCTTCGCCGCCTCCGCCGTGGCCTTCGCCGTCAAGCTCCGCCGCGTCCGGCGGGCCGCCCGCGCCGACGAGGAACGACCTGCACCGGGTCACGACGCTGCATCGTGACGACCGACGAGGACGGCTCGCCCCGCGCCGGGGAAGACCCTTATGCGCTCGCCCTTCGGGCCGGCCGCGGACCGGTGTACCTGCGGCTGGCGAACGGGTGCCGGATCCGGATGCCGGTGCATCGCTGGTACGCGCATCCCACCGAGGCCGACGAATCGGTGCTCACCCGCTGCGTCGACCCCGTCCTCGACGTCGGCTGCGGCCCGGGCCGGCTGTGCAGGGCGCTCCTGAGTCGCGGAGTCTTCGCGCTCGGTGTCGACGTCACCCCCCGCGCGGCGGCCCATGCCGTCGCCCGCGGCGGAATCGCTCTGTGCCGATCGGTGTTCGACCGGCTGCCGGCCGAAGGAGGCTGGCAGACCGTCCTGCTCATCGACGGCAACATCGGCATCGGCGGCGACCCGCGCGCCCTGCTGGCCCGGTGTATCCAACTCACCGCCCCGACGGGGCTTCTCCTCGTAGAGGTCGATCCCGACGAGGTCGAGGAGCGCTGCACCGCCCGGTTCGAAGACCTCCACGGCCGCGAGGGCCCGCCGTTTCCCTGGGCACGGCTGGGAGCACCAGCGCTCCACCGGATCGCCGAGAGCCTTGCCCTCAGCGTCACCGACCAATGGAGATACGGCCACAGACGCTTCCTCGTCCTCGGCCGCCGGGACCCGACCTCGGGACCTCGCTGATGAAGCGGGGCCGCCGCGCCACGCGGCAGCGGGGAGACACCACGTACGCCGACCGGCCGCCGAGCGCGGGGCGCGGCAGCACCCGGCCGTGCCACCCGGTCGGGGCAACCGTCGGCAACCGGCAGGTGCGATGCGTCGATCGTGCTGATTGCCTGGAGGCGAATCAGCTGTTCAGGGAGGCTGGGATTCATCACACCTGTCAGGCACCTGGGGAGACCTGCGGCCCAGGCAACTGTTCGCCTCGTCCCGGCCGGGACGCGTCCGGCCCAAGGCCGACAGGCTGCGACGTATGAGTACGCGGCCGATCGGTGACCACGCCCTGCTGTCCGACTGCCGCTCGGCCGCGCTGGTGACCTCCGACGGCTCGGTGGACTGGCTGTGCCTGCCCCGGTTCGACAGTCCGGCGATCTTCGCCCGGCTCCTCGACGAGGACGCCGGCCACTGGTCCATCTGCCCTACCGGCCCGGTCGACACCAGCCGCCGTTACCTCAAGGACACCCTCGTTCTGGAGACGGTCTTCCGCACGCCGGGGGGCACGGCGGTCCTGCGGGACGCCCTTGCCCTGGGACGGCGCGAACGCGGACACGCGCTCGGCACCGCGTCCCCCGGAACGCTCCTGCGGCAGATCACCTGCACCGAAGGGCGGGTGGACATCGAGATCGCCTACGCGCCGCGCCCGGAGTTCGGACTCGTCCACCCCCTCCTGTCAGCCGTCCGGGGCGGGCTGGCGGCGTACGGGGGCGCCCACGTCCTGCTGCTGTCGAGCCCCGTCGACCTGCGGGCGAGCGGCTCCACCGCGCACGGCCGCATCCCGCTCTCGGCCGGGCACCGCCTCGGATTCGCCCTCCACGTCGTGCCGGCGTGGGAACGGCAGTCGGTGGGCTGGCGGCCGGGGCGGATCCGGCACCGCATGGCCGACACCGTCGAAGGCTGGCGCTCCTGGTCGAAGCTCCACCGCGGCTACGTCGGCCCCTGGCAGGACGAGGTGGGCCACAGCGGACGCGTGCTGCGCGCCCTGACCTTCGCTCCCACTGGGGCCATCGTCGCCGCGGCCACCACCTCCCTGCCCGAGAAGGCGGGCGGGATGCGCAACTGGGACTACCGCTACACCTGGGTCCGCGACGCGAGCTTCACCCTGCAAGCGCTCGCCACAGCTGCCTGCGAGAAGGAGAAAAACCGGTTCTTCGACTTCCTCGCCCGGGCCGCGGCAACCCAACTCGACCGCGGCGTCGACCTGCAGATCATGTACGGCATCGGCGGCGAACGCGATCTGAGCGAACGGCTCCTGCCGCACCTCACCGGCTGGCGCAACAGCGGCCCCGTTCGGATCGGCAACGACGCCTGGCGCCAACGCCAACTCGACGTCTACGGCGAACTCCTCGACGCCGCCCACGAGTGCCTCCCATCCGGGGAGCGCCTGGACCCGCCCACCCGCGCCTTCCTGGTCCAGGCGGCCGACACAGCCGCCCGTCGCTGGACCGAGCCCGACCAGGGCATCTGGGAGCGACGCGGACCGAGCAGGCACTTCCTGCACTCGAAACTGATGTGCTGGGTCGCCCTGGACCGCGCCATCTCCATGGCCTCCGCCCTCCAGGCACACGAACGCGTGACCCACTGGCGACACGAGCGGGACAACGTCCGCCAAGCCATCGAAGAGCGCGGCTGGAGCCCACGTACGGGCGCCTTCACCCAGGCATTCGACAGCGACGAACTGGACGCCTCGGCGCTGATGCTCCCCATCGTCGGCTTCCTGCCTCCGCAGGACCCTCGCGTCCAGTCCACCGTGCTCGCCGTCGCGACCCAGCTCACCGACCGCAACGGCCTTGTCCGCCGCTACCTCGGCGACGAGATCGACGAAACGGAAGGAGCCTTCCTGCTCTGCACCTTCTGGTTCGCCCACGCCCTCGCTCTGACCGGCCATGTCCTCCAGGCACGGCAGGTGTTCCAAGCTGCACTCGCGCACGCCAACGACGTCGGCCTGCTTGCCGAGGAGGCGGACGCCGCCACGGGAGAAGCCCTCGGCAACTATCCCCAAGCCTTCAGCCACATCGGACTCATCAACGCCGCCCGCGCCATCCGCGACGCCGGGCAGCAGCACCCACCGCAAGGAGTCGAGTAAGGCCGGTCTCCGCCGTGGCTCGGGGACCGCCACACGTACACCGCCGGGGCGGACCAGCGTGGACGACGCATCTTGCGCACCCGCCTCTCTACAGTGGGCCGCATGCGAGGACACCCACCCCTGGCAACCGTCGCGGCCACGGCGGCACTGCTGGCCTGCGCTTCCTGCTCCGGCACGTCAGAACCCGCCCCCGGCGCACCCGCGTCCTCCACGGCCACCACGCGCACCACCACTGCGCCCAACGGCCCCCTCACCCTCACCCGGGGACAGGGATTCGACCGCACCGGGGCGTTCACCTCGCTCATGACCTGCGACGATCCAAGGGATTACTCGCCAGGTCTGAACTTCGCGAACGTACCGACCGGAACACGGGAACTCGCCCTGACCATGGTCGACCTCGATATCCACAAGATTCACTGGCTCCAACTCGGAATCCCCCCCAAGTGCCCACGGCATCAGCGCCCACCACCTTCTCCCAGGCGCCCGTGAGGCACTCAACGACTTCGGGGAGGCCACCTACGACGGGCCGTGCCCACCCCACGGCAGCACCCACAGGTACGAGCTGACGCTGTACGCACTCCACGCACCGATGCCCGCCTCCTTCGACGGCAGCACGCCGCCTGCCCAGACCCTGCAGGAGATCAAGCGGCGAGCCTTCGCCTCGGCGACGCTCGTGGCCCCCTACACGCGCCACTGACGAAGATTCAGCGATCAGGCAACCCAACGGGAGTGACTCCCCACCCCGAGCCAGTTCGGTCGTGCTCGATGTGAGATCTCAGTTTGCACTATAGAGATCTCACATGCCTTAATGCTGACAGTGAGTCCCTGCCATATGGCTGAACAGATCTCTGTACGCGATCAGCAAGGAGTTGAGCGATGACGATCTTCGAGCCGATCACGGGTCGCTATGTCGCGGTCAACGGTGCACGCACCTACTTCGACGAGGCCGGTGAGGGCGTCCCGATCGTGTGCATCCACCCGGGGGCCACGGACTCTCGGATCTACCGGCGCCTTCTGCCGTTGCTCGCCGAACGCGGATATCGCGCGATCGCGCCCGATCTTCCCGGGCACTGCCGTTCCTTCCCGGCACAGTGGCAGCCAGGGAGTTCCATTCACGACCACGCCGAGTTCGTGCACGCGTTCGTGCGCACGGTGCTGCCTGGAATCTCGCCCTTCGTGCTCGGCGCCTCTGTCGGGGGCCTGACGGCGCTGGACCTTGCCGCACACCACGGAGAGGGCTATCGAGGCGTCGTCGCGATGCAAGCAGCATCGTGGACACCGCTGTCGGCCGAGGCTGCCGCCTTGCTGGCAGGTCGGACGAGTGCGCCCGATGCCGGCTGGACGGATCACCTCGAGTACGCGGCGGTGACCTCGGCGAGCAAGAAGCTGACAGTCGAGCAGGAAACCGAGCTGAGGTGGCTTCAGCGCAGCACCTCCCAGCAGGCCGGTCAGTTCGACGGTCAGGCGTGGGCTTCGCACGATCTGCGCGGCCGACTCGGCGATGTGCGGTGCCCGGTCCTGCTCGTGCAGGGCACCGACGATTTCTTCGTGCAGGACGAGTTGGTCGATGACACGGTCGCCGAGATGGGCTCGGCGGCGCAGCTGCTGAGGGTGCCCGGCATCGGGCATTACCCGCCGCTTGAGGATCCGGAGTGGGTTGCGCAGGTCGCGGACACTTTCGTGATGCGGCTGACGGCAACGGCGAACTGATCGTCTGCCCTGGCCCCCATTTCGACACCCTCAGGCCTACGGGTTCGAGTGGGCCGCCGCAAGGTCCGACGAGGGAAAGGCCGACAGAGGGGCCAGGTGAGACCGGACCCCAGCGCCAACACCAACCACTAAGATCCGAGAACTTCTCACTGGGATATCAAGTCCTAGGATGGATGCGTGAAGTATCTGCCCGCCATCCTCAGCACGGACCATCCCAGCCTGAGCGCCACCGAGCGCGCATATCTCGCGATCAAGCGGCGGATCATCGAGCTTGACCTGGCGCCCGGCGCCCATGTCACCAAGACGGATCTGACACGGTTGACCGACGCCGGCACCATGCCGGTGCGAGAAGCTCTGACCCGACTGCAACGCGATGGACTGGTCGATGTGCTTCCCCGCTCGGGATACCGGATCCTGCCTGTGACCTTGAAGGGGGCACGCGATCTGTGCGCCTTCCGCAGGCTTCTGGAGACGGAGACCGCTGCCCTCGCGGCAGAGCGCGGCTGCCCGCAGGACGATCTCGCCCGCATGGAGGAACTGCTCGGCCAGTCCTACGAGCTAGGCGATACGGAGAGCATCGAGGCGTTCCTCCGCGCCACTCTGGAATTCGATGCGATCATCGCCGACAACTGCGGCAACGACAGACTGGCCCGGTCGGTCATCCAGGTCTTCGACGAGCTGGAACGAGTTCTGCGGATCACCTTGGGATCGCTTCCGTACTCGACATCAGCCGCGCATCAACGACGTGCGGTCTGGGAAGCGGTGCGCGACCGCGATCCGGTCGCGGCCCGAGCCGCCATGGACAACCGCACGCGAACCTCTCAGCAGCAGATCATCGACGCGCTCACAGCCAGCCCGTCGATCGCCGAGGCCAGTATCACCATCTCCCGATGAGACGTCTCCGATGGCCGCCGAGCCGGCCTTGGCCGCCCTCGACTGCGGCACTTCCATCGACCACCAGGTCGCATTCATTCCGTACGGGTTCGACGTGCTTCCTGCGGGCGGTGCGCCGGCCGTGGGTCAGTGCAGGGGCGGCTGGTCCGCAGATGGGAGGGGGCCGGTGATTTGTTGGTGCAGGGTGATGAGCGGTGCGGCGAGGTGTCCCTGACCGGAGGCGGTGGAGCGGGGTGGGGTGCCGCCGATGGCGCTGAGGGCGTGTCGCCAGTACCGCAGCGGGAACGCATCGGGGCGCGTTCCGTTGCGGAACTGGGTGCGTAGATGTGCGCGGAACGCCGGGCCGTCGTCGTGGCCGCCGATGCGGGCGTAGGTGCGTACGAAATGGTCGAGCGCTTCCGCGTGCTTGGTTGGGCAGCCGGAGTCCAGTGCCTCGGTCGCCAGCGTGCAGGCGTCCAAGATGCCGGCGTAGAACGACGCCACGTCGCCGACCTGGTGGCTCTGTGGTTGTCGGCGCCGGTCTTCCGCGGTGGTCAGGGCGTGCAGTTCGGCGTAGGCGAGGACGGTCGGGGTGGTCGGGGTGGCCGGCGGTGTGGGCACCGCGCCCTCGATGACGGCCTGGGCCAGGCGATGCGGCAGCCTGGTGGGGAGCGCCCAGTGCCAGTAGCGCGTCAGGTGGTCGTGGGCCTCATCGAGCCTGCCCACACCGGCGAGCAGCGCGAGGCGGCGCGGCTGTTCCGGTCCGGGGCAGTCCTCCAGGGCTTGCAGCGCCACCTGGCGCCAGGTCAGCTCGCGCATCTGCGCCTGGACGGTGTCCAGTTCGTGGGTGATGAGATCGGCCAGGGATCGTAGCCCGGTCGTCACCGCGGCGATCGCGGCGATCGGGGTGCCGAGGGCGCGCAGGCGCTGGATCAGCCGGAGGCGGGGCAAGGCGTCTGCGGCGTACCTGCGGTGGCCGCCGGGGCTGCGTCCGCTCTCGGGCAGCAGTCCGATGTCCGAGTAGTAGCGGATGGTCTTCACCGTCAGCCCGGTGCGCGCGGCCAGTTCGCCGATGCCGACCGTGGTCCCGCCGTGCGTGTCGTGCGTCACAGCTGGTTGAACCTCCCCCGTGCAGGAGCCATTAGCGTCCACGGCGACCGCAGCCCTTGGCGGTGTATCAGGGGCGGCACGCGCCGAGGAGGATCATCACATGCGGATTCTGATCGTCACCGCCGGTTCGCGGGGCGACGTCGCACCGTTCACGGGCCTGGGACAGCATCTGCGGGACGTCGGGCACCAGGTCGCCGTCGCCGCGCACCCGCCCTTCGCCGCACTCATCAACAGGTGCGGCCTGGACCACCGGCCGCTGCCCGGCGACCCGCGGGAGCTCATCCACTCCCGGGCCCAGGCGGCGTCGCCGCAGGAGGCACAGGCGATCACGGCGGTGTTCCTGGACCAGCTCGCGGACGGGGTGGTGACGGCCGTCGCGGACGGGGCCGACCTGGTGCTCACCGCGTTCGGCCCGGCACGGCTCAGCCGCGCGGCCGCGGAGGCGTTCGCCGTTCCCGTCATCGGCACCTACCTCGCACCAGCCTTCGCCACCCGGGAGTTCCCACTGCCCGGCGTACCAGCTGCGGACGACCGGGGACCGGACGGCAACCTCGCCGCGGGCGAGGCGCTGCTGGCGCAGGCCCGCGTACTCCAGGAAGGGGCCCTGGCTCGGATGCGTACCCGGCTCGGGCTGCCCGCGGCGTCGTCGCGGCCGGGCGCGGGCAGCCGGCCGGTCCTCCACGGCTTCAGCCCGCTGGTGGTCCCGCGCCCGGCGGACTGGCCGTCCCAGGTCGCGGTCGCGGGTTACTGGTGGCCCGCCCGGCCACACGGTTGGCGGCCCCCGGCCGAGCTTGTCGATTTCCTCCAGGCCGGTCCGCCCCCGGTGTTCGTCGGGTTCGGCAGCATGGCGCCGGGCCAGGGGGAACGGCTGGGGGAACTGGTGACGGCGGCTGTCGCCCGGACGGGGATGCGCGCGGTGGTGCAGGCGGGGTGGGCCGGGCTGGGCGCAGTCGGGGACGACATCCTGGCGATCGGCGACGTCCCGCACGACTGGTTGTTCCCTCGCACAGCCGCCGTCGTCCACCATGCCGGGGCGGGCACCACCGCGGCTGGATTGCGCGCCGGAGTACCCGCCGTGCCGGTACCTGTCATGGCCGACCAGCCGTTCTGGGCAGCCCGACTGCACCAGCTCGGAGTCGCCCCCCGACCGCTGCCGTTCGATGAACTCACCGCCGAAGCCCTCGGGGCGGCGATCACTGCCTGTGTGACCGTCCCGGCCCTCCGGCAGCGCGCGGCCGAACTCGCGCGCCGCATCACCGCGGAGGACGGCGCCGCCGCAGTGCTCGCCTACGTCGCCGCCGCATGCGACGGCTGAGGACGGTCAGTCCCATACCGCTCGGCACCGGGACGATCGCGGCGACGATCCACCATCGGTGCCGGCGAACTGGCCACCGTGACGGGACGCTTGTTCAGTCGCCCGTGACGGGGTATCGGCTGGTGATGGCGACGCGGTTGAAGGCGTTCATCACGTTGGTCAGCCACGCGACCGCGGAGAGCTGCTCGTCGGTGAGCACTTCGGTCGCGGCCGCGTAGTCGGCGTCGGGAACGTGTCCGTCGGAGATGCGGGTGATGGACTCGGCCAGGCGAAGGGCAGCGCGCTCCGTGGCGGTGAAGCAGCCGGCCTCGGCCCAGGCGGGCAGGACGGCGAGGCGGTCGGAGTTCTCGCCCTTCTTGAGCGAGTCGCGGGTGTGCATGCGCAGGCAGAAGGCGCAGCCGTTGATCTGGGAGACGCGGATCTTGATCAGCTCGACCAGGAGCGGGTCCAGGCCGGCGGCGGCCGCACTGTCCTCGGCGGTGGTCGACAGGGCGAGCAGGGCCTTGTAACTGGCCGGGTGCTGCTTGCCGATGTTGACGCGGCTGTGCTCGGTCATGGTTCCTCGCTTGGCGTGGGTTGTGCGGGTCTTCGGGACTACTGGTGGTCTGCGACGCGGATGATCGTCTTGCCGGGGGTGCGCTTGGCGGGGGCGAAGGCGTCGACGGCCTCTCCCAGGGGACGGACGGCGCCGATGATCGGCTTGAGACGTCCCTCGCGTACGCGGGCGGCGAGGTCGGCGAGGCGGGTGCGGTCGGGTTCGACGACGAAGAAGACCGCGCGTCCGTCCTCGGGGTGGACGGTGACGGGGCGGGCGATGGTGACGAGCGTGCCGCCGGGACGGAGCAGGGCGGTGGACCGGTCGAGGACGTCGCCGCCGATGACGTCGAAGACGACGTCGACGTCGCCGATGGCTTCGAGGCGTTCGGCTTGCAGGTCGACGAAGGTGTCCGCGCCGAGGCCGAGAGCGGTCGTACGGTCGTCCGCGCGGCCGGTGCCGATCACGCGGGCGCCGGCATCACGGGCCAACTGAACGGCGAGGGATCCGACGCCGCCCGCGGCGCCGTGGACCAGGGCGGTCTGGCCGGTGGTCAGGTGGGCGTGATCGAACAGGCCCTGCCAGGCGGTGAGCCCGGAGACGGGCAGGGCCGCGGCCGTGACGTGGTCGATGTCGGCCGGCAGCGGGGCGAGGTTGCGGGCCTCGACGGCGACGTACTGGGCGAGCGAGCCGTTGCGCGTCCAGTCGGCGAGGCCGAAGACGCGTTGGCCGATGCTCAACCCGGTGGTGCCGTAGCCCAGTTCCGTCACGACGCCGGACAGCTCGTGGCCAGGCACGCTGGGTGTGCGGTCCCGGCCGGACCGGTCGGTCCAGGTGCCGGGCCAGTCCAGCTCACCGGGGGTGAACCCGGCGGCGTGGACGCGCACGATCACGTCGTTCTCGGCGGCGTGCGGATGTGGCAGGTCGGTGAGGGTCAGACCACGGATGCCGGCGTCGCGGTCGTGGACGGTGATGGCTCGCATGAGTGGTTCCTCGCGGGGGAGGGGGCGGGACGCTGCGTGCGGCACCGCACCGGTGACGCCTGTTTCGTCATGCTGCAGAGCCTAGACGTCGGCTGGTCCAGGGAACTGGTGCACGTCGCGGCCTTTTGGGTGGGCCATTCGCGCCCGAGGCCCCGTGCGTGAAAAGTCCACAAGTAACTCGGTGAAGTAGGTGAAGTAGCTGTGCGATTTTGGGCTGGAGTCCTGACCGAGAACCCCGGGCCGCAGGAGACCGCCGCGACCGCACAACGCCTCAACGACGCGATCAAGCGGCTTCGGGCACGGCTGCGCACCGAGTCGGGGCAGCACGCGACCGGGCCGAGCGCGACCCGGCTCGGCGTCCTGGCAAGCGTCGTGCGCGAGGGCCCCGTCACCGCGGCCCGGCTCGCCGCCGCCGAACACGCCAGCGCGCAGGCCGTCGCCCAGAGCCTGGCGGCACTCAAGGCCGCGGGCCTGGTACACAGCCAGCCCGGCCCGAAAGACGGCCGCAAGAAGCTGATGTGGGCTCATCGCTGACCTCGGCCGAGGGGCTGCGCCTCCCTCGCCCCCGCACGCCCTCACACAGCGCTCTGGAGCCACTGGAGCGCAGCAGACCCGAGTGGGGAGCGCCGGCCGGGCTGGGGGACCGGGCGGCCGCTGTAGGCGAACGGTGTGGCCGGTTCGGTGAGTGGGCCGAAGTCGGTCGCGGTGGTCGAGAGTGCGGCCAGCGGTGTGCGCCCGGGCAGGGGAAGGTCGATGACGTCCTCCCGTGCCAGCAGCCCGAGTTCCTGCACCCAGTGGCACACTCCGGCCAGGGTCACGCGGATCCGCCAGGAGCCGCCCTCTGTCGCACGTCGACGCAGGACCGTGGCGACGGCGGCAGCGCCGAGGTAGGCCGCGAGGTAGTCGTTGAGCAGGTACGTCGGCGGCAGCGACGGGCGGTCGGTCCACTCTTCCATGGCGAACCCGGTTGCGGAGCAGGCGAGTTGGTCGAACCCGCCACGTTCGCCCCAGGGGCCTTCGGCGCCCCAGGCATGGTATTCGAGGGTGATGAGCCCGGGGCGGCGCCGGACGAGTTCCTCGGTCGACGCCCCGTGTCGGGCGAGCCCCCGGTAGGCGTGCACGAAGACGTCCGCATCCTGGAGCGCGTCGTGGAAGGCCGCACGGTCGTGAGCGTCGCGCAGGTCGCAGTAGGCGTTGCGCTTGCCGCCGCCGGTCATGGCGATCATCGGGATCGGGTCGGGGCGGTCGGGACGCGTCAAGTGCAGCACGTCGGCGCCGAACTGGGCGAGCAGCCGCGTCGATACCGGACCCGCTATGACGTGGGTGAGGTCGAGTACCCGGAGGTTCGTGAGCGCCTCGTCGGCCGCACCGATCGGTTCCAGAGGCCGGACCGGACCGTCACCGACGCGTTCGATCTCGACGACCGGGCCCTGCGCGACGTACCGGCCCGCGGGGTGCGCCAGCCACTCGTCCCGGCTGCGCACCGCACAGGCGACGCCGCCCCGGGCACAGATGGCCTCCTCCAGCGTGAAGGCGTCCCAGTCGGCCGTGGCCCGCGCGATGTCCACCTTGTCGAGTCCGCACCTCAGCACGGAGTGGACCGCGTCACGCAGGTGCGGATAGGTGGCGATGATAAAGATCCAACGACCGTCGCGCGCCCGGTAGAAGTCGTTGTTGCCGAGCAGCGCCGGATCGTCGAGCAAGGCACCGATCGGGCGCCCCGACAGCGTCGTGTGATACGTCGCCATGAGCTGGTCGATCGCTGCCCCGGCCCGCACCTCCACCTTCTGGTGCCGGTGACCGCGCAGTTCACCGACGGCCGCCGTCTGCCGACCGAAGACACCGATCGCGGCGGACATGGCATCGGCGAGGCGGTGCACCGAGGGCACGACGGGATCGGCCCCGACGACGGTGATGTCCTCGGCTCCCCGAACCGGGTCGGGGTCGCCGAGGGTGCGCAGCAGTTGGGAGACCAGCTCGGGCGTCGGCGGTGTCTGCTCGGTCGTGGTCAGCGTGTGCGGAGTCATGCCGGGATGGTCGTTCCCAGCAACGCACGAGTGCCCGGATCCACGGATATCCGTGAATCGATGCGGATGTCACGCCCGCTTCTCCTGAAGGTGCGCGAGGAGCCGGGCCGCCGCCCGGTCCAGGCGCAGCCGCTCCGAGCGGCCGCGACGCCGGTGCATCAAAGCCAGGGCCCCCGTGACGACGGGCCCATCGGTGACCGGGAGCGCAAGCGCGCTGACCTCCGGATCGGCCAGACCCTCGCTGCGGCTGATCCGCGACGACCGGATCGACGGAAGAGCGCAGCGGAACTCGGCGACCGCCTCGGGGTCATGGCCGGCCAACTCGTCGAGCAGCCCCCGGCGTTCCGCCTCGTCGGTGAAGGCCAGCAGCAGACGGCCCGCGGCGGTACGCAGCAGCGGCCGGGCCAGATGCTGGTCGGCGAGCGGGACGAGGCGGGGAATGTGGTCCTCGCCGCCGCGCGCGAGGTACACGGCGTCGAGCCCGACCCGCACCGTGAGCAGCACCGGGGTACCCGCGACGCGGCTCAGTTCGTCGAGCTCGGCCTGGCTGATCCGCGGGACGACCCGGCCGGCGATGAGGTTGAGGACGTGCGGCGCGGGCCCGAGCCGGAAGCGCCGGTGCTGTTCCAACAGAAACCCCGTCGCGACAAGGCCGTTGACCAGATCCTGCACCGAACTCGCCGGCGCCCCGACCGTCCGCGCCAACTCGGCCACCGTCACCCCACCCGGCGCCCGCGCGGCCGCCTCCAAGACCCACGCGACCCGGTCCACCGTACGGTGATGCTGCCGGCGTCCGTGCCCGCTCATCCCACCCCACCTCGTCCCACCCCACCTCGGATGCATCCGCCGTCTCGCCGGCGGGATGCTCCGTCGTGGTTTTGCTCCGCTTCTGTCCTTGGACAGTGAAGTTAGTCGACGGTGGCTTCGGGACCTCCCAGGACCGTCCTAACAGGACGTCAGCGAGCGGAACCGCAGCCGTCGACCAGGCCGCGCGGAGGTCGGCGAGTCGGTGTGCCGGACGAGAGGGGGCTCTGATGGAGTGCATTCCAGCGGCGGCCTTGGACGGTGGTGCGATCATGATCTGGTACCTGGTGAGCAGGCGCAGCGAGGCCCCGTTGGCGGAGTCTTCTTTAGGGATGGAGCAGGTCCGGCCAGTTCCGCGGGACACGGTCGGCCGGTCCCGGGGTCGGCTGGGCGGCCGGGTGGCTGGTCGGCGGTGCCAGTTCCGGTCCGGACTCGTACAGCACGTCGGTGGCGTAGTTCCAGTACCACTCCTCACCCGGCTCGAAGCTCTGCACCACGGGATGCCCGGAGGACTTCCAGTGGGCGGTGGCGTGCTGGGCCGGTGACGAGTCGCAGCAGCCGATGTGGCCGCACTGCGCGCAGCGCCGTAGGTGGAACCACCAGCCCCCCACTGCGTCGCAGTCCGCACAGCCGGTGCCGCTGGGCGGGGCGCTCGCCGCGATGCCGTCGATGTCGGTCATACGGACTCCTCGGTGGTCGTGGTCGTGGTTGCGGCCTCGGGCTCGGGGGCGGTGAGCGGCAGCAGCACCTGGAAGCGCGTGTCGCCCGGTACGGACTCGACCTGGAGGCTGCCGTGGTGCTTGTTGACGACGATCCGCCAGCAGATGTCGAGGCCGAGGCCGGTCCCCTCCCCGACCGGCTTGGTGGTGAAGAAGGGGTCGAAGACGCGACTGCGGATGTCCTCGGGGACGCCGGGGCCGGTGTCGCGGAACTCCACCAGGAGTCGGTCGCCCTGCCTGGCCGTGCGGACCGTCAGGGTGCCGTCGTGGCCCGTGCTGCCGATGGCGGCCACCGCGTTGTCGATGAGGTTGGTCCACACTTGGTTGAGTTCCGCCGGGTAGGCGGGTACTTCGGGGAGGGAGCGGTCGTAGTCCTTGACCACCCTCACCCGAGGGCCGATCTTGCCGGACAGCATCAGCAGCGTGCTGTCGAGGAGTTCGTGGACGTCGACGTCCCGGTGTGGGGCGCGGTCGAGCTGCGCGTACTGCTTGGCCGCGTCCACCAAGTGGGAGATGCGGGTGGTGGAGTCGTCGATCTCGTCCATCAGCAGCTCGGTCTCGACCGTGTAGTTGAGCCAGCCGATCGCCGCAGGCAGGATGTCGTCGCCCACGGTCGCCGCGACCTGGTCCAGCCAGTCCGTGTCCAGCCCGGCCTGGACGAAGGCCGGCGCGATCCGCCAACTCTCCGGGATGCCGTGCTCCTCCAGCCAGTCGGCGAGTTCGTCCTCCCGGTCGGACGTCTCCAGAGGGGTCAACACCGGTGCCTTGGCGACGCGTTCGGCGGTGCGTTCCTGGATCTCGATGAGCTCGGCGAGGGCCTCGCGGGAGTAGCGGCCCTGGGCTATCACCGACAGTTTGTTCCGCATCCTGCCGACCCGTTCACGCAGCGCCGCGGTGGCGCGGACGGCGGCCGCGGCCGGATTGTTGAGCTCGTGCGTGAGCCCGGCGGACAACGATCCGAGCGCCAGCAGACGTTCCCGCTGACCGATGGCCCGCTGGGTGTTCTTGGAGCCGAAGAAGAGCCCCTCCAGCAGGTGCGTCGGCATCGGGAACCACTCCCGCATCACGTCCGCGAACGACCGTGCGGGCAGTACGAAGAACCGGGTCGATTCGGTCACCCGCATGGAGTTGATGTACGTCTGTGGGACCTGGTCGCCCAGATACGCCTGCATGGCCCCCGCGTACACGCCGCGCTGCGAGGTCCGGCTGACCTCCACATCGTCGCCGCCGACCCGGCGGGACAGTACGACGGTTCCCTCGACCATCACGTAGAAGCAGGTCGCCGGGTCGCCCTCGGTGTACACCGGGCCGGGTTCGAACCGTTCCATCCGTCCCTCGGAGCACAGCCGTCCGAGCTGCTCCGGGGAGAGTTTCTCGAAGAGGAACAGCGAGCCGATCTCGTGCGGGTCGCAGGCCATGACCTGTGCATTCATGACTGCTCCAGGAAGCGGTGGACGAGCATCACGGCCATGGCTCCCTCTCCCACGGCGGACGCCACGCGCTTCGCGGACCGGGCGCGCGCGTCGCCCGCCACGAACACACCCGGGATGCTGGTCTCCAGGTGGTAGGGCGGCCGGTCCAGTGCCCATTCGGGAGGGGGGCGCCCGTCCGGCGTCAAATCCGGTCCGGCGAGGATGAAGCCGTTCTCGTCGCGCAGCACAGTCCCGCCGAGCCAGTCGGTCAGCGGGGCGGCACCGATGAAGACGAACATCCACTGGGCATCGACGACTTCGGTGCCGCCGGTCACGGTATCCCGCAGGGTCAGCCGTTCCAGGTGCTCCGCGCCGTGCGCTTCCTGGACGACGGTCCGGGGCCGCACGGTGATGTTCGGGGCCTCGTCGATCTGCTGGATCAGGTAGTACGACATCGACGCCGTCAGGGACTCCCCGCGCACCAGCATGGTCACCGACTTCGCGCCCCGCGCCAGGAACACCGCCGCCTGCCCGGCGGAATTCGCGCCGCCGACGACGTACACGTCCTGGCCCTCACAGGACGACACCTCGGTGAGGGACGAGCCGTAGTACACCCCGCAGCCGGTCAGCTCGTCGCATCCAGGCGCCCCCAGCTGCCGGTACGACACACCGGTCGCCAGGATGACGCTGTGCGCGGCGACCGCTGAGCCGTCGGAGAAGCGCACGACGCGCGCCGGACCGTTCACCTCCAGCCCCGTGACCTCGCGAGCGGTGAGGATCTCGGCGCCGAAGCGGCTCGCCTGGCGGCGGGCACGATCGGTCAGCTGCGCACCGGACACGCCGTCCGGGAAGCCGAGGTAGTTCTCGATGCGGGAACTCTGTCCGGCCTGTCCGCCGGTCGCCGACCGTTCGACCAGTACGGTCCGCAGCCCCTCGGAGGCCCCGTACACCGCCGAGCCCAGTCCGGCCGGGCCGCCGCCGATGATGACGAGGTCGTAGAACGCGGCGGTCGGCGTGGTCGCGAGCCCCACGTGGGCGGCCAGTTCGGTCGGCTCCGGCTCGATCAATGCGGTGCCGTCCGGCGTGATCACCAGGGGGAGCCGTCGGCCGTCGGCCCCGGCCGCCGCCAGAAGCCGCTGTCCCTCCGGTTCGTCGGAGGAGTACCAGCGGTACGGCACCTGGTTGCGGGCCAGGAATTCGCGCGCCCGCGAGGAGGGGGCGGACCAGCGGTGCCCGACCACCTTGGTGGCGGGTACCGGCCGGTAGTCGCTGGACCGCCAGGCCGTCAGGAGATCGTCCACGACCGGGTAGAGCTTCTCCTCGGGCGGGTCCCAGGGCTTGAGGAGATAGTGGTCGAGGTCGACGACGTTGATCGCGTCGATGGCGGCGTCGGTATCGGCGTAGGCGGTCAGCAGCACGCGCCGCGCCCCCGGATACACGCCGAGGGCTTGTTCGAGGAATTCGATGCCGTTCATCTGCGGCATCCGGTAGTCGGCGAGGAGCACGGCCACCAGGTCGCCGCGCAGCTTCAGCTCGCGCAGCGCCTCCAACGCGGATGCGCCGGACTCGGCACGGACGATCCGGTAGCCGCCGCCGTAGCGGAGCCGCAGGTCGCGGGCGATGGCACGGGAGACTCCCGGGTCGTCGTCCACCGTCAGGATGACGGTCCGCATTGCGTCGGTGGCCTGTGCCATGCTCCTCCGCCCTGAGCGCTCCCGACGGCCGGCACGACGGGCTGCCCGCGCCCGCTCCCGACCATCGTATGTTCGATCGATCCGGACCGCTTCGGCTGCTACGGCCCGTGTGGCCCGGGTGACCTGAAGGTGGCAGATCGCCGCCGAGCCAGCGCAGCACGGGTGTGTCACGGGGGCCCCGGCTGGCCGGGCACGGCCCGCGTGCGCCGCACACCGAGCCGTCGCAGGCTGGGGCATGACCCAGCGGTACGCGACGAAGGGTGACCGATGAAGTTCGCAGTGATCGGCGGCACGGGCCTGATCGGATCGCAGGTCGTGAAGAAGCTGAACGCCGCAGGACACGAGGCCGTGCCGCATTCCATGTCCACGGGCGTCGACGTGATCACCGGGCAGGGTGTGGAGGAGGCCGTGGCCGGCGCCGACGTCATGGTCAATCTGACGAACTCCCCGACGTTCGACGACGCCTCCCTCGCGTTCTTCCAGACCTCGATGGAGAACCTGTTGGCCGCCGGCCAGAAGTGCGGGGTCGGGCACGCCGTCATCCTCTCGATCGTCGGCACGGACCACGTACCCGGCCTCGCCTACTACCGGGCCAAGACCCTCCAGGAGGACATCCTCAAGGCCGGGCCGGTCCCGTACTCGATCGTGCGCGCCACCCAGTTCATGGAGTTCGTCGCCGCGGTCCTGTCGTGGACCACCGAGGGTGGCGTCGTCCGACTGCCCACCACTCCGGTCCAGCCGATCGCCGCCCAGGACGTCTCGGACGCCGTCGCCGAAGTCGCCGCGAGCACCCCCCTGAACGGCACTCTCAACGTCGGCGGGCCCGACGTCTTCCCCCTCGACGACCTCGGACGGATCACCCTGAACGCCCGTCCCGACGGTCGCAGCGTCGTCACCGACGACACCGCCGGCATGTTCGCCGCCGTCAGCGGCGACGTTCTCACCACCAGGGGCGACGCCCGTATCGCCCCCACGCACTACACGGACTGGCTCTCCTGACCTGCGAGCTCCAAGGGCTTGAACGAGACCGTCGACGATGAATCCGTGCGTGAAAGCCCCTCACCAGCAGCTATGCCTGATCGGGTATACCGGTGATCGGAACAGGCATTATCCGGGCGTGGCTCGGCTCGCCAAGATGTTCGTACGAGAGGGCGCTGTCGGACGGCGAAGCTTGGAGGTCATCAGCGTGAGCGACGTACGGCCCGCACCAGCGGGGCCGCGGCACTGGGCGCACGACGTCAGCGGGTGGTTCGACGAGACGGGAGTGCGCTTCCCCCTGGTCCATCCGGCGGACGGTGCAGTGATCGGAACGGTTCCCGAAGCGGACGCCGGAACGGTCGACCGTGTGGTGCGGGCCGCGCGGTGGCCGACACCGGCAAACCGGCGTCGCTGGCCCGCAGCGTCGACATCCCCTGGGGGATCGCGAACTTCCGTGCCTACGCCGACCTGGCCTGGGGGCGCCCGGAGCAGGCGTTCGCCATGTCGGTGGCTGAGGGAACCCGGGGGCTGAACTCCACGGTGCGGCCCTCGTTCCGGGCTCGCTCGGCTGTCCTTACATGCCTGCGGTCCGTCGTTCGCCCGCGGTGCGAGATGCGCGCCGCGGAAGCGGACGGGCCGTGAATTCCCTGTGGGATCCCGAGGTTGATCAGGCGTGCCCACCGGACGAAACGCACGGAGTTGAAAACTCATGGCTTTCGCAGTGTTGATTCCCGGCCAGGGCTCACAGTTCCGTGGCATGGGGCAGGACGTCTTCCCGAAGTATCCGGGAGTGACGCAGTTCGCGTCCGACCTGCTGGGGTACGACCTGGTGGCACTGTGCCGGGACGATCCCGGCGGCCGGCTGGCCGACACCGCCTACACGCAGCCGGCCCTCTTCGTCGTCAACGCCCTGCACCTGTTCGAGCGGGAGCGGCGCGAGGAACGCACCGCCGATTACTGCCTGGGACACAGCCTCGGTGAGTACAACGCCCTGATGGCGGCGGGCGTCCTCGATCTGGAGACCGGTCTGCGGATCGTGCGCAGGCGTGCCGAGCTGATGGCCGAGGCGGTCGGGGGCGGGATGACCGCGGTGATGAACACCTCGGAAGCCCGACTGGCGGAGATCTTCGCGGAGGACGGCGTCGAGGGCGTTGACGTCGCCGCCTTCAACACCGACGCACAGGTGGTCGTCGCGGCCCCCGAGCGGGTGCTGGAGGCGGCGCACGCCGCGCTGCGGAACAGGGGGGTGAGGTTCGTTCCGCTGCGGGTCGGCGGCGCGTTCCACTCCCGCTATATGGAGTCGGCGCGATGCGAGTTCGCCCGTTTTCTGGAGGGTTTCTCCTTCGGCGCGCCGCGGGTTCGCGTCATCTCGAACGTCACGGCACGGCCGCATGAGCCCGGCAGGATTCGCGAGCGGCTGGCCGAGCAGCTGGTAAGGCCGGTCCGCTGGACCGACAGCATCCGGTACCTCATGTCGCGCGGCGAACTGGAATTCCAGGAAGTCGGCGGAAAAGACCTCACGCGGATGGTTCAGCACATTCGTACCGTCGGCGCGTGACAGCGGTTTTCGACGAACAGTGAAGGGTTGGGGAATGGGTAGGAGAGAGAAGATCAGGGACTATATGGAGGATCGGTTCCTGGTCGAGTTCGGTGAGGACGTCACGCCGGACACCGACCTTTTCAAGGCCGGTGTCATGGATTCCTTCGGTTACTTGCAGCTCATGGATTTCCTGGAAGCTGAGTTCGGCGTGAAGATCTCATCGGACGAGATTCTCGGAAACATTTTTGTGTCGCTCGCCACGATCGACGATTTCATGGCCGAAAAGATTGAATTGAACGCTTAGGTAGGGGAATTCGACGTGTGTGGCATAGTCGGCTTGGTTGCTTCCCGTTCGCTCGGTGAAGAAGTCTCTGGATGTATTACCTCGATGCTTTCGTCGATCCATCACCGAGGGCCCGACGAGGCCGGCTACTACCTGGACGATGGCGTCGCGATGGGAACGGTCCGACTGGCCATCATCGATCTGGAATCGGGCGCACAGCCCATGTCCGATCCCAGTGAACGTCACTGGATCTGTTTTAACGGGGAACTGTACAATCACGTGGAACTCCGCGAGGAACTCCGACGGCTCGGGCGTCCTTTCGGTACCAAATCGGACACGGAGGTCGTCCTCCAGGCGTGGATCCAATGGGGGCCCGAATGCCTCACGCGATTTAACGGCGCCTTCGCCCTGGCTATCCGCGACAACGAGGCCGGGACGCTTTTCCTGGCCCGCGATCGGTACGGAAAGCGGCCGCTCTTCTACACCGAGCACGACGGCGCCCTACTCTTCGCCTCGGAGATGAAGGCCTTCGCCGCCTACCCCGGATTCCGGTTCGAGTTCGACGCGCGGGAACTCGCCTCCGTGTACGCCTTGTGGGCTCCGCTGCCAGGCCGCACGCCGTTCCAGGGGGTGCGGCAGGTGCCGGCGGGCGGTTTCCTGTCGGTTGAGGGCGGTCGGCACACCGTGACGCACTACGAGGAACTGCGCGTCGACGGTCCGGCGTTCGACGGCGACGAGCGGGAAGCCATCGTGTTCGTACGGGAGACGTTGCGCCGCAGCGTCGAGGTGCGGCTGCGCAGCGACGTCGAGGTGGGCGTGTACCTCAGCGGCGGCCTCGATTCGTCCATCGTCACCAAGCTGGCGACGGAGCAGTCCGCACACGAAGTCCGCACGTTCTCCGTCGAGTTCGCGGACCGGACCTTCGACGAGTCCAGCAGCCAGCAGTTGGTGGCCTCCCACCTCGGCACCCGGCACTCCGCCCTGCGCGTCTCCCACCGCGACATCGCCGACTCCTTCGCCGACGCGGTGTGGCACGCCGAGGTGCCCGCCTTCCGGACCTCGTTCGTCCCGATGTACCTGCTGTCCCGGCACGTCCGCGACGCGGGTATCAAGACGGTGCTCAGCGGAGAGGGCGCCGACGAGGCGTTCCTCGGCTACTCACTCTTCCGCGAGACCATGCTCCGTGAGTCGTGGAACACCCTGTCCGAGGAAGACCGGCTGCGTCGGCTCGCCACCCTGCACCCGGAGCTCGCACATTTCGGTGCCGCCCGCCGGTCCCATCTGTTGGGCCTCTTCCAGCAGTTCAGCGCCGAGCGCACCCCCGGCCTCTTCTCGCACGAACTGCGCTACCAGAACGGAATGTTCGCCACCCGCCTGCTCAAGGACCCCGGCGACCCGTTGGAATCCATGCGGGAACTCGTGCGCGGCACGCCCGGATACCACCGTCTCACCGCTGTGCAGAAAGCACAGTGGATCGAGTACAAGACGCTTCTGGCCGGATACCTCCTGGCGACCCAGGGGGAGCGGGCGAGCCTCGCCCACAGCGTCGAGAACCGTGCCCCGTTCCTCGACCCGTCCGTCGTACGCGCCGCGGCCTCTGTGAATCTCCGCTACGACGACGGATCGGACGAGAAGGCCATCCTGAAGAATGCCTTCGCCGATGATCTTCCGCAGTGGACGCTCAGCCGGCCCAAACAGCCCTACCGGGCGCCGGGCAGCGCGGTGTTCAAGGAACAACGGCCCGACTGCCTCGAACTGGTGCTCTCCGAGAACGAGCTGCGCCGAATCGACTGCGTCAATCCCGTCTTCGCCGGAAAACTCGTTTCGAAGATCATGCGGGCACCGGTCGAACAGATCAGCACCAAAGAGGACCAGGCGTTCGTGTACCTGCTGTCGACCGCGATCCTCAACCAGCAGTTCGTCCTCGCCGGGCCGGCGACTTCCGCGGGCGCGGCATACGGCCCGAAGCGGACGCGGATGAATCTGCGAACGACCGTCGACAAGCGGCGCGTAGCCGTCCGGACAGGAGCCGATCGATGAGCCGCCCGATCTCCGACCAGTCCTGTGACGTCGCTGTCATCGGCCTTTCCCTGCGATTTCCCGGCGCCGACACACTCGCCGGTCTCTTCCGCGAGCTGCGTGCCGGACGGTCGCTCATCTCCGAAGTTCCCGAGAAGCGTTGGCTCAAGGAGCGCTGGTTCGGCGATCCGCGCGGTGGTGCGGAGAAGACCAGGAGCGTCTGGGCCGGTTTCATCGACGACGCCGAATGCTTCGACGCCGCCTTCTTCAGCATCTCGCCCCGCGAAGCCGCAACCATGGACCCCCAGCAGCGGCTGACCCTCGAACTGGCGTGGAAGGCCATCGAGGACGCCGGGTACCCGGAGAGCGCGCTGGCCGGCACCAACACGGGCGTCTTCATGGGCGTCTCACACTCGGACTATGCCGAGATGATGGAACGGGACGGGGCGAAGATCGACGCCTACCTCCCCACCGGCACCGACTTCGCCATCGTGGCGAACCGCGTGTCGTACCACTTCGACCTCCACGGTCCGAGCGTCATCAACGACACGGCCTGCGCCAGCTCCCTCGTCTCCGTCCACCAGGCCGTCGCCGCGCTGCACGGCGGCGAGTGCGACATGGCGTTGGCCGGTGGCATCAACCTGATCTGGTCGCCCAAGCTGTTCGTCGCCTTCAGCCAGGCGGGCATGCTCTCGCCGACCGGCAGGTCGCACGCGTTCGACCAGGGCGCCGACGGGTTCGTCCGCGGCGAGGGCGGCGCCATGCTGTTGCTCAAGCCGCTGCACCGCGCCGTCGAGGACCGGGACCCGGTCTACGCCGTGATCAAGGCGACCGGCACCAACCACGGCGGCCGGACCAACTCGCTCACCGTCACCAACCCCGCCGCCCAAGCCGACCTCATCGAGGGCGTGTACACCCGCGCGGGCATCCCCGTGGGCAGCGTCGGATACATCGAGGCCCACGGACCAGGCACCCCGGTCGGCGACCCCATCGAAGTACTCGGCCTGAAGAAGGCATTCGCCCGCCTGCACGCGGCCGACGGCACCCGACCCGTGCCGGGGACCTGCGGCCTCGGCTCGGTCAAGACCAACATCGGTCACCTGGAGGCGGCCGCCGGGGTGGCGGGCATCGTCAAGGTGATCGGTGCCCTCGCCACCCGGACGCTGCCCGCCACGGTGAACTTCACCCAGCCCAACCGGCTCATCGACCTCGACGGCAGCCCGTTCTACGTCGTACGCGACACCCAGCCGTGGCAGGCCCCCGGTACCGCCCCGAACGGCGGCGAACTGCCCCGCCGCGCGGGAGTCAGCTCCTTCGGCTTCGGCGGCGCCAACGCGCACTGCCTGCTGGAGGAGCACCTCGCCGACGACCCGCCGGCCGGTACACGGGACGGACGCGTGGAGGTCTTCCCCCTCTCGGCGCGAACCGAGGACCGCCTGCGCGCGGTCGCCCGTCAACTCCTCGCACACCTCGCCGCTTCCGCCGACGGCGACACCGCGTCGCTACCGCCCCGCCAGGCACTGGCCGACATCGCGTACACGCTGCAGATCGGGCGAGAGGCCATGCAGGTCCGCCGTGTCATCACCGCCACCAGCCATGCCCGGCTGGCCGAGGCGCTGGAGACCCTCCTGCGGGATGGCCTGTCCGCCTCCGATGCGCCCGTGGACGGCAGCACGGACGGGGCCGCCACGGCGCCGGACGAGGACCCGGCCGTCCTCCTCGCCGTCGCACGGGAGTGGCAGGCCGGAGAAGCGGTCGACTGGGAGGCCGGGCGGCAGCGCGCGGGATACCCGCGGGCGCGCCGCGTCCGGTTGCCCACCTACCCGTTCGAGCGCGTGCCGCACTGGTACGTGATACCCGAGGAGCGGCGGGTCACCGCCGTCGGGAGCCGCGACGAGCCGCACCCCCTGGTGCACCGCAACACCTCCGTGCTCGGTCGGCAGCGTTTCACCTCAGTCTTCACCGGCGCCGAACCCTTCCTGGAGGCGCACCGGGTGAACGGCGCTCGCGTCCTGCCCGCCGCGGCGTACGTGGAGATGGTCCGCGAGGCGGTCGGCCGTGCCGTGGAACCCGACGGGCACGGGCAGCGGGCCGCCGTGACCCTGAAGGACATGACGTGGCTGCGCCCGCTGACCGTCGGCGACGAGCCCGTCAAGGTGCACGTGGAGCTCTCCCGGAACGAGGACGGTGCCGTCGCCTTCGAGGTACGGCAGGGCGCCGCTGACGGCTCCCCGGACACCGTGCACAGCCGGGGAACGGCCGAGGCACGGCTCCTGGCCGAAGCCCCGGCCGTACTCGACCTCGACGCGCTGCGGGCCGCCTCCGCGCCCGCGCCGGTCCCCGAGCTGTATGCCCAACTGCGCCGCCAGGGACTGAAGTACGGGCCTGCCATGCGCGGTCTGCGGGAGATCCGGCACGGTGCGCACGGCGTGCTCGCGCGGATCACCGTGCCCGGCGGCCAGGCGTCGCACGACGGTCTGGTGCTGCCCCCGAGTGTGCTCGACGCCGCGTTCCAGGCATCGGTCGCGCTGATGACGGCCGAGGCGCCGGAGCCGCCGGACGCGGCGGTGATGCCGTTCGTACTGGAACGGATCGAGATCGCCGGACCGAGCCCGGCCGAGACATGGGCCTGGGTCAGACGAGCTGGGAGCAGTGGCACGGTGGACAAGTTCGACATCGATCTCGCCGACGGCGAGGGCCGCGTGACGGCTCGGGTCCGCGGACTGGTCCAGAGGCCGGGGGCGCCGCTGCCCGCCGCCTCCGACGGCTCGCACGTCGTCGCGGCCGTCACCGGATGGACACCCGTCCCGCTGCCGGAAGGTACCGGCGAGCCTGACCCCGGTACCGTCGTGCACGCCTACCTCGCCGGGGCCCCGGACTCCGCTGCCACCGGCTTCGCACGGCTGCCCGCAGTGGCGCGCACCAAGGCCGCCGAAGGGATCGCGGCCGTCACGGACACTGTCTTCGGCGCGCTTGGTGCGGTGCTGAACAGCAGGCCCAGGCAGGACCATCGCTTCGTCGTCCTGGTCGACGACCGTGTGCCGCGGCATTTCCACGCCCCGCTCACCGGACTGTTCCGGACCGTGGCCCTGGAGAACCCCGTAGTCCGGGGACGGGTCGTCAGGGTGGCCGGGCTCGATGTGGCCGACGCGGAACTGCTGCGGCGCGTGGTGCGCGACGAGGCCGCCGACGCGGTGGCCGACGCAGAGGTCCGCTACACCGCCGACGGCGTACGGCACGTCCGCCGGACCCTGCCGGCCACGGTCGTCGAGGGACCCTCGACACCCCCACTCAAGGACGGCGGCGTCTACTGGGTCACCGGCGGCCTCGGTGGCCTGGGACGCCACATCGCCCGGTACTTCGCCCGCCACGATGGCGTCACCGTGGTGCTCAGCGGGCGCTCCGCGTCCGGCTCGGACACCGACGCCGCCCTGCGCACCCTGCGCGACGAGGGCGTCGACGCGCACAGCCTGCCTGTGGACGTCACCTCGGCGCAGGACGTCGAGCGCGCGGTGAGCGCCATCATGCGCGCTCACGGCTCCCTCGACGGTGTCGTCCACGCGGCCGGTGTGCTCCGGGACGGCTTCGCCCTGCGCAAGAGCCACGAGGACCTGCACACCGTGCTCGGTCCCAAGGTGCGCGGCACCCTGCACCTCGACGCCGCGACCCGCGACTGCGATCTGGACTTCTTCGTCCTGTTCTCCTCCGTTGCCGGAGTCTTCGGCAATCCGGGACAGTCCGACTACGCGGCGGCGAACGCCTTCCTCGACGCCTTCGCCGGGCATCGTCAGGCCCTCGTCGAGGCCGGAGAGCGCACCGGAACCACCCTCGCGGTGAGTTGGCCGCTGTGGGCCGAGGGCGGGATGCGCGTCGACGATCCGACCCGCGCGTCGATGCGCGAGCGGCACGGCTGGGAGCCGCTGCCCACGGAGGCGGGCGTGCGCGCTCTGGGACACGTGCTCGCCCACGGCCCCACGCACGTCGTGGTGGCCCACGGAGCCGAGGCGAGGCTCACCGACCCGGCGCTCACGCCGGTGGCGGCCGCCGGCGCCGGACGCCGGGACGACACCTCGAATCCCGCCCCGACGCTGCCCGGGGACGAACCCCGGACGGGGGTCCCGGCGGCCCCCTCAGAGGAGGCTCTTCGGGCGGGCGCGGTGATGCTCGTGACGAGGCTTCTCGCAGAGGTCCTCCAGCACCGTCCCGACGCCATCGACCCCACCGCGAACCTGGTCGAGTACGGCATCGACTCCCTCGCCATCCTCGACATGACCGCGCGCCTGGAAGGGTTGTTCGGCACGCTGTCCAAGACGCTCTTCTTCGAGTACCTCAACGTCACCGACGTGGCCGGATACTTCGCCGAGGCCCACCGGGACAGGCTCGTGAGCCTCCTCGCCGAACAGGACACGGAACGGGCCCCGGAACAGGACGCGGAGCAGGCACCCGAGCCCACCGCCCCGGCGACGGCCACGAAGCCCGCCACGGGCACCGCGACGCCGGTGGCCGCGGCACCGGCCGCCGGCCCGGCGGCGATCACCGTCACGGAGCCCGCGAAGCCGTCCGCCGAGGCCGACGGCAGCCGGGACATCGCCATCGTCGGCATCTCCGGCCGTTACCCCGGCGCCGCGACCATGGATGAGCTGTGGCAACTCCTGCGGGACGGGCGGCACTCCTTCGAGGAGGTCCCACGCGAGCGCTGGGACCACGACGCCATCTACAGCCGCGACCGGGCCAGGCCGGGCAAGAGCGTCATCCGCACCGGCACCTTCCTGCGCGACATCGACAAGTTCGACCCCCGGTACTTCCACATCTCCAAGCGCGATGCGGAACAGATGTCGCCGGAGGTCCGCCTCTTCCTCCAACTCGGAGTCGAGGCGCTGGAGGACGCCGGCTACTCGCGGGAGCAGATCCAACGCCAGTACCAGGGCGACGTCGCGGTGCTCACCGGCACCATGAGCAACCACTACGGCCTCTACGGCTTCCAGAACAGCCTGGTGCGCGGAGCCCCGCAGAGCGGCAGCTACAACGCGACCATGCCCAACATGCTGTCGTACTTCTACGGGCTGACCGGCCCGTCGCTCTTCGTCGACACGATGTGCTCCACGTCGTCGACCTGCGTGCACCAGGCCGTCCAGATGCTGCGGGCCGGCGAGTCCAGGATGGTCGTCGCGGGCGGTGTCAACCTCCTGCTGCATCCGTACAACCTGATCACGTCGTCCCAGGAGCACTTCACGACGGCGACCTCCGACGTCATCCGCAGCTACGGCCTCGGCGTGGACGGGACCATCCTCGGCGAGGGGGCCGGCGTCGTGGTCCTCAAGACCCTCGCCGACGCGGAGCGGGACGGCGACCACATCCACGCGGTCATCAAGGGAACGGCGATCACCAACGCGGGCACCCGCAACGGGTTCACCGTCCCCAGCGTGGCCATGCAGGCCAGCGCGGTCAGGAAGGCCCTGGACGACGCGGGCGTCGACGCCCGGACCGTCAGCTACGTCGAGGGCCACGGATCGGGCACATCGCTCGGCGACCCCATCGAGGTCAAGGCGCTGGACGACGCCTTCCGGGCGTCCACGGCCGACACCGGTTTCTGCGCCCTCGGTTCCGTCAAGTCGAACATGGGCCACCTCCTCGCGGCGGCGGGCGTGGCCGGCATCACCAAGGTCGTCCTGCAGATGCGCGAGGGCCAGCTCGCGCCCTCGCTGCACAGCGACGAGATCAACCCGGACATCCCGTTCGGCGACACGCCTTTCCACGTGCAGCGCCGGCTCACCGACTGGCGCAGGCCGACCACGCTCGTGGCCGGCGGTCTGGTCGAGCACCCCCGGCGGGCCGGGGTCACCTCGATCGGAGCGGGAGGCATGAACTCCCACCTGGTGCTGGAGGAGTACACCCCCGCCCCCGTCCCGGCACACGACGGCGGTCACGAACTCTTCGTCTTCTCGGCGATGACCGACGAAGCCCTCGAGAGCTACCTGCTGCGCTTCCGCGACTTCGTCGCCACGCGCTCCGACGACGACCTCCCCGCCATCGCCTTCACCCTGCGCGTCGGCAAGAACGAACTGCCGCGCCGCTGGGCGTTCCTGGCGAAGGACCGCCAGGGCGTCCGCGCAGCCGTCGAACGCTACCTCGCGGGAGACCGCGACACCGCTGCCGCCCTTGCCGGGGACGGTCCGCAGGCCGAGCAGGCGCGGGAGACGGCCCTCAACTGGACCCGCGGCCACAAGACCGACTGGAGCGTGCTCGACGGAGACCGCAGGCCCCGGCGCCTGCCGCTGCCCGCCTACCCCTTCGCTCGGGTGAGCTGCTGGGTCGAGGAGGACCCGGCCGCGCCCTCGGTCGTCGCACCGCTGGTGTTCCGCCGCGCGCTGCATCCGTTCCTCGGCGAGAACGAGTCGGACCTCGGTGGCCTGCGCTACGGCACGGACCTGCGCCTGGACGACCTACTCGATTACGGTCACCTGCGCGACAAGCGGCGCGCGGTCGTGCCGACGTTCGCCGTCGACTCGGCCCTCGCCTGCGCGCGCGTCTCCGGCTTCCCGGCCGGTGCCCGGATCCGTGATCTGCGCACCGTGGGCCGCGTCGACTGGGAGAAGGCGTCCCGGCTGGTCACCACGTTCGCCGCCGCCGAGGGCCGCGGGTACGGCACGGTCTTCACGCAGGACGATACGGGAGCCCGTACCGCGATCGCCGAGTTCACCGCGCACGCCGGTGACGACGCCGGCCCGGCGGACCGGTGGGCCGGTACCGCGCCCGGCGCCGGCGATCTCTCCCGTGAAGCCGTCGCCGTACTCACCCAGGAGCAGTTCCTCGCCGAGCTGGCCGAAGGCGGCATCGAGCGGCAGTCGATGTCCGAAGGCGTGCGGGCGGCCTACTGGCTGCCGGACGGATGCCTCGCGCTCGACGTCACCCAGCCGGACTTCCAGCAGAACCACGTCAAGCGGAACGTCTCGATCGAGCCCGCCGTCCTCGCGGCCGTCGCGCACGGCGCGCAGCTCGTGGCGAAGCGGGCGGGCACGGCGAGGTGGGCGAGCCTGATACCGCACCGCATCGGCGAGGCCGCCGTGGTGCATCCCCCGATCGCCGATGTGGCACGCGTCGTCCTCGACCTCGTCCCCGGCGACGGCGGACTCGGCGGACGCGTCCTGTTGCTGTCCGGCACCGGCCGCCTCGTCGGCGAGCTGACCGACGTGTGGTGGGGCGACGAGGATGCCGACCTGCCCGGACGTCGGACCGAGCGGCGTGCCGTCCCGTACGCCTCGGCTCCGCCGCGCACATCCGTCTCCGTACCGGTGGGCGCGCCGTCGCCCGCCTCCGCAGGCGCGTCCGCGTCCCTCGACGAGGCCACCGAGGCCACAGAGGCCACCGAGGCAGCCGCCTCCGGTGCGGGTGTGGTCGGGTTTGTCGCCGGTGAGCTGCGGGTGATCGCGGCCGGAATCCTCGGGTTCGAGCCCGAGGAGATCGAACCCACCACGGGCTTCTACGCCTTCGGGTTCGACTCGATCTCGCTCGTCACCCTCGCCGGGCGCGTGAGCGAACGGTTCGGCGTGCAGGTCAGTCCGGCCCTCTTCTTCGATCTGGACACGCTCGACGCCCTGGCACGACACCTGGTGGCGGAGTTCGGCGACCGGATACCCACCAACTGCCCCCGGCCCCCGGCCCCTCCCGCCGCGCCGACGACCGGCACCGCGCCCCCACACCCCGTCGGCGCCCAGGAGCAGACGGCCGATGCCACCACGGCCGCGTCGGAGCGCTCGCCCGACGCCCGGAGGGCGGCGACGGCTCCCGTCACTGAGGCAACCGGCCCCCGGGACACCGTCGACGGCTCACCGATGCCCGTCGCCGTCGTCGGCGCGGCCGGACGCTTCCCCGGTGCCCGCAACCTCGACGAGTACTGGGCGAACCTGGTCGCGGGCGTGGACTCCGTGGGCACGTTCCCGCTGCACCGTTACGACGACACGTACCGGGCGATCGCCGAGGACGCCGACTTCCCGCACCACGCGGGAGTCCTGGAGGACGTGGACGCCTTCGACGCGGGCTTCTTCCGCATCTACCCGCGCGAGGCCGAACTCCTGGACCCCCAGCACCGCCTGGCCCTGGAGACCGTCTGGAACGCGCTGGAGGACAGCGCGTACCGCCCCGTCGACCTGCCGGTCGACACCGGTGTGTTCCTCGGCGTCTCGGGCACCGACTACGCCACGCTGCTGAGCGCCCACGGCATCGAGCCGGACGCGTTCACAGCGACCGGCAACGCGCATTCCATGCTCGCCAACCGCCTCTCCTACCTACTGGACGTACGAGGGCCGAGCGAGCCGGTCGACACGGCCTGCTCCAGCTCCCTGGTCGCCGTCCACCGCGCCCTGGAGGCCATCCGCTCGGGCGCCTGCCGCATGGCCGTGGCGGGCGGGGTGAACCTGCTGCTCAGCACGGACACCTTCGTCAGCGCCCACAAGGCGGGCATGCTCAGCCCCGACGGACGGTGCAAGACCTTCTCCAGCGAGGCGAACGGCTACGTTCGGGGCGAGGGCGTCGCAGCGGTCGTCCTCAAACCCCTCGCCGACGCCGAACGCGACGGCGACGCCATCCTCGGGGTACTGCTCGGCAGTGCCGAGAACCACGGAGGTCGGGCCCAGTCGCTGACCGCGCCCAACGCCGACGCGCAGGCCGATCTCGTCGCGACGGCCGTCGGCGGCACCGACCCGGACACCATCGGATACATCGAGACGCACGGCACCGGGACGGCGCTCGGCGACCCCGTCGAAGTGCGTTCCCTGCGCTCGGCGTTCCGGCGCCTCGGCGCGAGCGGCGACGGCGCCTGCGGCCTGGGCTCCGTCAAGTCGAACATCGGTCACCTGGAGGCCGCGGCCGGGATGGCCGGGTTGCTCAAGGTGCTGCTCGCCATGCGGCACGGCGTGCTGCCGGCCACGCTCCACTGCGGCGAGATCAACCCGTTCATCGAGCTGGACGGCGGACCCTTCCACATCGTGCGGGAGCACGAGATCTGGCAGCGGCCCACCGGCCGCGACGGCGCCCTGGCCCCGCGCCGCGCGGGCGTCAGCAGCTTCGGCTTCGGCGGCTCCAACTGCCACCTCGTCGTGGAGGAGTACCTGGACCCGGACACCGGCCGGGCCGACCAGGGCACGGCCGCGGGCGCGGTCGTCGTCCCGCTCTCCGCGCGTACGGAGGACCGCCTGCGCGACATCGCGGGCAACCTTCTCGCCCGGCTGCGGGACGAGCGCCACACTCCGCTTCCGCTCACCTCCCTCGCCTGGACACTCCAGGTCGGACGGGAGGCCATGGCGGAACGCGTGGGATGGGTGGTGGAGTCCCACGAACGGCTCGCGCAGGCCCTCGACGCGTTCGTCACCGACGGCCACGTCGTCGAGGGCGGCGCGCGGGGAAGTGTCGAACTGCCCGCCGACGTCGGTGCGCGGCGCCACGCCGGCACGGGCGCATCCGCCATCCCCGCGACGGACCGGACGGCCGGGTACGACGACCTCCGGCGGGTCCTGGTGGACTGGACCCGCGGCGCCGAACCCGACTGGCGGACACTGCACGGAGCGCGCACGCCGAAGCGTGCGCACCTCCCGGGGTACCCCTTCGCCCGCGATCGCCACTGGATTCCCGGCCACCCGCCGCGCCGCATCCCGGCCCCTGCCGCCGGGCGGGCCCCGGCCGTGCCGACGACCTCGGACACCGGCTCCGGCACCCCCGCCATGAGGACCCAGGCCATGGAGACCACCCTGCTCGTGCCCCGGTGGACGCCTCGGCCCCGCACGGCGGCCGAGCGCGCGACCGCCCCGGCACGGCGCCTGGTCATCCTCCTGGAGGAAGCCCAGGCCGCGCGGGACGCCCTCGTCCAGGACCCCGACGTGCGCTGTGTGACCGTCACCTCGCCCAAGGAACGACTCGACGGCTGGTTCCGCGACGTGACGCGCCAGTGCCTGGGCGCCGTCCGTGAGGCGGCGGCCGACGAACGTCCGGGCAGGACCCTCGTACAGGCGGTCGTCCCGGCCGCCGGACGGGGAGCCACCGCGTTCGCCCTCGCCGGGCTCATGCGGACCGCGATGCTCGAAGCGTCCCACTTGACCTGCCAGGTCATCGGGTTCGACGAGCCTGGCAAGGGCGGCGCGCTCGGTGCCCTCCTGGCCGCGGAGGCGGGCGTCGGCGACGACCTGGTGCTCCACCGCGACGGCGAGCGCCTGGTCCGTACGTGGGAGGCGGT
Source organism: Streptomyces sp. x-19 (assembly GCF_046549115.1). NCBI lineage: Bacteria > Bacillati > Actinomycetota > Actinomycetes > Kitasatosporales > Streptomycetaceae > Streptomyces > Streptomyces sp. x-19. The sequence goes on along the minus strand of NZ_JAJPWK010000021.1, from coordinate 46,147 downwards.
CCGGGCGGCGCAGCCCACCGCGGACGGCCCGCTGCGCCCCGACGGCGTGTACCTGATCACAGGCGGGGCCGGGGGAGTCGGTTCCGTCGTCGCGCGCTGGATCGCCGAGCGCGCGGAGCGGTCCACTGTCGTCCTGGCGGGCCGCTCGCCGCGGAGCGCCGCGACCGACGCCCTCCTCGACGGCCTGCGGGCCGCCGGCGCCACCGTCCGCCACGCGCGGGCCGACATCTCCCGATGGGAGGAGACACACCGTCTCGTGGCGGGTGTCCGCGCCGAGTTCGGCCGGATCGACGGCGTGTTCCACGCGGCCGGTGTGCTCCGGGATTCCGCGCTGACCACCAAGACCGACCAGGAGTGGGAGGACGTCCTCGAACCCAAGAGTGACGGCCTGGTCAACCTCGACCGCGCGCTCGGTGACGCGCCGCTCGACTTCCTGATCGCCTTCTCCTCCGGGGCCGCGGTCACGGGGAACCCCGGCCAGTGCGACTACGCCACTGCGAACGCCTTCCTCGACGAGTTCGCCGAGCTGCGCAACGCGCGGGTCGCGGCCGGGGAACGCCAGGGACGGACCCTGTCGGTGGCCTGGCCGCTGTGGGCGGACGGCGGGATGCCGGTGTCGCCCGCGGCCCTCGCCCACCTGTGGCGGAGCCGCGGCCTCGCCCCCATGCCCGCCGCCGACGGGATCGCCGCGCTGTCCCGTGCGTGGCAGCTGGGCGAGGACCGGGTGTGGGTGCACCACGGCCGGCCGTCCCCGGTACCCGCCACGCCGGGCCGGGAGGCTGCCGGCACCGCGCCGACCGCCTCCCGCGAGCGCGACGCCGCGGACAGCCTGCGCCATCTCGTCACGCTCTTCGCCCGTGTGACGAAGACCGCCGTGGACACCATCGACGTGGACCGGCCGCTCGGCGAGACCGGCCTCGACTCGATCATGGTCGTTCAGCTGAACCGGGAACTCGCGCCGGCCTTCGGCGACGTGCCGAAGACCCTCTTCTACGACCTGCCCACCCTGCGGAAGATAGCGGAGCGGCTCGCGTCCCCCGGTGCGGACGCCGCGCGGCCCACCGAGGCCCCAGAGCCTGCTCCCGGACCGGCCGCGCCGGAGCGCGGTGGCGGGCACGGGATCGCAGAGCCGGATGGGGACGGGCGCCGCCCGTACCGTCCCGCGACGGCGGGCCGGGGAGCCGACCGGGTGCCGGGGCGGCGGAGCGCCGCGGCCTCCGTCCCGCTGGTGCGCGAGCCCATCGCGGTCATCGGCATGAGCGGGCGCTACCCGCAGGCGGACAACCTCGATGCGTTCTGGACGAACCTGCGGGAAGGGCGGGACTGCATCCGCGAAGTGCCCGCCGACCGCTGGCCGTTGACCGGCTTCTACGAGCCCGACCGGCGCAAGGCTGTCGCGTCCGGCCTCAGTTACAGCAAATGGGGCGGATTTCTCGACGACTTCGCCGCGTTCGACCCGTTGTTCTTCCAGATCGCCCCGCGCGACGCCTACGTCATGGACCCGCAGGAGCGGCTCTTCCTCCAGGCGGCGCACGAGGTGATGGAGGACGCCGGATACACCCGTGAGACGCTGAGCCGCCGCCACGGCAAGCGCGTCGGGGTCTTCGCCGGCGTCACCAAGAGCGGCCACATCCGCCACGGCGCCGCCCGGCTGCCCTCGGGTGAGACGGTCGTACCCGCGCTGTCGTTCGCGTCTCTCAGCTCCCGCACGTCGTACCAGCTGGATCTCAACGGTCCCAGCATGACCCTCGACACGATGTGCTCGGCATCGCTGACCGCGGTGCACGAGGCGTGCGAGAACATCCACCGGGGCGCCTGCGACATGGCCATCGCCGGTGGCGTCAACCTCTACCTCCACCCGCTGGACTACATCGAGCTGTGCCACTCGGGCATGCTGTCGCAGGACCAGCACTGCCGGAGCTTCGGCTGCGGCGGCCACGGGTTCGTGCCGGGCGAGGGAGTGGGCTGCGTCCTGCTGAAGCCCCTGTCCATGGCCGAGGCCGACGGCGACCGCATCCTCGCGGTCATCCGTGGCACGAGCGTCAACCACGGCGGCCGCTCCAACGGCTACACCGTGCCGCGCTCCGGCGCCCAGGCGGAACTGATCCGCGAGGCCCTGGACCGCGCCGGGGTGTCCGCGCGCGACATCGGCTACGTCGAGGCTCACGGCACCGGCACCGAACTGGGCGACCCCATCGAGATCCAGGGGCTGACGACCGCCTTCGAACAGGACACCGACGACAAGCAGTTCTGCGCGATCGGGTCGGCGAAGTCGGCCATCGGGCACCTGGAGGCCGCGGCCGGCATCGCCGGACTCACCAAGGCGGTCCTCCAGCTCCGGCATCGGCAGTTCGCGCCCACCCTGCACGCCGGGGAACTCAACCCGAACATCGCGTTCGACCGCACCCCCTTCTTCGTTCAGCGCGAGGCGGCGCCCTGGCACTTCGACGGTCGGCCCCGGATCACCTCCGTCTCCTCCTTCGGAGCCGGCGGGTCCAACGCCCACGTGATCGTCGAGGAGTACACACCGCCACAGACCGAGGAGCACCTTCCCGCGATGACCCAGGCATCCGCCAACGGCTCCGAGCAACTCGTCGTCCTGTCGGCGCGTACCTCGGGGCAGCTCACCGCCGTCGCCGCACGGCTGGCCGAACACGTCGCCCGCACCGACGCCGACCTGGCCGACCTCGCCTACAGCCTCCAGACCGGCCGGGAGCCCATGAGCGAACGGCTGGCCGTCGTCGTCGCCTCGAAGAGCGAACTCCTCGACGCCCTGGACGACTTCCTCACGGGAGCCGGACCGGACCATGACGGCGCGGTCCTCCACCGCGGCACCACCACAGGCGGTGCGGCGGGCCTGCTCGCAGAACTGGCCGACGACGACGTGCGCGAGCTGCTGGCCGAACGGTGGGCCCGGTCCGGAAAGCTGACGAAGCTGGCCGCCGTGTGGGTCCAGGGCCTGGACGCCGACTGGCGGTTGCTGCACGAGGGGCGCGTCCGCCGCCGGGTCGCCCTACCCACCTACCCGTTCGCCAAGGACCGGTACTGGATCGGGGACCTCGCCCCCGTCTCCGCGCACAGCGACGGGGCGGGCCCGGCCGCGCACGCTCTGGAGCCTGTGGCCGTGCCCGTCGCACCGGCCGGGCGGCCGACACCGGAGACCGAGGCCGAGACCGAGGGCACGCGGTCGCCCGCGGCCGGGCTCCGGGCCGAAAGGGCCGGCGCGTCCCCGTCGGCCCCGGGGACGCGGACGCCTGCCCCGGCGCGGGTCGTGCCGAAGAGCGCGCGCACGGCGGCCCCCGCCCCGCTCGACGTGGAGGTCCCGCGTGTCGTCCGTGCCGTTCTGGCGCGGGCGCTGGCCATGCCGGAGACCGACATCGCCGACAGGTCCGCCTTCGCCGACTACGGACTCGACTCCATCCTCGCCGTACGGGTCGCGCACGAACTCGGCGAGGCACTGTCACTCGACCTGGACACGGGTGTCCTGTTCGACCACAGCTCGGCCCGACGCCTGTCCGACCACCTGCTGACGGCCCACCGCGACTCCATCGTGCTGCCCCGTCCGGCTGCGGCCCCCGGACTCCCGGCAGCCGAGGAACCGGTCACCGCGCGGCCCGAGGCCACGGCAGCGGCCCCCGGAACGTCGCCGTCCCAGGCGTACGAAGTCCACGAGGCGCAGGAGGCCCACACGACCGAGGCGCCCGCGCCGTACCCCGCGCCCGCCTCCCGGTCCGTCGCCCGCCCGCCCCTCGCGGTCATCGGGATGAGCGGCCGGTTCGCCGGCTCGGACTCCCTGGACGCCCTGTGGGAACACCTGGCCGACGGGGACGACCTGATCACCCCCGCGACCCGCTGGGACACGGCTGCCTCGGGCGACGCCACGGCCGCGCCCCGCGGCGGATTCCTGGACCGGATCGACGAGTTCGACTCGCTGTTCTTCAACATCTCGGGCGTCGAAGCGCGTGGCATGGACCCGCAGCAGCGCCTCCTCCTGGAAGAGACGTGGAAGGCTCTTGAGGACGCGGGATACCCGGCCCGCACGATGGACGAACGGCGATGCGGCGTCTACGTCGGCTGCTGGGCCGGCGACTACCCCGGAGGCGAAGGCGAGTCCGCGCCCGTGCAGGGGCTGTGGGGCACCATGGGCTCCGTCATTCCAGGCCGGATCTCCTACTTCCTCAACCTGCGCGGACCGGCCCTCGCCGTCGACACCTCCTGCTCCAGCTCCCTGGTGGCGATCGACCTCGCCTGCAAGGACCTGTGGTCGGGCGAAACGTCCATGGCGCTCGCGGGCGGCGTGTTCGTGCAGTCGACACCGCGCCTGTACGACCTCGCGGGCCGCGCCGGCATGCTGTCGCCATCCGGCCGCTGCCACACCTTCGACCACCGTGCCGACGGCTTCGTGCCCGGCGAGGGGGTAGGCGTCCTCGTACTCAAACGCCTTGACGACGCCCTCGCCGACGGGGACCACATCCACGGTGTCATCAGGGGTTCCGGCATCAACCACGACGGCGCCACCAACGGCCTCACGGCCCCGAGTTCCCTCTCACAGGAACGCCTGCTGCGCGAGGTGTACGACACCTTCGGCGTGGACGCCCGACGCATCGGCATGGTCGAGGCACACGGAACGGGCACCCGGCTCGGCGACCCGATCGAGTTCGGTGCCCTCACCCGCGCGTTCCGCGTCGGCACCGACGACACGGAGTTCTGCGCGCTCGGATCGGTGAAGACCAACCTCGGGCACACGCAGTTCGCGGCCGGGATCGCCGGAGTGCTCAAAGTGCTCCTCGCGTTCCGGCACCGGAGCATCCCGGCCTCGCTCCACTTCGAGGCACCCAACAAGGCCATCGACCTCGGCAAAAGTCCCTTCTACGTGAACACGCGCACCCTGCCGTGGGAGACACCCGCCGGGGTGCCGCGCTGCGGAGTGGTCAGCGCGTTCGGCGCCAGCGGCACCAACGCCCACCTCGTCCTGGAGGAGGCACCTCGGCCCACCCGCGCCCTGCGTGAACCGCGCCCGGCCCACCTGGTCGTACTGTCGGCCCACTCGCGCGAACAGCTCACCGAGCAGGTGCGGCGCCTCGCGGCACACTGCCGCGCGCACCCGTACCAGGACACCGGGGACATCGCCTGGACGCTGATGGCGGGACGGGAACACTTCCGGTACCGCTTCGCCTGCGTCGTCCGGGACCACGACGACCTGCTCCGCGTGCTCGACGCCGGAACCGGCGGACCCCGTGCCGTCATCGGAGACGCCGGTGCGGGGCGCGTGACGGAAGCTGCGGGCGGAACGGAGCAGGAGTCCCTGCGCAGGCTCGCCGGCCCCGTGGACCCCCACACCCTGTGCGCGGAACTGGAGGCGCTGGCCGACCTGTTCGCCGGTGGCGCCGAACTGGACTACGAGGCCGCCTTCGCCCCCGGCTCCCACCGCCGGGTACCGCTGCCCACCTACCCGTTCGCCCGCGTCCGCCACGGGGCGGGTGCGGAACTCCCCGCCGGGACTCCCGCCGCATCCGGCGAAGCCGCCCAGGACGCCGCCGCACCGAGCGGAACCGGCCGGGCCCCGGCTGCGACCGACGGGCAGCGGACCCGCCTCACCCTCGGCGACTTCCGGCGGTTCCTGGACGACCACGTGGTCCAGGGGCGCCATGTTCTGCCCGGTGTCGTCTACCTCGAAATGGCCAGGGCGGCGGCGGCGCGCTTCCTCGGCGCGGACCCGGACACGGCGGTGCGCCTGCGCAACGTCACCTGGGTACGGCCGATCTCGGCCGATGGCACCCAGGCGGACCAAGTGGACCAGGCGATGGGGGACATCGAGCTGTGGGTGCGTCGTGCGCCCGGAGGCGCTGCCTTCGAGTTCCGTTCGGCCGGTGCCGAGGACGCGGTCTTCTGCGAGGGCCGGGCCACCTCGACCGGCGCGTCCCGCCCGCCGAGGACCGACCTGCCCGGACTGCGCCGCGACTGTGCCACCACGGTGGCAGGCGAACGCGTCCACGAGGCGCTGGTGGAACGCGGTATCGACCACGGCCCCGCGCTGCGCGCCCTCCACGAGGCACACGTCGGTCCCGGCACGGTGCTGGCGGAGCTGCGGACACCCGATGCGGCGCCGGCGCCCGCGGTCCCCTTCCTGCTGCACCCCTCGCTGCTCGACTCGGCCATCCAGGCATCGGTAGCCCTGAACGTGGCGGGCGACGGCATGCCGCAGGGCACCGCCGTGCCCTTCGCCCTCGAACAGCTCGACGTCTTCGCCGAGTGCGCACCGTCCATGTGGGCCGTCGTCCGCACCGCGGACGACCCGGCGGTGGACAGCCCGCTCAGCCGCCTCGACATCGACCTGGTCGACGACGCCGGAGAGGTGTGCGTGCGGATGACCGGCTACACCGCCCGCCAGGTCACGCAGGCGCCGCCGTCGCTCTTCGCACCCGTCTGGGACGCTCTCCCGGCACAGGACTTCACCGCGTCCTCTCCCGAACACGACGACCACGTCCTGGTCGTCGGCGGCGACGCCGAACAGCTCTCCCGGATCACCGGCCGCTGCGCCCGTACCACGGCGTGGCACCTGCCGGCCACCGCGTCCACTGACGAGGTGGCCGGGGCGCTGCGCGCCATGGACCCGGTCGATCACCTGGTGTGGGCGGCTCCCAAGACCGCTCCCGCGGTGATGGACGCGGCCGGCCTCCTCGGTGCGCAGACCGACGGTGTGTACGCGGCCTTCCGCATGATCAAGGGGCTGCTGCGCGCCGAGTACGACCGTAGGCCGCTCGGCATCACCCTGGTCACCCGATGGGCCCTCGCCACCCACTCCGCCGAGCCGGCCTCGCCCGCCCACGCCGGGCTGCACGGACTGTTCGGCTCGCTCGCCCAGGAGTACCCGAACTGGACCGTGCGGCGCGCCGACCTGGCGGACGACCCCTGGCCCGAGGACCTCGTAGCCCTGCCGGTACCTGACCGGGCGGACTCCTGGGTCCACCGCGGCGGCCAGTGGCTGACCCGGCGCTGGGCGCCCTGTGACGTCGAGGGGACCCGCCCGGCCGGCTACCGCGAAGGCGGCGTCTACGTCGTGATCGGCGGGGCCGGCGGTCTCGGCGCCGCCTGGACCCGGCACGTCGTCGAGCACTTCGGCGCCCACGTCGTCTGGATCGGGCGCAGCCCGCGCGACGCGTCCGTGGATGCCGCCCTCGCGTCCGTCCGGGGCCGGGGCAGCGTCCACTACGTGCGGGGTGACGCGTCCGACCGCGCCTCGCTGCAGGACGCGTACGACCGCGTCAGCGCCGAGTTCCCGCGAGTCCACGGTGTCGTGCACGCGGCCCTCGTCCTGCGCGACCAGAGCTTCGCCACCATGGACGAGCAGACCATGCGCGCCAGCCTCTCCGCGAAGGTCGACGCCGTCGTCACCACGGCCGAGGTCTTCGGCGGAGAGGACCTGGACTTCGCGCTGTTCTTCTCCTCCGTCCAGTCCTTCGCCACGACCGCCGGACAGGGCAACTACGCGGCGGGCAGCGCCTTCCTCGACGCCTACGCGCGCCTGCTGGACCGGCACTGGAACTGCCCGGTGAAGGTGATGAACTGGGGTTGGTGGGGGAGCCAGGGCAGCGTCTCGTCGGCGTACTACCGCCGTCGTATGCGTCAGGCCGGCCTCGTCTCCATCGAGGCCCCCGAGGCGATGGCGGCCCTCGACGTACTGCTCGGCGGACCGTGCGGCCAGATGGCGTTCGTCAAGCTCACTGGGACGGACGCGCTGACCGCCGCCGAACCGTCGGTGCGTGTGGCCCTGCGCCCACCCGCCGGCGAGCGCGTGCCCGCCCACGCGCTCACCGGGCACGGGACGCCGGGCGAGGAACGGGAGGCACTCGGCTCCGTCGCCGCATGGCGCGAGAACGAGCGGGACCCCATGCTGGGCCGCGTCCTGCGGGCGCACCTCGTGGCCCTCGGCGCGCTCGACCCCGAGGAGCGGGTCCGCGAGGACGTCTCCGGCACCGCCGCCGAGGCGGACGCCGGTGCGCGTTGCCGACGTGCGGGCATCCTGGAACGCTACCGGCCCTGGCTGCGCCAGGCGCTGCGGGTCGTCCCGGACACCGCGCCGCCGCTGCAGACGGTGGAGCGCGAGTGGGACGAACGGCGGCGTGCCTGGTCCCTGGACGCGGGCGTCAAGGCCGAACTGGAGCTGGTGGACGCGACGTTGCGGGAGCTGCCCGGCATTCTGACCGGTGTCAGGCGCCCCACTGACGTCATGTTCCCCCGAGGCTCCTTCGGGCTCGTGGAGGGCTGCTATCGCGACAACCCGGTTGCGGACGCCTACAACCGGGCCGTGCAGGACACAGTCGTCCGCCTGGTGACCGAGTGGCTGAGCCAGGACCGGGGAGCGAAGATCCGCATCCTGGAGATCGGTGCGGGCACCGGAGGCACCAGCGTCGGTCTGTTCCGGGCGCTGAAGCCCTTCGAGGACAGCATCGAAACGTACCTGTACACCGACCTGTCCAAGGCGTTCCTCAACAACGCCCGCGCCACGCACGGGCCCCACGTGCCCTACCTGGACTGCGCGCAGTTCGACGTCGAGCGGCCGCTGGCCGGCCAGGGCATCGAGGAGGGCGGCTTCGACATCGTCGTCGCCGCGAACGTCCTGCACGCCACCGCGAACATCCGCCGCACGCTGCGCAATGCCAAGGCCGCCCTGCGCGACGGCGGTTGGCTGGTGCTGAACGAGCTGTCGCAGTTCGACGTCTTCAGCCATCTCACCTTCGGTCTGCTGGAGGGCTGGTGGCTGTCCGAGGACACCGCGCTGCGCATCCCCGGTTCGCCCGCGCTCTCGCCCGACGGCTGGCGTGAGGTCCTGCACGGCGAGGGATTCGCCACCGTCGCGTCCGTGCTGCCCCAGGCAGCCGAACTCGGCCAGCAGATCATCGCCGCGGAGAGCGACGGCACCGCGCGCCAGACGGTCCCCGGACGGACCCCCCGGCCCCACGTCGCACCGGCCTCGTCTTCCGGTGCCGTGACGGTCTCCCAGACGGACACCGCGACTCCGGCCGATGTGCCCGACCCCGCCGCGACGCCGCATACCGTCGTGCTCTCCGGCAACGCCGCGCCCGGCGAGGCCCCGCGGCCGCAGACGCCGCCGACCGTTCCGGCGGAGCGGATACCTGCAGGGCGCGAGCCTGCCCGGCGCGTCCAGGCCGAGCCGGACCCGGCCGGGCCCAAAACCGCCGAGGCCCTCACCCGCCACCTGAGCGAAATGGCGGCCCAGATACTGGGCATCCCGGCGGAGCGGATCGATCCCGCGGTCCCGCTCACGTCCTACGGCCTGGACTCGTTGCTCGTCCTGCAACTGACCAACCTGATCCGCGCCGACCTCGGTGACGACGTGTCGTCCACGCTGCTGTTCGAGGTCGAGTCGGTGGACGGCCTGGTGGCGCACTTCCTGGCCCGCCGCGCCGACGCGGTCGACGCCCTCGTGGCGCCCCAGCCAGCTGCGGGCAGCAGCGAACGCTGGCCCCTGTCCCGCAGCCAGAGCAGGCTGTGGCACGGACACACGGGCCAGCCGGACGCCCCCACCTACAACACCCCCCTCCTGTTCGAGATACACGGCGCCTTCGACGAGAAAGCGCTGGAACAGGCGTGCCGCACGCAGCCGCGACGCCACCCGATGCTCGCAGCGGTCTTCCACAGGGAGGACGGCGTGCCCCAGATGGAGATCGACCGGACGCGTGAGATGTCCTTCGAGACCGTGCTCGTCACGGCCGCCTCGCGGGACGAACAGCTCGACGAGCTAAGGGAATTGGTCAACCGCCCGTTCGACCTGGAGGCCGGACCCCTCGCGCGGGCGCACCGCGTCACGCTCGACCCCGGGTCCGGCGCCCCGCGGCACCTGCTGCTCGTCACGGTCCACCACGTCGTCATGGACGGAACCTCCGCCGCGCTCCTCGTCCAGTCGCTGAAGGACGCCTACACCGCGGCGCTGCACTCCCAGGAGCCCCCCGCCCCTGACCCGGACGAGACAACCTTCGCCGACTTCGTGGCCTGGGAGGCCGCCCTGCTCAACAGCCCCAAGGCCGAGCGGCACCGCGCTCACTGGCTGAGTGAACTGCGCGGCGCCCGCGGCGATCTCGCGCTGCCCCGTGACCACCGGGACACCGCCGGGCTCGCCCCCCGCACCGGCTTCGTCCTCGTCAAACTGACCCCCGACGTCACGGAGACCTTCGTCGCGCGAGCCCGCGCGCACCAGTCCAGCGTCGCCACGCTCTTCCTCGCCACGTACACGGTCTACCTGCACGCTCTGACCGGTCAGTCGGACCTCGTCGTCGGTTTCACCACGGCGGCCCGCTACGAGGAACGGTTCAAGAACGTGATCGGCCAGTTCATCAACTTCCTGCCGATCCGGTCCATGCTGAGCGGCGAGGAGGACTTCAGCGCCTTTGTCAGCCGCGTCGGTCGGGCCGTCGTCCAGGGCATCGACCACGGCGCCTACCCCCTGCTGGAGATCGAGCGGGCGCTGTCCGAGGAGGAGAGCCGCCCGGTGACCCCTCTGCTCACCACCAACCTCATCTTCCAGAACTTCAACGGGGCGTCCGTGTTCACCGGGGCCGGCGGCGCCGAGGCCGGCCCGCTCGACCTCAGGCCCTTCGACGACCTGCCGGACTGCGGCGAGATGCCGGTCACCATCGAGATCTACCAAGGGCCGGACGGCTACAAGCTGTTCTTCAAGTACGACGCGCGCGCCTTCGAGGCGTCCACCGCACAGTCCATGGCGGACGAACTGGGCCGCGTCATCGAACACGTCGCGCACACGGCGGACTTCCGGATCGGCGATCAGCCGTGGCGCCACGCGGACCACGCTCCGGTGGACGCCGACGCACCCGACGACGACGCCGACGAACCGCGCGAAGGGGACGAGCACGCGTGACAGGCGCATCCGCCACCTCGGCCGCCCGCTGGCTCAGACGGTTCCACCCGATCCCCGAGGAGGGGCCGCGACTCGTCCGCTTCCCCCACGCCGGGGGATCGGCCTCGTACTACTTCAAGCTGTCCCGCGTGCTGCACCCGTCCCCTGCGTGCCCGGTCCTCTCCCTCGTCGGAACCGACGACCCCCAGGCCACGACCGACGAGGCCAGCGCCTGGGCCGGGCATACCGACGGCCCATTCACCCTGCGGGTGTTCGACGGCGGCCACTTCTACCCCGACACCCACACCGACGAGATCGCGGACGTGATCCGCAGCACCGCAGGAGGCATGTCATGAGCCGAAGAGAACATGTGGTCCACGTCGGCTTCGCCGACCAGGACGTCTCCCACATCGACTTCGACAGCTACGACGTCACCCTGCTGCTGGACGCGTACAACCACTCGCTCATGCCGCAGCACACGCGGGACCGCTTCGCGCGCATCGGCATCATCGACACCCCCCACCGGATCAACGTCGAGGACTACGACCTGTCGATCGGCCAGATGATCGACCACGTCCGCGAGTTCGCGCGGGACCTCGGCGCGCCCCGAGCCATCGTGGGCCTGTACGAGCACACCGTGCTGCCCGCCGCCCGGCTGCGTGAGGCGTTCGGCCTGCCGGGAACCGACGTACGCACCGCTCTCCTCACCCGAGACAAGGTCCTCATGAAGGAGGCCCTGCGCGAGGTGGTGCGAGTGCCGCGGTACTGGAGCGTGGGGAGTGGCACGACGGAGGCCGAGCTGACGGAGATCGCGGCGGCGCTGCCGGGGAAGGTCGTGCTCAAGCCGAAGTGCCAGGCGGCGAGTTTCGGCGTGGAGATGTTCGACGACGCCGAGAGCTTCCTGCGGCACGTGCGGGACCGGGGCTTCGAGGACGGACACCATGTCGAGGAGTTCGTCGAGGGAGACGTGTGCCACTTCGACGGGTTCGTGCGCGACGGCGAGATCCGGTTCCTCCACGCCTCCCGCTACCTCGGCGACTGCTTCAGCTTCCAGTACCGCCGGGAAGGTCTCGCCTCCGTAGCCCTGGACGACCCGGACGAGGTGGCGGCAATCCGCGACTTCACCCAGCGGGTGCTGAACACCCTGGGGCTGCGTGACAGCGCCTTCCACCTGGAGGCGTTCCGCACGCCGGAGGGCGGACTCGTCTTCCTGGAGATCGCGGGCCGGTTCGGCGGCGGCTACATCCGGCGCCACTTCGAGGTGGCCTATGAACTCGACCTCATCCGGGAGTCCATCGCGGCCTGCATGAACCTGCCCTCCGCCGTGGACAGGCCCCTCACCAACCTCGACCTGCGCGACGCCGGACGGGGCGTCACGGGCTGGGTGCACCCGGCGCTGCGGGAGGAGGCCAGATGCAGGGTGACCGAGGTCAAGGGCCCCGACACCTATCCCGACTCGGTGATCCTCGCCGAGACGCCCGAGGTCGGCACCGTCTTCAACGACGCTCCTGGCCTCTTCGTCGGCAGCGGCCTGTTCATCCTCGCGGGGGAGAGCACCGCGCAGATCGAGCGGGACGCCAGGACGATCATGGACGTGTACGACGTCGAGGTCGAGGTCCTCCCGGAACCGGAGCGGTGACGGTCGACACCGCCGCGGTGATCCGCGCAGGGGGACAGCGGACCCGCCCGGCCCCCCTGTCGCCCCGCCACACCAGGACCCGGCGCAGGGCCCGGCACGGCGACAGACGAACCCTCACCCGGCAGACCACGGCGCCCCTGGGCGCCCGGAACGGAGAACGGTCAACCCATGACACACCCGGCACCGGCCGGCCCGGAAGAGCTGGCCACTGCGGAGCTGCTGCGTTCGGTGTTCCGACAGCACGCGGCCGGCGTCGCCGTGATCACGGCCTTCGGCGACGCGCCCGTGGGATTCACCGCCACCTCGCTCAACTCGGTCTCTCTGGACCCACCGCTGGTCTCGTTCGGCATCGGCACCTCGAACTCCTGCTGGCCGGTCATCGCACAGGCCGAGTACGTGGGAGTGCACCTTCTGGCCGCCGAACAGCGGGAGTTGGGGGCCACGTTCGCCCGCAGCGGAGCCGATCGCTTCGCCACCTCCACCGCCTGGCATCCCGGCCCCAACGGCGTGCCCCTGCTGGACGGGGTCCTCGGGCGGCTCGTGTGCCGGATCGTCGCCCGCATGCCCGCTGCGGGCCACCGCATCGTCGTCGCCGAGGCCCTCACCGGCCGCACCTCGGGACCGGGCAGGCCGCTGCTCTACCACGACGGCGGCTTCCACCACCTGGCGCCACTGCTTCGGTGAACGCCAGGTCGGCGATCAGCACCAGGGGCCGGGCCTGAGAACCGAGCCGATAAGGGGAACAGTGAGGGAGACTCGATTGGGCACCGATACGAGGCGGTGCGGACGGGGCGGTCCCATCGCCCGTCCGCCGCTGCTCTTGAGGCTTGTTGACGGATTCGACATCCTTCGGCAGCCCAACTACCGCCGGTTCCTGACCGGGCAGGTCTTCTCCCTGGTCGGCACGTGGATGCAGCGGATCGCACAGGATTGGCTCGTACTGGAACTGTCGGGCAAGGACCCGATGGCGCTGGGCGTGGCGACGGGTCTGCAGTTCCTGCCGGTCCTCCTCCTGTCCCTGTGGGCAGGCGTACTCGCCGACCGCCTCGACGTACGCCGGGCCTTGATGGTGCTGCAGTCCCTGATGGGAATGTGCGCACTCGTCCTGGGGCTGCTGGAACTCACCGGTTCGGTACGGCTCTGGCACGTCTACCTGCTGTGTTTCGCCCTGGGCTGCCTTTCCGCGCTGGACGCTCCGATCTTCGAGTCGTTCGTGGTGGAGATGGTGGGCAAGGACGACGTGTCCAAGGCCGTCGCGCTGAACTCGACGACGTTCAACGTGTCCCGCGTCGTCGGTCCGGCTCTTGCGGGCTGGGCCATCGGCTGGTGGGGCACGGGTCCGGTCTTCCTGTGCAACACCGTGAGTTTCGCCGCGGTGGTGGCGGGGCTGATGGCGACCGACCCGAGCACCCTGCACCGCAGGCCCACCGCGCGGCGGGCTCGGGGACAGCTTCGCGAGGGTCTGCACTACACCTGGAACGATCCGGATCTGATGCTCCTGATGGGCCTCACTTTGGTGGTCGGCACGCTCGCCAGTTTCAGCACCGCCGTGGCGACGGCCGCTGCGAAGGTGTTCGGTGCCGGTGCCGGCTCCTTCGGGCTGCTGTCGACGCTGCTGGCGCTGGGCATGCTGGCCGGCTCCGTCATGACCTCGCTGCGCGGCAAGACCTCCCTGGAACGTCTGCGGATGCTGCTCGTACGGTCCGCCGCCCTACTGGGGGTACTGGACCTGGCCCTCGGACTCATGCCCGGCATCTGGCTCTTCGGCTTGCTGCTGGTCGGCGCCGGCACCGCAGCGACGGTGTTCGTCATCGCGGCACACACCACCGTCCAGATGTCGGTGAGCGACGAGGTGCGCGGGCGCGTCACGGGCCTCTACATGCTGGTGCTGCTCGGCGGCACTCCCCTCGGCGGCCCGCTGACCGGCTGGCTGGCCGACGCACTCGGCGGCCGGGCGCCCTTCGTCCTCGGAGGCGCGGCGATCCTCCTGGCGGCCGGCATCGTCGCAGCCGCGTTCCATCGCCGACATGGACGGACAGCGGCCGACGCCCGCACCGCCGGGCCGTCCACAACCTGACAACCTCCGCGAGCGGTGCTCCCCTCGCGCCGAAGAACGACCGGCAGCCCCTGACCGGGGCCCGCCCTTTGAGGAGACGACTAACCATGCCCGTGAGCTTCGTAGGCTCTGCCATGACCAACGACGGTTCGGAGACCCGCGCGCGTTCCGGCCCGGTGTTCGACAAGGAGTACACGCTGCGCCTCGCCCGGGCACACGAGGAGGCCGGCTGGGACCGCCTGCTGATCGCCTACCGTTCCAACTGGCCGGACCCCGCGCAGATCGCCGCATACCTCGCCGCGAACACCGACCACATCGAGTTCCTCGTGGCGCACCGGCCGAACGTGTCCTGTCCCACCTTCGCAGCCACCACGTTCGCCACCTTCGACCATGTCACAGACGGTCGGCTCACCCTGCACTTCATCAGCGGGGCCTTCGACGACGACCAGCAGCGCGAGGGCGACTTCCTGAAGAAGGACGAGCGTTACGCACGCACTCGCGAGTACATGCAGATCGTCAAGAAGGCGTGGACCTCGCACGAACCCTTCGACTACGAAGGCGAGCACTACCGCTTCCACGACTTCGTCAGCGACGTCTTCCCGGCGCAACAGCCCCGGCCCGCACTCTCATTCGGCGGCTCGTCGCCGGCGGCGTACGCGGTTGGCGGCGCGGAGGCGGACATCTACGGCCTGTGGGCGGAGTCGCTGGCCGGCACCGCCGAGCAGGTCAACTCCGTGTACACGGCGGCCCGAGCGGCCGGACGCACCGAGATGCCCCGTCTGCACTGCGCCTTCCGGCCGATCCTCGGCGCCACTGAGGAACAGGCTTGGGAGAAGGCGCACCGCGTCGTCGACCAGATCCACGCCCGCAAGCAGGGTCTGAGCAAGAGCGCGGACGTCGCCTCCCACCGTCTGCGCCAGCTTGCCGCGCAGGGCGAGCGCTTCGACCGCTGCCTGTGGACCGGGACCGTGGCCGCCACCGGCGGCGGCGGCCCCGTGGCGGCGCTGGTCGGCACGCCCGAGACGGTCGCGGCCGCGCTGCTCGACTACGTCGACCTCGGGGTGGAGATCATCGCGGCCCACGGCTACGACTACCTGGAGGACGCCGTCGAGTTCGGGCGCGAGGTCATCCCGATCGTGCGCGCGGAGGTCGCCAAGCGGGACGCCCTGCGGCAGAAAGCGGCGGGCGCCCCAGCCCCGACCGCAGACGCCGCCGCTCTGCGGCCGGTCGGCGGCTGAGTTCAGCAGCGCGTCCGCGAGCTGCTGGAACCGGGCCCCGCAGCGTGCCTTCACAGGGAGGGACCTTAGCGCCCCGCAGGCTGCCCGTCCGGCGCGGTGGCGCTTGCGGCATCCGGAGGCAGCCGCGGGTGACCAGGGCTTGGTAGTGGCGGGCTCGTTGTCGTAGCGGGTGGCCAGTGCTTTGTTGTGCTTGAGCCGAACGCGGAGCCCACTCCCTGGCCATCCGTCAAGCGGAACCACCCCGGACTCCATGAACGAGTCCGCCGCCTGCCCTGGCGTGACGTCCGCCTCGACTGGGTGTGCGTAGTTGGCCTACAGGAAATCCCGGTGAGTTTGATCGTGGTCGGCTGGCTTCGAGGCCGGGGCAGGCCGGCCTCGGTGAACGTTGCTCGTCGGAGCCGGGTGAGGAGTTGCGCGTCAGGGGCGGGGGTGAATGCCGATGCCGCCGGAGACGGTGAGGTTGTCGCCGGTGATGTAGCTGGCGGCGTCCGAAGCGAGGAAGGCCACGGCGTCGGCGATGTCGGCGGCAGCGCCGACGCGTCCGAGCGGGATGTCCTGGCCCCAGGAGTCGATCGTTTCCTGGGAGATGCCCATCTTGCCGTAGGCGGGGGTGTTGATCACTCCTGGGCTGATGGCGTTGACGCGGATGCGACGGGGGGCGAGTTCGAGCGCGAGGGACCGCACGAGAGGCAGCAGGGCGCCCTTGGCTGCTGCCATGGCGGCCCCCATCCCTCCGCCGACGCCCACGGTGAACACGATGGAGGCGCCTTCGCTGAGGAGCGGGAGTGCCTTTTGCAGGGTGAAGAAGTTGCCCTTGACGTTGATGTCGAACAGGGCGTCGAAGGTGTCTTCGTCGGTTGCTTCGATCGGGCCGGGGCGGGAGATGCCCGCGTTGAGGAAGAGCAGGTCGAGGGAGCCGAATCGCCGGCGTGCCTGGTCTATTGCCTGGTCGATGTCCGGCAGGGACCGGGCGTCGGCCCGCACGACTGTGATGTCTTCGGGAAGCCCGGCGGCGAGGGTGTCGAGGCCGGTGACCATGACGCGGTAGCCGCGGGTGTGGAGCAGTTCAGCGGTCGCTTTGCCGATGCCGCTGGTTCCGCCGGTGATCAAGGCTGCAGGTGCGGACATGATGCGTTCCTTTGCGTGTTCCTGGGAGGTGGACGGGGATCGCTGAGCGATCCAGGCTGTGGGGCGGGGGAGTGTGCTGCAACGACCACTTGGATGTGAAGGAAACCCGCTCGCGTCGTTGAGCGCAGATCCGTTCCTCCACGTCGGCGGGCGTGCGGTGTGGAGTGGCGCGGGGCCGGCTCGTGCGGTCGCACAGGCCCGCATCGCCCTCGGCCCGCCAGTGCCGAACCCACTTGTGGGCCGTAGCCCGGGAGATGCCCCTCTCGTCAGCGACGTGGGCGACGGGACGTCTGGCCCGGAGACGGTCGACCAGGAGTCGGCGGCCGTGAACGGTCGGCCGGGCGTGGGGATGTGACGCCAATGCCCCTGAGGTCACTCGGTCGTGATGACAAGCTTGCCGCCCTTGGGCGTGCCGTCGCGTTCGAGCTCGGTGAGTGCCGCGATTGCTTCCGCGAGCGGCACCGTACGGGCGATCGGCACCCGCAGTGTGCCGCGTCCGGCGGCGCGCGCGACCTCCCCGAGGTCCTCCGTGACGGGTCTGGTGATCAAGACGTTGTACGGGCCCGGCAGTGCGCTCTTTGCGATGTTCGCGGGCGTGGGATGGATGCTGACGATGCGTCCGTTTGGCTTCAGCATCTTCTTCGCTGCGTCGGTCGGGAGCGTGTCGGCAGTGTCGACGACGAGGTCGAATCGGCCGCTGAGCGCCGTCGGGTCGAAGTCGAATTCGACGATCGGGTCGAGGCCGAGGTCGCGCGCGTCCTGCGTGGCGGTGGCGCGGCAGCTGCCTCCCACTGAGGCGCCGTGCGCCAGCGCGATCTGGGCGCCGGCTCGGCCGACTCCACCGAGGCAGCCGTTGATGAAGACCGATTGCCCGGGCTGCAGCTTTCCCTTCTTGACGACGGCTTGGAGTGCGGTGAGGCCAACGGTCGGGATGGCGGCGGCCTCCTCGAAGGAGAGTTCCGCGGGCTTCCTCACAACCCCTCTCTCCGCGGCCAGGACCATCTCGGCGAAAGCTCCCGATGCCTTGATCGACGCCCCGCCGAGCACTTCGTCGCCGACGGCGAGCCGAGTGACGCCCTCGCCGACCGCCTCGACGACGCCGGCGAAGTCGTAGCCCAGTGCGCGCGGGAACTTCCGTCCGGTCACCATCTTCATGGCGCCGCTGCGGATACCCCAGTCCATCGGGTTGGCCGCGGCTGCCCGCACGCGGACCAGAACCTCCCCGGAACCAGGACGAGTCGGCTCGAAATCCTCCAGACGCATGACTTCGGGGCCGCCGTACTGGTGGTACTGGATGCGCTTCATCGGTGCCTCCACAAGTGATGTCATCGAATGACATCACTCTACCACGGCGATGTCATCGAGTGACATCACGGTGAGCAGGGCGGGGCGTCACGAGGTGCCATCACCTAGACTCGCGGCATGGGACGGTGGAAGCCTGGGGCCGGTGACCGGCTGCGCGAGGCCGCGCTGTCGCTCTATCTGGAGCGCGGCTTCGAGCAGACGATGGTGGCGGACATAGCTGAGCGGGCGGGCGTCACCGCGCGCACGTTCTTCCGGTATTTCGCCGATAAACGCGAGGTCCTCTTCGGCGATTCCTCCGCCCTGGAAGAGAAGTCGCTGGCTGCGCTTGAGGGGTTGCCGACCACGACGTCGGCGCTGGATGCCGTCGCGGCCGTACTCGAAACCGTGGCCCAGATGGTGGGTGTCGACCGTGAGCTCGCCCGGAAGCGACAGGCCGTGATCATGGCCAACGCCGATCTCCGCGAACGCGAGTTGATCAAGCTCACATCCCTGTCGACCGCCCTGGCCGACAGGTTGCGACAGCGAGGCATCGGCGACATCGAGGCCAGCCTGGCCGCCGAGACCGGCATCGTGGTGTTCCGCGTCGCCTGCTCGCGATGGGTCACCGCCGCCGAGGATCAAGTCCTGCAAGACGTCATGCGCGAGACGTTGGACCGACTGCGGGCCCTGGCCGCCAGCGGCTGAACCACATTCCGGCTCGCCCACGCCCGTCGACGTGGAACAGCCAGTCCTCGCCCACTCGCCATCTGTCAACAACGCTCGTGGTCAATACGGCTGGCGCACCGGCCGTGGACCCTGCTGAGGTTCGGGGAAAACCGGTCGGGTGGGCGTCGGGGCTCGCTACGGCCCGGCCGTGCCGGCGAAGTTTCTGACCGATGAACAGGCCGAGGCGTACGGGACGTTCACCGAGGCGCCCACGCGTCCGGAGGCGCTACTCCGATACCAGCAACCTGACGAGGGACTCGCCCACTGCCGCTGACACGCCCCCACCGGCAGGTGAGACGGAGGGCAGCTGTCCGCCTCAGCCGGGTGAGCCGCCGAAGCACGCCGACCCGATCAAGACCGAGGCGCGGGGAGCAGTGGGGCCGGCAGGTGGTCTCCTGCCGGCCCCACCGTGTGCACCGTGGCCGCCGAATCCCCGAGCCGCAGGGCAGATGGCCCCAGGGCTCAGGCGGATACCCGGGCACTGGCCGTTCCGATGGTCAGCGCGAGCGGCGCCGGCCCGTGAAGCGCACCCGCCCCGGCAGGATCAGTAGCAGCAGGCTGTAGTACTGCAGCATCGGTACGGCGAGGGCGAGGGCGAACGCGACGACCACGGCGATGACGTTGATGTAACTGTCGGTGTACAGGCGCGCGATCCTGAGGCGGGCTTCTTCGCCATCGCCCTCGACCATCCCCGGATTGCTCTTCAGGACCTTCAGCATGGCTAGCCGGCACACCATGCCGACCAGGAGCACCGCGTAGTAGAACGCCGCCACGAACCGGTCGCGGCCGAAGGCGCCGATCATCTCCGTCGGGAGTGGTAGCACGACGACCGACAGCAGCCACCCCATGTTCCACACCGTCAGGGAGCGGGTGGCCTTGATGACCGTCGAGAAGGCCCGGTGGTGCTCCTGCCAGATGTTCGCGATGACCGCGAAGCTGAGCAGGAAGCTCCAGACCTGGTCGAGGTGACCGGTGATCACCTCGCTGGCGCCCTCGTGGGCGGACGCGACCTCGGGGACGAGGTCCACCAACGGCAGGATCAGCAGGGTGATGGAGATCGCGGTCACCGCGTCGGTGAACAACACCAGCCGCTCTCCCGAGAGACCCCCCTCGATCCTGTCCGGGGCGGGAACCGACGGCTCTCCCGGGCCGCCACGTCCCGTTCCGGTCTCGTCGATGACGCTACTGGCACCCATGTGTTTGCACCTCTCTCTTGTCATGCCCGCCGCCCCTGCCATCGCCACCGGACCCTGCTGGTCATGGACGTTCCAACGAACTGCGCGGGCTCCACCCACGGAGGCAGCGAGAAGTTGACAGAGTCCGCAGCCGCTGCCCCCTACGCACAGGGGCATCCTGTCGAGGCGCGGGCGATTGGGGCGTTCGGATTATCAATTGGTTGTTCAAGGTTAATCTTTGGTGAGTCCTTGAGGAGTCTGGCTCTCCAACTGCCGCCACCTGCACCGACGCTACGAGCGCAAGCCCGAGCCCTTCCTCGCTTTCACCGCCGTAGCCACCAGACGGATCACCTACCGCCGACTCACCAACGGCAACGACGTCTTGGCCGGGAAGTCGGGTGAACTCCTTGCGGGGGTCGGCGAAGCTGGCGAAGTGGGCGCGATGGAAGCAGCGTTGGCCGCACAGTCACGGACTATCCCGGACCGATTCGGACGGTCGCGTCAGGGGCGAGCAGAGTCGGCAGTTCTTCGAGCGCCGAGTCGTCGTGCACCGCCCGGTCCGACAGGCCGATGGACCGGTCGAACGTGGTGTCCGTCATTGCGCGGCAGCTCCTTCGGTGGTGGCCGCCGCCTTTTCCAGGAGCTCCGGATCGAACAGTGTGTCGGGGTGACGCAGCATGTAGGAGACGTTGTTGAATGCCCGCGACACATCCGCATCGGCGAGGGCGGCGCCGGCGATCTGCGCCATGACCCGGCGCTGCTGCCGTACTTCCTCCGGCACCTCGGTACCGTTCTCGGCGTCGATGCGGGCGGCGTCACCTCCCGCGGACACGGCCCAAGCCGCGTCGACGACCACCTGCTGCAGACGGAAGAACTCCATGGCCGCTTCGTCGAGATCGGTACCGCTGTCGAGGTAGGAGGCCAAGCAGGAGGCGTGCAGCGCGGCGGAACTCATGCCTTGGCCGTAGACCGGGTTGAAGGAGGCCACGGCGTCCCCCATGCTGACCAGGCGCGCCGGCAGGCAGCCCGCTTCGGCGAAGTGACGGCGCCTGTTTTCCGCTTGACGGTACGTCACCACCCCACGGGTGACGCCGCCACTGGTGATGTCGCTGAATATCGCGGGCAGCGCGGCACAGCGCGCGCGAAACTCGTCGAGCGTCCTGCCTGGCCGGTTGTCGCCGTAGCCCATCAGCATGACGAGCCACTGCTGCTCTTCGATCGCGTTCGCCGCCGCGACGGACACTCCGCCCGACGGGTACTGCGGCGTGAACAGCTGCAGTACGGTCGCCACTTCCAGCTCCGGGAACTTCACTGGGCGCTCAAACAGCGCGGTCGCGTAGTTGACCGGGGATTCCAGCCGTTCGAGCCGGGGCTGGTCGTAACCGTCCTGCCTGAGCCAGTTCGACAGCCGGCTGGAGCGTCCCATCGCGTCCACGACGAAGTCCGCCGCGAGGTCCCCCTCCGCCCGCTCTCCCTGATCTCCGTTCCCAGGCCCGGCGAAGCGCACGCCGACGACGGCGCCGTCGCCGTATCGCAACCCGGTCGCCTGCGCCCGCAGGACCGAGACATTGGGCAGGGCGGTGACCCGGGCCCGGACGAGAGTCTCCAGCAGAGGACGCCCGACCGCGAGGAACTGGTGGCCCACGCCGTCCGATGCCTGCCGGATGTCGTCGTAGCCGACAAACTGCTTGTCGGGTCCGACGAGCGACGCGCCCCGGTCCTGCGCCTCCTGCGAAACACCGGGAAGCCACCGCTCGATCCACAGCCGACCGGCCGGCAGCAATGTGTGCACCTGCTGGTCCTGGGGCACCCCGGAACGCGACTCGGCCTCCGCCGATGTCTCGTCGGGCTCGACGATGACGACCCGGCGCGCGCGGTCGGAGAGCACCCGTGCCGCGAGGAGCCCCGCGATGCTCCCGCCCATCACGCACGCTGTGTCGAACAGAACGGGTACGTCGTGCGGCGGCTCAGCGCCCACCAGACTCTCGAAGAGAGTCACCACGGATTCGGACACCGAATACTCCAGTTGGTGAGTGAAACAGACCTGGACAGGCGGATCAGCGCCCAGGCGCTCGGAACCAGGGCCCCGGAGGTCCGGCGAAACCTGCTCGTCCCAGAGGAGAGAACCCGCTCGTGCCGGGGAGGCGAGCAGGCGCCCGATCATGATGACAAGGCCCGGACGCCGGCGACTTGTACCAGTCGGCCCCGTGCGTTGTACTTCCTTGCCACCCAGGGCCGCACGGTGAGCCTTGGCCGGGGCGGTGGCCAGGGGGAGGAGTAGCTTGGTCCGGATGCGCACCGAAGTCAGCGGGTCTCCTTGGCGGATCGGGAACCCTTCCACACCCTTGGTCGACGTCACCGTGCCGTATGCGAACGAGAACCGGAACTCCGTGCTCCTCAGGGAGTGGCGGCGTCAGGGGGGCGAGTCGGTGCCGGCTCCGCCCATGCGGCTGCCGCGGCACAGCGAAGGGACCTACCGCGCCCGCATCTGGAAGCAGAATCTGCTCGACCTCTTCCTGGAGGACCAGTGCAGCGACGCGGTCGCGGGGGGCACCGGGGGTCCTGATGGGCACCTCGAGGACCGGATCGTGACAAGTGTGACGCTCAGCGGTGAGTGGCGGTTCGCCACGAAGGGGCAGCGAGCCACGGCGACGGCCGGAATGCTGTGCGCGCGTAGGAACGAGGATCTCTGGGACTTCGAGGTCGCCCGGGGCACCCGGGCGATCACCCTGGTCCTTCCCGCGAGCGAGATCCGCTTCCCGGCGAACACGCGGGCGGTCACCGCGGAACAGGCGTCACCCGCCGCGGCCCTTCTGCTCGCCCACCTCCGTCTCTGGGCGGAACTGGCGGACGGACTCGGTGCCGCCGCAGCCGGGGCCGCCCGCAACGCGACCCTGGAGCTGTTCAGAGGACTCATGAACGACCAGGTCATCGACGACGCGGAGTTCGCACCCGCGCTCCTCAGGGCGGC
The DNA here is from genome assembly GCF_046549115.1 of Streptomyces sp. x-19. Classification (NCBI taxonomy): domain Bacteria; kingdom Bacillati; phylum Actinomycetota; class Actinomycetes; order Kitasatosporales; family Streptomycetaceae; genus Streptomyces; species Streptomyces sp. x-19. Next base: position 23,054 of record NZ_JAJPWK010000021.1, on the reverse strand, counting down.
GATGGACCACATAGAGGCCCGGCTGCTCACCGACCCCGACCTCGCCCCCAAGGGGATCGCGGCGGCCCTGAACGTGTCCGTCCGCACCCTCTACCGCGCGTTCGGTCAAGGGGGCACGTCGTCGGTCATGGGATACGTGCGCGAACGCCGACTCGAACGCGCCAGGGCAGAGCTGCTCTCGACACGCCTCACCGTCTCCGAGATCGCCGCCCGCTGGCATTTCGCCGACAGCAGCCATTTCGTCAAGGCATACAAGAAGCGATTCGCCGAGACTCCCGCCGCAGGCCGGTAGCCCGCAGAGAGTGTTTAATCCAGGTGGATTACCCCATATTCCTAGGTCGTGTCTGCACAGTCATGGCAGCCAAAGCCGTAGGCAGGCGAGGGTCACCAGCACTTGGTAGTGGCGGGCCCGTTTGTCCGCGATTGCTGAGACGGCGAGGGTGCCGTTGAAGACGTAGTGGTGTTTGTCGTGCCTGCTGGCCACTGCGCGGTGCTGCTCCCATTTTCTGACGCGTCGCTCGACAGCGCTGCGGTGACGGTACTGGACCGTTTCGAACAACCATCAGACTTCGGCGAGCGTCAAACGCTTTTCCGGCAGCGACCGCTTTCGCCGCACCTTCTATATCACGCCTGCCTGTCCCCCCAGACATGCACCGCCAATGGCCGCATATCGCCATCAGGAATTTCGGCCTGGGAATCTGCCGAAACGAGGATCCCGATTGTCGCATCCCGCATGTGCATAATGACGGTGCCGTGATGCCGGATCGCTTGAGCTTGATACTCGCCATTCCGTAGGCTTTCGACGGGCGCCGTGGAAAGGGTTGGATGGGGCTTCCAAGTCACGATGCCGAGCAGTGGCAGTGGTGCCGCCCCGTATCAGTCCCGTCGGTCCAAAGTCTCAACGAGCCTGCGGAGTTCGCGCGACCGGCGGCGGGACATCACCAGCATCGCCGCATCGAGCAACTCGCGAGCCTGCCACGGGTCACCGCAACATGCCCACTTCGTGCAGCCACCGCTCGTACTCCCACAACCGTCGATTCGGCTGGCGGACGAAGCTCCGCCAGCGCACCATCGCCGACCCGGTCGAGCCCGGCCACAGGTACTTCTTCTGGCGTTCGATCCGTCGAACCTCGCGTCGGACGGGGCCTGGCGGTTTGTTAGCGGGTGGTGTTGTCGGTCCAGCCCAGCGGGTAGGCGTCGGGGCCGGCGCTGGGTGCCGCGGGTTCGTCGGCGGCTTCGGCGAAGGCGGTGAGGGCGTCGACCAGGGCCTGCCCCTGGTCGGGGTCCATGCGGCTGACGATGGCGGTGATCTCCTCGCGACGGCGGGCGGTGACCTCGTCGACGATCCGGCGTCCGTCCTCGGTGAGGTGGATCAGGGATTCACGCCGGTTGTCGGGGTTGGGCTGCCGTTCGGTGAGGCCAGTGGCGGTGAGCCGGTCGATCATGCGCATCGCGGTGGACGGGTTGACACCGAGGATTTCGGCCACCCCTGACAGGTTGGTGTCCCCGTGTGCGGACAGTGCGATCAGCAGGCGGAACTGGGGGAGGGTGACCTTGTCCTCAGCGGCCGCCAGGGAGCGTGCGGAGACGCCCACCAGCACGCGCGAGGCGGTCAGCACCGCCCGGGTGACCTCGTCCACGTCCGCCATGTCCGGTAACGCTCCCTCGCCCTCGATCATGTTCCTTTCTACCTCGGACGCGGACGCCCTTGACATCGTTTGCATAATGCAAAAAGAGCGAGGAGAGGAAAAATATGACCGGCATAGATGCGGTGCCCCCTTCCGACACGGTCGCGCAGACCTCGGTCGTCGAGGCACGGCCCCCGTCCCTCACGGCGAGGCTGCGCGGAGCGTCGTGGGGAGTGTTGGTACTCGCCATCGTGGTGGGTGCCGGTGCCGGTCTGGGATCGATCGCCTTCCGCTGGCTGATCACCACGTTCACCCACCTCTTCTCCGGCCACGCCGACTACGCGGGCGCCGGCGGCAGTGCGAACCCGCACGTGCCGTGGCTGGGACCGGCCTTCGTCGTCATCACCCCCGTCGTGGGCGGACTCCTCTACGGGCCGTTGGTCGACCGGTTCGCCAAGGAGGCCCGGGGCCACGGTGTCCCCGAGGTCATGCTCGCCGTCGCCCAGCGCGGCGGGCGGATCAATCCCCAGGTCTCCGTGGTCAAGGCGCTCGCCTCCGCGCTGTGCATCGGCTCCGGCGGGTCGGTCGGCCGGGAGGGGCCGATCGTCCAGATCGGCTCCGCACTCGGCTCGACCCTGGGGCGGATGGTGAAGGTCCGGGACGAGCGGATGCGGCTGCTGGTCGCCTGCGGCGCGGCCGGCGGCATCGCCGCCACCTTCAACGCCCCCCTGGCCGGCGTCTTCTTCTCCATGGAACTGATCCTGGGCGCCTTCAGCGCCGAGGCGTTCGGCGCCACCGTGCTCGCAAGCGTCACCGCCAGCGTCATCGGCCGCGCGGCGTTCGGCGACACCGCCTTCCTCACCCTGCCCCCGTTCCACGTCCAACACCTCGCACAGTACGGGCTGTTCGCCGTGCTCGGTGTCGTGGCCGGAGGGGTGGGCGTGGGCTTCACCCGCGTCCTGTACTGGATCGAGGACGCCTGCGACTGGGCCTGGCACGGCCCGGAATGGCTGCGACCCGCCGCCGGCGGACTGCTCCTCGGCCTGGTGCTGCTGGCCCTGCCCGAGATGTACGGCGTCGGCTACCCCGTACTCCAACACGCAGCCCAGGGCGGCTACGTCGTCGCCTTCCTCCTGCTGCTCCTGGTCGGCAAGGTCGTGGCGACCAGCCTGACCATCGGCATCGGCGGCTCCGGCGGCGTCTTCGCACCGAGCCTGTTCATCGGGGCGATGCTGGGCGCCGCATACGGCACGATCGCCGGCCACCTCACCCCCGACACGGCCGGGAGCATCGGCGCCTATGCCCTCGTCGGTATGGGTGCGGTCTTCGCCGGCGCCTCGCGGGCACCGATCACCGCCGTCGTCATCCTCTTCGAACTCACCGGCCAGTACTCGATCATCCTGCCCCTGATGCTCGCCGTCGTCCTGGCCACCGCCACCAGCCGCCTGCTCTCCCGCGACACCATCTACACCCTCAAACTCCGCCGCCGCGGCATCGACCTCCATGCCCCCGCACCCCACACCACCCTCGGCACGCAGACGGTGGGCACGGTGATGGAGGCACTGCCGGCACCACTGACCGCGGACACCGACCTTGCAACGGCGGCAGACCTGCTGGTCCGCTCCGACCACGGCGTACTCCCCGTCCTCGACGACCACGGCCGCTACGCGGGCACACTCACCGCACGCACCGTCGCCGAAGCACTCGCTGACGCACCAGACGCCCAACCGCCACAGGCGGGCGACCTCGCCCAGGCAGACCCGGCCCTCACCACGGACATGCCGCTCGCCACCGCCCTGCACGTGTTGATCACTGCCACCGGCACCGGCCTGGCCGTCCTCGACCCGGGCAAGGAACACCTTCTCGGCTGGCTGACGCACCAAAGCGCCCTCCGGGCTCTGCACGGTGCCACCCCCACGCCGACAGCCTCCGTGGCCTGAAGCGGCGCGGTCGTGGCCCGCCCGCGCGCCGCCCAACCGCCACAACGGGGGCCGACCTGCCCCGGTGCGAGGAGCCGTTTTCGACGATGAAGAAGACCCGATTCACGCTGGCGTAGGGTTCGTTGCCCATCACCTGCTCAACCAGTCTCATGAACGGCACGATGCCTGTGCTCTGTTCGCAGTGGCCGAAGACCTCGGCCTGGTGGATGTCGTAGGCGGCCAGGTGGGCCAAGGCGCCGCCGCGCCCGTAGGCGTGGTGTGGTTGACGCGCATCGGACGGGCCTGGCCCGGGGCCAGGGTGGGATGGCAGCGACAGCGGGCCTGGATGGAGGTCTGCTCATCCGCGGAGATGACGAACTCGTCCTCTCCGAGCGGCGTGCCATCGAAGACGCGCGCGTACCGGTCCAGGACTCGTTGAGCGGTGGCGCGGAAGCTCGGGTCGCGGATGAAGGTCCAGGAACGGTGCTCCCGAGGCTTGAGTACGTTGTCCCTGAGTCAGCGGCGCACGGTGGAGGCGGAGTTCGAGTCGGTGACGGCCCGGGTGACGGCCTCGCGTGCGAGCTCGGGGCACGACCAGCGCGAGAGTGGGGCTCCGGACTCGGTGGGCAACTGGCAGGCCAGTGCCTTGACTTCGGCGATCTGCAGCGCGGTGAACGTCGGAGGCCGCGCCTCCAACTGGGGCTGGGCTTTTCGCCGCTGAAGGCGGGCCTGTCCGGGCTGCCGCTCTCCCTGCTGCTGATGGCCGGCGCCGGCGTTTCGATGCAGGTGCTGGTGCCGCGCTTCGGCCGCGGGGTGCTCCAAGCAGGCGCACTGATCGCCGCGGCCGGGATGGTCCTCTTCGCGTGGCTGACCGGCCACTACGGCACGGACATCACGCTGTGGCAGACGATGCTGCCGCTGGTGCCGATGGGGATCGGCATGGGCCTGATCGTCGCACCGCTGGCGGACATCACCCTGTCCGACGTGCCGCACCAGCACGCCGGTTCGGCCTCCGGCCTGAACAACACCACCACCCAGCTCGGCCAGGCCGTCGGCACCGCCCTCTCCTCGGTGATCTTCTTCAACCACCTGGGCGGCGACGGCAACCCCGCCACCCATGCGGCCAAGATGCCGGACGCCTTCGCACACACGCTGCCGTACGTCGCCGCCGCCTTCCTCGCCGCCTTCGCGCTGCTGTACGCGGTGCCGCGCAGCGCCGGGCGCAAGGGTGCCGACGCCGTCGGCGGTGCCTGCGCCAAGGAGCAGGACGGGCAGCCGGCCCCGGAGGCCACGCTCGCCCGCTGACGTCGGATCGGCCGCGCCAGAGCGTGATCGTCGCTCAGCCGATGCGGGATGAGGGTGTTCACGAGGGCGTCTCGCGGGCTTGCCCCGGGTCCTGTTCTGCCAAGAGGGCGCCGCCTCACGAGAAGGGGTGCGACGGTCCGCGCGCGGGGACGCACGGCCCTTCAACCGGACATTCGCTGACCTATTGGGCTTCTAGGGTCGGGGCACAGCCGGGCCGCGTCCGCTGACCGTGACAGCGCGGTACCGGCCACCGAACCTGACGCTCGTAGGGCTGCGCGGCCGGATCCGCAGCCGGCAGGCTCCTGCGACCACCTTCTGAACACCCTGTTCCGGCACCACTGCCGGCAACCCGCGCCGGCTCGCCGCCGAGATCCGTCCATGACCTCGTGACCTACTGGAGGAAGGACCCCCATGCGTTTCCCCCTGGCAGACGCCACCGTCACGCGTGCCCGCCCCGGGCCCGTGCAGGTGCGAGGCCGGCCGGCGATTCCGCCGCTCGGCTTGGGCACCTGGCAGCTCAAGGGCGACGACGCCTATCGGGCGGTCTCGCTGGCCCTGGAGACCGGCTACCGGCACATCGACACCGCCACGCTGTACGGCAACGAGGAAGCGGTGGGGAAGGCGCTGGCCGCCAGCGGGCTACCTCGCACCGAAGTGTTCGTGACCACGAAGTTCGCCCAGCGGCAGCCCGGCAGGGAGCAGGACGCACTGGAGCGGTCGCTGGGCCTGCTCGGCCTGGAGCAAGTCGATCTGTGGCTGCTCCACTTCCCGCTCAAGGACCCGAACGAGAACGCCGCGGTGTGGGATAGCTTCCTGGCCGCAGCCGAGCAGGGCCTGGCCACCGACGCAGGAGTGAGCAACCACGGCCTGGCCCAGCTCGACGCGCTGACCGCCGCGACCGGCCAGGCCCCGGCCGTCAATCAGGTCCGCCTCAATCCGCCGCTGTACGACCCGGCCGTGGTGGCAGGACACCACCAGCGCGGAGTGGTGCTGACAGGACACAGCCCGCTCCGTCCGCGCAAGCCCGGACTGGACCACCCCGTCCTCGTCCAGATAGCCGCCGCGCACGACGCGACCCCGGCGCAGGTCATCATCGCCTGGCAGCTGGCGCACCGGATCCCGGTGATCCCCAGGTCCGGGCGTCCGGAACGCATGGCCGAGAACTTCCACGCTCGCGGCCTGGAGCTCAGCGCCGAGGACATCGGCCGCATCGACGCTCTCGGGAAGCCCGGACGGTGAGCGGACACCAGGGGCCGACGCGCTGCGGCGACACGCATGGCCCGGCATTTGCTGAGGGCGACCAGCAGGGGAGACCTCTGCGCTTGGAACACGAACTTTCAGAGAGCTCACGCATGAACGAGGAAATCCTCATCGAGGGCGCACGCCAGCACAATCTCCGCAACGTCTCGCTGCGTATCCCCAAGAACAAGATCACGGTCTTCACGGGGGTGTCGGGCTCGGGCAAGTCGTCGTTGGTGTTCTCGACCCTCGCGGTGGAGGCACAGCGGCAGTTGAACGAAACCTTCACCACCTTCGTCCGCAACCGGCTGCCGCGCTACGAGAAGCCCGACGCCGACCGGATCGACCATCTGTCCACCGCGGTGGTCGTGGACCAGAAGCCGATCGGCGCCCATGCCCGGTCCACCGTCGGTACGGCCACCGACATCGCCTCGATCATCCGCTTGCTGTTCTCGCGTGCGGGAGAGCCCTCGGCGGGCATGGCGACGGCGTACTCCTTCAATACTCCCGAGGGCGCCTGTCCGACCTGTGCCGGGCTCGGCCGGACCGTCCAGCCCGACCTGGAGACGTTCTTCGACACCACCAAGTCGCTCAATCAGGGCGCGCTGCGCTTTCCGCTGTTCAACGTCGGTGGTGTGCAGTGGAGCCTGTTCACCCGCACCGGCCGGTTCGACCTGGACAAGCCGCTGAAGGACTACGCCCCACAGGAGTGGCAGCGCCTGCTGCACGGTGAACCCGGCTCCTCGGCGGCCTCCGACGAGGGACTGATCCCGCGCTTCGAACGCCTCTATCTGGGCCGGGACATCTCCACCCTGTCGCCCCGCACCCGCAAGGCCGTCGAGGACTTCACGATCCAAGGCACCTGCCCCAGCTGTCATGGGGCACGACTCAACGAGGCCGCGCTGGCAACCCGCGTCAACGGGCACCGCATCAGTGACTGGATGGCGATGGAAGTCACCGAACTGCTCGACGTACTGGGCCAGGTCGACCACCCGCTGGGTACCCCGCTCGCCGAACAGGCCGCCTCGGGACTGCGCCGCCTCGACGACATCGGGCTCGGATACCTCAACCTGGGCCGTGAGACCTCGACCCTGTCCGGTGGCGAGGCGCAGCGCCTGAAGACGGTGCGCTTCCTGGGCTCGTCGCTGACCGGGATGACGTACATCTTCGACGAGCCGTCCACCGGCCTGCACCCCCGAGACGTCGGCCGCATGAACGCGCTGCTGCGCGAGCTGCGCGACCGCGGCAACACCGTGCTCGTCGTCGAGCACGACCGCGACGTGATCGCCGCCGCCGACCACGTCATCGACATGGGTCCCGGTGCGGGCACGCACGGTGGCCGCGTCGTCTACCAGGGCACCGCCGCCGGCCTCCGGAAGACCGACACCCCAACCGGGCGCTGCCTGCGGCGCACCCCGGCGCTCAAGGAACAGGTCCGCACCCCGACCGGTTGGCTGACGGTCAAGGACGCCGCCCTGCACAACCTCAAGGACATCACGGTGGAGATTCCCACCGGGGTGCTGACCGCCTTCACCGGGGTCGCGGGATCGGGCAAGTCCACCCTGGTCACCGAGGTGTTCACCGCCCAGCACCCCGAAGCGGTCGTGGTCGGCCAGGGCAGCACCGGGGCGTCCTCCCGCTCCACCCCGCTCAGCCACCTCGGCATCATGGACACCCTCCGCAAGGCGTTCGCGAAGGCGGGCGGCGTCGACGCCGGGTACTTCAGCTTCAACTCGCGCGGCGCCTGCCCTCTCTGCCACGGCAAGGGCGAGATCACCGCCGACATGGCCTTCATGGACCCCGTCACCACCACCTGTGAGACCTGCGCCGGCACCCGCTACGACCCCGCCGTGCTCGCCCACACCCTGGGCGGCAGGAACATCGTCGACGTCCTCGGCCTCACCGCCGAGGAAGCCGCCGGCTTCTTCACCGACCGCACCCTCATCCGCAGGATCAGCCTGCTGAACGAGGTCGGCCTCGGCTACCTCACCCTCGGCCAGCCCCTGTCCACCCTCTCCGGCGGCGAACGCCAACGCCTCAAGCTCGCAGGCGAACTCCACAGGACCGGCGGCATCTACGTCCTCGATGAACCCACCACCGGCCTGCACATGTCCGACACCCGGACCCTGCTGGCCCTCCTGGACCGGATGGTCGACGCGGGCAACACCGTCCTGGTCATCGAACACGACCTCGACGTCATCGAGCACGCCGACTGGATCACCGACCTCGGCCCCGACGGCGGACGGGGCGGCGGCGAGGTCCTCTTCACCGGCAGCCCCGCCCAACTCCTGGAGCACCCCACCTCCCACACCGCCCGCGCGCTACGGCGCGATCTGGCAGGCCGGTGACAGCCCTGCCGGGCGGAGACCTTCTAGGACGTCGCCGGCCCTATTGGGTTCCTACCGTGAGACCAGCGCACATCGCGCTTCTCCCCTTCCCCCACACACGCCACAGGAGGTCTGCCATGAGCAGTTTCATGTCCCCCGGGAACGTCGTCTGGTTCGAGTTCGCCACCGCCGATCCGCAGGCGGTCGAGGGCTTCTACGGCCCGCTGCTGGGCTGGTCCTTCGAGAAGGACCCGGACTCCTCCATCGACGGCAACACCTACCTCCGCATCATGGCTCCCGGCATGCCCTGGCCGATGGGGGCCGTGACGAGCCGGGAAGGCGAGGCCGGGGTCGGCGAGGCATCCAACCTCTCGATCCTGTCCACGGATGTGGCCGCCGACGTCGAGCGGCTGCGCGGGCTGGGCGCGAGCGTGCAGATCCCGCCCACCCCGGTCGGCGACGTCACCGTCTTCGCCCGGCTGCGCGACCCGCAGGGCAATGTCTTCTCGCTGTTCTCCCAGAGCAACGCGGCCCGCTTCGAGGACCGCATGGAGGCCACCCACGAGCAGATGGAGCAGGTCGCCTTCGCACCGCGGCCCGGAGCGTTCGGCTGGTTCGAGATCGGCACCACGGACCCGGGAACCACCCGCGACTTCTACACGCGGGCCTTCGGCTGGAGGTTCGAGGGCGAGGGCCCGTACCAGTCCATCGTCACCGGCGGCCCGTACCCGGTCGGCGGGCTGTACGACCACAGCGGGCGCAAGGGCGGCGCCGACTATGCCATGCCGTGCTTTCTGACGGACGACGTCACGGGCCTGGTCGACAAGGCCGTCGCTGCCGGTGCTCGTGCCGAGCAGGGGCCCGAGACCTCGCCCGACGACTGCCGCTTCGCCCGCCTGCTGGACCCGCGCGGCAACCGCTTCGGGGCGTTCGACAACGGCAACAGCAAGGGCGGCAACCCTCACCACAGCGAGGAGGACGCACGATGAAGATAGGTCTTCTGGGCACGGGCTTCGGCCGCGCGCACGCCGCCGCCTACGCCGCCCGCCCCGACGTCGAGAACGTCGTCGTCTTCGGCCGCACACCGGCCAAACTCCAGCCGATCGCGGAGCAGTTCGGCTTCACCACGACCACCGACCTCGATGAGATCTACGGCGACCAGGACATCGGCCTCGTCGACGTCTGTCTGCCCACCCCGTTCCACGCCGACCACGCGGTACGGGCCATGGAGGCGGGCAAGGACGTGCTGTGCGAGCTACCGCTGGCCACCTCCATGGAGGACGCACACCGCGTCGTCGAGGCCCAACGCGCCACCGGACGGCAGGCGTTCGTCGATCTCTTCGCCCGCTTCAGCCCCGTCAACGAGTACCTCCTCAAGGCCATCGCCGACGGCACGTACGGGCCGCTGCGCACCTGGGAGAGCGAGGTCCGCACCGCTTTGCTGTGGGAGGGGTACGACCTGCGTCTGGACTCCCTCGTCATGGACGCCATGCACAGCGAGCTCGACCTCTTCGCCACCGCCCTGGGCCGCCCCGAGTCCGTCACCGCCCTCGGCGCCGAGGGCGCGTGGCGCGGCTCGGCCGGCGAAGCGTTGCTGCTCTACCCCGGCGGCGTACTGGCGCGCTGTGCCGCCTCCGCCCTGATGCCCAAGACCTACGGCATGAGCGGGGGCTCGCGGGCCGTCTTCGCCGACGGCGTCCTGGAGACGGAGTTCGCCGGGGGCGCCCAGGGGCAGGGACGCACCCGCCTCATCGAGTACACCGACGCCGGGCGGCGCCCCCTCGACCTGCCCGAGCGCGACACCTATGCGGCCGTCATCGACCACGTACTGGCCTGTCTGGCCGGAAAGGAGACCTCCCGGCTCACGCCCGAGAGCGCGCTGGACGGACTCCAGATCACACTCGACGTCCGCCGGCGGATCAACGACCGGGCATAACACTCAACCTCGCCCGTCAGGGCCCTGGGTCGTCTCGATGGCGCCAAGGGCCCGTTCGGCGATCCGCCGCAGGTGCGGGACGATCTCGGGCGGGCCGATCAGGGTGTAGTCCAGGCGCAGGGCGGCGATGCGGAAGGCGAGGAATTCGGGGGAGTCCACGGCCGTCCGCAGCCGGCAACGGTGCTCGTCCAACTGCTCCAGGACGCCGAGCGAGGCCGGCACACCCTCGGCAGCGCGCTCGATGGGGGCATGGACGATCAGCTCGGCGCGGCACTTGCCCGGCCCAGCCCCCAGGACGCCCGCCACATACGCCGCGGCGTCCTGCCCGTCGGGGAGCTCGCGTTCGGGGACGCGAGCGCCGGTGCGATGCAGGGCATCGATGCGATCGACGCGGAAGGTGCGCCAGTCGCCGCGGTCGACGTCGTACGCGACGAGGTACCAGCGCCGCCCTGCGGCCACCAAGCGGTTGGGCTCGGCCAGCCGTCGTGCGGGCTCGCCGCGGGCCGGGGCGTAACGGAAACGGATCCTCTCGTGGGCCACACAGGCCGCGGCGAGCGCGGCAAGGAGATCAGCGTCAGGGCCGGCAACAGGCTGAGAAATGCAGGTGGCGGCCTCGGCGAGATGGGACACCCGGCGCCGCAGACGGGACGGCAGTACCTGTTCCAGCTTGGCCAGGGCCCGCAGCGAAGTGTCCTCGATGCCGCTGACCGCCGCGGTCGCGGCGGTGCGCAGGCCGATGGCGATGGCCACGGCCTCATCGTCCTCCAGGAGGAGCGGCGGCATGGCCGTCCCGGCGACCAGCCGGTAACCGCCGATGTTGCCCTGGGTCGCCTGAACGGGATAGCCCAGTGCCCGCAGGTGCTCGATGTCGCGGCGGATGGTGCGGGGCGTGACCGCCAACCGCTCGGCCAGCTCGGCGCCCGTCCAGTCGCGCGGGGCCTGCAGCAGGGAGAGCAACTGCAGCAGCCGGGCGGCGGGATCTCTCGTACCTCGGGTCTCTCCTGGTTCGGCTCTCATGCCGATCACCTTCGCCGAGCATTAGGACGTTCGATGACCTATCAGCCCTCTACCGTCGAAGACGCCGGGCGAAACACCCCGTTTCCTCACCATTCCCGGCCGTGAGAGAGGAGCCCACCGTGGTCACCGAGGAAATCTTCCAGCGCTTCGTGCCCCTGCTGTACGTGCGCGACAGTCTGGAGGCCATCGCCTTCTACACCGATGCCTTCGATGTCGAGGAGCTCACCGAGCGCACCATGCTGCTGTCCCAGGTGCCCGGCATGGACAAGACGCCCGGCGCGGACAAGACGGTCGTCTACTCCAAGCTCCAGTTCTCCGACGGCAGCGCGTTGGGCGTTGCCGAGCTGACCGCCGACACCAAAGCCGACGGCGAGCACATCATCGGCAACAACATCCACATCGGCCTGGTCTACGAGGACCCCGCCGAGCAGCGCACCGCCTTCGACAGGCTCGCCAGGGACGGCAAGGTCCTCGAAGCCCTGGAGAACCGGTTCTGGGGCGCCGCCTACGGTGCCGTCCGCGACAAGTACGGCGTCATCTGGGAGACCAACTGCTACCTCGCCCAGGGTGATGGCGAAGGGGCCGGTGGGCCCGTCTGACGGGCCGGCCGCTGCGGGCGTGGGTTCACGAGGCGAGTTCGCGCTCCAGCGGCGTGCGGTAGGCGGGGGTGAAGCGGCGCTCCCCGAGGAAGGCCGTCGTCCGTTCCGCCTCGGCCTCGATGGCGGTACGGGCCTCGCGTCCGGGATCGTCGAGCAGTCGCCAGGCCAGGGTTCCGTCCTTGCGTTGTGCCCAGCCGCCGATGATCCGGCCGTTCCACCACACGGTCGGGCCGATGTTGCCCATCCGGTCGAAGAGGGCGGGCACGTGCTCGGGGTCGAGGTAGAAGCCGCGGTCGCGCCAGCCCATCGGGGTGGAGTCTAGGGCCGGCAGCAGCGCGGCGGCCGGCTCAGCCTCGGCAGCCGGCGGCGCTTCGAGATTCTCGGGCAGGGCGTAGCCGGGGCCGTCGTCCAGGCGGACCTCCACGGCGTCGGTGGCGGCGAGGGCCTTGCGGGTCTCGGTGAGGGTCCAGCCGGTCCACCACTTCAGGTCGGCGAGGGTGCCGGGGCCGAAGACGGTCAGCCATTGCCGGACCAGCTCTGCACGGGCCAACGGAGCGGTAATATCCGGCAGTTCAGGGGCGGGGGTCCAGGCATGCTGGTTGCTGGTCCAGCCGCCGCGGCGGCTACCGCGGGTGAGGTGTCCGCCGGCGGCCAGGGCGAAGAGCAGATCGGTGGCAATACTGCGGCGCGTCTCGTACGTCTTGCCGGGCGAGACCACCAACTGCCGGTCCAGGCCCGGTACGGCGGTGGCCAGCTCCGCCGTCGTGGCCTCGCCCCGCTCCCGTACGACCTCCAGCGCGCTACGGCTGACGTTCTCCAGCCAGGCGGCATCGCCGTAGCCGTTCCCTTCCAGTTGGCGCAGCAGCCCCTTGGTGCGGGCTGCGGCGTTCGGCCGGCCGACGGCGGCCAGCATCACGGGCGCCAGGGAGGTGGGGACAACGAAGAGGGTGCAGCGCATCGCCGTCATCCGCAGCAACTCCTGCCGCTCGTACAGCTCGCGTTCGACGGATTCGTGGCGGGGGTCGCCCAGGCGGGCGGCGGCCGAGAGGTAGACCGTTGCGGCGTCGGTGGCGTGCAGGGCCAGCACCGATTCGACCACCTCACGGGTGGTTGTCAGCCGCAGGCCGGGGCCGGGCAGGTGGCGGCGGACCAGGCGGGCGCGGCGCTGCGCGTCGGTGATGCGGGGAACGGCGGGGCTCATGCGGGGGCCTGTGGGGTGTCTAGGTCCGTGGCGGGGGCGGGCAGGCTGGGATTGGGGGTGAGGATGCGGCGCAGGACGCCCTCGACCTCGGCCCGGGTGGGGGGCGTGGTGCCGGCGAGTCCCCGCAGGGTCAGGCCGTTGGTGGCCACGGCGGCGGTGCGGGCGGTGAGTTCGTCGACGTACGGCAGAAGGGCGCTCACGCTCAGTTCGATGAACCGGTCGGCGATCGGGCGCAGCGCGGGCCGACGCAGGGCGGCGAGGTAGAGCTCGAATTCCATCACCTGCTGGTCGCGTTGGGGTCCGAAGCAACCCATGAGGGCGTCGGTGAGCAGCACGGCGAGCTGTTCAGGGGTGAGCTCGGGGCGTTGGGCGACCCAGTCGGCGAGGTAGGCGGCGTAGCGGTCCACCGACCGCTGGAGGGCGGCCTGGATGAGGTCGTCCTTGGTCGCGAAGTGGTAGGTCGTCGCACCCAGAGGGACACCGGCCTTCTCCGCGACCGCGCGGTGGGTCAGCCCTTCGATGCCGCGCTCGGCAATGACCTGCTCGGTGGCGCTGGTGATCTCCTCGATCCGCCGCTTGGGGTCGTACCGCCGCCTCGTGGCGTCCTGCCCAGCCATGACCACATCCCTCCCGAGGGTCTTACACGCTACGGAGAAACTGACTTCTGTACGAAGGTATCAAATTGCCTCCGATCAGACCTGTGAGTCGCCCTCTATCGGGAATCAGGGCCTCTTTCCTGTGTCCCTTCGGTTACGGATTGCCATATGCGCCGGCCCGACCGCGTCCATGTTTAGGTGATTTGCCCTACTCGCGAGTACGCCTCGACAAGGATGCGAGACGTATGTACTAATTGGAGTCCGGGACGCCGAGAGTCACTCCCGCAGCCTGTAGAGGCGGGACGCCGCTGCGCGAAACCGGGCCCGCCGCCGTGCGGCCACGGCGACACCGCCCCGCGGAAGGCATGGAGCAGGCGACGCGCCGACGGGGTACCCCTCTCGCGATCCGCATCCCGCATCCCGCATCCCTGTTCACGACCACGAGGAGCCGATATGGCCACCCCCACAGGAACCGTTCGCATGTCCGCGTTCTGGGCCCCCGACGGCAGGGCGCTCGCGGACTTCTACGCCGCCGCGCTCGGCTGGGAGGTCACCGCCGAGCACAAGGACGACGACGGCAACAGCCTGGCCACCCTCATCAGCGACGGCCACGCGACCTACGTCTTCCACACCGCCCGCCACTTCCGGGCCCCGAACTGGCCCGCGGATGAACTGCCCTTCCATCTCGACCTGGCCTTCGACGACGTCGAGGCCGCCGAGCGGCGGCTGATCGAGCTGGGCGCCACCAAGCCGGCCCACCAGCCCGGCGGCGCGCACTGGGCCGTGCTGCTCGACCCCTCGGGCCAGCCCTTCTGCCTCAGCGCCACCCCCGAACGCGCCTGACCCACCCACCCCTACCGCGGAGACGATCATGACGTTCGCACCCTGCATCAGCGTCCGCGACACCGACGCCAGCCTCGCCTTCTACCGTCAGCTCGGCTTCGACGCCGACTCCAGCACCGCCCGCCCCGGCGACGACATCCACATGCTGCTCTACCAGGGCACCTTCTGCGCGATGCTCTACAGCAACGCCGACCTGAAGACCTGGCTGCCCGTCCTGGCAGACACCCCCGTCGGTTTCGCCGGCATGTTCTACCTCGGCGTGGACGACCTCGAAGCCGCCTTCGCGCAGATCTCGCAGCACGCCGAGATCGTCAAGCCGCTGACCACCGACCACAACGGGCAGCGGATGTTCTACTTCCGTGATCCCGACGGCTACGTCATCGGCATCAACGAAAAAGCCCGGCTGCACAGCAGTGATCTCGGCAAGTACGCCTGACCACCCACCACTTGGAAGCCAGCGCCCGTCATGATGAACATCGCCCCGTGACTGGCCGTGAGCGACCCCCTGGCCACCGCGGACTTCTACCAGAGACTCGGCTGCGGCGTCCTGGACACCGGCCCCCTCGACGCCGAGCACCCCCTCCTGATCATCACTCACGACGGTAAGCCCTCGCTGATGATCCAGGGCCAGGAGAGCCTGCGGGAGCTGCTTCCCGCCATGCGGCCCGTCAACGGCTGCTCGGGCATCCACTACTTCACCGTCGCCGACTTCGACGCCACCGTCGAGCGCATCCGGCCCCTGGTCGACGTCGTCAAGGACACCGTCCCCAACCACGACCGCACCGGGCGGGAGTTCTTCTTCCGCGACCCCAACGGCCACCTCATCGGCGTCACCCAGAAAACCCGGCGCTGACCACCGGGACACCCGGAAAACCACCGACCCCACGCACAACAAGGAGCAACACCATGAAGATCGCAGTCCTCGGCACCGGAGGCGGCGCCCGCGCCCACACCGCCAAGCTCCTCGAACTCGGCCACGACGTCTCCGTCGGCACCCGCGACGTCGACGCCACCCTGGCCCGCACCGAGCCCGACATGATGGGCAACCCGCCCTACCGCCAGTTCCTGGCCGACCACCCCGGCATCCAACTGCGCACCTTCGCCAACGCCGCAGCAACGGCCGACCTCGTCATCAACGGCATCGACGGCGCCAACGCCCTGGCCGCCCTGACGGCTATCGCCAACCAACTCGCCGGCAAGACCCTCATCGACTACGCCGTCCCCTACCTCTACAACCCGCAGGTCGAGCACCCCTGGCCCACGCCCTTCGGTGTCATGCCGAAGCTGGAGCCGTGCGACACCGACAGCCTCGCCGAACAGATCCAGCGCGCCCTGCCTGAGGTGAGGGTCGTCAAGTCCCTCGTCACCCAGGAACAGGACACCGTCGTCAACCCCAAGGCCGTCGGGGGCGGCGACCACACCATGTTCGTCGCCGGCGACGACGAGCAGGCCAAGAAGACCACCACCGAACTGCTCCGGTCCTACGGCTGGAGCGACATCCTCGACCTCGGCGGCCTCGTCGCCGCCCGAGGCATGGAAATGTACGCCCACATGCACGCCGCTATCGGCATCGCCCTCGGCCTCGGTAACCACTTCGGCGTCAAGATTATCCGCCACTGACCCGACAGTGACAGCCGCAGTCGCGGCATCGTCCCGGGGCGGAACCAGCGCGACATCACCCCCTCGGTCAGGGGGAGGGTATCGGGATCGCCATACCACTGACCTGTGAAGACCTGAACGGGAACCGGAGAGCCGTCGCGCAGGAGCGGCGCGGCGAGGGCGCTGAGTTGCGTGGCGATGGTCGGATTCGCTGCGGACGCCGGGGGTGTGGTGCACGGCGCCGGCCATGGACGTGGACCACGTCGCCCCGGGCAATGACCACGACCCGGCGAGTCTGCGGGCGTTGTGCCGGTGGCATCACGCGCGGAATTCCAGAGCGGAGGGCGCGGCGGCCAGGCGGAGGTGGGTGCCGAGGCGGAGGCCGGAGGTGCGGCCCGGATCTCCTGGCGGGTTGAGCGCGCGGGCACCGAGAGTGGAATGAACCGTTTCTTGACCTCCCGTCACCTATTCGCCTGTTCGCTCGCCTGCCAGGGTTCTCGTGAAAACCACCGAGGTACGAGGAGAAAGGGCTCCCGGTGAGCTTAAGGGTGAGATCGGCGCTGGCGGCCGGCCTGCTGGCGGCTGCGGCAGTGGTGGGAACAGCGGGCACCGCCCAGGCGAACACCTACCAGTACAACGTGATGCTCCAGGACTACGCCACCGGCTACTGCCTGGACTCCAACGGCGGCGATGTCTACATCAATCCGTGCCAGCCCGGTAATCCGTGGCAGCGTTGGAACGTCGTGTCCTACGACGGCAACGTCGGTGGCTACTACGACCGGGTGCAGATCGTCCATCGCAAGGAGGGCAACTGCCTGCGAGTCCAGTGGTCGCATGCCGTCTCGGATCCCAGTGGCTGGTTCGCGACCCGCGCGGCCGGGTGCAATTCGAGCGACTACCACGACCAGTGGAACATGACCTGGGTCGGCAACAGCTCCGGCAACCCTCGCAACAGTTGGCAGTTCGCCAACTACCAGGCGGACTCCAATCTCAACGCGGTGCTCTGCCTTGACCGAGGGCAGGACGGACACTACAACCAGCTGCTGTGGAACCAGGGCCACCCGCAGGGCGCCCCCATCGCCAAGACCACCTGCTACAACCACACCAACCGGTACCAGATGTGGAACATGGTCCATTGACGTGTCCGAGGGGTCGGGCGACGGAACCGCCGGCAGATCGTTCCGTCAGTCGTGGGACGGGCGCAGTACGTGCAGCGCCTGCGGCTGATCCAGAATGGGGAGTTTTGCGGCCTGCGTCAGGGTCGAGGCGATATCGGCGGATTCGGCCTCCTCCACCTCACCTCACCCGCACCACATGCCGCTTGGTGAACCGGCCTGTTATCGGTCCGTGGAACCGGGAGCCCGAAAGCCCCGGGACGGAGGCCACGGTCCGAGCCGCGGTGCATCGTGTGACCGGCACCGTGCCGGCGTCCGATCTCCCACCTGGATACCGCTTGCTCCTCGTCGTTGGTCGCTCTGCACCTGGCCGTCCAGACGCTGCACTCCGGGGACTGCTCGCTGGCGATCGTGGGAGGGGCGACCATGATGGCCGCACCTGACGTGTACGTCTTCTTCAGCGAACAACGCGGGCACTCGGCAGTCCGTCTGCCTGGTGGACACGAACGCGAATAACACGGACCGTCGGGTCCGGTTGAGCTTCCTGGGGTGACTTTACGGTTTTCCCGGGAGCCAGTCCTCAACGACGAGCGCCAGGCGACCGCCATCGCCTTCTGGAGACGCGCGAACACCTTTTTCACCGCGTACACCTCCCCGAAGCAATGTTCAGGATTTCGGCATCCCTGGTGCATCCAGACTGCGCTCACGTAAGCACGCTGCACAGTGAGCCACAGGTGAGCGATCCGCCCCCCCTGTTCACCGTTGCACGGATCGCTCAAGGCACGACCACGGATAACCCGGACCGCCGGAACCAGTGGCAACGGCATGAACGTCCCTGCTATACCTGCGGAAAGGTTGGCCAGGGGGAAGGCGGGACGGCGTGACACAGCCGTGGAAGATCGTGCTGATCGTGGTCGGGGTGGCCTGCATCGCGGCGACACCGATGGTGTGGTTACTGAACGGCCCAGGGACCGGGGAGCTGGTCGGGGCGTCGTTGCAGGTCGGCACCGGGGTCGCAGCGCTGGTATGGGCGTGGTTGCAGCCCCGGCAGGGGGACTCGGCCACAGATACAGGCCAGGCGAAGGCGTCCGGTGGTGGGTCGGCGCACACCGGGATCCGCAGGCCCGGTGGGGCGGGCACGGGATCGGCGCGGCTGGATCGGACTGGTGACGCAACGGCTGACGGGTCCGGCAGCAGTGCCGGTACCGGGATCGACTACAGCTAGCCTCGGGGGCGGGTTGATGGAGGACGAGAACGGGCCCGGCGACGCCCGGCCGGGCGCCGAGGTGCGGGACAGCGGCGAAGCCCGCGCGACGGACGGCGGTACCGCGATCACCGGAGTCAGCGCGGCGAAGGTGGCCGGCGCGCCCGGCTCCGTCTCGGTCAGGGCGACGGGGGCGGCGTACGCCTCGCACGGTGGGGTGGCAATCACTGGGTACGTGGCGGGCGACGTCCGTGTGACGCTGCCGTCCCCACAGTCCCGCTCGGTGCAGGACTCCGTCCTGCCCGGCGAACGGCGCCCGCGCCTGTTCGGGCGCGAGGCGGAGATCTTCGCCGGCCTCGACGTGCTGCGGCGCGCGGACGACGGCGGCCGGGCGGCAGTTGTGGTGACCGGGGCTCCTGGCATTGGGAAGAGCGACGTCGCCCTGCGCATGTCCCGGCTGGCTGCGGAGCGGTACCCGGACGGCCAGTTCCACATCAATCTCGCACTGTCGACCGGCCCCACGGACCTCGTGTCGTCGATACTCCACGCGCTCTTTCCGCCCGAGCCTCCCCTGCCGGACCGCCGTGACCAGCAGCTGGCGCTGCTACGGACGACGCTCGCCGACAAGCGCGTTCTGCTGCTCGTCGACGACATCGTCTCGGAGGAGGCACTCCTTGAGATCCTCTCCGTCGACGGCCCGTTCGCGCTGGTGGGGACCAGCCGCGTCAAGCTCAGCGGGCTCAGCGGCCTAGTCCGCCTCATCGACCTCGGTCCACTGCCGGCCGTGCCCAGCGAGGAGCTCGTACGGTCGGTCGCCGGCCCTGGCCGGCTGACCGGCGAGCAGACGGCCGCGCTGTCCGCGGCGTGCGCCGGTCACCCGCTCGCCCTGCACATCGCCGCGGCGCACCTGGCCCGCCGGCCCCGCGTGAACGTCGACCGCTACCTGTCCGAGATCACCAACCCCGACCGCAGCGTCAAGGCCCTCGTCGCAGGCCAGACCGCGCTGCAGCCTGTGTTCCAGCAGAGCTTCGACGCGCTCGAACACGACCAGGCACAGGTCTTCTCCGCGCTCGGTGTTCTGCCGCACATGTCGTTCACCATCGATGTCGTCGCAGCGGGCATCGCACAGCCTCCGCTGGACGAGGTCGACGACGACAACCTGATGGACACGGCCGCGCTCCTCGACTCGCTGGTCGAACTCAGCCTCATCGAGCAGCTCGACGACGACCGATTCGTGATGCACGAAATTCAGCACCGCTTCGCTCGGCTGACGTCCGCGCCGTGGTCGGAGACACAACGGGCGGATGTCGTTCGTCACGCCTGTCTCGTCACAGCTCTCCGTGTGCGGTCGTCTACCGATGCGATCGGCTTCCTGGACGAGGAGGCAACCGTCCCTGCCGAGAGCAGTACTGAAGCGCTGCAGTCGCTGGACGCGGACCGTCCCGGCGCGGTCGCTCTCGTCGAGACGGCCCGGCAGTACGAGGTTTGGGACCACCTACTGCTTCTCGCCTTCGCGCTCACCGAGCATCTGCGGCTTGCCAGTCACTGGAAGGAGCTGGACCGCGTCTACCAGTGCGTACAGGAAGCCGGGGAGCTGGCCGGGCGCGCCAACTGGACGGCCACCGCGCTGTACAACCGGGCTGTGGTTGCCGGGCACTTCGGCGAGAGCCAGGATGCGGTGGATCTGTACAACCGTTGTGCTGAAACGGCGCGCGCGGCCGATGATGCCGAGTATCTGTTCATGGCGCAGCTCGGTCTGGGGACGCTGCTGATCAACCTGGGCCGGCCCCGCGACGCCATCGATTACCTGCGAAGCGGACTGCACTACTGGCGGACCGTCGGGCATCATCAGGTACTCGTGCTCGCCCTGGGGCACTTGGGCCAGGCGTACCTGGCGGTCGGACAGACCCGCCGGGCCGAAAACTACCTGCGCAACAGCCGGGACCTGAGCCGGAACAGAGGCTTCGGCGAGATGCTAGCCACCCGGTCGATCGCCACACTGTTGAGCAGCACGGGCCGAGTGGCGGAAGCGGCGGAGGAGTCCGTCCGGGACATCGAACGGGCACGGGCCATCGGCAGCCGGGAGTGGGAGGCGCGGGCGCTGATGGACCTCGCGGCGGTCCCGGCCAGCGCTCGGCCGGAGTCGGCTCCGGCCGAGCCGCTCGAGGCCGCTCTGTCCATCCACCAGGAGACGGGTGACGTGCAGGGCCAGGTCCGGGCGTTGTTCCAGCTCGGTGAGGATGCCGCGCATCGTGCTGACCTCGACCGGGCCGCAACCTACCTCGCGCAGTGCGCGGAGCTCGCCATCGCAATCGGCGACCATCAGCATGCGGCGCGCTCCCTGACCTATTTCGCTTCGTACAGCGGCGGTATCGGGCACCACGACACGGCGGAGTCGCAGTTCGAGGTCGCGTCGGACATGGCCCAAGAGTCCGGCAACCCGGTCCTTCAGGCAGATGTTCTGCGGAAGCGAGCCCAGTTGCTGTGGCACAGGGGGAGGATCGGAGACGCCGTCCGCCTGCTGACCGAAGCGGAGCAGTCCCTCGCCGCCACCGACGAGAAGCGGGCACTCGCCCAGGTCCGGGCGGCTCTGGGAGAAGCCCTGGTCGTCGCGGGGCAGTGGCAGGACGGCGCCCGCATGCTGCGGTCCGTAGTCTCCGACTTCAGCGACGCCGCCTCCTCCCGCACTCGGGCCCGGGCGACGCGCGCCCTGGCCGTCGTCCACTCGCGACGCGGCCAGCACACCGAAGCCCTGTCCGCGATCACAACGGCACTCAACGACTGCGAGCGGCACGACGACGTCGACGGCGTCCTGCACTGCCGGATGGCACTGGGCAACATCCACGCACGGGCCGGGCGGTGGGCCGAAGCAGCCGATCAGTACGAACAGACCGCGCGAGCCGCTGCCGAGTACAAAGATCTCCATGTCCTCCTCTCCGCCCGCGCACAGGTCGCGACCTGCATGCTGCATACCGGCAACCGGGACGAAGCCGTCGCCCTGATGACCAAGAACATCCCGCTCGCCGAAAGGCTCGGCATGGACTCCGTGCTGACGTCCCTGCACACGAACCTCGGCGCCTGCCACGCCGAGGCCGGCGAGCACCCCGCCGCGGCCGCGTCTTTCCGCACGGCCCTGCAGATCAGCGAACGTCTCGACGACGGCCCCCTGCGCGCCACCTGCCTGTTCAACCTGGCCCGCGCCGAGAAGGCCCTCCATGCATCGGAGGCCGCGCGTTCCCGCGCCCGGCAGGCATTCGTGCTCCACCAGGCGCTCGGCAACTGGCCGGAGGCGGGCGAGACGCTGGTCTTCCTGGGCGCACTCCACCAGGAGACGGAACCGGGCGGGACCGTACCCAGCCCCGTGGAGCTCGTGGGCGGCGCCCCAATCGACCTGCGCGTCCTCGAATCACTCCGCGCTCGCGTCCTCCGGGACGGTCGCGACGACGCCGTTGTGCCGTCACCTAACCTCCCCCGGCTTCGCAGCGTGCGGATCTCCGACTCCGTGCAACAGGAACTGTCCGCATTCGACCTGGAGTCGCTCACGCTTCGGTACGCCACCTCCCGGCAGTACTGCACTATGTGCAACCTGATCATCGACGAGTCCGGCGAGGCCGAACTCCTCTTCCTCCGCCACCCGGACGTCCACCACCCGATGCTCCGGCTCGCGCACACCCACTGCCACCTCTCCGACGTGATCGAACTTACCGGCCCGGCCCCCGATCGCTCCCCTGATCGCTTCGACGCCGAATGCATCCTCTTCGGCGGCGACCGTGCCGGAGTCGTCCTCGACTGCCACGGCGGCTGGGGAGCGATCAACGGCAGCCGTCGCATCGAGGACGTCGCCCTCCGGCTCTTCCTGGAGTCGGGCTTCACCAACCTGCGCACTCTGCACACCGAAAACGGGGGCAAGCCCCTCGACCCCCGCGAACTGCCGCCCGTCTCCGGCCGGGACCTTCAGGCCCGCCTGGTCGACAACAAACTCACCCTCAGCAGCCCCCAAGGCGACCTCTTGCCCGGGCTGCCGCTCAACTTCTTTCCTCACTGGTACGAGCGGGCCCACCAGGACTCGCTGATCGTCATCGCCGGCCGGAACCTTCCGGGCATGGTGGCGGAGGACCCCACGCACCTCAACCGCGCCATCCTCCTCGGGCAGGCTGTTGGCGCAGCCGTGCCGCTCACGGTGGTGCGGCCACGCAGGAATGCGCCGTGTCCATGCATGATGCGGCGGGGGCGGAAGTTCAAGCACTGCTGCAGTGGGCGGGAGGGGAGGGCGGTGTCGGCGAGCGGGGGTGATGTGACCGCCCGGCCTTGATTAACCTCGTTGTCCGTTGCGATCGGCGACTGCGGCGAGTTTGATGCGGACGTTGGCTGCGACCGGATCGTCCTTGTCCCGCACCCGCTAGTAGTGCTTTGTTACGTGGTCTTGTCACGGTGGGTGTGTGGTAGTTCGCTGGTTGTATGAGGGCTGGGGAACTTGCTGTGTGTCGGGGCCGGTTGGAGGAGTTTGCCGGGGAGGTGTTTGCGCC
>NZ_JAJPWK010000020.1:0-159299 GCF_046549115.1 Streptomyces sp. x-19 | reverse complement strand
GTCATCTACGTCATGCGGACCGAAAAACGGCCCCGACCTGCGGCAACAGCCATGACGCAGACGGCGACCGCTGCGTCAGCCTGCGTCATCTGCGTCACCCGCTGACGCAGCCCATGACGCCGCTATGACGCACCCTCACGCCACCGCGTCACACAAAACCGCAGGTCAGAAGCCCGAACGACGCTGATGACGCAATGACGCAGAAATCCGCACCTCGGACAGCAGCCCGCCCCTCGACGCTGCATGACTCCAGGAGACGCGAATGCCCCCGTCCGCCACAGCCACTCTCCGGAGCGGTCTGCCCGATCGCTACCTCACCCCCACCGATGTCGCCGCCCTCTTCGACGTGCCGCTGGAGACCGTCTACGAGTGGCGCAAGAAGCGCACCGGCCCGCCCGGATTCCGCGTCGGCAAGCACGTCCGCTACGACCCCGCCGCTGTGCACGCCTGGACCGAGGCGCTCATGGCGACCGACGCAGCTGCCTGACCCACACCACCGATCCGAACTTACCCCGAGGGGCGGGGCCACCTGGCCCTGCCCCTCTCGCTTCCCGGAGAACTGCACATGGCAGGCCACATCCAAGACCGCTGGTACAAGACCGAGCCCGGCCCCGACGGCAAGGCTCGAAGGGTCAAGACGGACCGCTACGGCACCGGCCTCCGTTACCGTGCCCGCTATATCGGTCCGGACGGAACGGAGCAGTCCAAGAGCTTCCCCGACGGCAAAAAGCGGCTCGCCGAAAAGTGGCTGACGAAGATCGAGGCCGACATGGACGCCGGTCACTTCCTCGACCCGAAGGCCGGCCAGGTCACGTTCCGGCAGTACGCCGAGAAGTGGCTGAGCGGCTTGACGACGGATCTTGGTAGCCAAGAGGTGGTAGCCCGACGCATTCGGCTCCACGCAGTCCCCTACCTGGGCATCCGCCCGATGGGGTCGTTCAAGCCTGAGCATGTACGTACTTGGCTCAGCGCCCTCCAGACGGCCGTACCCAACGCGACGTACCGTCGAGCCATCTACGACTCGGTGTCGTCGCTGTTCAATGCCGCGGTTGATGACGGGGTGATGCGAGTGAACCCGTGTCACGCGCAGTCGGTCAAACCCCCGGAGCCCGATCCGCGATTGATCCAACCATGGATGCCGGCCAGGGTCTTCGCCGTCCGAGACGGGTTGCCCGACCGATACAAGTGCACGGTGGACGCGGGTGGAGGCGGCGGCTTGCGCCAGGGCGAGATCTTCGGCTTGGACGAAGAGAACATCGACTTCGCCGCCGGCTGGCTGCGCGTGCGACAGCAGGTCAAGCGCATCGGCGGGACGCTCGTGTTCGCCCCGCCCAAGCGAGGGAAGCTCCGATCCGCACCCCTCAGTCCAGTGGTGGGCGAAAACCTCCACCTCCACATGTCTCAGTTCCCGCCCGTCGAAGTCACGTTGCCGTGGAAGACTCCGGACGGGCCTTTGGTCACGCGCAAGCTGGTCTTCACCAGTGGGGTCGGCAAGGCCATCTGGCGCAGCTACTTCGACGACTACGTGTGGAAGCCGGCGCTGGCCCACGCCGGCGTCATCCCGCCCAAGGAATCGGGAGGCCGTTATGCTGCCGCGCCAGACGACGGCATGCACGCGCTACGGCACTTCTACGCCTCGGTCCTGCTGGACGGTGGAGAGAGCATCAAGGCGCTGAGTGTGTACTTGGGGCACTCGGACCCCGGGTTCACACTTCGGATCTACACTCACCTGCTGCCGAGCAGTGAGGAGCGGACGCGTGCCGCCGTGTCCGCGGTCTTCCGGCGCGGGGGCCCTGAGGCGCTTACTCAAGCGGCCTGACGGCCCACAGACGGCCCACGGCCCCGCGTGGGCCCCTGATTCACAACTCCGTTGCTGGTCAGGGACCTACGGGGGCCGGGAGCCGCCAAAAACACCCCATCTTGCCGTACGTCCATCCCCGGACGGAAACGGGTGTCGAGGGGCGGACGGCAAAGGCCCCGGAGCGGACACTGCGCTCCGGGGCCTTTGTGCTGGTCGTCCGGTGATCACCGGTTCACGGTGCGCCGACGGCCCGGTCACCGGTTCTCACGGGGACGGCGGCGTCGAGGCGGTCGACCCCCTCGCTCAGGCGGACTGTCCGGTCTTCTTCTTACGCAGGAAGAACACCGCTCCGCCACCGATCACCACGAGGGCGACCGCGACGCCCGCTATCACCGGGGTGGCGCTGCTGGAACCGGTCTCGGCGAGGTCGGTGCCGTGACCGCCGGTGCTACCGCTGGAGGTGCCGCCGGCCGTGGCCGGGCTGGGGTGCGGGGAGGGCTGGCCGCCGGTGCCCGCGGTCTTGCAGTCCAGGACGCCGGAGAAGGTCTTCTTGAAGCCGCCCGCGCCGGTGATCGTGATCTGGTACGGCTGGTCCTCGCCGACCGGAACGGTCACGGTCTTGGCCGCGCCCGGCGCGACCTCGTAGTCCTTGCCGGACAGCTGGAAGCGGAACGCCTCATCGCCCTTGTTGGTCGCGGTGACGTCCACGCCGCCCTTGGAGCAGTTCTTCTCCGCGGTGATGGCCGGGATCGCGCCCTGCTTCTTCCAGGAGACCGTGGCGGCCGCGGAGACCGTGGACTCGCTGGAGCCGGCGAGGATCTGGGTCTGGCTCTTGGCGTGCTCGCCGATGCCGGTGAAGGCGCGGCCGACCGGGACCTTGGTCGCGGCCTGCGCGGTGAGCGAGGTGTTGCCGTCGGCGGTGCCCTGGGGGACGTCGAAGAACAGCTGGGTGCCGTCGGCGGCGCTGGTGACCGGCTTGCCGTCCTTGCCGACGATCTTCACGCCGGCCGGCGCGCCCGCCGCCGGGGAGATGGTGACGCTGTCGGCGTTGGTGTGCACGGTGACCGGGCCGATCTTGCTGCCGGACTTCCCGGAGACCGCCGGCGGGTCCAGCGTCAGCGACGCCTTCGGCTCGGAGACGCTCTGCGCGCTCTTCTCCAGGTAGTCGGCGAGCTTCTCGGCGGCCGGGTCGACCGCGTCCACCTTGACGTGGTCGGAGAAGCGCCAGATGGCGACCTGGGTGCCGGCCGCGGCGGTCTTCTCGGACAGCTGCCCGGCACCGGCCTTGGTGGAGAGCGCCGCCAGGTCGTTCACCTGCGGGTAGGAGTTCTGCAGGATCCAACGGATCTTGCCGGCGTCCGCGTTGTTGTGCAGCGACGAGGCGCTCCAGGGCACTTCCTGGTAGCGGGCCTGCTGCTGCGTCGGGTTGTGGATGTCGATGCAGTACGTCTGCAGCGTGCCGCCGTTGTCGACCGACATCTCGAAGAGGCCGGCGCCGATGCGCTGGTCCCCTCCGTTTCCGTGCACCACGGCCTGATCGAAGGTCTTCAGGCCGCCGAGCGTCGCGGTGGCGCCCCCGTGCGACGCGGCCGGGTCGTCCGCCGCGGCGGTCCCCGCGGTGGCTATCGTGCCCGCCGCGATGAGGCCCGAGGCCACGACCGCGGCGGCAAGGCGGGCTGCGCCCCGCCCCTTCATCGAAAGCATGATTTCCCCTCTGGGCAAGGCGGTCGGCTGGAGAGGTCGCCTCACCGGAAAGATCCCAAGAACTCAACGGCCGAACTGGTCAGCCTGGTCAGCCCCCGTGAGTACTCGTCGGATCCTATGGAGCGGGCGCAGCAGGGTCCCCAGTAATAGCGTCCTATAAGCGATCCGCATCGCAATCGTTACCGAATACCCGCATCACGCGCCGGCATTATCGACAAATCGCCGTACGTTTTCAGGGCACAGATGCCTTGTTGGGTGAATTGCCTGGCGGCTTCGTGTGTTTCGCCGGAACGAGCTCCGGCGTCTTCACCGGTGCCGCCATTACCACAGTCGTAACCGATTCAACTTCCTTCTCCAACGGCACTGCATCCAGGGATCGTTGCGTTCCTTCCGTGGCTTTTGACGTCTTCAGCACCCGACGGAATGCGGACGTTCCGCGCGCGAGGTCGTGTCCGATCGCCAGGGCGTCGACCTCCGCCGCGAACCAGCGCTGGCCGCCCTTCTCCGGTGGCCGTTCCCCCTCTCGGAGCCGTAACCGCCCCTGCACGACCACGGGTTCGCCGACCGCGACCGATGCGGCGACATTGTCCGCGAGTGCGCGCCAGGACCGAACGGTATAGAAACTCGTCTCCCCGTCGGTCCAACATTCCCGGGCCTTGTCCCAGCGCCGCGAGGACGCCGCCATCCGGAACCGCGCCACGGACACCCCCGCCGCGGTCTCCCGGTGCTCCACCGCCGTGGCCACGTTCCCCACCAGCGTCACCATCGTGTCGTTCACGAAAGACTCCCCCGTCCCCTTCTCCTATGACGCCACGTCGCTGCGTGACGTCGGCACGTCGCCTCAACGTCCGGTGCATTGCCCCGCGTTGCGCCGCGTGGCCCGCGGCGTCGTCGCATTGCGCCGGTGCTGCCCGGTATTGCCGTGGGCGTACGGCGCCTTGCGTCGCATTGCGGCGGAGCCGTTCCGCGTCCACCGCGCCGCGTTGTCTCCATGCTGCACGGGTTCGACGCGGGCCGCGGCGGCCTGTGGACGAAGCACGCCCTGTGGACAACTCCGCCCCCCGAAAGGGCGACGGCACCCCGGCCGCCGCCCCTGCCCCGCTTCCGGCTCAGACGCCCGACGCCACCGCGTACCGCTCCCGCACCTCGCGGTACCGCAGGAGTTCGGCGGCCACCGGCTCCAGCACCCGCGCCCGGCCGCAGCCGGCCGCCGTGCCTCGCAGCCGTCGCTCGGCCTCCTGCCCGTACCGGCGGGCCGGGCCGCGGGCCACCACCCCGCACAGCCAGGTCAACGCCGGCCCGCCCACTGTCCCCACGACCGCGGGCAGCACCCCGGACAGCCACTCCGCCGGGTCGACCACCCCCGTCACGGCGCCCACCATCCAGAGCACACCCACCACTTGCAGCACGAAGAGCAACCCCTGCACCGAGGCCGCCACCGTCCACCACCGCGGTTTCCCGTCCGGTCCGTGGCGCAACCCCTCCTCGGCCTCGGCGGCCACCGCGTCCAGCGCCTCCGGCAGCCCTTCGGCCCCGCGCACCGCCGCCTCGCGCACCGCCTGCGCCCAGGGCAGCGGGAGCCCGTGCGCGGCCTCGCCCGCCACGGTACGGACCGCCTGCTCCACCACGGGCCGGGCCGTCGCCCGCCCGTCCTCGCCCGGTCCACGCCCACCGGCACGGCTGCCGGGAACGCCCCGCCCGGCCCCGTTGCCGCCGCCCCCTGCTTCGGAGCCTCCCGCTCCGGTGCGCGGCGCGCCGATCCGGACCGCGCCCGTGCCGCTGGCGCCCCGGGGCGCCGCCGCGCCCCGCCGGCGTGCCCTGCGGTCCTTGCGCCGGGCCCGCAACCGCGACCACGGCGAACCACACGCCCGTTCCGCGTGCCGCAGCCAGTCCCGTTCCGCCGCCCGTCCCGTGGCCACCGCCCCGACCGCCTCGGCGAGCCGGGCGTCGAACTCCTCCCGGGCGCCTTCGGTCAGGCCCACCCGGCCGTCCGCGGCGTACGCGGTCCGCAGCCGTTCCGCCGCGGTGTCCACGTCCGCCGTCAGCCGGCGGTCCGCCGCGCCCCGCTCCGCGACGAACTGGCCGAGCGCCTCGCGGAGTTCCGCGACGCCCTCGCCGGTCGCCGCGGAGAGGGCCAGGACCGCCGCGCCCGGCTCCCCGTGTTCGCCGAGCGCCAGCCCGTCCTCGTCCAACAGCCGGCGCAGATCGTCCACCACCTGGTCGGCGGCGTCGCCGGGCAGCCGGTCCACCTGGTTGAGCACCACGAACGTGACCTCGGCGTAGCCCGCCAACGGCCGCAGGTACCGCTCGTGGAGGACCCCGTCGGCGTACTTCTCCGGGTCCACCACCCAGACCACCGCGTCCACCAACTCCAGCATCCGGTCGACCTGCTCGCGGTTGGCGGTGGCCGAGGAGTCGTGGTCGGGGAGGTCGAGCAGGACCAGCCCGGCCAGTTCGGGACTGCCCTGCGCGGGGGTGTGCCGGCGGTGCACCGGCACCCCGAGCCGGCGCAGCAGGCCCTCCGCGCCCGGCCGGCCGCCCGACCAGACGCAGGCCACCGGCTCGGCGGTGGTCGGCCGGCGCGCCGCGACCTCCGAACGCGCCGCCCCCGCCAACGCGTTGAACAGCGACGACTTCCCGCTCCCGGTCGCCCCCGCGAGGGCGACGACGGTGTGCTCACCGGACAGCCGGTAGCGCTCGTCGGCCGCTTCGAGGACCCGGCCGGCCCCGTCCAGCACCGCCCCGTCCAGCCGGCTCCGGGACAGCGCGATCAGTTCCCGCAGCGCCTCCAGGCGGGGCCGCAGCCCCTCCCCCGCGGCCCGTCGGGCCCCACCGGGCACCCACTTGTACCCGGGCCCGCACTCCCCGAGCCCGTCCGCACCGGCGTCGCCCCGGACGGCGTTCCTCCGCCCGCTGCCGAGCCCGTCCCCGGTGGCCTCCCGCGCCCCCTCCGCCCCTCTCCCCGCACGCCGGCGCCGTCCACGCGACGCCTCGTCCTCCCCCGCTGCGCCGTCGACGCCACCAGCGGTTCCCTCCGGCTGGTCCGCCCCGGCGGCCCGCGCCCCGTGCCTCGGCTCCCCGCCCCTCACCCGTCGTGCGATCACCCCGTCGTCCCAGGCGCCGCCGTCGTCCCACACCCCACCGTCACCATGCGTCCCGCCGTCACCATGCGTCCCGCCGTCGCCCGTCGCGTCATCCCATGCCGTTGCCTCGCCGGCCTCGCCGGCCTTGAGTTCCGCCCGACGCTCCCCGGAGTCCGTCACTGCGTCACCGTCTCTCTCCCGTACCGGTCCGCCGCCGGGCGTCCAGGCTCCGGCTCCGGCTCCCGCCCCTCCACCGGCCGCGACCGGTGGTGTGCGCGCCGCAGCTGTTCGCGTTGCACCACGGACACCGCGGCGATGAGTTCGGCCTGCTGGCTGGGCGGCACCGTCAAGCGGTCCAGGGGGGCCAACCGGCGCTCCCGTTCACCGTCGAGGGCGTGCGCCAGGTACCGGGTCAGCAGCCGGGCGCCCTGGTCGCGCAGCCGGACCGCGCTCTGCGCCCCCAGCAGGTCGGCGAGGTTCTCGCCCGCCGTACGGGCGCGGCGCCCGCCCAGCAGCGCGGTGGCCAACAGGGCCGCCGGCTCCTCGGCGTCGACCGGATCGGTCCGTTCGCCGGACTGCCCGCCGCGGGCCTCCCGGGCCTCCTCATCGGCCAGTTCCTCCAGGCAGCGCCGCCAGCGCCGGACGATCACGCCGATCCGCCCGGCGGCCCCCGCGGCCCCGTCCATGGCGGTCAGCACGCCCTCGGCCGCCGCGGGGTCCCGCCGCCAGGCGCCGGCCGCCCGCTCGTCGGCCTCCTCGACGGCGCAGACCAGCAACGCGGTCAGCCCGTGGACCAGAGCGTCCAGCAGTTCGTCGGCGCGGCCGCCCAGCCCGTGCGCGTGCCAGTGGGCGCGGGCGTCGCCGGCCAGCACTTCACCGGCCTCGACCTCGCGCCGCACCCGCCCCGCGGCCTGTTCGTACGCCTCCTCGACGCGGCCGGCCAACCGGAGCGCCGCGGCGTGCTGCGCGGCGGCGGCCCCGGCCAGTGCCGGCAGCCGGCTGCGCAGTGAGGCGATCACCCCGGAGGCGGTCCGGTCCGCGGCGGCACCACGGGCGACGGGGTCCTGGGCGTGCCGTTCCAGCCACTCCCGCAGTGCGGCGACCGCCGTCGCGGGCAGCAGCCCGCGGCCCCCGCCCGCGGACTCGGGCAGCTCGGGGATGGTGAAGCGGGGGACGTTGCCGAGCCCGGCGCGGAGCAGGAGTTCGGCGTAGCGCGCGGAGATCTCGCCGGCGATCTGGTGCGGCACCCGGTCCAACACGGTGACCAGCGTGACGTCGTACTCCTTGGCGGTGCGCAGCAGGTGCCAGGGCACCGCGTCGGCGTACCGGGCCGCCGTGGTGACCAGCACCCAGACGTCGGCCGCGCAGATCAACTCGGCCGCCAACTCGCGGTTTCCCGCCACCAGCGAATCGATGTCCGGGGCGTCCAGCAGCGCCAGGCCGCTGGGCAGCGCGGCGTCCGTCTCGATCCGCACCGTCGGCGCCCCCGGCGTCCCGCCCGCCCGCCCGCGCCCCCCGCCGAGGCCCTTCTCCTCTCCTTCGCCGCGCTCGTTGCCCTCGCCGCCGCCGTCCTGCTCCGGCACCCACACCCGGGTGAGCCCCGGCAGCACCCGCTGCCCGGCGAACCAGCGGTGATCGTCGGGATGGCAGACCAGGACCGGCGTGCGCGTCGTGGGCCGCAGCACCCCCGCCTCCGACACCCGCCGCCCCACGAGCGAATTGACCAGGGTCGACTTGCCCGCTCCGGTGGATCCCCCGATGACTGCGAGAAGGGGGGCCTTAGGGGCGCGCAGGCGGGGCATCACATAGTCGTCCAGCTGGGAGAGCAACTCCGCCCGGTTCCGCCGGGCGCGGGCGGCGCCCCCGAGCGGCAAGGGAAAACGTGCGGCGTCGACACGGTCACGCAGAACGGACAGTGCGTCGATCAGCCGGGGTCCTACGTCCAAGGTGGCCACATGTGAAGAATGCCCAATTTCGTTAGGTTTTTGAAGCGTATAGCCCCTTGCGTGCGCCGTAAGAATCTCCACGGGACGCGATAGGTGAGATATGGGATTTTCGTAACATTTCAGACGCAGGCATAACGAGTGCACAACACCCGCAGCGCGAGGCGCCAAAAGCCGTGCAGGATTCGTACCTGCCTGCGATTATCGGGATCGCTTCACCGAACCTCCACAACGTGCCACGGAGGTGAAGCAACCGGGACGAGCCACCCGGACCTCTATCCTGGTCCGCGGTTCGTGATCCACGCCCACCACCCGGCCCCCGTAGCTCAGTGGATAGAGCAGGTGCCTTCTAAGCACTTGGCCGCAGGTTCGAGTCCTGCCGGGGGCGCCAGCGCAGGCCCTCCCCTGGGGAGGGCCTTTTTGCTGGTCAGGGGCGGTTTTCTCATCCTGCTACATCGGCGAGCGCGGGAGTCGGGCGGGCCGGGTCGTCCGGCTGGAACCGGTCCGGAGCGGGCCTCGGCGGCTGTTCTTCCCGAAAACTTCCCGACGTTTCGGCGGACCCGCCGGCCCGACGTACCCGGCCGTCAGGGCGTCGGGGGACCTGGCGCCAGCGGTGGTGCTCGCTCGACGGTGTAGCGGTCGCGGTAGAGGCCGGCGTCGCGGACGACCGGGCCGGCCGCCCTGCCCTCTCCTTGAACGCTGAGGAACGGCACGGCGGCGCCACCAGCCGGGCAGCCGGGCGCGGACCAGTTGGATGCAGGGGATGGCGACGCTGTGCCACGTTCCCGTCGGAAAGGGGACATCCCTTGGCACCGTCCCGGTGTTCCGGTCCTGCACCGCCGTGCGCAGTCACCGGCGGGAGTACAGTCGCCCGTCTGACCACAGCAGGTCCGCGCGCCCCCAGCGCGCCGCCGCGCGTACGTCGGGGAAGAACCCGCATCCCTGGTCGTTGGCACTGGTGTTGCACAGCACCGGTACGCCGCTGAGCTGCTCGTACTCCGTGAGCACCATCGCCAACAGCGGGTTGTCGCGCTCGGTGATGGTCTGGAGCCGGGCCGTGCCGTCGAGGTGGACGACGGCCGGGATCCTCTCGTGCCACCCGGGGCGCACCGCATGGTCGAAGAGCATGTACGGGTCCGGACAGCCCGGGGAGAAGATCTCCGGCGCCCGGTGTTCCAGACAGATCGGCGCGACGGGACGGTAGTTGGCGCGACCCTTGATGTCGTTGAGCCGGTCCTTCGTCTTCGGGTCGGTGGCCGGGGCGAGGATGCTGCGGCCACCGAGCGCGCGGGGCCCCAATTCGGCCCGCCCATCGAGGACGACGACCGGCTCCGCAGCCTCGTGGAGCACCTTGGCGAGCCCGGCCGCGTCGCACGGCTCCCATGTCCAGCCGGGCACGTCGGTCGCCGGCAGCAGCCGAGGGCCGCGGAACACGTTCCAGTTCAGAGCGGCCCTGCCTTCCTGACTCACCATCTCCGCGACCGCCGTGCCGATCGCGGCGCCGGAGTCGTTCGGGAAGGGCGGAATCCATACCTCGTGGAAGAGGCCGCTGTTCCGGATCAGACTGTTCCACTTGATGTTGAGGGCGCACCCGCCCGACAGGCACAGGTTCGGGCTACGCATGTCGGGAGCGAGCCCCGCCACGCGGTCGCACAGCGCGGTCAGCAGCCTGGCGCCGAGATAGCCCTGGAAGCTCGCGATGAAGTCGGCTTCCGAACCGCGGGGCCACACCTCGGCGCGGTGCTCGCGGCACCACTCTGCCAGCTCGATCCCGGTGTCGAACGTGTGTGGAATGCGGCCCAGTTGGGCGTTGAAGACCTCGTACAGGGCCGGCTCGTCCCGTCCCAGTGCGGCGTACGCCATCGCCTTGCCCGCCACGTCGAGGTTGCGGGGGACTGCGGCGTTGGAGATCTCCTGCACGTCTTGGTGCGACGCCACCCGGGAGCGGAACGGCTCCCACTGGGCGCAGTAGTCGGCGAAGGCGTTTCCGTAGACGGGGAAGAGGGGCCCCAGGCTCCGCACCCGGAAGGGGGCGGCGTCCACCCTGTACAGCCGGGGAACGGTGCCACCGTCCCAGACCACTCCCAGTGCGGACTCGCCGCGGGCGGCGAACGGGCTGGTGCAGTAGGCGCCGAGCAGATGCTGCGTGACGTGGTGGTAACTGGCGTACCGGACGACGCGGTCTCCCAGCGGCAGGCCGTCGAACTCGTAGCGGTGCAGCGCCACCCCGGCGGTGCCGTCCGCCTCGGAGTACGGCGCGACCTCAAGTGCCACCGGTCGCCCGTTGTGCGTCAACTCCCGCAGCCTGGGTGTGGGCTCGCCCGGCGCCGCCATCCACCCGTCGACTGCGACGGCATCGAGGTCGGACAGCCTTACGCCCTGCCCGGCCAGGACATCCTCGACGGCCTCCAGACGGTCCAGCGGTTGATAGCGCGGGTTGCCGTCCAGTTTCTCCATCTCGATGCTGCACAGCAGCTTGCCGTCCTCGATGACAGCGACCCCGCCGTCGTGCGTCAGCTTCAGCCCGCAGATCAGCATTGTTTCCAGCCTCTCTTCTCCGAGGTGTCTCGTCTTCTCCGACGTGTCGAGCGGATCGGATCACGATCGGGTGAGCAGCCACGTCTCATGGTTCGTGGTGTGGTCCGTGAGCCGTGGGGAGGTGCCGAGGACCGGGACGTCGGTGAATTCGTCCCGGTAGGCGATGCCCGCGTACGACTCGCGCCCCAAGGCCGCGCTCAACCGTCCTCGTATCAATCTGCTCCATGGATTCTCGGCACGGCTTTCCAGGCTTCACCGGCATGACTATTCGCAGGTAACACCGTGCCGCGTTCACCGATGGCGGGTTCACGGATCCCCGGGGTTTTCCACAAACGGGGTCATGGTCCGTTCTGCGGCGTTGACCAGCAGCGTCAGCGATGGAGGACGCATAGAGCGGTGTGCCCGTGAATGCGAATTTCACACCTCTGAGCCACTTATCCCACTCGAATAGACGAATACGGCCAACACGAGCATCGGGTTTTTGACTTGCTCTCACGGCATTTCTAAATGTCGACTTAGGCTTCCCGGTGACGCCCGAAAAAACCGGCGTTTTCAGCCCTCGCATCCTAGAAATCGACAAATCAGGAAGGCGGCACCCTAGATGACGAGCGACGTCGCACAGCTCTACGAGGCTTTTCCCTTTCCGTCCCCGGCGGAGGACGCTCCGCTCATGGATATGGTCGCCGCCCAACTTCCCTTCGTTCTGCGAGACGCTGAGCTGGAGGGCTGGGAGGTACTCGATGCCGGGTGCGGAACCGGCTCCATCCTGCTGGCGCTCGCCCAGCGATACCCCAAGGCACGCTTCACAGGAGTGGACGCCTGCCACCGCTCTCTTGAGATCGCGCGACGGTCCGCCGAGCGGTACGGGGTGACCAACGTCGAGCTCGTCCACGGCAGCATGCCCGACCTGAGCCTGCAGCGCCGGTTCGACTTGGTGGTCTGCTGTGGGGTCCTGCACCATCTCCCGTCGCCTCGGGCCGGACTTCGGTGGCTCACCGAGCACCTCACGGACGACGGGCTGATCTATCTGTGGCTGTACGACGCGGTCGGCGAACACGGCCGGATGCTGGACCGGGAGCTCGTACAACTGCTCACGCCACCCAACAGTCCCGAGGACGGGCTCGCCACGATCCGGGACCTCGGGCTCGAACTGTCGCTCGCGGACTACGGCTTCCCCGCCGGCTGGACCGGTACCGCGCTCACAGCGGCCGAGCAGGACGTCGCGGACGCCGACGCCTACCTCAACCCCGTGGTCCAGACGATGCGCTTCGCCGAGATGCCCGCGTTGTTCGCGGGCCTGCCCGTGACCTGGCTGGCTGCGGACCGGGTCTTCCACCCGGGCGGCATCGGTCTCGTCGATCTCGCGGGCAAGGAGGCAGAAGCCCGTGCCGGCGCAGTGTTCGTACGTCCCGAGGACCTCTTCGACCGACCGGCCCTGCGCGAGCGGGTCCGTAAGTTGGGGAACCTCGACCAGCTGCGAGCCATCGAGTTGCGGCTGCGGCCGACCGGGTTCGAGGTCCTCGCCGGCCGCGGCGCCGGGCTCGACCGCTGCGTACCCCGCATCGCGGGCAATCTGCTGCCGTTCGGTGAGGGACGCGAGCCCGGGGCGCGCTGAGCTCCCGGGTCGATTTCTCGTGGGAGGACCGCCGAGCACACCGCACCGCCCTCTCAGGCGGGGGCGACCTCCATCAGGCTGACCGGGGCCTGCGGCAGGTGGAGGGCTTGGAGCCGCAGCCCGGCGCGGGCGTAGAGGTCTTCGAACTCCGCGCGGCTGCGGACCCGGGCGCTGCCCATGCACATCTGGAACAGGTCGACCGTGCGGCCCATGTGGAAAGGGTGCCCTGAAGGGCCGGTGTCGGTGCTGTGGTCGACCAGGCAGTCGAGGACCAGGACCCGCCCGTGTGCGGGGAGCACGGCCGCCACGTTGCGCAGCAGCCGCACCGCATGCTCGTCGTCCCAGTCCATCAGCACGAACGACAGCAGGTAGGTGTCGCCGCCCCCGGGTACGGCCTGGAACATGTCGCCCCCCACCACGGAGCACCGGCCCGCCAGGCCCGCGTCCGCCAGCGCCTGCTGGGCATCGGCGACGGTGGTCGGCTGGTCGAACAGAGTTCCGCTGATGTGGGGGTTGGCGGCGAGGACGACCTTCAGCACCTGTCCGAGGCCGCCGCCGATGTCGACGATCCGGTGTACGTCTCGGTAGTCGTAGGAGAGCGCGGTGGGGATCTGGAGGGCCTTGGCCACCGACACCATTCCGGCGTCGAACACGCGTCGTTCCTCGGGCTGTTGGTGCAGCCAGGTCCAGTAGTAGTCGGTACCGAGGACGTTCTTGATGGGGGTGGCACCGGTGGAGACCGCGTGCTGGAGTTGCTCGAAGACGCGCGACATCCACGGCTCGCTCTGGAGCACCGCGAGGTCCCGCATGGACTGGGGGTGGTCGGTGCGCAGGTGCTGCCCCAGCTCGCCGAGGGCGAACCGGCCGGGCGAGACCTCGCGGATGACCCCGACACCGGTCAACGACCTCAGCAATCGGAGGAGCCCTTGAGGATCGCAGTCGGTTCGGCCCGCCAGCTCGTCCACGGTCTGGTGCTGACCGGTGAACGCGTCCGCGATGCCCAGTCGCGCGAACGCGCCCACGGCCTGTCCGATCCAGAACCCCAGGGTGAGCTCCACCAGCCGCAGCGCGGCCGGGTCGTGAACCGGTTTTCCGCTGTCGTGTGACCGACTTCCGGCATCCGTCGTGGTCATTGGTCCGCCGCCGCCTTCCCGACACGCATTGGGTTGCAAATCCGAGATGTACATGTGCTGTTGGCCGTGAGGCTTTCCTCGGAGGGTGTCTGTGACCCTGCTCCACAGCCGCCGCGATACTTGCCTCCGCTGGCGCACCACCCTTACCCGGTGAATTTTGGTTTCAAGCGCGCTTCAAGAAGGACGAGACTTCACTGGCCATTTCATCTACGGATCGCGCCATGAACAGTTTTCCCTGGTAGGTGGAGATGTCGTAATCCGATTCGATCATCTCCTGGATGGAGAATTTCTCGACCGGGTAGGTACTGAGATTGGCGAGTTCACCGCTCGATGACAGGAGAGCCGCCCCATATGCCTTGGCCCGGCCGTCCTCCTGCACGAGTCCGGTCTCCATCGTGAACCAGAAGACCCGGCTGATGGCCTGGAGGTCCTGCTCGGAGGTGGCATTGTTCGCGGCTTCGCCGAAGAGTCGGTAGAGATCGGCGAAGAGTGGGTCGGAGAGCATGACGACGTGCCCGACGAGTTCGTGGAGCATGTCGGGTTCCGGGCTGTAGTGCGGTCGGCTGGGGCAACGCAGGTACAGGGCTGTCGAGAAGATGTCGTCGGCGAAGCGCCCGTAGAAGTCCACGACAGGGGTCAACCCGTCGACCGGGAGCAGCCGGAACCCCGTGGAGTTGTTGAGGCGCTGCCCGAGGTCGCCGACCCTGGGCGTGTGGTGGGCGGGCAGTGGCAGCCGTTCCTTGGCCCGGAGGTAGCTCGAACTGGCGACGCAGGGGTGTAGGGCGTTGAGCTTCGACACCATCGTGCCCCACAGCAGGTCCTCCTCCGCGCTGTAAGCCACCGGGTTCGAGTTGAGGCCGCCCGCCCTGCGGATCGCCGCTGATATTTGTTTCCTGCGCCGGGCGCAGGAATCGTCAAGCCGGCCCCCCTCTTCCACATGGTGCTCATCCGCGCGATTCACAACTGGTCACCGACTCCCGTTCCACTGATTTCAGAGACTTGGCGAACGGACGAATTTCCCACCTGGGGCACTCCGCTTGAAGGATCTCCCGGCGGGTGATCTGGTGCCTCACCAGACGACCGATGGAGTGAATTCCACCCCCGCACGCGCCGCCTTCTCGCGCAGTCCTGCTTGACTAAGAGCACCTCAGACATTCACACGGAGATCGCCGGGCGCGAGCGCATGAAAGACGTTCCGGCCTGGCGGCAGGCCGGCTGGAAATGCGCGCTGAGCCTTTTTTGGAGCACGGTGTTGGGAGGCAGTGTCGTGCGTGGGCATATGACGCCGGATGAGTTCCGCCGTCACGGCCGGCAGGTGATCGACTGGATCGCCGCCTACCAGGAGAAGATCGAGTCGTACCCGGTGTGTTCCCAGGTCGCACCGGGTGAGGTGCTGGACGCGCTGCCGCAGAGCCCACCCGAGACGGGAGAGGGGTTCGAGGGGGTCCTGGCGGACCTGGACCGGGTGCTGATGCCGGGCATCACGCACTGGCAGCATCCGTCGTTCTTCGCGTACTTCCCGGCCAACGCCAGCGGCCCGGCGGTCCTGGGCGACCTCCTCTCGTCCGGGCTGGGCGTTCAGGGCATGCTGTGGGCGACCAGCCCGGCCTGCACCGAGTTGGAGACCCGCGTGATCGACTGGTTGGCGGAGCTGCTGGGACTGCCGAAGGCGTTCCGGGGCAACGGCGTCATCCAGGACTCGGCGTCCAGTGCCTCGCTGGTGGCGGTCGTTGCCGCGCTCCACCGAGTGGGCGAAGGGAAGCCGGGGCGGGACGGCATCAAAGCGCGGTACACGATCTACACCAGTTCACAGACCCATTCCTCGCTGGAAAAGGCCGCACGGATCTGTGGAATCGGTGCGGCCGCCGTGCGGGTGGTGGACGTCGATCCGCAGAGCCTGGCGATGGCCCCGGCCTGCCTGGAGACGGCGATCGCCCGGGACCGCGCGGCCGGTGCCGTTCCGCTGCTGGTGTGCGCGACCGTCGGCACCACCTCCACCACCGCGATCGACCCGGTGCCCGAGATCGGCGTGGTGTGCCGCCGCAACGGCACCTGGCTGCACGTGGACGCGGCGTATGCGGGCGTGGCGGCGGTGTGCCCGGAACTGCGGTGGCTCAACGACGGACTGGCTCAGTACGCCGACTCCTACGTCACCAACCCGCACAAGTGGATGCTCACCAACTTCGACTGCACCGCGCTGTGGGTGGCCGACCGCGCGTCGTTGGTGGGGGCGCTCTCGGTCCTCCCCGAGTACCTGCGCAACCAGGCCACGGCCTCGGGCGAGGTCATCGACTACCGCGACTGGCAGATCCCGCTCGGCCGCCGCTTCCGGGCGCTCAAACTGTGGTCGGTGATCCGCTGGTACGGGGCGCAGGGGCTGCGGACCCACATCCGTACCGGTATCGACCTTGCCCAGCAATTGGCCGGGTGGATCGAGGCCGACGCGGCATTCCACCTGCACCCCCACCACCCGTTGGGCCTGGTCTGCTTCCGCCCGCTGTGGCCCCAGTTGCCCGGCACCGAGGCGGACGCGGCCACGCTGCGGACGATGCAACGACTGAACGACTCCGGCGAGCTGTACCTCACCCACACCAAGGCCGGCGACCGGGTGCTGTTGCGCATGGCCATCGGAGCGCCGGGCACCGAACAGCGGCATGTGCGACTGGCCTGGGAGCGGATCGCCGCCGCGGTGCGCGCCGAGGCCGCGCCCTGACGCACGGCGAGGGCACCCGAGCCGCTTCGCACCGCATGCCGAATCCTCGGCCGACCCTGTAGGAGCACACATGCACGACGTGATCATCATCGGTGGCGGCATCTCCGGCGCCACCGCCGCTCGCGAACTGGGGGCAGCAGGGCACTCCGTGGTGCTGCTGGAAGCCCGCGACCGCCTCGGCGGCCGGACCTGGACCAGCACCTTCCCCGGCACCGATACACCTGTCGACCTCGGCGGCATGTGGCTGGGCCGCCGTGACACCTTCCGCCACATCTACGCCGAGGCCGCCCGTTATCAGCTCCCCGTCGTCCAAAGCCCCAGCACATCCGTCAGCGGCCTGTTCATCGACGGCATTCGCCACACCGACCCGCAGGCCCTGCCCCCCGGCTACGGCGCCGAGATCGAAGACGCCATCCGGCGCATGACCGAAACCGCCCAGGCCACCGGCCCCCACCTCCACGACCCCGACCGCACCCGTCACCTCGACGTGTCGATCCGCCAGTACCTGTCCACGCTCGGCCTGTCCGCCACAGCGCTCACCACCCTCAGCCAGCAGGCGTCGGTGCACTACGGCGCCCCCGCCGACGAGATCTCCGCCCTGTACCTCCTCGGCGAGATCGCCACCCGTTACACCCTGTTCGCGCAACAGACGCTGGCGCTCGACGTCCTCGACAGCTTCCGCGACGGGACGAAGGCCCTCCTGGACGCCCTCATCACCGATGCCGGCGCCGAGGTCCACTTGTCCTCACCCGTGCGCCGTGTCGCCCAGGCCGCG
Source organism: Streptomyces sp. x-19 (assembly GCF_046549115.1). NCBI lineage: Bacteria > Bacillati > Actinomycetota > Actinomycetes > Kitasatosporales > Streptomycetaceae > Streptomyces > Streptomyces sp. x-19. The sequence continues at coordinate 141,994 of NZ_JAJPWK010000020.1, read as the reverse complement.
GACCACGTCGAGGTCACCACCGACGCCGGAGAGCGGTTCGTCGCCCGCGCCGCAATCGTCGCCACTCCATTGAACTGCTGGCACACCATCGACTTCCACCCGGCCCTGCAGCCCGCGAAGCAAGCCGTCAGTGCTCAAGGGCACGCGGGGCACTTCGCCAAGGTCTGGCTGCTGGCCGAGGGCCTGCCCGATCCGTCCTTCTTCGCCGCGGGTACCCCGGACGGATTCCAGTGGATCCGCACCGAACGGGTCACCGCCCAGGGCAGCCTGCTCACCGGCTTCGGCGACCCCATGGCCTCACCCGACCTGTACACCCTGACGGGAGCGCAGAAAGCCCTGGCCGCCTACGCACCAGAGGCCCGCGTCAAGGCCGTGCACAGCCACGACTGGAACCAAGACCCGTACTCGCGCGGCACCTGGATCGCCTACCGCCCCGGCTGGATCACCACACACGGGTCAGCCATCAGTGCCCCCCAAGGACGCATCGCCTTCGCCGGCGGCGACACCTCCACCAACTTCAACGCCCTGTGGATGGACGGAGCTGTCGAGACCGGCATCCGCGCCGCCACCCACACCCGCACTCTCCTGAACGCACCGAACAGCCGCGCCTGATTTTCGGCGTCGTCCTGGGGCAGCACTCCCGCGCTGACGCGGTCGGTGCGCACCAGGTGGCGAAGGACCAGTTCGATGTGGGTGTTGAAAGAGCGATACATGAGTCGACATCCGCAGCGGTTGCTTGCTCGGGACCCGATCACGACCGGAATCAGTCCCTGGACGGGTGGCAGGGTCAGAGGCTCCCTTGACCAATGGAGCAGTTCTCTCTTCCAAGGCGCCATGCGCAGGCTCGTCGTGCGCCGCGGGGCCGGTCCCGCCCCCACCCCGGCCGACGGTCGTGAGGGGCGGGGGCACGGGAGCCGTCGCGCTACAGGCCGAGGCGGACCGCCTTGCGGGGTTCGTCCTTTGCGCCGGTGAGGAGGCCGTGGAGGGAGGCGAACTCGTCGACGCACTTGGCGGTGCCGTTGACGACGCAGTCCAGGGGGGCGTCGGCGACCACGACGGGGACACCCATCTCCTGGCGGAGGCGGCGGTCCAGGCCGCGGAGCAGGGCGCCGCCGCCGGTGAGGGCGATGCCGCGTTCGATGATGTCGCCGGAGAGCTCCGGGGGGCACTCGTCGAGGGTGCGGTGGACGGCGCGGACGATGGCCTCGACGGGTTCGGCGAGGGCGGTGCGGATCTCCTCGGCGGTGATCTCCTGGAGGCGGGGGAGGCCGCTGAGGTGGTCCCGGCCGCGGACGGTGAACGAGTGCGGTGCGGGGGCGGGGGCGTCTTCGGCGTCGGGGTCCGCGGCGGGGACGGCGGGTGCGGCGGGGAGGTCCTCGTCGGGGGTCCAGGCGGCCGAGCCGATGGCTATCTTGATCTCCTCGGCGGTGCGCTCGCCGATGGCCAGGCCGTGCTCCTTCTTGATGTACGTGGAGATGGCGGCGTCCATGGCGTCTCCGGCGACCCGTACGGACTGGGCGGTGACCAGGCCGCCCATGGAGACCACGGCGACCTCGGTGGTGCCGCCGCCGATGTCGACGACCATGCAGCCGACCGGTTCGGCCACCGGGAGGCCCGCGCCGATCGCGGCGGCCATCGGCTCTTCGATGAGGTGGACCTCGCGGGCGCCGGCGCCGCGCGCGGAGTCGATGACGGCGCGGCGTTCGACGCCGGTGATGCCGGAGGGGACGCAGATGACGACCCGGGGGCGGGCGAAGCGGCGGCTGGGCAGGGCCTTCTTCATCAGGGCGCGCAGCATCTGTTCGGCGGCTTCGAAGTCGGCGATGACGCCCTCTCGCAGGGGGCGCATCGCGGTGATCCCGGAGGGCGTGCGGCCGATGGTGCGCTTGGCCTCCGAGCCGACGGCGACCACGTCGCCTGCGGCGTTGACGGCGACCACGGACGGCTCGTTCAGCACCACGCCTTTGCCGCGGGCGTAGACGAGGGTGTTGGCGGTGCCGAGGTCGATGCCTATGTCGTACGTACCGGACGAAGTGCTGGCGGCCATGGGGAGTTCGTTTGCTCTCTCTCGGGAGGACATTGCGCCGCAGAGAGCGCCATTGGCTTACCAATGACGCTAATTACGGGCAATTATCTAGACTACTGGGGGTGCTGAATGGTTCCTGCGGGGACGGTCCGCGGGGTAAAGAGGCGGCAAGGAGCAGGGGCGGAAGGGGCTGGGGTCAGGGGTCGGGCGGCAGCGCCTCGGCGAGGTCGTCGAGGGCGTCCAGGAGGAGTTCGCAGGCGCGGACCGCGACGCCGGTGTGCTCGCCCTCGGCGTTCCACCGCGCCCAAGTCCCGTGCGGTGCGCTCCAGTCGAGGGGGGTGCCGTCGCGGATGGCGCGGGCCGCGCGGTCCAGGGCGGGGCCGAGGGCCGCGGCGAACGCGGCGGCGCCGGGCGAGGGCGCGGCGTTCCGGTCGGGCAGATGGGCCTCCATGATCATGGTGACCCGGCCCATGGTGGCGAGCGCGGCGCTGGCGGCGTGGGCCGCGGGGAGCGAGAGGCCACGGTGCCGGACCGGCTCCTTCTCGGCGCGGGCCTCGCTCGCCTCCCAGGCGGCGCGGGCCGCTCGGGCGTCCAGCAGGGCCTCGCGGACCTGCCGGGGGCGGCGTTCGGCGGGCCGGGCGTAGCCGTCGAGGACGGCGAGCGCGTAACGGCCGTTGGCGGTCAGCCAGTCGGCGAGGCGGTCGCGGAGCCGGGGCGTCTCCCAGGCGGGGAACAGCGCGTAGGACAGCATCGCCAGGACGCCGCCGATGAGGGTGAGCACGATGCGTTCCTGGACGGTCTGCTCCCAGCCGGCACCGACGACGCCGAGCAGGAAGACGACGTAGCCGGCGACGCAGGCGGAGGTGACCGAGAAGCCGGTGCGCATCAGCAGGTACATCAGGAAGATGCAGACCAGCGCGAGGGCGGCGCTGACGTACACGCCGGGGTGGGCCAGGGCCATCAGGGCGCCGGCGACGGCGACGCCGACGAGGGTGCCGGCGAAGCGGGCGACGCCGCGGGAATAGGTCTGGGCGAAGTCGGGGCGCATCACCATGACGGAGGCGAGCGGCGCCCAGTAGCCGTGGCCGAACCGCAGGGCGGTGGCCAGCACGTAGCCGGTCGCGGCGACCGCGGCGACGCGGAGGGCGTGCCGGAAGACGTGGGAGGACCAGCGGGACTCGCGGCGCAGGGCGACCGGGACGAGTTTGGGGACGCTGGGGCGCAGCAGGTGGCCGCGTTCGGCCTCGGTGGTGGGGCGGGTGGCCTCGACGGGCTCGTCGGTGAGTTCGACGGCGTCGGCGAGGAGCGAGATCAGGCGGTAGGCGGACCGGCGGGCGGGGCCGGTGAGCATCGGGCCGGTGGCCGGGACTTCGAGGGCGGCCATCGCCTCCGGTGGCAGCCGGACCGGTCGGTCATGGCGCACGGCGTGCGCGACGGCGTCCAGGACGGTGGCGGCGGCGCCGAGCAGTTCGCGGGCACGGTCGCGTTCGGGACCTTCCAGGGGGGCGCCGACGACCGGGTCGGCCAGTGAGGCGAGCACCGGACGGACGCGTTCGGCGAGGCCCCGGGGGCCGTGCAGTTGCACCGGGCGGCGCTTGGCCTGGCGGGGGGTGACGGCGGAGGCGAGGCGGGCGTCCATCAGGGGCGCGGGGTCGAAGGGGGCGACCGGGTCGTGGCGCAGCCGGCGGGCGTAGTCGGCCTCGGCGGCCAGGGCGTCGGCGAGGGCGTCGCGCTGGACGCCCCAGGGACGGACCGGGAAGAGGACGATGAGGGTGGCTTGGACGAGGCCGCCGAAGGCGATGAGCGCGGCGTGCGCGAGGGCGCCGAGGACGGACGTCGGGAGCGTGACGGTGATCAGCATGATCGCCACGGTCTGGGTGCCGATGAGACCGGAGACCGGGCCGATCGACCAGGCCAGGCCCGCCAGGAAGGTCCAGCAGGTGAGCAGCAGGACGAACGCGACGAGGTGGGCGGCGGCCAGGTAGCCGAGGAAGGTGGAGACCGCCAGCGCGCCGGCGACGGCCAGCGCCAGGACCGGCCGGGGGCGCATGCTGCGCTGGAAGGTGGCGATGCCGGCGGAGAACGCGCCGAAGGCGGAGGAGACGGCGAGGGCGGGGCTGCCCTGCCACAGGCACAGGCCGATGACGACGGCCACGCCGACGGTGCCGCGGATCGCTACCAGCGGGGTGAGTTTGGCCCGTTCGATGGTCAGCCCCGAGCGGGCGGCTTCCTTGAGCGCGCGCGACCAGGTCATAGCCAGAGGATACGGGCCGGGAGCTGGGGTGACGGGGTGTCGGGCGGCGGGGCGGGAGGGCGACCCGGATGCCTGCCCGACGGGGTGCGGACGGGGAGACCGGCGGGCCGGGGAAGGGCGCGCGGAGGGGTTCCGGAGGGGGAAGGAGCGCCGGGGCGCGGGCGGGCGCCGGGGTGCGGAAAGAGGGGCGCGCGGGGGTCCGTCCGGCGTCAGCGGTGCGCCCGCACCGGGAAAATCACGGTAAACCGGATCTCCGTTGAGCGTAAACACCACAGGTCAGAGCGGGGCTGCGGGTTTCGGGCCGGGACGGTGCGAGGAAGCAGACACCGCGGGAGGGAAACCTGTCCCCGTCCGACCCCCTCTTGCTGGCCGGTCGGGACAACTCCCGGCCGGTCCGCCAAGGAGAAGGTCCCGTGCGCAAATCCCTTTTCAAACCGGTGATCGCCTTGATCGCCCTGACCGTACTCGGAACCACGGCCGGCTGCGGCACGAGCGACCAGGCCACCCCCGTACGGTTCAGTGGCCCCCGGACGGGTGCCGCCATGCAGACCGCGCCGACCAGCAAGAACTCGCTGGTGCAGATGCCCACCCACCCCATCAGCTTCCAGGAGACCAGCAAGGTCGGCGGAGCCGGCGGGAACACTCCCATAGCCTTGACCACCTACCACGGGAAGAAGTCCGGCTTCACCGGGAAGGTGTGGGTCTGGGCACCGCCGGAGTACTACGAGAAGAAGAACGCGAACAAGGGCTTCCCGGTCATGGAGGCGCTGCCCGGCGCCTACGGCTACCCGGTCAACTACTGGATCGGTGCCGACCTCAAGCTGGAGGAGAGCCTCGCCACGTGGTCGAAGGAGGGCAAGAGCCTGCCCTTCATCGTCGTGATGCCGGTGCTCAACCCCAACGACAAGCAGTACTACGACGGCAGTGACATCCCCGGTCAGCCGAAGATCGGGACGTGGCTGAGCAAGGACGTCCCCGACCTCGTCCGGGAGAACTTCCGCACCCTGAAGACCCGCAACGCCTGGTGCATCATGGGCTCCTCGTCGGGCGGCTTCTCGGCACTGAAGAACGTGCTGCAGAACCCGAAGGACTTCAAGGTGGCGATCCCCAACGGACCGGACATCGTGCCGGACTCGCCGCTGTGGCGCGGACACCTGTCGGCGATGCGGGCGAACAACCCCGAGGTGCTGGCGCACCAGCTGATCGCCCGCGGCGGGCCGGACGTCTACCTGGCCTTCCAGGACGGCTCCAAGGAGAACACCGTGCTGCCGAAGGTGCGGAAGTTCATCGCGCAGTACGGCCGTGGTCCGGTGAAGACCCGGCTGCAGGTCGTGCCGGACGGCACGCACAGCGGCGCCACCTACGTCCAGGGCCTGGGCATGGGCACGATGCAGTGGGTCAGCGCCCACATGCAGGGGCCGACCGGCTGAGGGCGGCACACCCTCTGAGAACGGCACGGCCTTGAGGGCGGTCGCGGCGGACACCGGTCCGCGGCGGCCGCCCTCGCCGTGCGCCGGGTCACGGTGCGCAGTCGACGTCCTGGAGGGTGATCGGGCGGGAGTCCAGGCCGACGTAGGCGGTGAAGGAACGGCGGGTTCCGCCGTCCCAGTGGGTGCTGACGGTGGCCCAGCCGACGCCCGCGGACTGGGCGGTGGTGACCTTGCCGACGGTGATCGACCGCGGGGCGTTCTGGGCGCAGAGCAGCAGGTCGTAGCCGTCGGTGTGGGCGGCGCGGTCCTTGAGGTGGGCGGAGACCTGGTGGTCGCGCTGGTAGCGGGTGGGGCCGTGGTGGCCGTAGAAGGCGGTCAGGAAGCGGTGGACCTCGGCGGCGGTGTGGCGGCCGTTGGGGTCGCTGCGGACCGTGGCGGCGGCCGGGCCGGTGGCGGCGAGGGTCAGGGCGAGGGCCGCGGCGCAGGCGGCGACGGCGGTCGTGACGCGGGTGGGCGGCGGTGCGGTACGGGACATGGCAGGTCCTCACCTTCGGGCGTGTGACTGCCTAGACACGCACACCCGACGGAAGGTTGCGTTCCGGGGCGGGCCGGGCAAAGGGGACAGGTGTTCGTGGCCGGGCGGCCGGGCCCGGGGCCCGGCCGGCTACGACACCACGTCCTTGCGGGCGAAGCCGCGGAAGGCCAGCGCGGTGAGCACCAGCGCGTAGGACACCGACACCGAGGCGCCCTGGAGCATCCCGGTCCACTCCAGTTGGGGCTGGAGCGCGTCCGCCCACGAGTACTGCCAGTGGGCGGGCAGCACCGCGCGCCAGTCGCCGAGCGCGGTGACCTGGTCCAGGACGTTGCCGACGATGGTCAGTCCGACGGCGCCGCCGACCGCGCCCAGCGGCGCGTCGGTCACGGTGGACAGCCAGAACGCCAGCGCGGCGGTGACCAGTTGGCTGACGAAGACGTAGCCGGTCACCACGGCCAGCCGCAGCACCGCGTCGCCCGGGGCGAGCGCGCCCCCGGTGGGCAGTTGCAGCGGCCCCCAGCCGTACGCGGCGGTGCCCACCGCCAGCGCGACCACCGGCAGCAGCAGCATCGCGGCGGCGCTGAAGACCAGCCCCACGGTGAACTTGCTCAGCAGCAGGCGGGCCCGGGGCACCGGGGCGGCCAGCAGGTAGCGCAGCGAGGACCAGCTCGCCTCCGAGGCGACGGTGTCGCCGCAGAACAGCGCCACCGGCACCACCAACAGGAAGCCGGCGGAGACGAACAGCGCGGTGGCGGCGAAGTTGGCACCCGAGGCGGTGGCGGTCGTCATCAGGCTGATCCGGCCGGTGGAACGGGTGCCGGGGTCGCCGCCGATCGCGAACGCCGCGACGAGGACGAACGGCAGCAGCGCCAGGATCGCGCCGATCACCAGGGTGCGGCGGCGCCGGAGTTGGCGGCGGGCCTCGACGCGCAGCGGCAGGGTGCGCCGGGCGCGGTAGCCGGGCGCCGCCGCCGGGGTGGTCGCGGTCATCGTCCGTCTCCTTGGATCAGGGTGAGGAAGGCGTCCTCCAGGCGGCGGTGCGGGCCGACGCGGTGCACCGGGACGTCCATCCGGACGAGGTCGGCCAGCAGCTGCGGGGTGCCGCCGGGCGTGGCGAGCCGGACCAGCAGGCCCTCGTCGGCGCGGGCCGCGAAGTCCACGCCGGACAGCGCGGCGACCTTCTCCACGACGGCGTCGGACAGCGGCGCGGCGTCCCCGACGTCGATCAGCACGGTGTCGCCGGAGCCCACGACGTCACCGACCGGGCCGGCCTGGACGAGCCGGCCGCGGTCCATGACGACCAGGTGGGTGCAGCTCTGCTCGACCTCGGACAGCAGGTGGCTGGAGACGATGACGGTGCGTCCGGCCGCCGCGTAGCGGATCATCACCTCGCGCATCTCGCGGATCTGCGGCGGGTCCAGGCCGTTGGTCGGCTCGTCGAGGATCAACAGGTCCGGCAGGCCCAGCATCGCCTGGGCGAGGGCCAGGCGCTGCCGCATGCCCTGGGAGTAGGTGCGCACCGCGCGCTGGAGGGCGTCGCCCAGGCCGGCGATCTCCAGGGCCTCCTCGGTGTGCGCGTCGGCGGCGGGCCGGCCGGTCGCCTGCCAGTACAGGTCGAGGTTGGCCCGGCCGGACAGGTGCGGCAGGAAGCCGGCGCCCTCGACGAACGCGCCGACCCGGGACAGCACCGGCGCGCCCGGCCGGATCGCCTGGCCGAACACCCGCACCTGGCCGCCGTCCGGCCGGATCAGGCCCATCAGCATCCGCAGGGTGGTCGTCTTGCCGGCGCCGTTGGGTCCCAGCAGCCCCAGCACCTGGCCGCGTTCGACGCGGAAGGTGAGGTCGCGGACGGCGTACCGGTCGGTGGACTTGGCGTAGCGCTTGGTCAGGTCGGTGATCTGCAGCGGGACGTCGGCCAGGGCCGGGTCGGGGGCGGGCGCCGCGGTCCTGCGGCGGGCGGTGAGCAGCAGCAGCGCGGCGACGACCGCGGCGCCCGCGGGCAGCGCCCAGGTCCAGGCCGGCAGCGGGGCGGCGGCGCTGCGCACCTCGGGCGCGGTGGGCACCTCCAGGGTGCCGGTGGCCGCCGGGCCGCCGGCCAGGGAGACGGTGTAGGTGGCGGGCTCGACCGGGGTGGCGTAGCCCAGGTCGGTGGCGGACAGGACCAGGCGCAGCCGGTGGCCGGCGGCGAAGTCGTGGTCGACGGTGGGCAGGCGCAGCCGCACGGTGCGGCCGTCCCCGGCCCCTTCGACGCGGTACGGCGTGACCAGTTGGGAGGGCAGCAGTTGGCGGCGGCCGTCCGGGGCGACGTCGTAGAGCTTGGCGAAGAACACCGCGTCCGGGGAGCTGGAGCGGATCCGCACCGTGGTGGTGGGGCTGCCGGTGAGGTGGACGGAGCTGCGCAGCGGTGCGGAGTCGAAGTGCGCGTACTGGCCGGGGAAGTCGAGGGAGAGGCCGCCGGCGCCGAGGGCGGAGAGGTTGCCGAGGGCGCCGGCGCCGGGCACCGCGGAGATCGCCGGCGGGGCGGCGCCGGCGGGGTTGGCGAAGCGCTGCTCGCGCCCCGTCAGCGGGATCGGGCGCGGGTCGTGGTCCAGGCCCGGGTACTGGTCGGCGCTGGCGCCGCGCAGCCGTACGGTGCCGGCGGTGGAGTCCACTCCCCCGGTGCGGCTGACCCGGAACGCGGGCCCGGTGGCGGCGTGCCGGTCGCCCTTGAGGTAGCGGTCGAACCAGGCCGTGGTGCGGGCGGTGAGGCGGGCGGTCTCCCGGTCGCCGCCGTCGTGTCCGCCGGCGATCCAGTCGACGGCGACGGGGGCGCCGTTGCGGCGCAGCGCACGGGCCGCGGCGTCGGCCTGGTCGAGGGGGAACAGCGAGTCGGTCTGGCCCTGCATCAGCAGCGCGGGCACCTTGATGCGGTCGGCGACGGCGGACGGGCTGCGGGCCGCCAGCAGGTGGCGGGCCGCGGCGTCCGGCTTCCCGCTGACCGCGACCCGCTGGTACATCGCGCAGAGGGCGGGCGCGAACCGTCCGCAGCCGCCGGCGGTCGCGGACGCGCCGCCGGGACCGGCCGGGTTGGCGGAGTCGGACGGGCCGGGTGGGGCGGCGGGGCCGGCCGGGGTGGGTGCGGCGGACGCGCCGGTCGGGTCGCCGGTGGGGGCGGCCGAGCCGGTGGTGAAGAAGATCCCGGCCCACAGCTTCTTGAACACCCCGTTGGGGAACAGGGCGTCGGCGAGGTTCCAGTAGGTGATCTGCGGGGCGATGGCGTCGACCCGCGGATCGTGGCCGGCGGCCAGCAGCGCGACGGCGCCGCCGTACGAGGCGCCGGCGATGCCCACGCGTGGGTCGCCGGGCTTGTCGAGCCGCACCTCGGGGCGCTTGGCGAGCCAGTCGATCAGGCGGCTGACGTCGGCGACCTCGCCGTCCGGGTCGTTCAGTCCGATCGTGCCGGTGGACTTGCCGAAGCCGCGCGCCGACCAGGTCAGCACCGCGTAGCCGTCCCGGGCCAGTTGTTCGGCCTCGGGGCGGACGTCGGTCTTGCTGCCGCCGAAGCCGTGGCCGAGGAGGACCGCGGGCCGCCGGCCGGCGGCACCGCCCGCGGCGAAGAAGGAGGTGTCGATCCGCACCGTCCGGGCCGCGCCCGGCGTCTCGGGCATCGTCAGGACGTGGTCCTCGCGGTGCACGGCGGGCGGGGCGTCCGAGGCGGCGGCCACCCAGGTGCCGCCCCCTATCAGCAGGGTCAGCGCGGCCAGGGTGGCGTGGAGCCGGCGCCCGCGCAGTCGGAGATCCATGGCTGAATCCTAGGGAGCGGTCGAGGCGGGCGGCCCGTCCCGGGGGCGGAACCGGGCGCCCTCCCGGGGGAGTAGTCCCGGCCGAGGCCGTACCGCGTCCGTGGTACGCCGGGTGCGGCCGGTGGTCCGGCGCCCCGCCGCCGGGCCTGACCGCACGTCAAGCGGCTTCGGCCGTGCGCGCGTACGGAAGACGGCGGTCACCGGCCCTCGGACCGGTGACCGCCGTCTTCGCTGCGTTCCTGGCGTCAGTACTGCGGCGGGCCGAACCCGCCCGGCGGGGGCTGCGGGACGCCGGGCGGCACGGGCGGGACGCCGGGCGGCACCGGGGGGCCGCCGACCGGGGGCATGAGCGGCGGGCCGGGCTGCTGCCAACCGGCCGGCGGCGGGGCCGCGGGGCCCGGGACGAAGCCGGGGGCGGCGAACGCCATGGCCGGGGCCGGCGGTTGCCAGGCGGGCGCGACCGGCTCGCCGCGGACCATCAGCGCGCCCAGCGCCAGCGAGCCGAACAGGTCGAGCGCCAACTGGGCGCAGATGATCACGCTGAGGCCCGGCGTCGACTTGGTCATCTCCACGAACGCACCGGTGCTGAGGAACGAGACGACACTCAGCACGGCGTTGGGCAGCAGCGCGACGGCCAGGCCCAGGGCGAGGCCGCGGGCCGCGCAGCCGCGGGCCAGGCAGGTGATCCCGGCGATCGCGGTCAGCAGGAGGAACACCACCGCGTACCAGCCGGGGGCGAGCGCCAGGAGCGAGGACAGCGTGCCCTTGCCCAGGTAGAGCAGGGTGACGGCGTCCGTGCCGTACTGCACCAGCAGGTAGAGCTGGTAGACGACGTAGCCCAGGGCCATCGCGCCGAGCGTCAGGCCGCCGATCACGCCGGCCGCCTTCGCCGGGCGGGCCGGCGGTTCGCTGGGGGCCTGGCGCGGCCAGGACCGCATCCCGGCCAGCAGCACCACGCCCGCGACCAGGGTCAGCAGGAACAGCGGCAGGCTGCTGAGGAAGACCCCGTCGAAGGTGGCGGTGCCGGTCTCCGCGTTGCGGAACCAGCGGTCGTCGCTGGTGTGGTTGCCGACGCTGATCAGCGCCTGCAGTGCGGTGGCGAAGGTGACGGTGGTGGCGACGGCCAGCAGCCCGCCGGCCGAGCGGCGGCCCGCGAACGCCGCGCCGGCGGCGGTCAGTTGCAGCAGGCAGAAGCCGAGCTGGACCGGGTCGGTGACCTGGTTGGTGCCCGGCGCACGGCTGCCGATCCAGCTGCCCCAGACGCCCACGATGCCGAACTCGCCCACGTCGACGGCGAGCCAGTACGCCGTCCAGAAGAAGAACAGCAGGCAGAGAACGCCCGCAGTGATCCGCGCGCCCTTGGCCAGCGCGGTGCCTTGTGCCATGTCGTCCCCCGTTGTGTCGGTGCCGCGCGGCGGTTGCTTCCCGCAGCGCGAGCAGCACCGTAGCAATGCCCGGCCGCGGGGTCCGCCCCGGACCACGGTCATGCGGCGCCGCCGGCCGCGGCGGTCACCGGCGCCCGGCACCGGTGGTGGCGGACGTGCGGACTCCCTGCCGGCGGGGGACCGGCAGGGAGTCCGGACGGCAGCGCCCGTGAGGGGGGCGCGTCCGTCGGTCGGGGGCGGGCTCCGGTCAGTGGTTGCTCGGGAAGCCCAGGTTGATGCCGCCGTCGGACGGGTCGGGCCAGCGGGTGGTGACGACCTTGCCGCGGGTGTAGAAGTGCACGCCGTCGTTGCCGTAGATGTGGTGGTCGCCGAAGAGCGAGTCCTTCCAGCCGCCGAAGGAGTGGTAGCCCACCGGGACCGGGATCGGCACGTTGACGCCGACCATGCCGGCCTCGACCTCCAGCTGGAAGCGGCGGGCCGCGCCGCCGTCCCGGGTGAAGATCGCGGTGCCGTTGCCCCACGGCGAGGAGTTCATCAGCTCGATGGCCTGCTCGTAGGTCTCGACGCGGACCACCGAGAGCACCGGGCCGAAGATCTCGTCGCGGTAGGCGTCCATCTCGGGCGTGACGTTGTCGAGCAGCGAGACGCCGATCCAGTGGCCGTCCTCGTAGCCCTCGACGGTGTAGCCGGTGCCGTCGATGACGACGTCGGCGCCCTGGGCGGCGGCGCCGGTGACGTAGGAGGCGACCTTGTCGCGGTGGGCCTTGGTGATCAGCGGGCCCATCTCGGACGCCGGGTCGTCGCCGGGGCCGATGCACAGCTTGTCGGCGCGCTCCTTGATCTTGCCGATCAGCGGGTCGGCGGTGTCGCCGACGGCGACGACCACGGAGATCGCCATGCAGCGCTCACCGGCCGAGCCGTACGCGGCGTTGATCGCGGAGTCGGCGGCCAGGTCGAGGTCGGCGTCCGGGAGGACCAGCATGTGGTTCTTGGCGCCGCCCAGCGCCTGGACGCGCTTGCCGTTGGCGGTGCCGGTGGTGTGGATGTACCGGGCGATGGGGGTGGAGCCCACGAAGGAGACGGCGGCGACGTCCGGATGCTCCAGCAGGGCGTCGACGGCCACCTTGTCGCCGTTGACGACGTTCAGCACGCCGTCGGGCAGGCCCGCCGCGGCGGCCAGCTCGGCGAGCTTGTACGCGGCGCTGGGCACCTTCTCGCTGGGCTTGAGGATGAAGGTGTTGCCGCAGGCGACGGCGAGCGGGAACATCCACATCGGGACCATCGCGGGGAAGTTGAACGGCGTGATGCCGGCGACCACGCCCAGCGACTGGCGGATCGCGGCCACGTCCACCCGCGTCGACACCTGGGTGGACAGCTCGCCCTTGAGCTTCTCCGTGATGCCGCAGGCCAGCTCGACGATCTCCAGGCCGCGGGCGACCTCGCCCAGCGCGTCGGAGTGCACCTTGCCGTGCTCGGCGGTGATCAGCCGGGCCAGCTCGTCGCGGTGCGCGTCCACCAGCTCGCGGTACTTGAACAGCACCGAGGTCCGCTTGGCCAGCGAGCTGGTGCCCCAGCTGCGGTACGCCTCCCTGGCGACGCGGACCGCGGCGTCGACCTCGTCGACGGAGGCGAAGGCGACCTGCTTCTCCTGGGCGCCGGTGGCCGGGTTGTAGACCGGCCCGAAGTTGCCCGAAACACCCTCGACGGGCTTCCCGCCGATCCAGTGGTTGATGGTCTTCATGCGAGGGGCCTTTCGTACGGTGCGGCGGAGCGGATGTCAGAGGTGGCGGCGGCGTGCGGCGGCGTGCTCGTCGTACGCCCGGCGGGCGGCGACCGCCGCCGGACGCGTCGCGGTCTCGGCAACGGGTACATCCCACCAGGCTTGCGCCGGTGGCGCGCCCGGCACAGTGTCAGTCGTTTTGGTCTCCACGTAGACACATGTGGGCGTTTTTGCGCCGCGGGCCTCGACGAGGGCGGTGCGCAGTTCGGCGACGGTCGTGGCGCGCAGCACCCGCATGCCCAGGGAGGCGGCGTTGGCGGCGAGGTCGACGGGCAGCGGCGCGCCGGTGTACGTGCCGTCCGGGGCGCGGAAGCGGTAGTCGGTGCCGAAGCGCTCGCCGCCGGTCTGCTGGGAGAGGCCGCCGATGGAGGCGTAGCCGTGGTTCTGGATGAGGACGAGGGTGATGTTGATGCCCTCCTGCACGGCGGTGACGATTTCGGTGGGGTTCATCAGGTATGTACCGTCGCCGACGAGCGCCCACACCGGCCGGTCCGGAGCGGCCATCCGCACTCCGATCGCGGCCGGGATCTCGTAGCCCATGCAGGAGTAGCCGTATTCGAGGTGGTACTGCCTGCGGGACCGGGCACGCCAGAGTTTGTGCAGGTCACCGGGGAGGGAGCCGGCCGCGTTGACGAGGATGTCGGAGGCGTCGACGAGCGCGTCGAGCGCCCCGAGGACCTGGGTCTGCGAGGGCTGCGCGGCGGGGTCGGGGGCGGCGAACGCGGCGTCCACCCGGCGCTCCCAGTCGGCCTTGGCCGCGGTGTACTCCGCCTCGTAGGCGGCGTCCACCCGGTGGCCGGCGAGGGCCTCGCGGAGCGCGTCGAGTCCGGCCCGGGCGTCGGCGACCAGGGCGAGGGCGCCGAGCTTGTGGGAGTCGAACGCGGCGACGTTGAGGTTGACGAAGCGGACCCGGGGCTCGGCGAAGAGGGTGGCGGAGGCGGTGGTGAAGTCGGTGTAGCGGGTGCCGACGCCGATCACCACGTCGGCCCGCCGGGCCAGTGCGTCGGCGGTGGCGGTGCCGGTGTGGCCGATGCCGCCGACGTCCGCGGGGTGGTCGTGGCGCAGCGATCCCTTGCCGGCCTGGGTGGCGGCGACCGGGATGCCGGTGGCGTCGACGAGGTCCCGCAGCGCCTCCTCGGCCTCGCTGTGGTGGACGCCGCCGCCGGCGACGATCAGCGGCCGGCGGGCCGCGCGGACCGCCCGCACCGCCTCCGCCAGGGCGTCGGCGTCGGGCGCGGGCCGGGGCACCCGCCACACCCGGTCGGCGAAGAACTCCACCGGCCAGTCGTACGCCTCGGCCTGCACGTCCTGGGGCAGTGCGAGGGTGACGGCGCCGGTGTCGACGGGGTCGGCGAGCACCCGCATCGCTTGGAGGGCCGCCGGGACGAGCGCTTCCGGGCGGGTGATCCGGTCGAAGTAGCGGGAGACCGGGCGGAGGGCGTCGTTGACCGACACGTCGCCCGCGGACGGCACTTCGAGCTGCTGGAGCACCGGGTCGGCGGGCCGGGTGGCGAACACGTCGCCGGGCAGCAGCAGCACCGGGAGACGGTTGACGGTGGCGAGCGCGGCTCCGGTGACGAGGTTGGTGGCGCCGGGGCCGATGGAGGTGGTGACGGCTTGCGCGCTGAGGCGGTCGCACTGCCGGGCGTAGCCCACCGCGGCGTGCACCATGGCCTGTTCGTTGCGCCCCTGGAGGTAGGGGAGCTTCGGGGGCGCGTCGGTCGTCTCCGGGGCCGCCGCGCTGCCGGACTCCAGCAGCGCCTGCCCGATGCCGGCGACGTTGCCGTGCCCGAAGATGCCCCAGCAGGCGGTGATCAGGCGGTGCCGACGGCCGTCCCGCTCGGTGTACTGGTGGGCGAGGAACTCCACCAGGGCCTGCGCCACGGTCAGCCGGCGGGTGCCGGCCGGGCCGGGCGCCGCCCGGTCCGGCGCGTCGCGCGACGGGCGAGGGGTCGAGGCGCTGGTCGGGTCGTTGGTCGGCGCGGTCATCGCGGGTCTCCTGCCGGTGCCGGTGCGGTGTACAGGGGGAGTCGGGGGTCGACCGGCTGCTGCGGCCAGGTCGAGCGGATCCAGCCGTGGTCGGGGTGGTCGCAGATCAGCCACTCGCGCGTCTGGCCCGGCCCCGCCATGACGTTGAGGTAGTACATGTCGTGCCCGGGGGCGGCGATGGACGGGCCGTGCCAACCGTCCGGGATGAGCACCGCGTCGCCCGTGCGGACCTCGGCGAGGACGTCGGTGCCGCGCCCGTGCCCGGAGGGCGTCACCCGCTGGTAGCCGAGGCCCGCCGTCCCGTGGGCGGCCGCGATCTCGAAGTAGTAGATCTCTTCGAGCGCGGACTCCTCGCCGGGGCGGCACTCGTCGTGTTTGTGCGGCGGGTACGACGACCAGTTGCCGCCGGGGGTGAGCACCTCCACCGCGATCAGCCGGTCGCAGTCGAACGCGTCGGCCGCGGCGAAGTTGTTGACCTGCCGCGAGCAGGTGCCGGAGCCGCGCAGTTCCACGGGCACGTCGGACGCGGCGCCGTGGCGGGCGGGCAGCCGGCGCGTGCAGCGGGCTCCGGTGAGCGCGAACCGGCCGCCGGCCGGGCTGGTGATCCGGACCCGCGCGTCCCGCGGCACGTAGGCGAAGTCCGTCACCCCGTGGAACACGCTTCGCCGCCCGGCCAGCGCGAACGTCCCGCCGTCGGGGCCGTCCGCCCGGACCGTGCAGCCGCCGGAGAGCGGCAGCACGATCCACTCGCTGTCGCCGGTCGCGAAGGAGTGGGCGCCGCCCGGCGGCAGTTCGAGGATCCGCAACGAGGAGTGGCCCCAGCCGGCCGTCTCCGGCGCGACGTCGAGGGCGTACGGCCCCGCGGCGGCGCGGCCCGCCGGGAGGTGGAAGGAGGAGGCGGCGGGGGGCTCGGCGCTCCCGCCGTGGGGGGTGTCGGGCCCGTGCGGCGTGTCGTGGCCGCGGGCCGGCTGGGTGTCTGCGAACTCGGCGCTCATGACTGCAAGTCTCCTACTCGCCACTGACAGTGAGGTTCTGCGGCGGTGCGGCGCCTGCGCGGGCCGCCCGCCGCGGCGGCGTCGCCCGGACCTAGAGCAGCCCCACCGCCGAGTCGACCGCGCCCGCCACGTCGCCGTCCGGCGGGTAGAGCAGCGAACGGCCGACGACCAGGCCGTGCACGGTCGGCAGCCGGAGCGCCTTGCGCCACTTCTCGTAGGCGGCCTCCTGTTCCCGCACCGTCCCGCCGACGTCGCCGCCGAGGAGGACGACGGGCAGGGTGGAGGTCTCGCAGACCCGGGCCATCGCGTCGGGGTCGTCGGTGACCGGGAGCTTCAGCCAGGTGTAGGCGGAGGTGCCGCCGAGGCCGGAGGCGATGGCGACGGAGCGGGTGACCGCGTCGGGGCTGAGGTCGTTGCGGACGGTGCCGTCCACCCGCCGGGAGAGGAACGGTTCGACGAAGGTGGGCAGTTCCCGTTCCGCCATCGCGTCGATGGCGCGGGCGGTGGCCTCCAGGGTGGCCAGCGAACCGGGGTCGTCGTAGTCGATCCGCAGCAGCAGCTTGCCGGCGTCGAAGCGGAGCCGGGCGATGTCCTGGGGGCGGTGGCCGGTGAACCGGTCGTCCATCTCGAAGGCGGCGCCGGCGATCCCGCCGCGGTTCATGGAGCCCATGACGACCTTGCCTTCGAGGGCGCCGAGCAGCAGCAGGTCCTCCAGGATGTCGGCGGTGGCCAGCACCCCGTCGACGCCGGGCCGGGACAGTGCCAGCACCAGCCGTTCGAGCAGGTCCAGGCGGTTGGCCATGGCCATGCGGCGGTCGCCGACGGCGAGCGCGCCGCGGGCCGGGTGGTCGGCGGCGACGATCATCAGCCGGCCGCTGTCGCCGAGCAGGGGGCGACGGGTGCGGCGGGCGGCGGCCTCCGCGACGGCTCCGGGGTGCCGGGCCCGTAGCGCGGGGAGGTCACTGATCCGTGGGGACAAGGCTCAACTCACCTTCTTGAGGACGCGAATGGGGGCGGGGCGGGCGAGGCGGGAGGCGGACCCGCTCACCGTGCCGCGAGGAACTCCTCGACCTCCGCGGCCGTCGGCATCGCGGACGAGCAGGCGAGGCGGGAGGCGACGATCGCCCCGGCGGCGTTGGCGTGGCGCATCATCGGCTCCAACTCCCACCCGGCCAGCAGTCCGTGGCACAGCGAGCCGCCGAACGCGTCCCCGGCGCCGAGCCCGTTGACCACCTCGACCGGGGTGGGCGGCACCTCGACCGAGCGCCCGTCCCGATGGACCGCGAGCACCCCCTTGGGTCCCTGCTTGATGACGGCCAGTTCCACGCCCCGGTCGAGCAGCGCCTCGGCGCACGCCTTCGGGTCCCGCAGGCCGGTGGCGACCTCCGCCTCGTCGACGTTGCCGACCGCGACCGTGGCGTGCCGCAACGCCGCCTCGTAGTACGGCCGGGCGGCGGCCCTCGCGGCCGCGCCGGTGGCCCCGCCGGCCCCGGAGGCGCCGCCCTCGCCGCCCCAGAACATCGGCCGCCAGTCCAGGTCGAAGACGGTGGTGCCCCTACGGTCCCGCGCCTGAAGCGCGGCCAGGGTGGCGGCGCGGCTCGGCTCCTCGCACAGTCCGGTGCCGGTGATCCAGAAGATCCGGGCCGCGGCGACGGCCGCCAGGTCCAGTTCCTCGGGGCGGATGGCGAGGTCCGGAGCCTTGGGGCGGCGGTAGAAGTACAGCGGGAAGTCGTCCGGCGGGAAGATCTCGCAGAACGTGACCGGTGTGGGGAGGCCCGCGACCGGGGTCACCCAACGGTCGTCGACGCCGAAGTCGCGCAGCGCCTGGTGGAGGTAGTCCCCGAACGGGTCCCGTCCGGTGCGGCTGATGACGGCGGTGCGGCGGCCCAGCCGGGCGGCGGCCACCGCCACGTTGGTGGCCGAGCCGCCGAGGAACTTCCCGAACGTCTCCACCTGGGCGAGCGGCACCCCCGTCTGCAACGGGTAGATGTCCACCCCGATGCGCCCCATGGTGATCAGGTCGTACGGCTCGGTCATTGCAGGCCCCTTCGGGTCACCCGGTGCGACGGTGCCGGCCCCTGCTCCAGCGGAGCCGAGAGCGCGGGGCGGCCGACGGCGGATCGGTCGGTCGGAGCCGGCTCTCCCCGCCGGCTCCCGCTCCGAACAAAGGTCTAACCGCCCGCCACAAACCCTGTCAACACTTTGTCCTTACATTAAGACGTCAACCGTCTCCCCTCGGCCATCGAGCCCCGCACTCACCCGGCACGCCCGCCACCCCTCCCGTCCCTCCAAGTCCTTAAGTCCTTATGTCAGGACGAAGTCTTGACACTCCCCAGGGCGGCAGAGAGGCTGTGCCCCACAACCGACCCCAGCGCCTCCCGGTCACCGCCGACCGGCGAGAGGAGAGCCGCAGCATGTCCGCACCCCGTGCCGCCTCGCCCGTCCTGGACCGCCTCCGCATCGGTTCCGCCCCCGACTCCTGGGGCGTCTGGTTCCCCGACGACGCGCAGCAAGTCCCCTGGCGGCGCTTCCTGGACGAGGTCGCCGAAGCCGGCTACGAATGGATCGAACTCGGCCCGTACGGCTACCTGCCCACCGACCCCGCAGCGCTGCGCGCGGAGACCGACCGGCGCGCCCTGAAGGTCTCGGCCGGCACCGTCTTCACCTCACTGCACCACGGCCCGTCCGTATGGGACGAGACCTGGACGCACGTCCGTGAAGTCGCCACCCTCACCCGGGCGATGGGCGCCGGGCACCTCGTCGTCATCCCGTCCTTCTGGCGGGACGACAAGACCGCCGAGATCATCGAACCGCCCGAGCTGACCGTCGAGCAGTGGAAGCACCTGACCACCGGCATGGAGCGCCTCGGCAAGCGGGTCCGCGACGAGTTCGGGCTGGACATCGTCGTCCACCCGCACGCCGACACCCACATCGACACCGAGGAGCACGTCGCGCGCTTCCTCGACGTCACCGACTCCGACCTGGTCAACCTCTGCCTGGACACCGGCCACTACGCCTACTGCGGCGGCGACAGCGTCAAGCTCATCCGCACCTACGGCGAACGGATCGGCTACCTCCACCTCAAGCAGGTGGACCCGGACGTCCTCGGCGACGTCGTCGCCAAGGGCACCCCGTTCGGCCCGGCCGTCCAGCAGGGCGTGATGTGCGAGCCGCCGTTGGGCGTCCCGGCGCTGCCGCCCGTCCTGGAGGCCGCCCAGGAACTGGACGTCGACCTCTTCGCCATCGTCGAGCAGGACATGTACCCGTGCCCGCCCGACCGGCCGTTCCCGATCGCCCAGCGGACGCGCCGCTTCCTGCGGTCCTGCGGGGCGTGAGTGATCCTCGGCAGTGCGGCCGACCGCGGCCCGCGGGCGAACGGGGTGCGCGCGCAGGAACGGCGCGCGCACCGGGGACGACGAGGTGCGAGAGGAACGGCGTGAGGGACGACATGGGCGAGACGAGGGACGACATGGGCGAGACGCGCGAGACGGGCACGGCGGACGGGAGGAGCACGGTGGGGCGGACGCCGGGAGCAGCGGCGACACGGGGAGCGCACGGGACCGCGGGCCTCCCGGGCACGTTGGGCGTCGCGGTCATCGGGACCGGACGCATGGGCGCCGACCACGTGCGGCGCCTCCACGACGTGATCAGTGGGGCCAGGGTGGCGGCCGTGGCCGACCTCGACGCCGACCGGGCGGAGCGGTTGGCCAAGGACATCGACGGGGCCACCGCCTACGCGGATCCGGCCGCCGCCATGGACGACCCCGGGGTGGACGCCGTCCTGATCGCGTCGCCGGGGCCGGCGCACGAGGCCGCGCTGCTGGACGCCTTCGCCCGCGACCTGCCGGTGCTGTGCGAGAAGCCGCTGACCCCGGACGCGGCCTCCGCGCTGCGGGTCCTGGAGGCCGAGCGGAAACTGGGCCACCGCCGCGTCCAGGTGGGGTTCATGCGCCGCTACGACGCCGGCTACCGCACCCTGAAGTCCCTCCTGGCGAAGGGGACTTACGGCCGTCCGCTGATGCTGCACAACAAGCACCGCAACGCCGACACGCCGCCCGGCTTCACCAACGCGATGACGATCAACGACTCGGTGGTGCACGAGATCGACGTGACGCGCTGGCTGCTCGACGAGGAGATCACCGCGGTGCGGGTCCTGCGCCCGACCCCGACCGGCAACGCGCCGGAGGGACTCAGCGACCCGCAGCTGATCCTCTTCGAGACCGCGGCCGGTCAGGTCGTCGACACCGAACTCTTCGTCAACTGCGGCTTCGGCTACCAGGTCAGCTGCGAGGCGGTCTGCGAGGGCGGCACCGCCCGGATCGGCGACGACCACGGGGTCTTCGTCAACGCCGCCGGCCAGTGGGGCGGCACCGTACCGCCCGGCTTCGTGGAGCGCTTCGAGGACGCGTACGACCGGCAGGTGCAGCACTGGGTGGACGCCACCCGGCGCGGCGAGGTCGAGGGCCCGAGCTGCTGGGACGGCTACGCGGCAGCCGTGGTGTGCGAGGCGGGCGTCCTGGCCCAGGCCAGCGGCGAACGCGTCCCGGTCGAACTGATCGAGCGCCCGGACCTCTACCGCTGACGGGCCCCACTGGACGAGGGGCCGCCCCGGCGGCGGCCTCTCGAAGGAAGGCCCCTCCCCGCGGGGGCCTCCCGGTGACGGCCCCCTCCACCGGCGACCTGCTCCACCCGGCGGCCGGCGCCAGCCGTCCGGCTCCGCACGCCAGGTGACGTACCTCCGCCGCCACAGTCGACTTATCGACTCACCTGGGTACCGAACCCACCGGGCCGTCCACCCGGGCCGCCCACCCGTGCAGTCACCCCACCGAAAGGCCGCACCATGCGTACCGCGCACGGTCCCCGCCCGCCCCACGGGCCGGCGGTTGGGGGCAGTTCCCCCGAGCCGCCCGTCCCGTCGCCTCCCCCACCGGGGACGCCCTCCCGCGCCGCCCGACGCTTCGTCGTCGCCATCGCCGCCATCGCGGCGCTCGGCGGTGCGCTCTTCGGCTACGACACCGGGGTGGTCTCCGGCGCGCTCCCCTTCATGGAGGAGCACTTCGGCCTCACCTCCCTCGGCGAAGGCGTCATCACCAGCGCGCTCCTGATCGGCGCCGCCTTCGGCTCGCTGGCCGGTGGACGGATGGCCGA
Source organism: Streptomyces sp. x-19 (assembly GCF_046549115.1). Classification (NCBI taxonomy): domain Bacteria; kingdom Bacillati; phylum Actinomycetota; class Actinomycetes; order Kitasatosporales; family Streptomycetaceae; genus Streptomyces; species Streptomyces sp. x-19. Next base: position 120,670 of record NZ_JAJPWK010000020.1, on the reverse strand, counting down.
CGCGCTGGGGCGGCGCAACTCGCTGCTGTGGGCGGGCGCGGTGTTCACCGGCGGGGCGGTGGCGGTCGCCCTGGCGCCCACCGTGCCGTTCATGACCCTCGCGCGCTTCGTGCTGGGCCTCGCCGTCGGCAGCGCCTCCGTCATCACCCCGCTCTACCTCTCCGAGATCGCGCCCCCGCACGTCCGCGGCCGGCTGGTCTCGTTCAACTCCCTGATGATCGTCAGCGGTCAGCTGCTGGCGTACCTCGTCAACGCCGTGCTGGCCCATTGGGAGGCGTGGCGCTGGATGCTGGGACTGGCCGCGCTGCCCGCGGTGGCGCTGCTCCTCGGCGTCCTCTTCCTGCCCGACACGCCGCGCTGGTACGTCAGCCGGGGGCGGCGGGACGAGGCCGGCGCGGTGCTGCGCCGCACGCTGGCCGCCGACGACGTCCCGGAGGAGCTCACCCGCATCGAGCGGGCCCACCGCCTGGAGGCCGACGCCCGCCGCGGCGGCTGGCGCGAACTGCAACGCCCCTGGGTGCGGCGCCTGTTGCTGATCGGCATCGGGCTGGCGGTCGTCCAGCAGATCACCGGGGTCAACGCGGTCATCTACTTCGCCCCCAAGATCCTGGCGACGACCGGGCTGGGAACCAACGCGGCGATCACCGCCACCCTCGCGATCGGCGCCGTCTCCGTCATCGCCACCGCGATCGGCATGTCCCTGATCGACCGGGTGGGCCGCCGCCCCATGCTCCTGTGGGGGCTCTCCGGGATGACGGTGTCGCTGGCGCTGCTGGGCGCCGCGTTCCACCTGCCGCACTCCACCGCCGTCAGCTCCCTCGTCCTCGGCCTGATGGTCCTGTACATGGGCTTCATGCAGGCGACCCTCAACACCGGCGTGTGGCTGCTGCTCGCCGAGATGTTCCCGCTGAAGGTCCGCGGGCTGGCCATGGGAGCGGCGGTGTTCGTGATGTGGCTGGTCAACTTCGGGATCGCCCTGGCCTTCCCGCTACTGCTCGACGCGGTCGACCCCGCCGTCACGTTCTGGCTGTTCAGCGCGATGTGCGTGGTCTCGCTGGTCTTCTGCAAGCGGTACGCACCGGAAACCAAGGGGCTGGCGCTGGAGGACCTGGAGCAGGAACTCCGCAAGGGCGCGAACGGATCCACCGCGGACGCGGACGCGACCTGACCCCGGACGCGCCCCGGGACGCCCACCCGACCGCAACCACGGACCCGACCACCGCCACGACCACGACCACGACCACTTCTGGACGAACCGAGCGAAACTGTCGACTCCTCGAACACTTCCGGCCAATCGCCGGGCCGCCCGGAACCGCGCGTCGCCTCCCCGCCGTGCCAACAGGTGCGCTCACATCCAACGCGCCCAACGGGGGGGAAGCAATGGAACACGTGAAAGCCCATCGCACAGGCACAGGCACAGGCACGGGCACGGGCAGCCGTCGGGCGGGCCTCCTCGCGGCGACCGCGGGGCTGGTCGTCGCCGGAATGCTCACCGCCGGCCCGGCATCGGCCGCGGCGACCGGACCGGACGACTCCACACGGCCCGCCACCCTGGCCGCCTGCGCCTACTACGACGGCAACGCCCTCACGGTCTACGGTCAGCGCGGCGACCGGGTCAAGCAGGTCCAGTGCCTCCTGGCGAACCGGCACCACCTCAGCTGGCAGGACGTGACCGGCTCCTTCGGCGCCAAGACCCGGACCGCGGTCAAGGAGTTCCAGACCAAGCACCACCTGACCGCCGACGGCAAGGTCGACAAGAAGACCTGGCGGGCCCTGTATGCGTGACCCCGCGCCCCAGCGCGTCGCCACCCACTGACGGGGTCCACGATCGGTGGATCGCACGTCGGGCCGCGCGGCCCGACGTGCGAATCGTCCCGCCGGCGTCACGGCCGTCGCTCCCCTGTCACGGCTGTCACCGTTACGCGGGCCTTCCGTCACAGCCCTTCAACAGCCCCTCGCCGACGGTCACTCACCGTCGTTGTCCGGGCACAGGGTGAGTGATCACCCCGCCGCACGCAGGCCCCCGCCGGCTCGCCGGGCCGACCCTGCGCGCGGCACCGAGGAGGTGCGCAGAGATGACCGACCGAAGGCTCTGGTCGTACAAGGAAATCGCCGCCCACATCCAGGTGCAGCCGGACACCGTGCGTTCCTACCGCAAGCACGGATTGCTGCCGGAGCCGGATCTGGTGGAGTGCGGCAAACCGTACTGGTACGCGGACACCGTCAGAGCCTGGGTGGCACGGCGCCCGGGCCAACGCGGACGGCAGTGACGGCACCGGAGGGCACCTTCCCGTGAACCGCGGCCCACGGTGGCCCCGTTAGGCGAGCGGCGATCCCCCCACCCAACGGGCCGGCCCCCTCACCCCGCTCGGTCACGACGCCCCGCCCGCCTCCTCCCCCGCGTCCTTCCGCGGCGGTGCCGAGGAGCCCCGGACCTCCAACGACGGTGTGACGCGCTGGTGGTCGGCGGGCGCGTCGGGGTGCGCCATCCGGTCCAGCAGGCAGCGGGCGGCGCGACGGCCGACCTCGTGGCTGGCGTTGTCGACCGAATCCAGCCAGAGGTGGCGGATGCGGGCGAGATAGGTGTTGTCGTAGCCGACGAGCGACAGGTCGGCCGGCACGTCGAGCCCCAACTCACCGGCCGCGGACAGCGCACCGACGGCGGCGAGGTCGTTGAACGCGAGGATCGCGGTGGGGCGGCGGACGCCCCTGGCCGGGCCGAGCAGCCGCACCGCGGCGCGGTAGCCGCCCTCCTCCGTGCCGTCACCGCCCTCCACCACCGCGTGCGCGGCCAGTCCGTGCGCACCCATCGCGGCCTCGAAACCGCGCCGACGCAACGCGCCGACCGGCCCCCGGCCGGCGAGGTGGGCGATCCGCCGGTGCCCGAGGCCGATGAGGTGCTCGGTGGCGAGGCGGGCGCCGTGCTCGTCGTCGTTGGCGACGGTGTCGGCCCGCGGAAGCCGGGGCCCGTGGTCGCCGGCGATGACGGTCGGCAACCGCTCGGCGACCTCGGCGAGCCCCGCGGTGTCCGGAAGGGTGCCGACCGCCACCAGGCCGTCGACGCGGAGCTCCTGGAAGGTGCGGGCGAACTCCCGGCCGGTGCGCCGGTCCAGGCGGCCGTCGGCCATCACCATCCGCAGGCCGTGCGCGTGCAGCAGGGAGTTGAGGCCGTCGAGGACGTCCGTGAACCACGGGTTGCGCATGTCGTCCAGCAGCACGCCGACGGTGTCGGTGCGGCGCGCAACGAGGCTGCGGGCGGCGGCGTTGGGCCGGTACCCCAACTCGTCGATGGCCGCCAGGACGGCCTGCCGCTTGGCGTCGCTGACCCGGGGCGAGCCCCGGAGGACGAGCGAGACCAACGATTTGGAGACACCGGCGCGTGCGGCGACACCGCGGATCGTCGGGGGCCGGTCGGCACCGGGAGGCGGCTCGGGGGGCTCGCCCGGCGAGATCGCGGGCCGCTCGTTGGACCGTTCCATGAGGGGAAATCCTTCCATCGGCGCAGGTCAACGTCAATGCGTGGGCGTACGCCTCCCGTGCGTTCACCGGCGGACCCAACGGGCGGCACCGCCCCGGCTGGCGGAGCGCCGCCGCCCCGCCCCGCGCACGCCGGGGGCTCCATTCCTTCCACGGCACGGGAGTTGACCCACCACGCAGGGGTTGACATCCGGACATACGCACCTGCAGGGTGCCGGGGACGTCATGTTTGGACCGTTCCAACACCCCGCATGCCCGCCCGCCCCGCCGAGGCCACACCGGCAAGCACGCCCCACCCCCGCACCCCCCACACGGCCCGGCTCCCCTCGCCTCCTCCTGAGCTCCCTCCCCCGTCCGCCCTCTCCTCCCCTCCTCTTCGCCCTCCCCAGCACCTCCCGCCCCAGAAAGGACCCCCGTGAAGATCGGTCTCATCGGTACCGGGCGCATTGGCGCGTTCCACGCCGCGACCTTGCAGAACGTCCCCGGCGTCACCGACCTCGTGGTCGCCGACGCGGACCCGGTGCGGGCCGCCGCGCTCGCCGGCGACCTGGGCGTACGGGCCGCCGACGACATCGCGGCGATGTACGCGAACGGCTTGGACGGGGTGGTGATCACCGCCGCGACCAGCGCGCACGCGACCTTGCTCCATCAGGCCCTGGACGCCGGCGTGCCGGTCTTCTGCGAGAAGCCGGTGGCACTGGACGTACCGGGCACCCGCGCCGTCGTGGCACGCGCCGAGGCCGGCCGGGTGCCCGTGCAGATCGGTTTCCAGCGGCGGTTCGACGCCGGATACCGGGCGGCGCGGGCGGCGCTGCGCTCCGGCGAACTGGGCTGGCTGCACACCCTGCGGGCCTGCACCAGCGACCAGTCGCCGCCGCCGGCCGCCTTCATCCCCACCTCCGGCGGGCTGTTCCGGGACTGCAGCATCCACGACTTCGACGTCATGCGCTGGCTGACCGGTCGCGAGGTCGTCTCCGTCTACGCCCAGGGGGCCAACCGCGGCGCGGACTTCTTCGCCGCCGGCGACGACGTCGACACCTGCGCCGCGCTGCTGCGCTTCGACGACGACACCCTGGCCACGGTCACCGCCACCCGCTACAACGGCGCGGGCCACGACGTCCGGTTGGAGGTCTGCGGCTCCGCCGGGGCCCGCTTCGTCGGCCTGGACGACCGGGCGCCGATGCCGTCCGCCGAGACCGAACTGTCCTGGCGCCGGGCGGAGGTCCCGTACGCCACGTTCATGGAGCGGTTCCACGACGCGTACGTGACCGAACTGGAGGTCTTCGCCGAGGTGGCCGCGGGCCGCACGCCCAGCCCGTGCACCCCCGCCGAGGCGTTGGAGGCGCTGTACGTGGCGGAGGCGTGCGACCGCTCGCGCCGGACCGGCCGGCCGGTGGCCGTGGCGGACGTGCGGGCGGCCGGGGCCGGCGATGCGACGCCCGGCGCATGACCGGCACCCGGGTCCCGACGGGGCGGTCGCCGATCAGGGCCGTGAGGTGCGCCGTCAACGGCGGGCGGGCGCCGCGCAGGTGGCCGGGGCTAGCCCCGGCCACCGGTCGTCACTTCCGGCAGCGTCGCCCGCCACTCGTTGGCCCGTAGGAGATGGTCCTTGGGATACGCGATCTCGCACGGCCCCAGGAGGATGAAGCCGGCTTTGCGGCACACCGCGTTGGACGCGGCGTTGGCCACGGCGGGGAAGGCGTGGACGGTGCGGTGGCGGCCCTCAGCGGCGGCGGCCGCGAGGACCTGCCGCACCGCGCTCGCCGCGATGCCGCGCCCCTGGAACGCGGAGAGCACGCACCAGCCCGCCTCGTAGACGGGCGCGTCCCGCCACTGCGCCTCCCAGAAGCCGACGGTGCCGACCGCTTCGCCCCGCGGCAGCAGGATGCGGTACATCCGGCCCGGGCCCTCGCCGCCGAGGTATCTCAGGTGGCGGCGGTCGAGCTGCTCCGCGGTCTCGGGTCCGCCCAAGTGGCGGGTCATCTCGGGGGTGTTGGCCTGCTCCAGCAGCGTGCGGTCGGCTGCCGTCCAGGGCGCGATCCGCACCGCGGGGGCGGCTTCGCGTGCTGCGGTTTCCCGTTCCGTCGTCATGTCCCCAACGTTACGGACGGCCACTGACAGTCACGCCGCGGTAATGGATGACGCCTGGTCACCGCCCTCCTCGCGGTCCGTGCGGGGAGGGTTGCCGGGGGCCCGTCGCGCGGCCCGGGCGCGCAGTGCGCGGCGGTGGACGACCCACTGGACGGCGGTCCCGGCGGCGGCCACGAGGACGGAGACGCCGATGCCGATGACCGCGGCGTAGAAGGGGTTTCCGGCGGCGGCGCTGCCGAGGTAGCCGAGGCCGACGGCGTAGGTGGCCCACAGGGACTCGGCGAGACCGGCGCCGATCAGGTACTTGCGCGGCGGGTAGTGCAGCACACCGGAGGCCAGGGCCCCGGCGATCCGCCCGCTGGGCGGGAACCGCACGGCGATCACGAAGGGCACGCCGTGGCGCCGGATCCGCCGGGACGTCCACGCGAGTGCCGCCCGGCGGCTCGGGCGGCGCAGCATCCAGGCCCGGACGGGACGGCCGAAGCGCCGCGCGGCCAGGTACATCAGGACGTCTCCGAGGAGGGCACTGCCGGCGACGACGACCAGGACGAGCGGGAGCGCGACGCGCCCCTCGGAGGGCGAGGACGCCGGTGGAGAGCAGGAGTGCGGAGTTGGGGACCAGCGGCGGCAGGGTGGTCAGCGCCAGCAGGCCGTAGAGGGCGAGTGTGTCGCCCATCCGGCCGCCTCCTCGGATCCGCGCCCCGAGTCCGTATGCCCAGGCTGACGCGCGGCGGGGCGGGTGGCAACGCGTGCGGCCCGGGGCGGCCCGGGGTTGGCTTGATACCCCTAGGGGGTATACAGTGCGAAAGTCGGGAGGACGACACCGGCCACCACCGCGCTCCCTTGCGCCACTTGGGCACCACACTGGGCGCAACGGCCACATCGCCCGTACCGGCGCATGTCGGCACACACGGCACCACGAGGAGAAACCCATGGCTGAGAACGGCTCCTGCTGCACCCCCGAAGGCTCCTGCCACACCGGCGGCGGCACCGCCGTCGAGGTCGGCGCGGTGACCACCACCTACAAGGTCACCGGCATGACCTGCGGCCACTGCGAGGGTGCGGTGTCGTCCGAGATCGGCGAGATCGCCGGCGTGAGCGCGGTGCAGGCGGTCGCGGCGACCGGCCTGGTGACCGTCACCTCGAAGGCGCCGCTGGACGAGGCCGCGGTCCGCGAGGCGGTCGACGAGGCGGGCTACGAGCTCGTCGGCCTCGCCTGACGCCGGCGCAGGCACACCCACGAGGCGCAGGGCGCCCCGCTGCCGGCGGGGCGCCCTGCGCCTCGTGCGCACGCAGCGGGACCGCCCGCAATCAGGCACTGACGGTAATCGCCGCAGACCGGGACGATCAGCGACGAACGGTCACAACCTCAGAGCTTGGTCACAAAAATTCACATGGTCCTTACAACTCGCACAACACCCATACGCCAGGGCGGCGATCTGCAAAAGGAAGTCCTTGACCAGATTCGCCCCTATATGGCATGAGACCCAGATCACACTCATCGGAACGTAACCATTGAGGGGGGTCGCGAGTCTAACCGGGCAGTGCAGGCACCCCGGCGGGGCTTGCACTGCGACAGCCGTGCAGGGTCTTTGGGGGACCGTGTTCGGCTCCGCGTTGGCCGGGGCGACGCGCCCGGGGAGCTTTGAGCGGCCCTCCCGAATGTGCGCGTCCCGGCAGAGCGCGGTGCAACCCGGAACGCCCGGACGGATCCCGTGGGGGGAATCCGCACCGGGACATGGGAAGCGCCCCGCACTCTGGACCCGTGGGGGGATCCGGAGGCGGGGCGCTTTCTCTTTCCCGCGCACCGCGGCGCCGGCGCGCGGCCAGCACGGCCCGCGAGGGCACGGAAACGCATTTGCGCGATTATCGATCACCGGTGTGCAACGGCTGGTGTCGGCCCAGCCGTTACGCCAGGGTCGGGTTCAGCGCTCCTGGACGGGCACGAAGTCGCGCTCGACGACGCCGGTGTAGACCTGCCGCGGACGGCCGATGCGGGAACCGGGCTCGGTGATCATCTCGTGCCACTGGGCGATCCAGCCGGGCAGCCGGCCGAGCGCGAAGAGCACGGTGAACATCTCGGTCGGGAAGCCCATCGCCCGGTAGATCAGGCCGGTGTAGAAGTCGACGTTCGGGTAGAGCTTGCGCTCGACGAAGTAGTCGTCGGCCAGCGCGTGCTCTTCCAGCTTCAGGGCGATGTCGAGGAGCTCGTCGCTCTTGCCGAGCGCCGAGAGGACGTCGTGCGCCGCCGCCTTGATGATCTTCGCCCGGGGGTCGAAGTTCTTGTAGACGCGGTGCCCGAAGCCCATGAGCTTCACGCCGTCTTCCTTGTTCTTCACCTTGCGGATGAAGGTGTCGACGTCGCCGCCGGCGTCCCGGATGCCCTCCAGCATCTCCAGCACCGACTGGTTGGCGCCGCCGTGCAGCGGGCCCCAGAGGGCGTTGATGCCGGCCGAGATCGAGGCGAAGAGGTTCGCCTGCGAGGAGCCGACCAGGCGCACGGTGGAGGTCGAACAGTTCTGCTCGTGGTCCGCGTGCAGGATGAGCAGCTTGTCAAGCGCGCTGACCACGACCGGGTCCAGGTCGTACTCGGCGGCGGGGACCGAGAAGGTCATCCGCAGGAAGTTCTCGACGTAGCCGAGGTCGTTGCTCGGGTAGACGACCGGGTGGCCGACCGACTTCTTGTAGGCGTAGGCCGCGATCGTCGGAAGCTTGGCCAGCAGGCGGATCGTGGAGATGTGCCGCTGCCGCTCGTCGAACGGGTTGTGGCTGTCCTGGTAGAACGTCGACAGCGCGCTGACCACGGAGGACAGCATGGCCATCGGGTGGGCGTCCCGGGGGAAGCCGTCATAGAAGCGCTTGACGTCCTCGTGCAGCAGGGTGTGGTACGTGATGTCCTGCTTGAAGGCCGCCAGCTCATCGACGGTGGGCAGCTCACCGTTGATGAGGAGGTAGGCGGTCTCCACGAACGTGCTGCGCTCCGCGAGCTGCTCGATCGGGTAACCGCGATAACGAAGGATGCCCTTCTCGCCGTCGAGATAGGTGACCGCGGACTGGTACGCCGCGGTGTTGCCGTAACCGGAATCCAGGGTCACCAGACCGGTCTGGGCGCGCAGCTTCGAGATGTCGAAGCCCTTGTCGCCGACCGAGCTGTCGACGATCGGGTAGCTGTATTCGCCGTCCCCGTAACGCAGTACTACAGAGTTGTCGCTCACGTCATCCCTCACCGACGTTGTGCCTCTTCTTCGAGGTGCCCTGACTGCCTATACCTTCCCCCATTTGGACCTTGGATGTGCACTCGGGGTCGGCCATAGGGCCTCATCGCGGCACTCAGTGCCGCGTACGGGGTCCATCCTGCTCCCGTTCGCCCCGATTGGGAAAGAGGGGCGACCTCACCTCACTCCGGCGAGCCGGTGATCCAGGGCCGTATGCCTCCGACCGGCGGATACCGTCCGCACGGCCTGTCCGAGGGCCCTGCGGGACCCCACCAGCACCACCAGGCGCTTCGCCCGCGTCACCGCCGTGTAGAGCAGATTGCGCTGGAGCATCATCCAGGCGCTGGTGGTGACCGGAATCACCACCGCCGGGTACTCGCTCCCCTGGGAGCGGTGGATCGTCACCGCGTAGGCGTGGGCGAGCTCGTCCAGTTCGTCGAAGTCGTACGGGACCTCCTCGTCCTCGTCCGTGAGGACCGTCAGGCGCTGCTCGACGACGTCGAGGCCCGTGACCACCCCCACGGTGCCGTTGAAGACGCCGTTGCGGCCCTTCTCGTAGTTGTTCCTGATCTGGGTGACCTTGTCGCCGACGCGGAAGACCCGGCCGCCGAAACGGCGCTCGGGGAGGTCCGGGCGGGCCGGGGTGACCGCCTGCTGGAGCAGGCCGTTGAGCGATCCCGCACCGGCCGGGCCGCGGTGCATCGGGGCCAGCACCTGGACGTCCCGGCGCGGGTCGAGGCCGAACTTCGCCGGGATGCGGCGCGCCACCACGTCGACCGTCAGCCGGGCGGCCTCCTCCGCATCCTCCTCCGGGAACAGGAAGAAGTCCGGCAGACCGCTGGTCAGCGGTGGGACGCCGGAATTGATGCGGTGCGCGTTGGTGACCACACCGGACTGCTGGGCCTGGCGGAAGATCTTCGTCAGCCGGACGGCGGGCACGGGCCCGTCCGGCACCCGGCCGTCCTCCCCCTCGGGCGCACCGCGCCCGGCCCCTCCCCCGGCGAGCAGATCGCGCAGCACCTCGCCGGCACCCACCGACGGCAGCTGGTCGACGTCCCCCACCAGCAGCAGGTGGGCGCCGGGCGGCACCGCCTTGACGAGCTTGTTCGCCAGCAGCAGATCGAGCATCGACGCCTCGTCGACCACCACCAGATCGGCGTCCAGCGGGCGGTCCGCGTCGTAGGCGGCGTCCCCGCCCGGCTTGAGCTCCAGCAGGCGGTGGACCGTGGAGGCGTCGGCGCCCGTCAACTCCGCCAGGCGCTTCGCGGCCCGGCCCGTGGGAGCCGCCAGCACCACCGTGGCGCGCTTGGCGCGGGCCAGCTCGACCACCGAGCGGACGGTGAACGACTTGCCGCAGCCCGGGCCGCCGGTGAGCACCGCGACCTTGCTCGTCAGTGCCAACCGGACCGCCGCCTGCTGCTCGGGGGCCAACTGCGCCCCCGTGCGCCGCGCCAACCACGCCAGCGCCTTGTCCCAGTCCACGTCCTGGAAGGCGGGCATCCGGTCGTCGTCCGTGCGCAGCAGTCGGGTCAGCCGCCCGGCCAGGGAGATCTCGGCGCGGTGGAACGGCACCAGGTACACCGCGGTGACCGGAGCGCCGTCCTCCGGGCCGGGCACCTTCTCGCGGACCACGCCCTCCGGATCCTCGGCCAGCTCGGCCAGGCAGTCGATGACCAGCCCGGTGTCCACCTGGAGCAACTTCACCGCGTCCGCGATCAGTTGCTCCTCGGGCAGGAAACAGTGGCCCTGGTCGGTGGACTGCGACAGGGCGTACTGGAGGCCGGACTTGACCCGGTCCGGGCTGTCGTGCGGGATGCCCACCGCCTGGGCGATCCGGTCGGCGGTCAGGAAGCCGATGCCCCAGACGTCGGCGGCCAGGCGGTAGGGCTGGTTCTTCACCACGGAGATCGACGCGTCGCCGTACTTCTTGTAGATCCGCACCGCGATGGAGGTGGACACGCCGACGCCCTGGAGGAAGACCATCACCTCCTTGATCGCCTTCTGCTCCTCCCACGCGGCGCCGATCAGTTTGGTGCGCTTGGGCCCCAGGCCGGGCACCTCGATCAGCCGCCCGGGCTCCTGCTCGATCACGTCGAGGGTGTCGATGCCGAAGTGCTCGGTGATGCGGTCGGCGATCCGGGGGCCGATGCCCTTGATGAGACCCGAGCCGAGGTAGCGGCGGATGCCCTGGACCGTGGCCGGCAGGACGGTGGTGTAGTTCTCCACCGTGAACTGCTTGCCGTACTGGGGATGGGAACCCCAGCGGCCCTCCATCCGGAGCGACTCCCCGGGCTGCGCACCCAGCAGGGCACCGACGACGGTCAGCAGGTCGCTGGAGCCACGGCCCGTGTCGACCCGGGCGACCGTGTAGCCGTTCTCCTCGTTGGCGTACGTGATCCGCTCCAGGACCCCTTCCACCACCGCTGCGTTGACCATGCCTCGACGGTACCGCCGGGGACCGACAGCGGTGCGGGCGGCGGGTTCCGCAGCGGGACCGGGGGCGGGGCGGCGGGCCGGGCCTCCCGGCCGGTCAGACCACGTGCCGGACGAAGCGGGCGATGACCTCCGCGAGGACCTCGGCGCCGTCGCGGGACCACAGGGACGGGTTGAAGATCTCCACCTCGACGGGCCCCCGGTAGCCGGCCGCGTCGACGCGTTCGCGGAACCACCGCAGGTCCACCGCTCCGTCGCCCAGCTGCCCCCGCCCCAGGAGGACGCCCTCGGGCAGTGGCGTGACCCAGTCGGCGAGTTGGAAGGCGGCGATCCGTGAGGGCGGGCCGGCCGCGCCGGTGGCGGTGGCGGTGTCCGCGGCGCCGGCCCGGGCGAGTTGGGCGCCGACCGTGTCGTCCCACCACAGGTGGTAGGTGTCCACCACCACGCCCACCCGGTCGGCGGGGAAGCGCTCGGCCAGGTCGAGGGCCTGGGCGAGGGTGGAGACCACGCACCGGTCCGCCGCGTACATCGGGTGCAGCGGTTCCAGGGCGAGCCGCACGCCCCGTTCGGCGGCGTACGGGGCCAGTTCGGCGAGCGCGTCGGCGACCCGCTCCCGGGCGCCGGGCAGGTCCCGGCTGCCGGGCGGCAGTCCGCCGGACACCAGGACGAGGGTGGCGGTGCCGAGCGCCGCGGCCTCGTCGATCGCGGCCCGGTTGTCCGCCAGGGCCGCCCGGCGCTCCCCGGGGTCTTCCGCGGTGAAGAAGCCGCCCCGGCACAAGCTGGAGACGGCGAGCCCGGCGTCCCGTACGAGGCGGGCGGCGGCGGCCACCCCGTAGGCGCGCACCGGGGCCCGCCACAGGCCGACGCCCCGCAGGCCCGCACGGGCGCAGCCGTCGGCCAGTTCGGGCAGCGACCACTGCCGGACGGTCTCCTGGTTGAGGCTCAGCCGGGACAGCAGGGGCGCCGCGGTGTCCGTCACGGGGCGCTCGTCTCCTCGACGCCGTGCACGGCCAGGAGGGCGCGCATCTTGGCGGCGGCCCGTTCGGGGTCGGGGAACAACCCGAGCCCTGCCGCGAGTTCGTGGGCGCGGCGCAGGTGGGGGAGGGAGCGGGCGGACTGCAGCCCGCCGACCATGGTGAAGTGGGACTGGTGCCCGGCCAGCCAGGCGAGCAGGACCACGCCCGTCTTGTAGAAGCGGGTGGGGGCCTGGAAGAGGTGGCGGGCCAAGGGAACGGTGGGGTCGAGGACGGCGCGGAAGCCCGCCGGGTCCCCGACGTCCAGGCGGCGCACGGCCTCGGCCGCCAGCGGGGCGAGCGGGTCGAAGACGCCCAACAGGGCGTCGCTGGCGCCGTGGGCGTCACCGGCGATCAGCTCGGGGTAGTGGAAGTCGTCGCCCGTGTAGCAGCGCACTGCCCGCTGTTGCCCGGCGTCGGCCTCGGCCGTGTCCCCGCCCGTGGGGGCCGTCCCCCTCGTCCCGAGCCGGCGGCGCAACCGGACTTCCCGGGCGGCGTCCAGGAGGGAGACCTTGACCCCGTCCACCGCCCCGGGGGTGTCGGCGACGATGCCGAGCAGGTTCTCCGTGGCGACGTCGAGGTCCGCGCTGCCCCAGTAGCCGGCCAGCGTCGGGTCGAACGCCGCGCCGAGCCAGTGCAGGATCACCGGGCGGGTGGTCTGGCGCAGCAGGTGGCCGTAGAGGTCGCGGTAGGCGTCCGGGCCGACGCCGAGCGCGGCGAGGTGGCGGGAGGCCATCAGGACGGGCTGGGCGCCGGCGTCCTCGACGAGGGCGAGCTGCTCCTCGTAGGCGGCCCGGACGTCCGCCAAGGAGGAGCCGTTCGACGGCAGTTGGTCGGTGCCGACGCCACACGCGAGGCGGCCGCCGACCGCGCGGGCCTCGGCGGCCGAGCGCCGGATCAGTTCGGCGGCGCCGGCCCAGTCCAGACCCGCGCCGCGCTGGGCGGTGTCCATCGCCTCGGCCACGCCCAGCCCGTGCGCCCACAGATGGTGGCGGAAGGCGAGGGTGGCGTCCCAGTCGAGGGCGGCCGGGCCGTCCGGGGAGGTGTCGGCGTGCGGGTCGGCGACCACGTGGGCGGCGGCGAAGACCGTACGGGAGCGCAGCGGCGGCGGCGCCCCGGTGGGGGCAGCGGGTCCCGGGGCGGTCAACGGGTCAGCTCCGGCACCGGCAGCCGGCGGCCCTCGGCCGAGGAGCGCAGGCCCAGTTCGGCGAGCCGGACGCCGCGGGCACCCGCCCACAGGTCCCACTGCCAGGGCCCGTCGGCCACCACGTGCCGCAGGAACAGCTCCCACTGCACCTTGAAGGCGTTGTCGAACTCGGCGTTGTCGGGCACCTCCTGCCACTGGTCGCGGAACGGCTCGGTGGACGGCAGGTCGGGGTTCCACACGGGTTTGGGGGTGCCGGCCCGGTGCTGGAAGCGGCAGCGGCGCAGCCCGGCGACGGCCGAGCCCTCGGTGCCGTCCACCTGGAACTCCAGCAGTTCGTCGCGGTGGACCCGGACCGCCCAGGAGGAGTTGATCTGCGCGAGGACGCCGCCGTCGAGTTCGAACAGGGCGTAGGCGGCGTCGTCGGCGGTCGCCTCGTAGGGGGTGCCGGACTCGTCCCAGCGGCGCGGGAGGTGGGTGGTCACCCGGGCCTGGACGGCGCGGACCGGCCCGAACAGCTCGTGCAGCACGTACTCCCAGTGCGGGAACATGTCGGAGGCGATGCCGCCGCCGTCCTCGGCGCGGTAGTTCCAGGACGGGCGCTGGGCCGGCTGCCAGTCGCCCTCGAAGACCCAGTAGCCGAACTCGCCCCGCACGGACAGCACCCGGCCGAAGAAGCCGGCGTCCAGGAGGCGGCGGAGTTTGCGCAGCCCGGGCAGGAAGAGCTTGTCCTGGACCACGCCGTGTTTGACGCCGGCGTCCTGCGCGCGGCGGGCCAGGTCCAGGGCTTGGGCCAGGCCGGCGGCGACGGGCTTCTCCACATAGAGGTGCTTGCCGGCAGCAATCGCTTTCTGCACGGCCGGTTCGCGGGCCGCGGTCACCTGGGCGTCGAAGTAGATCTCGACGGTGTCGTCGGCGAGGACGGCGTCGAGGTCGGGGCTCCAGGCGAGGCCGTGGCGCTCGGCCAGGGCCCGGACCCGCGGCGCGGAACGGCCGACGAGCACCGGTTCGGGCCAGATCACCGTGCCGTCGTCCAACGGGAGTCCGCCCTGTTCACGCAGGGCGAGGAGGGAGCGGACCAGGTGCTGGCGGTGGCCCATGCGCCCGGTCACGCCGTTCATGGCGATGCGTACGGTCCTACGTGTCACGGCCCGGCCTCTCTGCGCGCTCGGCGGGTGGGGTGCGTGCGGGGTGGGGCAGGTGGTGCGCGGATAGGGGTACCTGTGGACAGTAAGCGCTTTCTCTCAGCAGGGACGCTAGCCTGCGTGGCAGGTCGCCAACAAGAGTGCGATCGAGGGGCGTTGGGGGATGCGGGAGGGCGCGATGGCGGTGACGCTGGCGGATGTGGCGGCGCGTGCGGGGGTGTCGGCGGCGACCGTCTCGCGGGTGCTCAGCGGCAGCTATCCGGTGACCGAGGGCACCCGCGGCCGGGTGCTGCGCGCGGTCGCGGAGTTGGAGTACGTCGTCGACGGCCCGGCGAGCGCACTGGCCGGCGCCGGCTCCGACCTGGTCGGCATCGTGGTGAACGACATCGCGGACCCGTTCTTCGGAGTGCTGGCGGGCGCCGTCCAGGGGGAGCTGGGCGGCGCCGGTCCCGGCGGCGAGAAGCTGGCCGTGGTGTGCAGCACCGGTGGCTCGGCCGCGCGCGAGCTGGACCACCTCGCCCACCTCCAGCGGCAGCGGGCCGCCGCGGTGGTGCTGACCGGCGGCGCCCCCGAGGACCCCGGGCACGCGCGGGCCCTCGCCACCAAGCTGGCGCGGCTGGCGGCGGCGGGCACCAGGGTGGTGCTCTGCGGGCGTCCGCCGCAGGAGCCGGAGGTGACGGCAGGGGCAGCGGGAGCCGCGGGAGCGGCGCCGGTGGCGGGCCGGGCCCGGGGCGCCGTGCCGCCCGTCACCCTGGCGTTCGACAATCGCGGCGGCGCCCGGCGGCTGACGGCGCACCTGCTGGCGCTGGGGCACCGCCGGATCGGCTGCGTGGCGGGGCCGGCCGGGCGCACCACCACGACCGAGCGGCTGGCCGGCCATCGGGACGCGCTCGCCGCGCACGGCGTCGTGGACGTGCCGGCGCTGACCGTCCCCGGGGCCTACGACCGTTCCTCGGGCTATGACGCCGCCCTGGAGCTGCTGCGTCGGGAGCCGCGCCTGACGGCCGTCGTGGCGGCGAACGACACCGCCGCGCTGGGGGTGTGCGCGGCGCTGCGCGACCGGGGCCTGCGGATACCCGAGGACGTCTCGGTGGCCGGTTTCGACGATCTGCCGTTCAGCGTGGACGCCGCGCCCGCGCTCACCACCGTGCGGCTGCCGTTGCGGGAGGCGGGGGCCCGGGCCGGGCGGCTGGCACTGGGGCGGGCGGTGGCGCCGCCGGGCGGGGTGGCGAGGCTGCCGGCGGAGCTGCTGGTGCGCGAGTCGACCGGTCCGGTGCGGCCAGCGGCGACGTCGGCCGGGGGTGCCGGGGGTGCCGCGGGCGCGGTTTCGGGCTCGATCGGGTCGGGCAGGGTTGGCGCCTGACGTGGCGTCAGCAGTGGTGGGAGGCGGGATGACCGGGGACGGCGCGGACGGGGAGAGCGGTCCGGCGGCGGTGCGGGCGGCGTTCTCGACGCTCGGGGTGCCGGGGCTGCCGGTGGCCGACGTGGTGCGGCTGGCCGTGGCGTGCGGCTATCAGGGCGTGGAGGTGCGGGCGCACCCCGAGGAACCGGTGCATCCGCTGCTGGGCGCGCGGGAGCGGGCGGAGGTGCGCGGGCGGTTCGCGGACGCGGGGCTGGAGGTCCTGGCCGTCGCCGGGTACGCGAGGGTCGCGGCGGAGTGCGCGGGCCCCGCGGCGGAGGCGGAACTCTCCCACGAGCTGGACGAACTGGTGCTGTTGGCGGCCGACTTGGGGGCCCGTCACGTGCGGGTCTTCCCCGGGGGCGGCGGTCGTCCGGCGGAGCGGGCGGCGGCGGACGCGGTCCGGCGGCTGGGCGCGGTGGCGCCGCTGGCCGCGGAGCGCGGGGTGCGGGTGCTGCTGGAGACCCACGACTCGCACCGCACCGGTGCGGCGGTGGCCGGGATCCTGGCGGCCGTGGACGATCCGCACGTGGGGGCCCTGTGGGACGTGCTGCACAGCTGGCTCGGCGGGGAGGCGCCCGCCACGACCCGGGCCGCGCTGGCCGGTCACCTGGGGTACGTACAGGTCAAGGACGTGGCGTCGGCGCGGGATCTGACGCCGCTGCCGTTGGGGGCGGGGGTGCTGCCGCTGCCGGAGGTGGTGGCGGCGCTCGGGCCGGGGGCCGGCGGCTGGTGGTGCTGGGAGTACGAGCAGCGGTGGTTCCCCGGTGCGGCGGGGCTGCCGGGGCTGCTGGCGCAGGGGCGGGCGCACGTGGCGCGGCTGTTCGGTGACGGGGGCGGGGACCGGAGGCGGGGCGGCGGCTGACCGGCGTGCCCGGCCTCGGGCGGCGGCCCGCGAAGCCGGCCCCGCGCGCGCCCACCACACCCCGGCCCGCCCCGCAATCCCGGGGCGGCGCCGTGGTTCTCCGTCATTGACCGGCAGTTGTTTTCCGGCTATCCGTGTCTCCTTGGAAGTTTCCTTCACCTGTTCGAGGAAGCCCCCCGGAAGGAGCGCAGATGCACTCCAGACGTACCGTCCTGACCACCGCCGCGGCGGCGGCCGCGGCCGCCGCCCTGGGCGTCGGCGAGGCGCACGCCGTCCCCTCCCCCGTTCCGGCGCCGTCGCCGCCCGCCACCGTGGAGCGGCTGCGCCAGCTGATCGCCCGGATGTCGCCGGAGGAGAAGGCCGGCCAGCTCTTCGTGATGCGGGTGTACGGGCACTCCGCGACCGACCCCGACCCCGCCGACGTCGCCGCCAACCGCGAGGAGATCGGCGTCGCCAACGCCGCCGAGCTGATCGCCGAGTACCACGTCGGCGGCATCATCTACTTCGGCTGGGCGCACAACACCCGCGACCCGCACCAGATCGCCGCGCTGTCCAACGGCATCCAGGAGGCCGCCGCCCGGCTGCGCGTCCCGGTGCCGGTGCTGATCTCCACGGACCAGGAGCACGGGATAGTGGCCCGGATCGGGGCGCCGGCGACGCTGCTGCCCGGGGCGATGGCGCTGGGCGCCGGCGGGTCCGTGGAGGACGCCCGCACGGCGGGGCGGATCTCCGGCCAGGAACTGTTCGCGATGGGCGTCCGGCAGGACTACGCGCCGGACGCGGACGTCAACGTCAACCCCGCCAACCCGGTCATCGGGGTGCGGTCCTTCGGGGCCGATCCGCAGGCCGTGGCCCGGATGGTCGCGGCGCAGGTGGGCGGCTACCAGAGCGCGGGGGTGGCGGCCTGCGCCAAGCACTTCCCCGGGCACGGCGACACCGACACCGACAGCCATGTCGGGCTGCCGTACATCCACCACTCCGCCGAGGAGTGGGAGCGGCTGGACGCGCCGCCCTTCAAGGCCGCGATCGCCGCCGGTATCGACTCGGTGATGACCGCCCACATCGTGGTGCCGGCCCTCGACCCCAGTGGCGATCCGGCGACGCTGTCCCGGCCGATCGTCACCGGCATCCTGCGCCGACGGCTCGGCTACGACGGGGTGGTGGTGACCGATTCGCTGGGCATGGAGGGCGTCCGGGTGAAGTACGGGGACGACCGGGTGCCGGTGCTGGCGCTGAAGGCCGGGGTGGACCAGTTGCTGAACCCGCCGGACCTGTCCGTCGCGCACGCGGCGGTCGTCCGGGCGCTGCGGGACGGGGAGCTGAGCGAGCGGGAGATCGACGCCAAGCTGTTGCGGATCCTGTCGTTGAAGGAGCGCCGGGGGCTGTTCGCCGATCCGTACACCTCCCGGGAGCAGGTCGACCGGGTGGTGGGGGTGCGGGCGCACCGGGCCGCCGCGGACCGGATCGCGGACCGCACCACCACGCTGCTGCGCAACAGGGGCGGGGTGCTGCCGCTGTCCCGGCGGCGGACCGGCCGGCTGCTGGTGGCGGGCGCGGATCCGGCCGCGCCGTCCGGCACCGGCGGGCCGCCGACCGCGGTGCTGGCCGAGGAACTGCGCCGGTCGGGCTTCACGGCCACGGTGCTGCCGACCGGGACGGCGCCGTCGCGGGAGTTGATCGCCCGGGCCCGGGCGGCGCTGGCGGAGCGGGACGCGGCGGTGGTGGCGACGTACGACATCGCCTCCGCCTCGTCGGCGCAGCGCGCGCTGGTCGAGGAGTTGGTGGCGACGGGGAAGCCGGTGGTGCAGCTGGCAGTGCGCAATCCGTACGACATCGCCTTGTTGGACGGGGTGGCGGCGGCGCTGGCCAGTTACTCGTGGACGGACGTGGAGTTGCGGGCGGCGGCCCGGGTGATCGCCGGGCGGCGGGATCCGGTGGGCCGGCTGCCGGTGGCGATAATGCGCGCGGACGCGCCGCAGACCGCGCTGTTCCAGATCGGGCACGGGCTGCGGTACTGAGCGGGCCGACCGGCCCGGTGGGTGTGCGTCCCGCGCGTGGTGCGGGACGCACACCCGGTGGGGCGGGTGCGGTGCGGGGCTACGGCCGCAGGGTCCGGCGTTGGGCGAGTTCCGGCCGGTCGAGGGTGCTGTCGTGCGGGGCCTGGGCGGCGGCCCGGCCGTCGGCGGGCACCGGGAGGCCGGCCCAGCTGAGGAGTTCGGCGGTGGCCTTGGTGCGGTCGGCGTCCTTGAGCGCCGCGATGTTCGCGCCGTGGTTGCCGCCGGGGACGGTGAAGAGGTACGAGTCGCGGGCGCCGCGGCCGAGTTCGAAGTGCTTGGCGCTCCACGGGTCGAACTGTCCGTTGACGAACATCATGCGGGTGGCGTGCTGGCGCACCCAGCGGTCGACGTCGGGCATGGCGCGCCGGTCGAACCGCATCGGGATCTCGCGGGGCACGAAGCTGCGGGAGTTGTTGATGCCGGGGTAGCGCAGCAGGCCGCGGAGGTTGGGGTAGTGGTACTTGGGCTCACCGAGCTGGGTGCCGGCCTGGTAGTAGTACGGCTGGTACTTCTCCAGGCCCTGGTCGGTGTAGGAGTCGAAGCCGCCGACCTTGTCCATCCAGGTCCACAGGGCGTCCGTGGGGGCGGTGGGGGCGGGCACCTCGGCGCAGGCGGTCGCGGCGGGCTGGTACTGCCAGAAGCCGAAGACCAGGTCGGTGACGAGGACTTCGTAGGCCCGGTCGGCGTTGCCGATGAGGCGGAAGGTGCGCTGGTGCTCGCCGGCCCACTTCTCGTAGCGGTTCACGATCTCGTCCCGGCGGAGCAGCGCCTCGCGCTCGACCTTCCCGACGGCGGCGCGGCACTCGGGGGTGCCGACGGTGGCGAAGAAGCGGTCGTAGGCGGCGGAGTCGTCGCGGTCGGGGTTGTTGGGGGCGACGTAGGCGACGGTGCCGTTCATGTCGTGCGGGAAGAAGCGGCGGTAGTAGGTGGCCGTCATGCCGCCCTTGCTGCCGCCGGTGGCGATCCAGTTCTCGGGATACAGCGCGTGCAGGGCCCGGAAGACGCGGTGCTGGTCGTTGGCGGCCTGCTGGATGTCGAGCTTCTTCCAGTCGGTCGGCACCGGGCGGGACGGGGTGAAGTAGCGGTATTCCAGGGAGACCTGGTTACCGTCGATGATCTTGGTGGGTTCGCTGCGGGACGGGGTGGTGCTGACGTTGTAGCCGGAGGTGTAGAAGACCGTCGGGCGGTCCACCGCCTTGTGGAGCAGCGTCAGGCGCTGCTGGAAGGTGCCCTTCTCCGGGTGCCGGTGGTCGACCGGCTGGGTGTAGTCGAGGACGAAGTAGCGGTAGCCGTCGACCGGCTTCTCCTCGATCAGGCGCATTCCGGGGATCGCGAGGATCCGGTCCTTGATGTCCGTGCCGTCCGGTCCGGCGGCGGTGGCCGCTCCGGCTGGTGCGCCGACGCTCGCCGCACTTATGAGTACGGCGAGCGTCAGCAGCCATCTCTTGCCCTTGCGCATGGGCCCTCCCCTTGGGATGTCAAAGGTCGGGCCGAACCTATCCGCGCGGCGGGGGCGCCACCAGCCCCCATTGGGGCGCCGCGCTCACACGGTGAGGCTCTCCTCCTCGCCGCTGTAGGTCCGCCACAGCTCCGCGTAGCGGCCGTTGCGGGCGAGGAGTTGGGCGTGGGTGCCGTCCTCGATGATCCGGCCGTGGTCGAGGACCACCACCCGGTCGGCGCGGGCGGCGGTGGTGAGCCGGTGGGCGACGATGAGGGTGGTGCGCGCGGGGGCGGACGGTGCGGGGAGCGGGCCCTCCCCCGACCGCACGGGGGCGGGGGGAAGGTCGGGCGACGGGTGGGCGCGGCGGCCGGCGAGCCGGTCGGTGGCTTGGTTGACGACGGCTTCGGTGGCCAGGTCCAGGGCGGCGGTGGCCTCGTCGAGGAGCAGCACGTCCGGGTCGGTGAGTTCGGCGCGAGCCAGGGCGAGCAGTTGGCGCTGGCCGGCGGAGAGGTTGCGGCCGCGCTCGGCGACCTCGTGGAGGTAGCCGTCGTCGAGGGTGGCGATCATGTCATGGGCGCCGACGGCGCGGGCGGCGGCCTCCACCTCGGCATCGGTGGCGTCCGGGCGGCCGTAGGCGATGGCGTCGCGGACCGTGCCGGCGAAGAGGTACGACTCCTGGGGGACGACGCCGAGCCGGCGGCGGTAGCCGGTCAGGTCGAGTTCCCGCAGGTCGGTGCCGTCGATGCGGACCGCGCCGGCCGTCGGGTCGTAGAAGCGGGCGACCAGCTTGACGAGGGTGGACTTGCCGGCTCCGGTCTCGCCGACGAAGGCGACGGTCTGGCCGGCCGGGATGGTGAGGTCGATGTCGGCCAGGGCCTGCTCGTCGTGGTCGCCGTAGTGGAAGTGGACGCCGTCGAAGGTGAGGTCGCCGCGGAGGGCCGGGACCGGGCGGGGGTGCTCGGCGGCCGGGGTGGACGTGGGCTGGGCGAGGAGTTCGCGGATCCGGCCGAGCGAGACGGACGCCTGCTGGTAGCCGTCGAAGACCTGGGAGAGCTGCTGGACGGGGGCGAAGAACAGGTCGATGTAGAGGAGGTAGGCGACCAGGGCGCCGGCGGTCAGAGTGTGTCCGCCGACCCGGTCGGCGCCGACGATCAGGACCAGGGCGGACGCCACGGACGACAGCAGCTGGACGAACGGGAAGTAGACGGATATCAGGAACTGGCCGCGCACCCGGGCCTGGCGGTAGGCGTCGCTGTGCGCGGCGTACCGCTCGGCGCCGTGCCCCTCGCGGCGGAACGC
Source organism: Streptomyces sp. x-19 (assembly GCF_046549115.1). Taxonomy (NCBI): domain Bacteria; kingdom Bacillati; phylum Actinomycetota; class Actinomycetes; order Kitasatosporales; family Streptomycetaceae; genus Streptomyces; species Streptomyces sp. x-19. Next base: position 99,091 of record NZ_JAJPWK010000020.1, on the reverse strand, counting down.
CTGGACTATCCGCAGTCCGGCGACGTTCTCCTGGAGGTCGCCGTTGACGGTGCTGATCCGTTCGCGGGCGAGTTCGTACGCCGTGATGCTGCGCTTGCGGAAGACGTAGGTGGCGAGGGCCAGCGGGGGGAGGGTGGCGAAGACGACCAGGGCCAGCTGGACGTCGAGGGCGAGCAGGGCGAGCAGGATGCCGAAGAAGGTGAGCACCGAGACGACGGCGGTGACCAGGCCGGTCTGCAGGAACGTGGACAGCGCGTCGACGTCGGTGGTCATCCGCGTCATGATCTTGCCGGTCAGTTCGCGCTCGTAGTAGTCGAGGCCGAGGCGCTGGAGCTGGGCGAAGATCTTCAGGCGGAGGGAGTACAGGACCCGTTCGCCGGTGCGGCCGGTCATGCGGTTGGCGCCGATCTGGGCGACCCATTGGGCGGCGACGACGGCCAGGGCGAGCCCGGCGGCGGTCCAGACGCCGGCCAGGATGCCGCGCCGGACGCCGTCGTCGATGCCCTGGCGGATGAGGACCGGCAGCAGCAGCGAGGCGACCGCGTCCACGGCGACCAGCAGCAGGGCCAGCATGAGCGGCCGGCCGAAGCCGTGCAGCAGCCGGCGCAGGCCGTAGGCGGGCTCGGGGCGGACCGCGGCGGCCTCGTCGACGTCGGGGGCGTCGGTGGCCGGGGGCAGCGCGGCGACCTGGGCGAGGAGTTCGGGGGTGGCGGGGCTGCCGGCCGTCGCGGCGGCGATGCCGGGGCCGGCGGCGGTGGCCGCGCGGGTGGCGGTGCCGGCGGCGCCCGCCTCGGCCTCCTGCTCGCGGCGGACCCACAGCTCGGGGGTGATGCCGCCGGTGGCGGCCGCGGCGGCGGCGCGGTCGGCGGGCTCGGCCGGCTCGACGTCGACCAGGGCGCCGGGGCGACGGACGGGCCCGTCGGGGTGCGGCCGGTCGCCGTCGGGGGCGGGCTCCAGCAGCCCGGTCGTCCCGGACGCCGCGTACTCGCCGTCGAAGAGGCCGGCCGCTCCGGCGGGGTCGTGCGGGACGTCGCCCAGCTCTTCCGGGTCGGTCAGCAGGCGGCGGTACAGGGCGCAGCGCTCGGCCAGCTCCTCCTGGGTGCCGAGGTCGGCGAGCCGGCCGTCGTCGAGGACCGCGATCCGGTCGGCGAGCGCCAGGGTGGACGCGCGGTGGGCGATCAGCAGGGTGGTGCGGCCGGCCATGACGCCGCGCAGCGCCTCGTGGATCTCGTGCTCGACCCGGGCGTCGACGGCGGAGGTGGCGTCGTCGAGGACCAGCAGCCGGGGGTCGGTGAGGATGGCGCGGGCCAGCGCTATGCGTTGGCGCTGGCCGCCGGAGAGGGTCAGGCCCTGTTCGCCGACCTTGGTGTCGTAGCCCTGGGGCAGTTCCGCGATGAAGCCGTCGGCCTGGGCGGCGCGGGCGGCGGCGCGGACCTGGGCGTCGGTCGCCTCGGGGTGGCCGTAGGCGATGTTGTCGCGGATCGAGTCGGAGAACAGGAAGCTGCTTTCGGGGACCAGTCCGATGGCGGCGCGCAGCGATTCCAGGGTGAGGTCGCGGACGTCGTGGCCACCGACCAGGACGCGGCCGGCGGTGACGTCGTAGAAGCGGGGCAGCAGCAGGGAGACGGTGGACTTTCCGCTGCCGGAGGCGCCGATCACGGCGACCGTCTCGCCGGCGTCGATGCGCAGCGAGAAGTCGTCGAGGATGGGGCGCACGGGGCGGGGCGCGGGCGTCGCCGCCCCCTCGCCGTCACCGGCCGCGGCGTCCTGGCGGCCCCGGCCGTCCTGGCTGCCGGCGGGCGGGGCGTGGTGGGGGCCGTAGCCGAAGGTGACCCGGTCAAAGACGACGGTCGCCGGGGCGTCGGCGGGCAGGGCGTGGGCGCCTTCGTGCTCCGTTATCGTCGGCTCGGTGTCGATGAGCTCGTAGACCCGCTCGACGCCGGCGCGGGCCTGCTGTCCGACGGTGAGCATCATGGCCAGCATCCGGACCGGGCCGACCAGCTGCGCGAGGTAGGTGGAGAAGGCGACGAAGGTGCCCAGGGTGATGTGGCCCCGGGTGGCCATCCAGCCGCCGAGCGCCAGCATCGCGACCTGTCCGAGCGCGGGGACGGCCTGGAGGGCCGGGGTGTAGCGGGCGTTGAGGCGGACCGTGCGCAGTCGGGCGGCGAACAGGCGGCGGCCGACCTCGCGCAGCTTGCCGGTCTCCTGCTCCTCCTGGCCGAAGCCCTTGACGACGCGGACGCCGGAGACCGCGCCGTCCACGACGGAGGCGACCGCGGCGGCCTGGCCCTGGGCGTACCAGGTGGCCGGGAAGAGGCGGGCGCGGCTACGGCGGGCGATGATCCACAGGGCCGGTGCGACGGCCAGCGCGACGACCGTCAGCAGCGGCGACAGGACCGCCATCACGGCCAGCGAGACGGCGAAGAGCAGGACGTTCCCGATCATCATCGGGAGCATGAACAGCAGGCTCTGGATGAGCTGGAGGTCGCTGGTGGCGCGGCCGACGACCTGGCCGGTGCTCAGCTCGTCCTGCCGCCGCCCGTCGAGCCGGGCTATCGCGTCGAACATGCGGGTGCGCAGGTCGTGCTGGACGTCCAGGGCGAGCCGGCCGCCGTAGAAGCGGCGGAAGTAGGTGAGGACGTAGACCACGACGGCGGCGACGACCAGCAGGGTGGCCCAGGGGGCCAGCGCCCGATCGTGCCGGACGACCACGTCGTCGATGATCAACTTGGGGATGAGCGGGACGAGCGCCGTGACGCCCATCCCGACGAGCGAGGCGCCCAGCGCGAGCAGGACGTCCTTGCGGTACCGCCAGCAGTCCCGGCTCAGCCGCCGTGCCCAGCCCTGTCGTGCCCTGTCCGTCCCCGCCACCCGATGCCTCCCGTGCGTCGTCTGTCGCACGGGGCCAACACGCGGGGCGGCGGATTTCATCCCGCCGCAACAATTCACGGTGCCCGGGCCGGGGGAACCGGCCACTCCGTGGCGGCCGGGGTCAGGGCGCCCGGGTCACCTCCAGCTCGGTGAGGCCCGGGCGGGGCGCGGGCTTGCCACCGGGTCCGGGCCGGGTGGCGCCGTGCACCACGATCCGGACGTACCGGGCCGGGCTGCGGCCCGCGTAGCCGGTGCCGGTCCAGTGCCGGCCGTCCTGTGAGACCTGCACGACGTAGGACGTCGGGCGGGTGGCGGTCCAGTGCGGGGTGATCCGGCCGATGGTGACGGTGCGGCCCAGGTCGACGGTGAGGGTGCCGTCGGCGGCGTCCGGGACCCAGGCGGTGGTGGCGTTCCCGTCGACCGCGGCGCCGGCGTACAGGCCGGGCTCCTCGGAGGTGGCGGTGGCGGTGGCGCACCGGGCGACGTCGGTGGTCGCGGCGAGGTCGGGGCGGCGGGTCTTGAGGACGGCCGGGACGCCCCTGCTGACCAGCTTGTCGCCCTCGGGGGTGGCGAGCGGCAGGGCGGGGCCGGCGGTGAGCCGGACGGTGGTCTGGTGGGCGCCGAGCGCGACGTCGAAGGTGCGGCCCTGCCAGTGCAGGCCGCGCAGGGTGACGCCGGCGGCCAGCTGCGGCGGCAGCATCGGGTCCAGGCGCACCCGGTCCTCGTCGAAGCGCAGACCGGTCAGGCCGTGGGTGAAGACCTGGAGGAAGCCGCCCTTGCCGGTGAGGAAGTCCTGGGCGGGGCGGCCGGCGTGCGGGTCGCCGGCGCCGGCCTTCGCGCCGCGGGCCTCGGAGAACTCCGCGAACGGTCCGCGCACGAACGGCCTGATGGCGCGCTGGAGGTAGGTGTGGGTGACGCAGCCCGGCTCACCCAGGGCGGCGGCGTCGACGGCGTGCACCGAGTCGGTCATGGCCGGGCCGTCGGGGTCGGTGCGGGCCGCGTAGTAGTCGAGGGTGGCGGCGGCCTGCTGCCGGGTCATCGGCCATTGCAGCGGGTACATCAGGAGCACCGTGTCGGCCTGCTTGATGGTCGTCCCCTTGTACCCGGCGTACTGCTCGAAGACCTTCTTGGTGCCGTCGTAGGGGATCCGCAGTCGGTCGGCGACGGTCTTCCAGGCGGCGGGGGCCGGTTCGCCCAGGAGGGCGGCGGCGCGGGTGGCGTGGCGCAGGGCGGTGGCGGCGCCGGCGTTGGTGAAGACCGCGTCGTCGACGCCGTTGCTGTACTCGTCCGGGCCGGCGACGTTCTTGATCGAGTAGCTGCCGTCGGGGTTGCGGGTGGCGCGGGAGGCCCAGAAGTCGGCGATGCCCGCAAGGACGGGCCATCCGCGGGACTTCAGCCAGGCGGTGTCCTTGGTGGCGAGGTAGTACTGCCAGGCGGCCAGCGAGATGTCGCCCATGAGGTGGTTCTGGGTGGTGCAGTGCGGCGGGTCCCAGCTGTGGCACTCGGTCCACAGGTCGCCGGTGCTGCCGCTGGTCCAGGAGTAGAAGAGCCCCCGGTAGCCGAGGCGGCGGGCGTTGGCGCGGGCGGCGTCGCGGGTGCGGTAGCGGTAGTCGACGACGGACCGGGCGAGGTCGGGATGGGTGGCCAGCAGGCCCGGGTACATCCAGGTCTCGGCGTCCCAGAAGATTTCGCCGGCGTAGTTGTCGCTGGTCAGGCCGGTGGGGCCGATGCTGTTGGCGCTGCCGGCGCGGGTCGAGGCCAGCAGTCCGTACTGGGCGGAGCGGATCCAGGACTGCAGCTCGGGCTGCCCGGCCACCTCGATGTCGCTGCGCCACAGCTCCTGCCAGGCGGCGCGGTGCCGGGCGGCCAGGGCGGCCCAGCCGGAGTCCGCGGCCCGCCGGGAGGCGGTCTCGGCGGCGGTGCGCGGGGCGCGGGAGGTGAGGGCGGTGTCCACGCCGACGTACTTGGTCAGCTCGTAGGTGTGGCCGCGGCGGACCGGGAGGGTCAGCGCCTGGTGGGCGGTGAGGGCCTCGGCCGTGGCGGCGCCGGGGCGGGGCGCCGCGGCGCGCGGGGCGGGGCGGGCGTCCGGGGTGTCGGGCCCGGCGCGCAGGGTGGAGGCGACGGTGCCCGCGGTCCCGGTGCCGTCGGTGCGGAAGCCGACGGCGACCGTTCCGGGCCGTTTCCCGTCGGCGCCCGGGGCCGGGCCGGCGGGGCGCAGTCGGCGGGCGCCGCGGCCGTCGAGGGTGTCGGTGACGGTCGTCTCGCCGCTCCAGTGGGGCGTCATGCGCAGGCGGACCGCGGCGGTGTGCGCGTCGGCCCGGTCGGCGAGCACGTCGTAGACCAGGTCGGTGACCCGGCCGTCGGCGGCGGTCCAGGTCAGCGCGGTGCGGACGAAGCCGCAGCGCAGCGAGAGGGTCTGGCGGTAGTGGCTGATGCGGCCCCGGGCGGTGGCCGAGGAGAACGTGTCGGGGTGCGGGCCGCCGGTGGTGACGTCGAGGGTGGTCCAGGTGGGGAGGGCGGCTATCGCCTGGCGGCCCTGGAGGTTCGCCGGGCCCTTGGCGTAGAGGCCGGAGACGAAGGAGCCGTCGTACTCGGGGGTCTTCAGGGGCCAGCCGGTGGTGCCGCCGGGGGCGGCGTAGCCCGTGCCGTTGGGCGGGACGCGCTGGCCGAGGTAGCCGTTGCCGACGTAGGCGTGGTGACTGTCCTCGGGGTCGATGGCGGTGGCGGTGGGGGCCCAGCCGTCGGTGGTGCAGGAGGGCGGCGCGGTGGCGTCCGGCGCGGGGTCCGCCGCGGCGGGCGGGGCGGCGGCCGGGGCGAGGGCGGCGAGCAGGGTGCCGGCGAGCAGGGCGGCGAGCGGTCCGCGCGGGCGGCGGGGCCCGCTGCGCCGGGCGGCGGGCGGCTCCGGGCGCGGCCCGCCGGCGTTCCGGTCGCCCTGCCGCGGTGTCCGCTGCGTGTGGTCCATGGCTCTCCGTCCCCGTGCGGCCGGTGCCGCGCGCTGAGGCACGGACCCAGCCTCGGCGCTGCCCGACGTCTGCGCACCCTATGGGCCGACAGCCACTCGGGTCACTGGTTTCCCGGGAGATTCAGCGTTTTCCGGCCGTGACCGTCGCTTTCCGGCCGTCGCAAAGCCCTCGATTGGTCAATACGGGCATGCGTACGGCACACTTTTAGACTGACCAGTCAGATCAAAAGGAGGGGCTGTGGAGACCACCCGCCAGGGCGCGGCCGTCAACGCCCGGGGCATCGGAGTGAAGGGCCCACGCGGCTGGGCCTTCAGAGGCGTCGACCTCACCGCGGACCCGGGGGCGCTGATCGCGGTGCGGGGCCCGTCGGGCTCCGGCCGCACCTGCCTGCTGCTCGCGCTCACCGGCCGGATGCGGATCACCGAGGGGCACGCCACGGTCGCCGGGTTCCCGCTGCCGAAGCGGATGGGAACGGTCCGCGGGCGCACCGCACTCGCGCACGTGCCCGGCGTCGCCGACCTCGAACCGGCCCTCACCGTCGCCGAACACCTCCGGGAACAGGCCCTCTTGGGCCGCCGGGGCGCCCCGTTCCTCTGGGGCAGCCGCCGCCGGGAAGCCACCCGGGCCGTGGTGGACGCCGCCCTGGCGGCCGCCGGCCTCGACCCGGACACCCTGCCCAAGGGCCTGCGGACCTGCGTGCGCGACCTGGAACGGCTGGAGGCGCTCCGGCTGTCGGTGGCGCTCGCGGTGATGCACCAGCCGCACCTGCTGGCCGTCGACGACCTCGACCTGAAGCTGTCGGCGGAAGAGCGCGCCACGGCCTGGCAGTTGCTGCGGGACGTGGCGCTGGCCGGCACCACCGTGGTCGCGGTCGCCTCCGACGCCCCGGCGGACGCCCTGATCGTCACCACCGGTGCGACTGCCACCCGCGACACCACCGACACCACCGACTCCCCCGCCACCGGCGGCACCCACGACACCCACGACACCCACGAGGAGGAAGCGGCGCATGCGTTCGCCGAGACTGGCCGCGCTTGAGCTGAGGCGCTTCGGCCGGGGCAAGCTCCCCCGCCTTGGCCTGGTCGCCCTCATGCTCATCCCGCTGCTGTACGGAGCGCTCTACCTCTGCTCCTTCTGGGACCCCTACAGCCGGCTGGACAAGATCCCGGTCGCGCTGGTCAACGAGGACCAGGGCGCCACCTCCGACGGCAAGAAGCTGACCGCCGGCGCCGACCTGGCGAAGAACGTCAAGGACAGCAAGACCTTCGACTGGAAGGAGGTCAGCGCCTCCGACGCCGCCAAGGGCCTGGAGAAGGGCGACTACTACCTCTCGCTGACCGTCCCGAAGAACTTCAGCGAGAAGATCGCCTCCAGCGGCGGTGACGACCCGCAGACCGGCGCCCTCCAGGTGCGCACCAACGACGCCAACAACTACATCGTCGGCTCGATCTCCAAGACGGTGTTCTCCGAGATCCGCGCCAAGACGTCGTCCAAGTCCAGCCGGGCGTTCCTCGACAAGATCTTCGTGTCGTTCTCCGACCTCCACGACGAGACCGCCAAGGCCGCCGACGGCGCCGGCAAGGTCAACGACGGCCTGGGCACCGCCCGCGAGAAGACGGGCGAACTGGCCGACGGGCTGGGCAAGTTGAACGACGGCGCGGGGAAGCTGGACAAGGGGGCGGGGGACCTCCACAACGGCGCGGGCAAGCTCGACAAGGGCGCCGGGGACCTCAGCAACGGCGCCGGGAAGCTCGACAAGGGCGCCGGGGACCTCAGCAACGGCGCGGGCCAGCTCCAAAACGGCGCCGCGCAGGCGGCCGCCAAGTCCAAGGAGCTCAGCGACGGAGCGCGCCGTGTCGCCGACGGCACCCAGGAGCTCGTCGACAAGGTCGACGGCATCGCACGCGAGGACCTGCCGTACCTGAAGAAGCACGGCGAGCAGATCGCCAAGGGCGCGCAGGTTGTCGTCCACGTCACCCAGGTGCTCGACGACATCCTCGGGAATCTGACCGACGCCGACAGCACCGCCGCACAGGCACGGAAGACCGCCGACAACAACCAGTCGCTCTATGAGAAGCGATGCACGGGCGGCAGCACCGACACCGACTGCGCGACCATGAAGGCGAACGCGGCCGACGCCGCCGACAGCGCCGGGCGGATCGAGAAGCTCAAGAACGCCATCGGCCAGATCGACCTGGGCCAGATGCGCGCCGACCTCCGCGAGGTTCGCAAGGGCGCCCAGATGGTCGTCGACCAGGTGCCGGGCCTCGTGAAGAACGCGGACGGCGATCTCGCCAAGCTGAACCAGCTGAACGCCGGTGCACACCAGCTCGCCCAGGGCGCCAGCCAGTTCGCCGGCGGTCTCGGCACCCTCGCCAACGGCGCGGGCAAGCTCCACAGCGGAGCCGGCGACCTCGCCAACGGTGCCGGCCAGTTGCACAAGGGTGCCGGGGACCTCGCCAACGGTGCCGGCCAGTTGGCCAACGGTGCCGGGGACCTCGCCAACGGTGCCGGCCAATTGCACAACGGCCTCGGCACCGCCCACGACGGCGCCGAGCAGCTCAGCGGCGGTCTGTACAAGCTCAAGGACGGCGCCAACCAGCTGGCCACCGGGTTGCACAGCGGGGTCGCCAAGATCCCCGACTACGACAAGAAGGACCGCGACGACCGGACCGACGTGATGTCCGACCCGGTCAAGCTGGCCACCAAGTCGATGCACAAGGCGCCCAACTACGGCACCGGCCTCGCCCCGTACTTCATCCCGCTCTCCCTCTGGGTCGGCGCGATGGTCGCGTACATGCTGCTGGCGCCGCTCGGCAAGCGGGCACTGGCCGCGGGCGCGCCCGGTTGGCGGATCGCGCTCGGCTCCTGGCTGCCGGCCTTCGCCATCGGCGTCGTCCAGGTGCTGGCCCTGATGGCCGTGCTGCACTGGGCGCTGGGGCTGGAGATGGACCGTGCGGGTGCCACCATCGGGTTCCTGATGCTGGCGACGGCCTGCTTCACCGCCGTCATCCAGCTGCTGAGCGCCTTCTTCGGCCCGGCGGGCCGGGTGTTGACGCTGGTCATCCTGATGCTCCAGCTGACCTCGGCGGGCGGCACCTACCCGGTGCAGACCAGCCCGGCGTTCTTCTCGGCGATCCACCCGTTCCTGCCGATGAGCTACGTCGTCGACGGCCTGCGCCGGCTGATCACCGGTGGTGACCTGGACGTCGTCTGGCAGGGCAGCATCGTGCTCGCCGCGTTCACGCTCGGCGCGCTGGCCCTCACCGCCCTCGCGGCGCGCAGCCGCCAGGTCGTGCGGATGAAGGACCTGCACCCGGAGCTCAGCCTGTGAGCAGCCGCTCCGGCAAGGGGGGCGGTGCCGTCGCCGGCGCCGCCCCCCGCCGCACGTCGACCCGGCGGCGGCTCTTCGACGCCGCCGTCATCCTCATCGCCGAACAGGGCTTCTCCGCCACCACGGTCGAGGAGATCGCCGAGCGTGCCGGCGTCGCCAAGGGCACCGTCTACTACAACTTCAGCAGCAAGAACGTCCTCTACGAGGAACTCCTGCGGGACGGCGTCGACCTGCTCGCCGCCTCCCTGCGCACCGCCGCCGACCGGACCGTGGCCGACGGCGGCACCCGGGTCGACGCGCTCGACGCGATGATCCGCGCCGGCCTGGACTTCATCGCCGGCTCCCCCGCCCTCACCCAGCTCTACGTCGCCGAGCTCTGGCGCACCAACCGCACCTGGCGCGCCACCCTCACCTCCGTACGGGGCCGCGCCCTGGCGGTCGTCGAGTCGGTGCTGCGGGACGCCGTGCACGGCGGGGAGCTCAGCGACGAACTCGACGTGCCGCTGACCGCCTCGGCGCTGCTCGGGATGGTGCTGGTCGCCGCGTTGGACTGGCAGTCGTTCCAGCCGGAGCGGTCGGTCGACGAGGTGCACGCCGCGCTCGCCCAGCTGGTGCAGGGACGGGTCGGGGCGTGATCGGGCGCCCTCACGCCGTCAGGTGCGTGGGGGCGAACATCCGCAGCCGCGCGGGCAGGACGACGACCGACGGACCGGGGGCGGCCAGCGCCGCGGCCAGGTCCGCGCCCAGCCGCTCCGGGGTGGACCGGACCGCCGGCACCCCGAACGACCCGGCCAGCGCCACGAAGTCCGGCCGGGTGAGCTCGGTGGCCTCGGCGGTGGTCGCGCCGAACGCGTCGGTCATGTACTCGCGCAGGATGCCGTAGCCGCCGTCGTCCACGATCAGCCAGGTCACCGGCAGGTCGTACTGGCGGGCCGTGGCCAGTTCGGCGAGCGAGTACATCGCGCCGCCGTCCCCCGAGACCGCCAGCACCGGTCGTCCCGGGTCGGCGACTGCCGCGCCCAGCGCCGCCGGGAAGCCGTAGCCCAGGCCGCCGGCGCCCTGCGCGGAGTGCAGCGCGTTGGTCCCCCGCGCATCGAACGCGGACCAGGCCCAGTAGGCCAGGATCGTCATGTCCCAGCAGCTGACCGCGTCGTCGGGCAGCGCCCCGCGCACCGCGGCGAGGATCTCCCGCTCCGCCGCCAGCCCCTGGCCGTCGAGCCGGTCGCGGACCCGGGCCAGCAACGCGGCCACGGCGATCTCGGGCCCGTCGTCCTCGGGCCCGTCGGCGGCCGGCGCCCCCACCGGACGCCCCTCCGGAACCTCGGCCAGCAGGGCCGCCAGCGCCGCCCGGGCGTCCGCGTGGATGCCCAGCCCGGCGTGGTTGGACTCCAACTTGCCCAGGTCCGCCTCGATCTGGACGACCCGGCCGCGCGGCCGGAAGGTGTGGTAGTTCGAGGAGAGTTCGCCGAGCCCCGAACCGACCACCAGGAGCGTGTCCGCGTCCTCCAGGAAGTCGGTGGTGTGGCGGTCCTCCAACCAGGACTGGAGGGAGAGCGGATGCTCCCAGGGGAAGGCACCCTTGCCCCCGAAGGTGGTCGCCACCGGCGCCCGTAGCCGCTCGGCCAGCGCCAGTAGTTCCGCCTCCGCCCCGGCCCGCACGACGCCCCCGCCGGCCAGGATCACCGGCCGCCGGGCCGCCCCCAGCCGCCGGGCGGCCTCCACGATCACTTCCCGCCGCGGCGGCAGCTCCTGCACCTGGAGCGGGAGTTCGACGACCGGCGGGACGTCGACCGGCGCCAGCAGCACGTCCTGCGGGATCTCCAGCCACACCGGCCCGTGCGGGACACTCACCGCCGACTCCCACGCCGCCGCCACCGCGGACGGGATCTGCGACGCCGTCCGCACCGTGTGCACGGACTTCACCACGCCCCGGAACGCGGCCGCCTGGTCGGGGAGTTCGTGCAGGTAGCCGTGGCGGCCGCCGCCGAGCCCGGCCACCGGCACCTGGCTGCCGAGGGCCAGGACGGCGGCCGAACCGGCGGCCGCCTCCTGGAGCGCGGGCAGCGTCAGCAGCGCGCCGGGACCGGTGGAGACCAGCAGCGGGGCGACCCGGTGCGTGGTCCGGGCGTAGGCGTCGGCGGCGAAGCCCGCGTTGTTCTCCGTCCGCAATCCCACGTACCGCACGCCCGGGGCGCGGCGCAGCGCGTCGAAGAGGCCGAGGGCGTGTTGGCCGGGGAGGCCGAAGACGGTGTCGGCGCCCAGCGCGGCGAGCGACTCCATCACCAGGTCACCGCCGGTGCGGGGCGAGGGGTGCGCCGGGGTGCCAGCAGCGTCCGCATCGGGGGTCGGGCCGGGGGTCGGGCCGGGGTTCGGGGTGGTGCTCATGGTGGTGCTCTCTTCCGTCTCGTCGGGGTCGATCGGCGCCCGGCGGGGCGCGGGGCGGTGCGCGGTCAGTCGCCGGCCGGGCCCGGGGCGCCCGCCACGGCGGCGGGCCGCGGGCCCAACCGTTCCCGCCAGGCCGCCAGGACCGCCGCGTCCGTGGGCCGGGTGGCCAGGCTGACCGCCACGTAGGACACGAGGGAGGCCAACAGCCCGTAGTAGATGGGCTCGTTGGCGAGGACCCCGAGGGCGACCATCAGGCCGACCACGGTCACCCCGCCGACCACGACCGACGCCAGCGCCCCGGCGGCGTTGCCGCGCTTCCACAGCAGCCCCCCGAGGATGGGCACCAGCAACCCGCCGACCAGCACGTTGTAGGCGAGGGTGAGCGCCTCGACGACGTCGTTCAGCGCGAGCGCGATGACGATCACCGCGACGCCCATGAGGAGGATGAACAGCCGGTTCCCCCGCACCTCGTCGTGGCCCGCGGACGCCTCGGGCGACTGCGCCTCGGAGGACCGCCCCTCGGGGGACCCGCGGTGCTCCGCCGGCCGGCGTCCGGCCCCCCGCCGCACCCGCGCCCAGATGTCGTTGTTGGCCACCGTCGCGCAGGCGATCAGCGCGCCCGACGACGTCGACATCACCGCGGACAGCGCCGCCGCCAGCACCAGCCCGCGCACCCCCACCGGCAGCGCGTCCTTCACGATCGTCGCGAACGCGTCGTCGGGGCTGCCCAGATGGGGGTAGAGGACCTTGGCCGCGGTGCCGATGACCGCCCCCGCCACCGCGTACACCAGGCAGTACGTGCCGGCCGCGGTGCCGCCCAGGCGCGCGACCCGGTCGCTGCGCGCGGTGAACACGCGCTGCCAGATGTCCTGCCCTATCAGCATCCCGAACGAGTAGATCAGGACGTAGGTGAAGACGGTCTGGCCGCCGATGCCCAGCGGCGCGAAGTAGTCGCTCGGCAGTTGGGCCTTCAACTGGGCGAAGCCGCCCGCCTTGACGAGTGCGAGGGGCAGCAGGAGCAGCAGGACGCCGATGGTCTTGACGACGAACTGCACCATGTCGGTCAGGGTGATCGACCACATCCCGCCGAGCGTCGAGTACGCCACCACGATCGCCCCGCCGAGGACGATCGCCAGCGTGCGGTCGAGTCCGAACAGCACGTCGAAGATGGTCGCGTAGGCGAGGGTCGAGGTCACCGCGAGCATCAGGGTGTACGCCCACATGACCACGCCGGAGATGAGCCCGGCGGCGCCGCCGTAGCGCAGGTCCAGCATCTCCGAGACGGTGTAGACCTTCAGCCGGGCGATCCGGGCGGAGAAGAAGACGCTCAGGCCCAGCAGCCCGAGGCCGATGGTGAAGACCATCCACGCCCCGGACAGCCCGTACTGGTAGCCGAGACCGACGCCGCCGATGGTGGAGGCGCCGCCGAGCACGATCGCGGCCATGGTCCCGGAGTACATCACGGGGCCCAGCCGCCGCCCGGCGACCAGGAAGTCGCTCTTCGAGGTGGCGCGCCGCATGCCCCACCACCCCATGGCGAGCATGCCGGCCAGATAGAGAACGATCACCGCGTAGTCGACAGCCATGGGCCATCCCTTCCAACTGCGCCGAGGGGAGAGGGGAGGAGCGAGGGGAGCAAGGGCGAAGCGGGGTGAGGCGCTTCGGGGTGGAAGTGGGAGGAGGGGCGAGCGGGGCGGTGGGGGTGTCCCGTCTCGGGGGTCGACCCTAGGAGGCGCACGAACGACGCTGAAGTGTACGTTTCCTCCACTCCGGCCCCCTGGAAGTGGAGGTTCCGCACATGCCGCGTTCCCTGCCCCCGCCGTCCACCCCTCCGGTCCCCCTGGCGGACCTGCTCGCCCGGACGGACTTGGGCCTGCGTCAGCTCGCCGGGCCCCCTTCGGGCGTGACCATCCACTGGGTGCACACCTCGGAGATGGCCGACCCGGTGCCGTACCTCCTGGGCGGCGAGCTGCTGTTGACCGCCGGCGTCCACCTGGCGGAGGCGGCGGCCTCGGAGGACGGCGCCGCGCTCGACGCCTACCTGGACGGCTACGCCGCCCGCACCGTCGCGGCCGGCGCCGCCGCCCTCGGCTTCGGCATCGCCCCGGTGCACCGGACGGTTCCGCCGGCCCTGGTGGACGCCTGCGACCGACACGGGCTGGCGCTCGTCGAGGTCCCGCGGGAAACCCCGTTCACGGCCGTGGAGAGCGCCGTCTGGCAGGCCGTGACCGAGGCCCGGCACCGCGAACTGACCCGGATCGGCGCGGCCCAGCGCGCCCTGTCCGCGGCGGCCGCCCGCCCGGAACCGGCCACCGCCGTGCTCCGCGCCCTGGCCCGCCACGCGCACGGCTGGGCCGCACTGCTCGCCCCCGACGGCACCGCGCACGGCTCGGCCGGCCCGCGCCCGTCCGCCGCCTGCCGGGCCGCGGCGGTCCGCCTGGCGGGGGTGGTCACCGCCGGTGGCCCCACCTCGGCCGCGGACGCGCTCCCGGGCACCCAACTGACCGGCTACGCCCTGACGGGACGGACGCCCCCCGGCGCCCAGGAGGCCGAGGACGCCGGAACCGGCCCGAAGGAGACCGGCGGCGGGCTCGCCCTGGTGGTCGCCACCGACCCGGACGATCCGCCCGCGCACACCATCGCGGGCGTCGCCGCCGTGCTGCTCTCGCTGATCACCGGCCCCGCCGCCACCGGGCCGACCGGCGGCGACCACGCGGCGGCCCTGGTCCACCTCCTCGTGGGCGCCGCCCCGGCCGACGTCGCCCCGTTCCTCGGCCACCGCCGGTGGACCGTCGTGCACGCCGTACCCCGCCGCGACGCACCCGCCGCCCCGGCCGGCCTGGCCCGCGCCCTCAAGACCCCGCTGGTGGCACCGGCTGCCGCCCCCGACGGGCTGCGGGCCCTGGTCCCCGGCGACGGCGAGGTCGCCGCCCTCCCCGGCTGGACACTGGGCGTCAGCGAACCCGTTCCGGTGGTCGGCCTGCCCGCCGCCGACCGGCACGCCGCGCATGCCCTCCGGCGCGCCCTGGCCCGCCGCACCCCTTTGGTGCGCCACCACGCCGCCGGCCCGAACGGCCTCGGTGCCCTCATCGACCCCGCGGACGCCAGGGAACACGCCCGGGCCCGACTAGCCCCACTCGTCGACTCCCCTCCCCTCCGTACCACGTTGCACAACTGGCTCTCTCTGCACGGCAGTTGGGACCGCACCGCCACCGCCCTCGGCATCCACCGCAACACCGTCCGCCAACGCATCACCCGCATCTCCGGCCTCCTCGACACCGACCTCGACGACCCCGACGTCCGCATGGAACTCTGGTTCGCCCTCCGCACCCTGGAGGACGAGGCCACCGACACACCGAACCGGGCCATACCGAACCAGCGGGACCAATCGACCGAAGCGACCCAAGCGGCCCCATCACCCCAACATCCTTAAGGCGCCGGCAAAACGGGAAAGCCAGACCAACGGGCCGAAGATCTCGAACTCCCCCGGCCCGCCCCCCACCACAGGCGAACCCACTACGCTTCTCCGACGTCGGTCAAGGTGACCGGAATTCGCAGCCTTGACCTGATCTTGACTGATGCAGAACAACACGCCATGACAGCGGGCATGACCTAGCGATGCCAACGGGAGGGACCTCCATGACGGACTCCGCAGCCGGCAACCCGGCCGGGAACGCGGGCGCCACCCCCGGCGGGCAGCCGAGCGGCACCCCGGGCGCACCGGAGGGGGCCACCGGCGGCCAGCCGCCGCTGCCGCCGCCGTACCCGCCGAGCACCGTCCCCGGCCAACAGCCCGGCGCCGGAGCCCCGCCCAAGGTGGTGCCGACCTCCGCCGACCACGCCCTGGAGATCGGCCGCGCCTACTTCCCACCGGTCGGCGCCCCGGGCGGCCCCGTCTCGCTCCTGGTCCACGAATTCGACGAGGGCTACCTCGTCTACGCCGGCTGGCCCGCCCCCGAGGACCCCACCGCCCCGCCGGCCAGCCCGGGCGGCACCAACATCGTGATCACCAAGGCCAACGGCGACGTGACCACGGTGCCCAACTTCCCCCCGGACTCCGCCATCGCCGTCTACCGGCAGTGGTACCGCCCGGGAAACGCGTGAGGCACGCGGACGCCCGCCGGCACCAGGGCCGGACGCCCTCACGGCACCCTCGCGCATGACAACCCTGTGACAGTAGGCGTCTTGCCGTGAAGCTGACCCACGCGACTAGAATTTGCTTGAGTCCGAGCACTACGTGACGAACTCTGAACGGGGGAAAGAGCATGGCCGGCGATGGCCTGCAAGCAGACGTACCGTCACTGAAGTCGGGTGGCGGAAGCTTCACCAACATCGGCGAGCGGTATCAGTCCGCCGTGGAGAAGCTCAAGAACGGCCTCACCGATCTGGAGGGGTCCGGCACCCCGCCATGGGGCGACGACGACATCGGCTCGAAGTTCGGCGTCGTCTACGAGGGCCTACGCGACGGCATGTACGAGTCGATGGGACATCTCGCGGCCAAGCTCCACGAGATCGGCGGCGCGCTCACCACCATGGCGAACAACCATGAGGGCAACGAGGACTTCAACCACTCCTTGATGCAACAGCACGTCGCCAACGCCGAGGCCGAGAGCCAGCTGATCAGCAACTTCAAGTCCCCCAACACGTAGCCTCGGGACTCCTGCTCGGGGGCGGATCGGGGGCGGATCAGGGGCGGATCAGGGCCGAACCGGAGTCGGATCGCGTTCGGATCGCGCTCCGGGGGCTCAGGAGCCGTCCGCGTACGGGCACTTCCCGGCTTGCCGCCCTTTCGCCCCTCCTGCTCCTACCGTTCTCTCCGCTCTCTTCGTTCTCCCAGTTGTCTCCCTTCTCTCCGTTCTCTCTGCTCCCTCCACCTCTTTCGTTCGCGCTCACCGCCTCGCCGTCTACGGGGGATTCCCAATGTCAATCATGCTGCCGGACTGGCTTGAGTGGGTCCTCCAGATGCTCGGATACGACTGGCCGACGGGCGACGAGGACAAGATGAACGAGTCCGCCAGTGAGTGGCGGGAATTCGCGAACATGGTGGAACAGCTCCAGTCCGAGGGCGTCACCGCGGCCGGCACCGTCCTGTCGTCGAACTCCGGCGACAGCATCGACGGTTTCAGCAAGACCTGGGACAAGTTCTCCGACGGCGGCAACGGCTACATGAACGACGCCCGCGAGGCCGCCGAGCTGATCGCCTTCGCGATGGACGCCGGATCGGGGGTGATCGTCGGGATGAAAGTGGCGGTGATCGCCCAGTTGGCGATCCTCGCGGCAGAAATCATCGCGGCCCAAGCAGCCGCCCCCTTCACCTTCGGGCTCTCCGAAGTGGGGGCAGCCGGCGCCACCCAAGCCACCCGCCTCATCGTCCGCCGCATCCTCAAGGAAGCGCGCGACGCCCTGATCGAGGCGATCATGAACACCGTCAAGCAGCCGGCCATGGACGCGCTGCAGGCGATGATCTCCGACGCCATCGCCCAGGGCGTCAACATGTCGTTCGGCGCCCAGAACGGCTTCGACGTCAACCGCAGCCTCAAGACCGGCGCCGATACGGCCACCGACTCCCTCAAGAACACCGGCGAGAACTTCGGCACCAACTTCCGCGACGCGCTCGGCGGCAAGGCGGGCCAGCACGCCCGCACCGGCCTGGACCACGCGGCCGGCCACGGCGGTGGCGAGCACGGCGGCAGCGGCGGCGAGCACGGGAGCGGGGCGAGCGGAGGCGGGGAGCACGGGAGCGGCTCGGGGTCCGGTTCCGGTTCTGGCTCGGGCTCGGGCTCGGGGTCCGGCGAACACGGCGGGTCCGGGAGCGGTTCGGGCTCCGGCTCGGGGGAGCACGGTGGCTCCGGTTCCGAGGGGCACTCCGGCTCGGGCGACGGCGGCGGCAGCGGCAGCGGCAGCGGTTCGCACGGCGGCTCCGGAGCGGACTCCGGTTCTGGCTCGGGCTCGGGCTCGGGCTCGGGCTCGGGCTCGGGCTCGGGTGGAGAGTCCCACGCCCCGCGCCCCGGCGACAGCCCGTCCAGCCCGACCACCTCTCCCGAACGCGCCCACTCGGACACGCCTCCCGGCACCGACTCGGGCTCCCACCACGGTTCCGATCCCGCGTCCGATTCCGGTTCCGATTCCGGTTCCGGTTCCGGTTCCGGGAACGATCACCCCAGGCCCACCGCCCAGCCCCTCCCCGACGCGGCACACCGCTCCCCCTTCGACGAGGGCTACCAGGGCGGCCACGACGCATCCGGGCCGTCGCACTCCCCCGAGTCCGTCGCCACCCCCGACTCCGGTCACGGTCCGCATGCGGAGCACCCCGACGGGGTCAGCACCCACCCCACGGCCGACAACACCCCCAACTCCGCCCGTCCGGAACCGTTCAACACCCAACCGACCGCCGACCACACCCCCGACGCACCGCGCCAGGACGGGGTGGGCACGCACCCGACGCCGGACGCCGCCCGGCCGGACTCCGTCAGCACCCACCCCACCCCGGACACCGCTCCGGACCACTCGGCGAGCCACCCGCCGGAGCGCGGCCCCGACCCGGTCAGCACCCAGCCGGCTCCCGAGCACCACACCAGCCCGACCCACGACGGCTCCGCCGGCGCCCAACCCTCGCCGCAGCACTCCGCCCCCAGCCCGCACGACGCCCCGAGCCACGACGGCACTTCACCCGGCGATCACGGCTCCGGCAGCCCGTCTCCCTCGCCGTCCCCCGCCCCGTCCCATGACGGCGGCTCCGGCAACGGCAACGGCAACGGGGACTCGTCGAATTCCTCCGGTTCGTCGGGCGGCTCGGGGACGGGCAGCCGCCCCTCCATGCCGCACATGGGCACCCCGGCCGCCCAGGGCGCACCCGTCCAGCACTCCGCGGGTCAACCGTCCGTCCAGCACCGCGACCCGGCACCGGGCGACCCCATGCCACACGCCGGTGACGACCACGACACCACCGTGCGCACCCAGTCCGCGGACACCATGACCGCGCCGCCACCCACCCAGCACAGCGCCACCGACTCGGGCGTCGGAAGCCCCAACTCCGCTGCGTCCGGCAACACTTCGCCGCAGGGTTCCCAGGGCGCACCGCAGAGCGCCGGCCCCGCGATGGGCATGCCCTCCGCCATGCCGTCCCACGGCGGCGGCGCGCCCGCGGCCGGTTCGGGCACGCCCAGCGCCGCCCCCTCCCGCCCCACCTCCGACGGCGGCGCGCCGAGCAACCGCCGCCCGGACGGCTCCCAGGCGATCCGTGACGTCACCCAGCAACGCGGCCCGGACCGCCCGGCGTACAACCCGCGCCTGGACGGGCCCCGCCCCAACGCCAACGTCCCCGGCCCCAACCGACGCCCGGACGGCACCCAGCCCGTCCACGACGCCACGCAACAGCGCACCCCGGAACGGCCCCCGCACAACCCCCGCCTGGACGGCCCCCGCCCGAACACCGACCACCCGGACGCCCGGCACCCGAACACCGACCACCCGGACAGTCCGCGCCCCGCGGACAACCACCGCCCGCAGGACCAACGGCCGGACGCCGACCACGGACAGAACCAGCGGCCGACGGACACCCACCAGCCGCACCCGGACGCCACCCACCCGCGTCCGGACGGCGCCCCAGCGCACCCGGACGCGGACCACGCCAACCGCCCCCACCAGGAGGGCAACCAGCCGCACCCGGACGACCGCGCCAACGGTCAGCGGCCCGACGCCCCGCGCCCCGAATCGCCGCGGCCCGACACTCAGCACCAGCCGAACCCCGACCGGCCGCGCCCGGAGAACACCCACCCGGACGCCCCGCGCCCGGACGCCAACCGCCCGGACGATCACCGTCCGGACTCCCGGTCCCCCGAGCACTCCCCGCACCCGGGGCAGCCGCAAAGCCCCAACCCCCAGCACCCGCAGCAACCCCACCAGCAACAGCCCCACCAGCAGCCGCAGCACCCGCAACAGCAGCACCAACCGCAGCCGCAGCACCCTCAGCCTGCGCCGCCACAGCAGCAGCCCCATCACCCCCAGCAGCCGCATGCACAGCAGCCGCACCCCCAGCAAAGCCAGCCCCATCAGACCAACCAGCCCCACCAGGCCAACCAGCAGCACCACCCGCAGCAGCCCACGCCGCAAAGCCACCACCCGCAGCAGCAGAGCCAGCAGCACCAGCCCCAACAACAACACCAGCCGCAGCCGCACCAGCAGCCTCAGCCGCACCAGAGCCCGCAGCAACAGCACCACCAGAATCAACAGCAGCAGCACAACAACCAGCAGCAGCCGCACGACCCTCACCAACAGCCTCAACACCCCCAGCAGCAGCACCAACAGCAGGCGCCGCACCACCAGCAGCCGAGCCTCAACGACGTCCGCGCCAGCCTGAACCACCACCCGGGCGGCCTGTACTCACCGTTCCCGCACGACCAGCAGGCGCTGGAGCACAACTTCCCGCGGAACCCGGACGGCTCCCCGCAGGTCCACGCCGACCCGTTCCAGCCGTGGGCCAAGTACCAGAACGACGGCGGCCCGACCGTGCCCGGCCGGTCCAACAACTGCGCCGACTGCACCCGTTCCTTCATGGAGTCCTGGTACGGCAACCCGCAGGTCTCCGCGCCCCGCACGTACGACACCGACGCGCACGGCAACCTGGACCGCGCTAGCGGTGAACGGGACGGCACCCACAACATCCAGAACTGGGCGGGCACCAACTTCCGAAACTCGGGCCAGAACGCCCACGACGCCTACAACAACATCGCCCACGAGCTCCAGCAGTCGGGCCACGGTTCGGCCTCGGCCGTCCTGGTGACGTGGCCGAAGAACCCCGACGGTTCGGGCGGCGGCGCCCACGTCTTCAACGCGGTCAACCACAACGGCAAGGTCGTCTGGGTCGACAGCCAGACGGGCCAGATCAGCCACCAGCCCATCCACACCCACGCCGAGGGTGTCTGGCACCTCACCCTCGACGGCGACCGCAAGCCGTTCGACCCCACCGCCACCCAGAACCACACCCCGAACCAGCACCCCCAGCAGTCCCCCCACCCCCAGCAACAGCCGCAACCACAGCCGCACCAGAACCAGAACCAGAGCCAGAACCAGCAGCAACACCCCCAACAGCAGCACCCAAACCCACAACACCCCCAGCAGAACCAGCCCCAACACCCCTACCAACAGCAGCCGCAACACCCGCAGGTACAGCAGCAGCCCCACCACCAACAGCCGTACCCGCAACAGCAGCCGCACCAGCCCCAACCCCAGTACGGCCAGCACCAGCCGCAGCCACAGCCGCAGCCACACAACCCGTACGCCCAGCAGCCCCAGCACCAACCGCAGAACCCCTACCAGCAGCAGCACCCGCAGCAGCCCCACCAGGGCCAGCCCCAGCACCCCTACCAACAGCAACCCCACCAGCAGCAGCCACAACACCCCCACCAACAACAGCAGCCCCACCAAGGTCAGCAGCCACAACACCCGTACCAACAGCAGCCGCACCAGGGCCAACAGCCACAACACCCGCAGTACCAGCACCCGCAGCAGCACCAGCCCTACCCCCAGCAGCACGCACCGGCGCCCCACCAACAGCCGCAACCCCACGTGCCGCAACAGCCCCACGTGCCGCAACAGCAACATCCCCAGCAGCCGCACGTCCAGCACCCGCAGCAGCCGCACCAGGGCCAACCCCCGCACCCGTACCAACAACAGCCGCACCAGGGCCAGCACCAGCCCTACCCCCCACACGCGCCCAACCAGCAGCACGGCGGCGGCCAGCACCCCGCGGGCGCACCGGAGCCCCACCACACCCCCGGCGACGGCCATGCCCCGAACGCCGAGCACCCGCACCACGACTCACCGGGGACGAAGCCCGAGCAGGCTCCGAACCACACGGCCGACCACACGGCGGACCACGGGGTGCCGGGCCGCGGTCCCGAGCACCAGCCGCCTGCACACTCCGGTGCCGAGCATCCGCACCAGCCGCCGGTGCCTCGCAATCCCGGAGCACTGCCGCCGCCCGACCCGTCGGGCCACCAGCCCTCGGGGCACGGCAAGGACGCGCAGCACCCGGACGACAAGGACGGGAAGAACGGCGACGAGAAACCGAAGAAGGGCAAGCACAAGCTGGAGGAGTCCCCGGAGGAGCGGGCGGCGAAGCGCCGTGCGATGCGGGAGCGGAGCGACCAGGTCGCCAGTGAGCCGTACAGCGGCGACCGGGCCAAGGGCAGCACGCCCTACGAGCAACGGCAGCCCGGTGACGGCACGCACGAGCACTACACGATGCAGTCGGACGGCTCCCAGTCCACGCTGCGCCGCACCAACGACGTCCGGCAAGTGAATCTCGAACCGGTCATCGACCATCTGAACCACTGGGCCAAGCCGGCTGACGGAGACCATCCCAAGCCTCCGCTGCTGCACGCCATCGACGAATCGGCAAAGGGCCCGATCACCAAGGAACGGCTGGCAGAAATACTGCCCGGATTCGGTTCGATGAAGCAGTCCGAGCAGCTCGCCACGGTGGGCGCCATCGCCCGCATGAGCCACCAGTTCCACGATGCACACGCCGTGGAGAACTCCGGTGGCTCCTATCTCCATTCGCGTCACGACCCCAAGAGCGGCGACCCGGTGGACCCCGCACCGCAGGCCCGCGCCTACGGTGTGCGACAGAACGTCACCGGCCACGGGGACGAACCGAACTCGGCGGCGCTGGGCAAGGAACAGCGGAAGTTCAACGCGCTGTGGCGGAATGTGGTGGGCAAGCCGTCCAAGAGCGACGATCCCGATGTGCAGGCGAGCGCCGCCCGGCTGCGCCCGGACTTCTCCGGAAAGAACTACGCGGTACTGGAAGTACAGAAGACGAACCACGACGGCAGCACCGAGACGCACTACGTCATCGACTCTTCGGTGCCCGCCAACAATTTCGACAAGGCCCCGGACCATTCAGAACCGGTACTGGGTGAGGCGTTCCGCAAGATGGACGCCGAAAACCCGGGCGCCTACAAGTCGATCGCCATGTACACGGAGTACGAGCCGTGCGGATCCAAAACGGACCCGGCATCGGCCAACTGCTCCTACTACCTGTCCCATGAATTCGAGCGGCCAGCGGGAGCAGACCGCACGCAGTACCACGACGTCCCACACGACCAGCGCGACAATCTGCCGAACCGGACGAATTCGACGACGGTTTACTACGCGGCCGGATACCGCTACGGCGACCTCTCCCCGCACGAGGTCGAACGCATTCGTGACAGCGTCGGCGAGGAGAACGCCGAAAAGGCCATCAAGGAAGCGAAGCAGCAGGCAAAGATGCGACGGGAAGAGGATATGCACCGGGCCCGGGGCGAGATGCTCCGCATTTGGATGCAGGTAGCCTCGTCCTGACAACCCCGCCGCTTGGATCGGAGTCCGGAACGTGCAGTACGACGAGGCCCTTCGGACCGCCCTCGGTTGGCTGGAGCAAGCCGGCCCCTCGGGCACCGTCCTCCAGGTCTCCGGTCCTCCCGGGGCCGGCAAGACACAGTTGCTTGCCGACCTCGGCCAGCGTCTCCCCGCAGCCGTCACCATCGACTGCCGCGGCCTGACCGCCGACCGGGTCGCGCACGCCGTACTGGACGGCCTCGGGCTCCGCATGGACCCGTCGCGCGACCGCGAGCCGCTGCGCGACGCCCTCGCCCTGCACGACGATGACGCCGTCGTGCTGCTGGCCAACGCCCAGTGGGCCGGGCCGCTGTTCAGTTCCCGCGAGCCGACCCGGGTGGGCGGGGACCTGGTCGGCGAGATCGGCCTGCGCAGCGGCGGCCGGGTGTCGGTCGTGGTGGAGGTGGACGGCGCGCACGAGCGGGTGGCCGTGTCCCGCCGCAAGGACGTGGAACTCTCGGGCCTCCCGGTGCACGAAACGCCCGTCGCCCGGTTCGTCGCCGAACACCCGGCCCTGCAGGCACTGGCGGCGGCGGAGACCAGTACCGTCCCGCTCACCGTGTGGGCCTTCCTCGCCGGGGCGCTCGGGGTGCCCACCACCGTCGCCGAGCTGTCCGACCTGGCCGGGCGCCTCCCGGAGGTCGTCACGCGGCGCGCTGCGGACGTCTCGGGCGGCGAAGCGGTGGGCTTCCGCTCCGACGGTCTCAAGCACCTGGCTCGCCGTGCCCGTCCGCTCACCACGGGCCAACAGCACGCGCTCGCCACGGAATTGCGCGCCGCCCTCACCGACCGCACGTCGTCCGACGAGGTGCACGCCTACGGCGCGGAGGCGCTGGCCGTGCACGCCGCCCTCGCCGACGCCCTCCCCACGCTGCTCGACACCGCCCGCGCGCTGGCCCACTGCACCCGCTACTCGCTTCTCCAGGCGCTTCCGCTCCAGTTCACCGAGGGCGTTCCGCAGCACGGTGTCGCCGCCGACGTCCACTATCTCGAAACCGACGGCATCGCCCCCGAGGACCAAGGGGAATGGCTTTCCTGGCTCCATTGGGCGGCCACCAACCGCGGCGCCACCACATGGGCCGCGGCCCTCGCCGACGCCGGTGTTCCCCTGCCGTGGCGCACCGCCTGGTCGCACCACCGCCCGTACGGCGTCTTCGGCCCCGTCGCCGGGGAAACCGGCAAGGTGGACTACCTGTACCCCGGGGTCCTGGACGGCGCCGGTGCGGTGGCCGGCCAGCGGCTGCTGCCCCTGTTCCGGGACGGCGAGCACGTGCTGCCGGAGGGAGACGACCAGGCCGTCGAACGGGTGTGGCGGCTGGACGACGGCACGGAACCGGAACCGTCGACCGTCGTGGACCTCTTCTACGACCTGGAGGGAGACCTCGAAAGCGTCGAGGGCCGGAGCCGGTTCGAGAGCACCGGGGACGCCGCCCTGGCCCTCGATCCGCGCACTCCGCTCCGTCTCCCCCGCAGTGCCACCGCCAGCTGCGTCGTGACCGACGGGCGCTGGGTGTTGGCCGGTCGCGGCGGCCTGTTCGCCGTCGACGCCGACCGCCCGGAGGGTGCCCCCGGCGACGACGCGGACCACCCGCCCCAGTGGGCGCCCCCGCTCATCGCCCCGCATACCAAGGCGGCCACCTGGGAGTTCCCGGCGGAATTCGGTACCCCGCAGGGGCCGACCCCCGACGCCCTCGCCCGGGCCTTCGGGCCGGACGCCTGCCGTTCCCTCCCCGCCGACGCCGTGCCCACCGGTCTGGACGACGCCACCCGCCGCTGCCTCACCGAGACCGGCGTGCCCGTCGTCAACGGCCAGATCTACCTGGCGACCCTCCCGCCCCTCGACGAGACGGGCCTGCCCACCGGCGACTGGGAGGGCGAGACTGCCGTCCCCTCCCCCGGTGCCGGCCCCTTCCACCGACTCGGCACCTGGATCGGCTCCGGCGCCTACCTCGACGCCGCCACCGGTCGCATCCTCCAGGACGGCCGCTCGGGCGCTTCCTTCGAACTCGTCGTCGCCAGCAGCCTGCCGCAGTACCTCGCCCTCCTCTGCCTCTACCGGACCTTCCAGATCAGCCCCTTCGCCACCACGGCCGAACACCGCGATGCCGCACGGAGCCTCACCCGGTGGGCCATGCGCATCGATCCCGTCATCGAGGACAGCGAGATGTGGGACGCGGTGCTCTCCGGCTCCATGGAATCCGACCTGATCGTCAGCGGCTGGGACCTCCCCGGCCTCAGGCCCGCCTGATCACCGCACGCGCACCGGACCGTCGACGTGGCACGAGAAGCTCCCGACCAGCCCCTGCTCACCACGGACCAGGCCGCCGCCCGTGTGCTCGACAGGTGGGAGAACCACCGCGACGACGCAAGCGTGGTGAACCTCGCCGCGGACCAGTACGGTCCTCGCCGTGCCCGGGAACCACAAACAGCGCAGGCTCGCCGTCACCCTGCGCCTCGCCTCCCCCCCCCCCCGACGGCCTCCCCTCGCCCACCGCCCTCCCCGCCCCCGTCCAGGCGCTCGCCTTCTCCGAACCGCGCCGGGTCCCCCTGGCCGTGTGGCGGGAACTGATCACGGCGACCACTACCGCCGGTCTCACCGCACCGGACGCGACCACCCAGGGGCCAGGCGACGGCGCCACGGATGAGGAACTAGCCGTCCTCGCTGGGCAGTTCGGAGACCACCTCGTCCACGCCGACGGCCACGTCGGCTTCCGTGACGAGCGCACCGCCGTGGCGATCCGCGGGGCGTACGGGGCCGAGCTGCCCGCCGCCGTCGGCCGCCACCTGGTCGCCTGGCTGCGCGCGCAGGCGCCCGGCTTCCGCCATCCCGACGGCTGGCCGCCGCCCGGCCCTGAAGGGCCGGCCGGCGGTTCGTGCGGTGTCCGGGGGTGGTCAGCCGCGGGCGTCCGCGATCTGTCGGGACATGATCGTGGTCAGCTCGTACGCGGTGTGCGAGGCGGCGACGGCCGTGATCTCGGCGTGGTCGTAGGCCGGGGCGACCTCCACCACGTCGGCGGAGACCAGGTTGCAGGACGCCAGGCCGCGCAGGATCTCCAGCAGTTCGCGGGAGGTCATGCCGCCGGCCTCCGGCGTGCCGGTGCCGGGGGCGTGGGCCGGGTCGAGGCAGTCGATGTCGATGGAGATGTAGAGCGGCCGGTCACCGATGCGCTGGCGCAGCTGGTCGGCGATCTCGTCGGCACCGCGCCGGTAGACGTCCGCCGAGGTGACGATGCCGAAGCCCATCTTCTCGTCGTCGGTGAGGTCCTTCTTGCCGTAGAGCGGGCCGCGGGTGCCGACGTGGGACAGCGCGGAGGTGTCGAGGATGCCCTCCTCGACGGCCCGGCGGAACGGGGTGCCGTGGGTGTACTCGGCGCCGAAGTAGGTGTCCCAGGTGTCCAGGTGCGCGTCGAAGTGGAGCAGGGCGACCGGGCCGTGCTTCTTGGCGACCGAGCGCAGCAGCGGCAGCGCGATGGTGTGGTCGCCGCCCAGCGTCATCATGCGGGCGCCACTGCCGAGGAGGTCGTCGGCGGCGGCCTCGATGGTCTCCACGGCCTCGTTGATGTTGAACGGGTTGGCCGCGATGTCACCGGCGTCGGCGACCTGCGCCAGTGCGAACGGCGAGGCGTCCTGCGCCGGGTTGTACGGCCGCAGCAGCCGCGACGCCTCACGGATCGCGTTGCCGCCGAAGCGGGCGCCCGGCCGGTAGGAGACGCCGGTGTCGAAGGGGACACCGACGACGGCGACATCGGTCCGGCCGCCGACCTCGTCGAGGCGGGGCAGCCGGGCGAAGGTCGCGGGCCCGGCGTAGCGCGGGATGCGGGAGGAGTCGACGGGGCCCACGGGCTCGTTCGATGCGGTGGTCATGGGGGCAGAGTAGGGAGCGCCCGACGATCTGGGACATGGACATTTTCGCTCTCAGGACCGCGTGCGTTCGACGTTTTGTCCATCCGCTGTCCCGTCGCGGCACCGTGTCCGGTCCGTGTCCACCCGGTGTCCGCGCTGTGGAACGCCCGACCGGGAGAGATCCGTACGGGCACAATGTCGCTATGCCGATAGCCGCTGCAGCCCCCTCGCGTGCCGAACTCGTCGACCACCTCGTACGGACCCGGATCGCCGGTGAGGTCGCCACCCCCCGCGAGAACAACCTCCTCCACTACCGCCGGCTCGCGAACGGCGACCGCCACTACTGGTTCGGCCTGGAGTTGGGCGACCGCTGGACGGACGAGCAGGACGTGCTGGCCGTGATGGCGGAGCGCTGCGGCGTCAACGACGACCCGCACCACCGGCAGGGCCAGGACACCATCGACCCCGAGCTGACCGTGGACGCCCTGGACCGCGCGGCCGCGGTGCTGCGCAAGGCGGCCGCCGACCGCCAGCGGGTGCTGTTCGCCACCGGCCACCCGGGCGGCCTGCTGGACGTCCACCGCGCCACCGCCCAGGCCCTGCACGCCCGGGACTGCGAGATCGTGGTCATCCCCGACGGGCTGCACGCCGACGACGGCATGGTCTTCCAGTTCGGCGACGTGGCGATGCTGGAGCGCGGTGCGACGCTGTGGCACACCCACTCCCCGGAGCCGATGGCCGCGGTCCTGGACGGCCTGGAGCGCGCCGGCCGGCCCCTGCCGGACCTGGTGATGGCCGACCACGGCTGGGCCGGCTGCGCGGGCCAGCGCGGCATCCCCACGATCGGGTTCGCCGACTGCAACGACCCCGCGCTCTTCCTCGCCGAGTCCGAGGGCACCGTCCAGGTCACCGTCCCGCTGGACGACCACGTGCTGAGCCCCCGCCACTACGACCCGCTCACCGCCTACCTCCTGGCCGCGGCGGACCTGCTCTGACCCGGCGGCGACGCGTCCGCGGGGTCCCGGTCACCCCTCCCGGGGCGCCCGGACGACGCCTTCCTGCACCACGGACGCCACCAGCCGCCCGTCCGCCGCGAAGATCCGCCCGGTGCCCAGCCCCCGCCCGCCGCGCGCGGTCGGCGACTCCTGGTCGTAGAGCAGCCACTCGTCGGCCCGCAGCGGCCGGTGGAACCACATGGCGTGGTCGAGGCTGGCCCCCACCACATCGCCGACCGCCCAGCCGCCGCGCCCGTGGGCCAGCAGCACCGAGTCCAGCAGGGTCATGTCCGAGACGTACGTCACCAGGCAGACGTGCAGCAGCGGCTCGTCCTCCGGGCCGTCCAGTTTGCCGTCGGTGCGGAACCACACCTGTGAGCGCGGCTCGCGGGCCGTGCCGGCGGTGGCGAACGGCGGCTCCTCCACGTAGCGCAGGTCGACGGCGGCCCGGGCCTCCAACAGCCGCTGGAGCATGTCCGGTTCGCGGAACCGGTCGGCGTACCGCGGCAGCATTTCGGCCTGGGTCGGCAGGGTCAGCGGGTCCGGCGCGGCCGGCATCGGCTCCTGGTGCTCCAGCGCCGCCTCCTCGTGCGCGTGGAAGGACGCGGTGAGGTGGAAGATCGGCTTGCCGTGCTGGACGGCGACGACCCGGCGGGTGGTGAAGGACCGCCCGTCACGGATCCGGTCGACGGTGTAGACGATGGGCGCGCCGGGGTCGCCGGGCCGCAGGAAGTAGGCGTGCAGCGAGTGCGGGGTGGGGGCACCCCCTGCTCGACCGGGGTGGAGAGCTTGGGGGAGATCGGCGGGGACCGTGCGCCCGGCCGCGACCAGCGCCTGTGCGGCGACCTGGCCGCCGAAGACCCGGGGCACGACCGAGGCCCGGCTCTCGCCGCGGAAGATGTCCTGCTCGATCTGCTCCAGGGCGAGCAGGTCGAGCAGGGACTGCAGTGCGTCGTTCACGTGCGGGGTCCCTGCGCCCTACAGGCCCATGGACTTGGCGATGATGGACTTCATGACCTCGCTGGTGCCGCCGTAGATGCGGTTGACGCGGTTGTCGGCGTAGAGCCGGGCGATCGGGTACTCGTTCATGAAGCCGTAGCCGCCGTGCAGTTGCAGGCAGCGGTCGATGACGCGGTGTGCGACCTCGGTGCAGAACAGCTTGGCGGAGGCGGCCTCGGCGGCGGTCAGCTCGCCGGCGTCGAGGGCCTCCAGGGCGCGGTCGGCGACGGCCTCGGCGGCGTCCACCTCGGCCTGGCAGGCGGCGAGTTCGAACTTGGTGTTCTGGAAGGAGGCGACGGACTTGCCGAAGACGGTGCGCTCCTGGACGTAACTCTGCGCGAACCGCACGGCGGCCTTGGCCTGCGCGTAGGCGCCGAAGGCGATGCCCCAGCGCTCGGAGGGGAGGTTGCGGCCGAGGTAGGAGAAGCCCTCGTTCTCCTCGCCGAGCAGGTCCTCGGCGGGCACCTCGACGTCGACGAACGCCAGCTCGGCGGTGTCGGAGACCTTCAGGCCGAGCTTGTCGAGCTTGCGGCCGACGGAGTAGCCCGCGGACGTGGTGTCGACGGCGAACAGGGAGATGCCGAAGCGGCGGTCGTCCCGAGATTCTGCCTGCGCGGAGCGCTGTCCATCAGGGGTGGTGGTCGGGCGACGGGCGGGCTGGGAGGTGCGGGCGCAGACGATGACGCGGTCCGCGTGCACGCCGCCGGTGATGAAGGTCTTGGCGCCGTTGAGGACGTAGTGCGTGCCGTCGGCGGACAGCTTCGCGGTGGTCTTCATGCCGGCGACGTCGGAGCCGGTGCCCGGCTCGGTCATGGCCAGGGCCCACATCTCCTCGCCGGAGACGAACTTGGGCAGGTAGCGCTGCTTCTGCGCGTCGGTGGCGAGCATCTGGAGGTACGGCAGGCCGAGCAGCACGTGGACGCCGGAGCCGCCGAAGGAGACGCCGGCGCGGGCGGTCTCCTCGTACATCACGGCCTCGAACTTGTGCGAGTCGATGCCGGCGCCGCCGTACTCCTCGGGGACGCGGATGCCGAAGACGCCCAGCTCGGCGAGCTTGTAGTAGAAGTCGCGGGGCGCCTGGCCGGCCGCGTACCACTCGTCGTAGACGGGCACCACCTCGGCTTCGATGAAGGCGCGTACGGTCGCGCGGAACGCCTCGTGGTCCTCGTCGTACACCGTCCGTCGCATGCCCCGGCCTCCTTCACCGCCACACCTGGCTAAGCGTTTGCTCAGCGCAAGCTACCCGTCGGTCAGCAAGGCTGTCCAGAGGCGGAACGGGCCCGCGGCCCGCCCCCGGAGGGACGGACCGCGGGCCCGGGCGCGAGCGGTTCAGCCGGCCCGGCGCGCCGCCACCGCGCCGCCCCCGGCCCCCGCGGCCGCCTCGGCGTCCACCGCGCCGAACGCACCCAGCGCGAGCCGGTGCAGCAGCCGCGCCATCTCCGGGCGCCCCGGCAGCGAGCCCGGGCGCCCCAGGTGCGGGGTGGAGTTCAGCAGCCCGAAGACCGCGTGCACGGCGGCCCGCACCTCGGACTCCGCCGACTCGGCGTGGACCTGGCGGACGACCTCGACCCACAGCTCGACGTACTGCCGCTGGAGCTGCCGGACCCGCTTGCGGTCGGCCTCCCGCAGGCGGTCCAGTTCGCGGTCGTGGAGGGTGATCAGGGGCCGGTCGTCGAGTGCGAAGTCGATGTGCCCGTCGATCAGCGCGTCGAGCACCGCCGCCGGGCTCTCGCCGCCCTCCTCGACCCGCATCCGGCCGCCGGCCAGCAGCCGCTCGCTGATCCCGACGAGGAGTTCGGCGAGCATCGCGTCCTTGCCGGCGAAGTGCCGGTAGAGGCCGGGGCCCGAGATGCCCACGGCCGCCCCTATCTCGTCCACGCCGACGCCGTGGAAGCCGCGCTCCGCGAAGAGCCGGGCGGCCTCCTTGAGGATCTGCTCGCGGCGGCTGGTGGGGGCGGGGGCGTGCGCATTGCTCATGCCGTCGATTGTAGACAGGCGGGTTAGTGGTCGTTAACCTGAGGGAAATGAGGTTAACGCCTATTAACCCGCCTGGCCCCGCGGCGCACCCCGCGGCGCCCGGCGGCCAGCCGACCGAGCGAGGGGGCCCATAGCGATGGAGGCCATCGAGCAGGCACCGGTGCTGACCGGCACCGACGACCCGGCGTCCGACGCCTGGCGGGCCAACGAGGCCGCGCACCGCGAGCTGGCCGAACACCTGCGCGCGAAGCTCGCCGCGGCCCGGCTCGGCGGCGGCGAGAAGGCCCGGGCCCGGCACACCGCCCGCGGCAAGCTGCTGCCGCGCGAGCGGGTGGACGCGCTGCTGGACCCCGGCTCCCCCTTCCTGGAGCTGGCGCCGCTGGCCGCGGACGGGATGTACGACGGGGCCGCACCGGCCGCCGGAGTGATCGCCGGCATCGGCCGGGTCAGCGGCCGGGAGACCGTGATCGTCGCCAACGACGCCACCGTCAAGGGCGGCACGTACTACCCGATGACCGTCAAGAAGCACCTGCGCGCCCAGGAGGTGGCGCTGGAGAACCGCCTCCCGTGCCTGTACCTCGTCGACTCCGGCGGCGCGTTCCTGCCGATGCAGGACGAGGTCTTCCCCGACCGCGAGCACTTCGGACGGATCTTCTACAACCAGGCCCGGATGTCCGCCGCCCGCGTCCCGCAGATCGCCGCGGTCCTCGGCTCCTGCACGGCCGGCGGCGCCTACGTCCCGGCGATGAGCGACGAGGCGGTGATCGTGCGGAACCAAGGCACGATCTTCCTCGGCGGCCCCCCGCTGGTGAAGGCCGCCACCGGCGAGGTGGTCAGCGCCGAGGAACTGGGCGGCGGCGAGGTGCACTCCCGCACCTCCGGCGTCACCGACCACCTCGCGGAGGACGACGCGCACGCCCTGCGGATCGTCCGCACCATCGTCGCCACCCTCGGCGACCGCCCGCCGCTGCCCTGGTCCGTCCGGCCCGTCGAGGAGCCCAAGGCCGACCCCGCCGGGCTCTACGGCGCGGTGCCGGTGGACTCCCGCACGCCCTACGACGTCCGCGAGGTGATCGCCCGGATCGTCGACGGCTCACGCTTCGCCGAGTTCAAGGCCGAGTACGGCACCACCCTGGTCACCGGCTTCGCCCACGTGCACGGCCACCCGGTGGGGATCGTCGCCAACAACGGCATCCTGTTCTCCGAGTCCGCCCAGAAGGGCGCCCACTTCATCGAGCTGTGCGACCAGCGCGGCATCCCGCTGCTGTTCCTCCAGAACATCTCCGGCTTCATGGTCGGCCGGGACTACGAGGCGGGCGGCATCGCCAAG
The DNA here is from genome assembly GCF_046549115.1 of Streptomyces sp. x-19. NCBI lineage: Bacteria > Bacillati > Actinomycetota > Actinomycetes > Kitasatosporales > Streptomycetaceae > Streptomyces > Streptomyces sp. x-19. The sequence continues at coordinate 67,012 of NZ_JAJPWK010000020.1, read as the reverse complement.
CACGGCGCGAAGATGGTCACCGCGGTCGCCTGCACCCGCGTCCCCAAGCTGACCGTCGTCGTCGGCGGCTCCTACGGGGCGGGCAACTACTCGATGTGCGGCCGCGCCTACTCCCCCCGCTTCCTGTGGATGTGGCCCAACGCCAAGATCTCGGTGATGGGCGGCGAGCAGGCCGCGTCCGTCCTCGCCACCGTCAAGCGCGACCAGTTGGAGGCGCGCGGCGAGGAGTGGAGCACGGCGGACGAGGCCGCCTTCAAGGACCCGATCCGCGCCCAGTACGAGACCCAGGGCAACGCCTACTACGCGACCGCCCGACTCTGGGACGACGGCGTCATCGACCCGCTGGAGACCCGCCAGGTGCTCGGCCTGGCGCTGACCGCCTGCGCCAACGCCCCCCTGCCCCAACGGGACGACGCAGCGCCGGCCTTCGGCGTCTTCCGGATGTGAGAGGACCTATGACCAGCTTCGACACCGGCCTGTTCGACACCGTCCTGGTCGCCAACCGCGGGGAGATCGCGGTCCGCGTCATCACGACGCTGCGCGCGCTCGGCATCCGCTCGGTCGCGGTGTACAGCGACGCGGACGCCGACGCCCGGCACGTCCAGGAGGCGGACACCGCGGTCCGGATCGGCCCGGCCCCGGCCACCGAGAGCTACCTGTCCGCCCCGCGCCTGCTGGACGCCGCCGCCCGCACCGGCGCCCAGGCCGTCCACCCCGGCTACGGCTTCCTCGCCGAGAACGCCGCGTTCGCCCGCGCCTGCACCGACGCCGGGCTGGTGTTCATCGGCCCGCCCGCGGACGCCATCGACCTGATGGGCGACAAGATCCGCGCCAAGGAGACGGTCCGCGCCGCCGGCGTCCCGGTCGTCCCCGGCTCCTCCGGCAGCGGCCTGAGCGACGCGGAACTCGCCGCCGCGGCACGGGAGATCGGCATGCCGGTGCTCCTCAAGCCGTCCGCCGGCGGCGGCGGCAAGGGCATGCGCCTGGTCCGGGAGGCCGACCGACTCGCCGACGAGATCGCCGCCGCCCGCCGCGAGGCCCGCTCGTCCTTCGGGGACGACACCCTGCTGGTGGAGCGGTGGATCGACCGGCCCCGGCACATCGAGATCCAGGTGCTGGCCGACGGCCACGGCAACGTCCTCCACCTCGGCGAGCGCGAATGCTCCCTCCAACGCCGCCACCAGAAGATCATCGAGGAGGCGCCCTCGGTCCTGCTGGACGCCGCCACCCGGGCCGCGATGGGCGAGGCCGCCGTCCAGGCGGCCCGCTCCTGCGGCTACCGCGGCGCCGGCACCGTCGAGTTCATCGTCCCCGGCAAGGACCCGTCCGGCTACTGCTTCATGGAGATGAACACCCGCCTCCAGGTGGAGCACCCGGTCACCGAGATGATCACCGGGCTGGACCTCGTCGAATGGCAGCTGCGGATCGCCGCCGGGGAACGCCTCCCCTACGCCCAGGAGCACCTCTCGTTCACCGGGCACGCCATCGAGGCCCGGATCTGCGCCGAGGACCCGTCCCGCGACTTCCTGCCGACCGGCGGCACCGTCCTCACCCTGCGCGAGCCGGCCGGCGACGGCACCCGCACCGACTCCGGGCTCTCCGAGGGCGCCGAGGTCGGCAGCCGTTACGACCCGATGCTCGCCAAGGTCATCGCGCACGGCCCGGACCGGGCGAGCGCCCTGCGCAAGCTGCGGGCCGCGCTGGCCGCCACCGTCACCCTCGGCGTGCCGACCAACGCCGGCTTCCTGCGCCGCCTGCTCGCCCACCCGGACGTGGCGTCCGGCGAGTTGGACACCGGGCTCGTCGAGCGGGTGGCGGCCGACCTGGTGCCCGACGCGGTCCCGGACGAGGTGTACGCGGCGGCCGCAGCGGTCCGCCAGGCGGCGCTGGAGTCGACGGCCGACGCGGGCGGCTGGCGCGACCCGTTCGCCGCCCCGACCGGCTTCCGGCTCGGCGGCGAACCCGCTCCGGTACGGCACTGGCTGCGCGTCCCCGGACAGGACCCGGTGGCGTACGACGTCCGGCCCGGCGTCGCCCCGGAGCGGTTCGAGGTCACCGCGGACGAGGTGCGGGTCACCGTGGACGGCATCCGGCACACCTTCCACCGCGGCGGCCACTGGCTGGGCCGGGACGGCGACGCCTGGCACGTCACCGACCACGACCCGGTGGCCGAGGCGCTGCGGGAGGCCGCCCGCGGCCACGGCGTCGACACCCTCGCCGCCCCGATGCCCGGCACCGTCACCGTCGTCAAGGTGGCCGTCGGCGACGAGGTCACCGCCGGGCAGGGCCTGCTGGTGGTGGAGGCGATGAAGATGGAGCACGTCATCTCCGCGCCGCACGCCGGGACGGTCACCGAGCTCGACGTCACCCCCGGCAGCACGGTCGCCATGGACCAGGTGCTCGCCGTCGTCGCCCCGCACGAGGACGCCGCCGGCAGCGCCCCCGGGGACGCCGGGACGCCGGCCCCCGGCACGGACGAGGAGGCGACGGCATGACCACCGACGGCACACCGGCGCGGGGGCTGCCCATGGAGGTGGCCGCGGAGGGCCTGCCCACCCGCGTGCGGATCCACGAGGTCGGCCCGCGCGACGGCCTGCAGAACGAGCAGGCGGTCGTCCCCACCGAGGTCAAGGCGGAGTTCATCCACCGGCTGGCCGCCGCCGGCCTGCCGGCCGTCGAGGCGACCAGCTTCGTGCACCCCAAGTGGGTGCCTCAACTCGCCGACGCCGAGCGGCTGTTCCCGATGCTGGACGACCTCGATCCGCGGCACCTGCCGGTGCTGGTGCCCAACGAACGGGGCCTGACCCGCGCCCTGGCGCTGGGCGCCCGCCGGATCGCGGTGTTCGGCAGCGCCACCGAGTCGTTCGCCAAGGCCAACCTCAACCGCACCGTCGACGAGGCGCTGGCGATGTTCGAACCGGTCGTCCGACGGGCCCGGGACGAGAAGGTGCACGTCCGCGGCTACCTGTCGATGTGCTTCGGCGACCCGTGGGAGGGCCCGGTGCCGATCGCCCAGGTCGTCCGGGTCTGCCGGGCCCTGCTCGACCTGGGCTGCGACGAGCTGAGCCTGGGCGACACCATCGGCGTGGCCACGCCCGGCCACGTCCAGCACCTGCTCGCCGCGCTCAACGAGGCCGGCGTGCCCACCTCCCGGCTGGGCGTCCACTTCCACGACACCTACGGCCAGGCCCTGGCCAACACCTTCGCCGCGCTCCAGCACGGCGTCACCACCGTCGACGCCTCGGCGGGCGGCCTGGGCGGCTGCCCGTACGCCAAGAGCGCCACCGGCAACCTCGCCACCGAAGACCTCGTGTGGATGCTGCACGGCCTCGGCATCGAGACCGGCGTCGATCTGGGGCGACTGACCGAGGCCAGCGTGTGGCTGGCCGGGGTCCTGGGCCGCCCCAGCCCCTCACGCACCGTCCGCGCCCTCTCCCACAAGGAGTGAGTGACCCATGTCCCTGGACCACCGCCTGTCCGACGAGTTGGAACAACTCCGGCGCACGGTCGAGGCGTTCGCGCACGACGTCGTCGCCCCGGAGATCGGCGCGTACTACGAACAGCATGCCTTCCCGTACGACATCGTCCGCCAGATGGGCCAGATGGGCCTGTTCGGGCTGCCGTTCCCCGAGGAGTACGGCGGCATGGGCGGCGACTACCTGGCGCTGGGCATCGCGCTGGAGGAACTGGCCCGGGTCGACTCGTCCGTGGCGATCACCCTGGAGGCCGGCGTCTCGCTCGGCGCCATGCCGCTCTACCGCTTCGGCACGGAGGAGCAGAAGCGCGCATGGCTGCCGAAGCTGTGCAGCGGCGAGGTGCTCGGCGCCTTCGGCCTCACCGAACCGGACGGCGGCTCGGACGCCGGCGCGACCCGCACCACCGCGGTGCGGGACGACAACGGGGACTGGGTGATCAACGGCAGCAAGTGCTTCATCACCAACTCCGGCACCGACATCACCGGTCTGGTGACGGTCACCGCGGTCACCGGCCACAAGGACGACGGCTCCCCGCTGATCTCCGCGATCATCGTGCCGGCCGGCACCCCCGGCTTCACGGTCGGCGCCCCGTACTCCAAGGTCGGCTGGAACGCCTCGGACACCCGCGAGCTGTCCTTCTCCGACGTCCGCGTCCCGGCCGCCAACCTCCTCGGCGAGGAGGGCCGCGGCTACGCGCAGTTCCTGCGGACCCTCGACGAGGGCCGGGTCGCCATCGCCGCGCTGGCCACCGGCCTGGCCCAGGGCTGCGTGGACGAGTCGGTGCGGTACGCCAAGGAGCGCCACGCGTTCGGCCGGCCGATCGGCGCCAACCAGGCCATCCAGTTCAAGCTGGCCGACATGGAGCTGCGCGCCCACACCTCCCGGCTGGCCTGGCGCGACGCCGCGTCCCGGCTGGTGCACGGCGAGCCGTTCAAGAAGGAGGCGGCGCTCGCCAAGCTCTACTCCTCCGAGATCGCGGTGGACAACGCCCGCGAGGCCACCCAGATCCACGGCGGCTACGGCTTCATGAACGAGTACCCGGTCGCCCGGATGTGGCGGGACGCCAAGATCCTGGAGATCGGCGAGGGCACCAGCGAGGTCCAACGCATGCTCATCGCCCGTGAGTTGGGCTTCTAGGAAGGCACCCGACGCCGCCGGCCGGCGACCACCCGCACCCGCACCGCCGGGGGCGCACCCCTGGGGGCGGGCGAACGGATCCCGTAGGGGGCGCCGGCGCCCCCTACGGGCCACAACGCGGCGGGCCCGGGAGGAGATTCCCGGGCCCGCCGCGCCACCCCGCCGCGTCACCGCGTCGGCCACGCCACTTCCGGGGCCCGGTAGTAGTCGATGCCCTGGGCGTCCCAGCGCGGCCCCTGCGCGGCCAGCCGCCCCCGGTACGCGTCCCAGTCGTGTGCCCGGGCCGGCGACCAGCCCAGCTCGGCGATGCCCGGCAGTCGCGGGAACGCCATGTACTCGATGTTCGCGGAGGTCGTCAGGGTCTCCGACCACAGCGGCGCCTCGACGCCGGCGACCGCCGAGCCGGGCGCGCCGGCCAGGTAGCTCCCCGGGTCCCAGTCGTAGGCCCGCCGGACGTCCACGTAGCCGGCCCAGTTCAGGCCCAGCGGGCTGTCCTTGTCGTACTTCATGTCGAGGTAGGCCCGGTCGGCGGGCGAGAGGATCAGCTGCGTCCCGCGCTTCGCCGCGTCGACGACCTGCTGCCGCTCCTGGGCACCCGTCTTGTCGTAACCCCAGTACTGGGCGAGGGCGCCCTTCGCCGGGTGGGCCCCGGTCAGCTGGTGCCAGCCGATCACCGTCTTGCCGTACTTGGCGACCACCGGCTGCACCTTGTCCATGAAGGCGACGTAGTCCGCGTGGGCGGTGGAGTGCGCCTCGTCGCCGCCGATGTGGAGGTAGCGGCCGGGGGTGAGCGCGGCGATCTCCCGGATGACGTCGTCGACGAAGTCGTAGGTGACCTTCTTGGGCACGCACAGCGAGCTGAAGCCGACCTTGGTGCCGGTGTAGAGCGGCGGCGCCTCGCCGTTGCAGTTGAGGTCGGCGTAGGAGGCGAGTGCGGCGTTGGTGTGGCCGGGCATGTCGATCTCGGGGATCACGGTCAGGTAGCGGCTGGCGGCGTAGCGGACGATCTCGCGGTAGTCGTCCTTGCTGTAGTGGCCGCCGCGGCCACCGCCGACCTGGGTGCTGCCGCCGTAGGTCGCCAGCCGCGGCCAGGAGTCGATCGCGATCCGCCAGCCCTGGTCGTCGGAGAGGTGCAGGTGCAGCTTGTTGATCTTGTATTGGGCGAGCTGGTCGATGTACCGCTTGACCTGGTCGACGGTGAAGAAGTGCCGGGAGACGTCGAGCATCGCCCCGCGGTAGGCGTAGCGGGGGGCGTCGGAGATCGTCCCGCCGGCGATCCGCCAGGGGCCGGGCTGCCGGCTCCTCTTCTCCACGGCGGCCGGCAGCAGCTGGCGCAGGGTCTGGACGCCGTGGAAGAGGCCGGCCGGGCGGGCGGCGCTGATGGTGACCGCGCGGCCGCCGGAGGTCAGCCGGTAGCCCTCCGCGCCGAGGCCGCGGGTGTCCCGGCCGCCGAGCCGGAAGACGATGCCGTCCGCGCCGCCGCGGGTGGTGACCGGCAGCGCGAAGCCGGTGGCCGGCCGCAGCAGCCCCGCCAGGTAGCCGGCGATCTGCCGGGCCTCGCCGGAGTTGCCGGGCACCCTGATCCGGGTGCCCGCGCCGAGGGTGAAGGCGTCGCCGGCCGGCCGGACCGAGGCGGGGGCCGGGATCACCCGGTCCAGCGGCGTGGCGGCGGGGGCCGCGGTGCCCGGCTGCGGCACGGCGGCGGTCACCGTGCCGGCCGCCGCGACCAGGAGCAGGGAGAAGAGGAGTCTGCGTCGTCTCATGGGCGGTCCCTTCGGCGAGCTTCGTCAGCGGCACGTTCTGCGGGGCGTTCGGCGGGCGACGCACCCGGGGGCGCACGTTCTGCATGGCGTGGAGCGACCGGATGGTGACCATGCGTACCGTGTGCCCGGTGACCGGTCAAGGTGTAGACCAGTTTCCGGGCGCGTTCGGCACCACCTGCCCGATATCGGGCAGATTTCTTGCGATTCTCCGCTCGGCCCCGCAATATCGACGGGTGCTCGAACGCCGTCCGTCCCACGAGGACCTCATCGACCATCTGGTCCGCAGCACGCCGCTCCAGCGCGGCGAGGCGGCCCGGGTGGTGCTGGACGTGCTGGCGTACTTCGACGAGAGCACGGAGGGGTTCGTCCGCCGCAGGCACCGCGAGCTGCAGTCCCAGGGGCTGCGGAACGAGGCGATCTTCGAGCGGATCGCACACGAGCTGCCACACCGCGCCGTGTCCCCGCCGCCGCTCTCGCTGCGCCAGCTGCGCCGCCTGGTCTACGGCTGACGGCCGCGACGCAACCGGACCGCGGCCCCGGACGGGTCGAGGACGGCCGGGCACCCACCACGCCAACGAGAAGGGTCACCGTATGTGCGGGATCGTCGGATACATCGGCAAGCGCGACGTCGCTCCGCTGCTCCTTGAGGGCCTCCAGCGCCTGGAGTACCGCGGCTACGACTCGGCCGGCATCGCCATCCACGCCAAGGGCACCGGCAAGGCCGCGGGCGGCCTGAAGACCGCCAAGGCCAAGGGCCGGGTCCGGGAGCTGGAGTCGCGCCTGCCGAAGCGCTTCGCCGGCAGCACCGGCATCGCGCACACCCGATGGGCCACCCACGGCGCCCCCACCGACGAGAACGCCCACCCGCACCTCGACACCGAGGGCAAGGTCGCGGTCGTCCACAACGGCATCATCGACAACGCCGCCGAGCTGCGCGCCCGGCTGACCGCCGACGGGGTGGAGTTCGCCTCCGAGACCGACACCGAGGTGCTGGCGCACCTGATCGGCCGCTCCACCGCCCCCACCCTGGAGGAGAAGGTCCGCGAGGCCCTCCGCCACATCGAGGGCACCTACGGCATCGCCGTGCTGCACGCCGACTTCGCCGACCGCATCGTGGTCGCCCGCAACGGCTCCCCGGTCGTCCTGGGCATCGGCGAGCACGAGATGTTCGTCTCCTCCGACGTCGCCGCGCTGGTCTCGCACACCCGCCAGGTCGTCACCCTCGACGACGGCGAGATGGCCACCCTCAAGGCCGACGACTACCGCACGTACACCACCGAGGGCTCCCGCACCACGGCGACGCCGGAGACCGTCGAGTACGCGGCCGAGTCCTACGACCTGGGCGGCCACGACACGTACATGCACAAGGAGATCTCCGAGCAGGCGGAGGCGGTGGACCGGGCGCTGCGCGGCCGGATCGACGACCGCTTCTCCACCGTCCACCTCGGCGGCCTCAACCTCGACGCCCGCGAGGCGCGCGCGGTGCGCCGGGTGAAGATCCTGGGCTGCGGCACCTCGTACCACGCCGGCCAGATCGGCGCCCAGATGATCGAGGAGCTGGCCCGCATCCCCTCGGACGCCGAGCCGGCCTCCGAGTTCCGCTACCGCAACCCGGTCGTGGACCCCGACACCCTCTATGTCGCCGTCTCCCAGTCCGGTGAGACCTACGACGTGCTCGCCGCCGTCCAGGAGCTCAAGCGCAAGGGCGCCCGGGTGCTGGGCCTGGTGAACGTGGTCGGTTCGGCGATCGCCCGGGAGACCGACGGCGGCATCTACGTGCACGCCGGCCCCGAGGTGTGCGTGGTCTCCACCAAGTGCTTCACCAACATGGTGGTCTCCTTCGCGCTGCTCGCCCTGCACCTGGGCCGGATCCGCGACCTGTCCGTCGCGGACGGCAAGCGGATCATCGAGGGCCTGCGCAAGCTGCCCGGCCAGATCGACGAGATCCTCAAGGGCGAGGACGACATCAAGAAGCTCTCGGCGCTGTACGCCGACGCCAAGTCGATGATGTTCATCGGCCGGGTGCGCGGCTACCCGGTGGCCCGCGAGGCGTCCCTGAAGCTCAAGGAGGTCTCGTACATCCACGCCGAGGCGTACCCGGCCTCGGAGCTCAAGCACGGCCCGCTGGCGCTCATCGAGCCGGCGATGCCGACGGTCGCGATCGTGCCCGACGACGACCTGCTGGAGAAGAACCGCGCCGCGCTGGAGGAGATCAAGGCCCGCAGCGGCCGGATCCTCGCCGTCGCCCACCAGGAGCAGGAGAAGGCCGACCACACCATCGTGGTGCCGAAGAACGAGCCCGAGCTGGACCCGATCCTCATGGGCATCCCGCTCCAACTGCTCGCCTACCACACGGCGTTGGCCCTGGGCCGGGACATCGACAAGCCCCGCAACCTCGCCAAGTCGGTGACGGTGGAGTAGTCCGCACGACAAAGGCGCTGGCTCCGCGCGCGTGCCACCGTACGCGCGCGGAGCCGGCGCCTCCCCTTTTGCCGGCGTTGCCCATGACGCCGGCGGGATGCCGCCGCCCCGGGACCCGTCACTTCCCGACCGGCAGCACGTCGTCGTGACCGTTTTCTACCCGCCACCGGCGTGCGGCCAACCCTCGGACGCCAACCGGGCGTGCACCGCCCACAAATCCCCATGACGCCCCCTCAACTGTGGACATGTCGCGGAGAGCCGATCAACGAGTGGCGCACGCAAGGGAGTTGAGTTCCGTCACGGATGGGACGGACGGCGCTTCGGTGTCAGGGAATGACCATGACCGGGCGCTGCGCGCGGCGGGCCAGCCGACCGGCCACCGAGCCGAAGATCCGGCCGACCAGGCCGTGCGTGGAGCCGACCACGATCGCGTCGGCCTCGTACTCCCGGCCGACCTCCTCCAGCTCGTGGCAGATGTCGCCGCCGCGCTCGACGAGGATCCAGGGGACCTCGGCGAGGTGGTCGGCGCAGGCGAGCTCCAGACCGAGCACCTCGGTGCGGTGGTCGGGGACGTCCACGAAGACCGGGGGCTCACAGCCCGCCCACACCGTCGTCGGCAGCCGGTTGGCCACGTGGACGATGATCAGGCCGGAGCCGTGGCGCCGCGCCATTCCGATTGCATACGCCAACGCGCGCTCGCTCGACGTGGAGCCGTCGAAGCCGACCACGACGCCGTGCCGGAAGGCGGGATCGCAGGAGTGGTGCTTCTGTTCCACCGCTTCGAGGTCCGCCATCGGATCGGCGACCTGCTTGCGGTCCGCGGGTTCAGGGATTTCGTGACCGGCCATGGGTGTCTCGGCGAGAACGTCCTCTTGCGGAGGGGCGAACGGGGAACGGCGATTGACTTGATCCGGCAGTTGACCTGGGCGGCTCGATCAAGGAGCGAGAGCCATAGTTCAAAGAGGAACGATACGACTGGGAATCATCTTTCCAAGCCGATACCCCAAGAGTACGGCGCTACTCCTCTGCTGCCCAGAACGCCCGCGGGCCGCCGGCACGCCCCCACGGGGCGGTCCGGGGCCGCAAGCGTTCCCCGGAGCATGCCGGAGCGTGGCGCGGATGGCAATGCCCCGTCCTGCCCCCGTACGTACCCCCGGCGGCGCCCCGCGCGCCTCGGCAGCGCCGTCCGCGCCCCCGGCCGCGGTGATCCCCACCGCGCCGCCGCCGCACCGGAGATCACTCGACCCGGCGAGCGGCGTCGCGCCCCCGGAAGCGTCCGACCGCACCCCGGCGACCGACTCCTTGATCGCCAAGCGGGTCCCGTCGCACCGGCACGGGTCGCACCGGCACCGACGGCCCCGGGGCGGCCGGCGGTCACCCCGAACCGTCACCCCCGCCCCGCCGGACACGCCCGCCGAACGGCGCTTGCCCCCCGGAACGCCAGATGGACATAAGCGAACACAATGGGACGTAAGGATAGGGGGGCGGACACCTCTACAGGGGGCGTACGCCGGTCGTTTGGGGGCTCCGCAAGTCTGCGCACGACCGTTTTCAGCCAACTTCCGACCCGTACTCACCCCTTGCCCTGGACCCCCCTCAACCCCGGTGTGAGCAGGGAGGAAAGGACCGCTGGGCATGGTTGTGCCCTACTGCGAACGGGCAGAGCCGAGACGCGCACTTCCCATGCAGGCCCGACGAGTGGAACGCTTCGTGATCGAATGCTTCGCGCCAAGTTGCCATATCGACATACCAGCGGGTGGTGAACTTGGCACTCCATCCTCACGGGACACAGTAGATTCGATCTTGGTCAGTGACGGCGGGGGAACTGTGCAGGACCGAGAGGGCGAGACGACCGAGGGGGGCTTAAGTGCCATGAGCCAGGACTCCGCTGCCGTACCAGATGCCGCACGCAAGCTCGCCGCCCGACGACGCCGCGAAATAGTCGCGGTGCTCCTCTTCAGCGGCGGCCCCATTTTCGAGAGCTCCATTCCGCTCTCGGTCTTCGGCATCGACCGCCAAGACGCCGGCGTTCCGAGGTACCGGCTACTTGTGTGCGCTGGCGAAGATGCGCCTTTGCGCACGACCGGGGGGCTCGAACTGTCAGCCCCCTACGGGCTGGAGGCGATTTCCCGCGCCGGGACGGTCGTCGTACCGGCCTGGCGTTCCATCACCCAGGCTCCGCCACCCGCGGCGCTCGACGCCCTGCGTCGCGCGCACGAGGAGGGGGCCAGGATCGTCGGGCTGTGCACGGGGGCGTTCGTCCTCGCCGCAGCCGGACTGCTCGACGGCCGACCGGCCACCACCCACTGGATGTACGCACCGACGCTCGCCAAGCGTTACCCGTCCGTCCACGTGGACCCGCGTGAGCTCTTCGTCGACGACGGCGACGTCCTCACGTCCGCGGGCACCGCGGCGGGCATCGACCTGTGCCTGCACATCGTCCGCACCGACCACGGCGCCGACGCGGCCAACGCGCTGGCCCGCCGGCTGGTGGTCCCGCCCCGGCGGACCGCGTCCGACCTCGGACACCAGCGCTACCTGGACAGGTCGTTACCGGAGGAGATCGGCGCCGACCCGCTCGCCGAGGTCGTCGCCTGGGCGCTGGAGCACCTCCACGAGCAGTTCGACGTGGAGACGCTGGCGGCCCGCGCGTACATGAGCCGGCGCACCTTCGACCGGCGGTTCCGCTCCCTCACGGGCAGCGCGCCGCTCCAGTGGCTGATCACCCAGCGGGTCCTCCAGGCCCAGCGGCTGCTGGAGACCTCCGACTATTCGGTGGACGAGGTCGCCGGGCGCTGCGGGTTCCGCTCGCCGGTCGCGCTGCGCGGCCACTTCCGGCGGCAGCTGGGCGCCTCGCCCGCGGCCTACCGGGCGGCCTACCGCGCCCGCCGGCCGCAGAGCGGCGCGCCCGAACCGGCACTGCGTCCGGAGCGGGCCGAGCGTCCGGAGCGCGAGCGCGCGACGCTGGGCGGCGAGCGGTTCTCCGCCGCCGCACTGAGCGGGCACGCGCTGGCCGCCGAAGCGGTGGAGGCGGGCAAGCCCCAGCCGGAGGGGTACGCCGCACGGCTGCCGGAAACCCCGGTCGGCCGGGGGGCCGGCCGCCCCGTGCTGCCCGGCCAGCGGGAGCGCCCCGTAGGGTGAGACGCATGAACGATCGCATGGTGTGGATCGACTGCGAGATGACCGGGCTCTCGCTGGCGAACGACGCGCTTATCGAGGTGGCCGCCCTGGTCACCGACTCGGAGCTGAACGTATTGGGTGACGGCATCGATGTGGTGATCCGTCCCCCGGCCGAGGCGCTGACCACCATGCCGGAGGTGGTGCGGCAGATGCACACCACCTCCGGGCTGCTGGCCGAGCTGGACGCCGGGACGACGCTGGAGGAGGCCGAGGCACAGGTGCTGGCTTACATCAAGCAGCACGTGCCGGAGCCGGGGAAGGCGCCGCTGTGCGGGAACTCCGTCGGCACCGACCGCGGCTTCCTGCTGCGCGACATGCCGACCCTGGAGAGCTACCTGCACTACCGGATCGTCGATGTGTCGTCCGTGAAGGAACTGGCCCGGCGCTGGTTCCCGCGGGCGTACTTCAACAGTCCGGACAAGAACGGCAACCACCGGGCGCTGGCCGACATCCGTGAATCCATCGCGGAGTTGCGCTACTACCGGGAGGCCGTGTTCGTGCCGCAGCCCGGGCCGGACTCGGAGACCGCGAAGGCCATCGCGGCCAAGCACAAGCTGCCCGCCGAACCGGAGGCGGCGGCACAGTGACGCAGCTCGCTCCCGGGGACACGAAACCTGGGAGCGAGCACCCCTCCGGAGCCTGTACACTTTTTCTCAGCCGGTGGGGAAAAGGAACCACACAGCACCGGTCTTGGTGGGTATAGCTCAGCTGGTAGAGCACCTGGTTGTGGTCCAGGATGTCGCGGGTTCGAGTCCCGTTACTCACCCCAGCATCAAGGCCCCCGATCTTCGGATCGGGGGCCTTCGGTGTTTCCGGGTCAGATGCCGCCGCCGGCACCGGCGGCGCCGGAAGCTCAGTAGCCGACGGTGTAACGCTCGCCGACGTGGCGGGGCTCCTCGACCTCGTCGAGGACGGCCACCGCGTAGTCCTCGGCGGAGATCCGGCTGCTGCCGTCCGCGGCGACGATCAGGTCGTCGGTGGCGGTGCGGTAGCTGCCGGTGCGCTCGCCGGGGGCGATGGTGGCGGCCGGGCTGAGGTTGGTCCAGCGGACGTCGGAGACGGTGCGGTAGAAGTCCAGCGCGTCGCCGTGCGCGTGCATGATCTGCAGCAGCGGGACCGGCAGGCCCTCGGCGTCCCAGACCTGGGTGCCGTCGGGCTTGCGGAGCGAACCGGCGCCGCCGACCGTGATCAGGCGGGGCGCGTCGGCGCGCAGCCGCCGCACTCCCTCGACGAGCGCCTCGGCGGCCGGCCGGATGGTGGCGATGTGCCCGGCGCCGTCACCGCCGCCGACCGCGCTGACCACCACGTCCTGTCCCTTGGCCACCTCGGTGACGGACTCCGAGTCGAGCGCGTCGCCGTAGACCACGGTGAGGGCCGGGTGGGTCACGGTGACCTTCGCGGGGTCGCGGACCACCGCGGTGACCTGGTGGCCGCGGCGCAGTGCCTCGTCGAGGATGCGGCTGCCGATGGTGCCGTTGGCCCCGAACAGAGCGATCTTGGACATGGTGGGTTCTCCCGGTGGTTCGGTGTGGGCTAGGTGTGCCCGGGGGTGGGGCGCGGGGTGGCGGCCTCCGTGATGCGGATGCCGTTTTCCGCCATCAGCCGTGCTGACGTCTCCTACGCTAGGGGTATCAACGGGAGATTCCGGGGTAGCGAGGCGACGGGTCATGGTGAAAAAGCGACAGGACCCCCTGGAGGATGGAGGGGAGATCCGCGAAGTGGCGTTCTCCGCGCCGGCCGGGCGGCCCGCCGGGGTGGAAGTGCTGACCCTCGCCGAGCTGCGCGAACGCGCCGACGCCTGCCGGCTCTCGACGCCGCACCGGCCCGGTTTCCATCACCTGCTGGTCCTGGACCGTGGGCGCCTGGTGCACTGCGTCGACTTCCGGGAGCACCTCCTGACGCCCGGGGACCTGCTGTGGTCGCGGCCGGGGCAGGTGCAGCACTTCGGGGACCTGTCCGGGGCGGAGGGGCGACTGGTGCTCTTCGAGTCCGGGTTCGTCGACCCGGCGACCGCCGCCGCGGCCCGCATCGAGGACTGGTACGGGCCGGCGGTGCGGCGCCCCGAGGGCGCCGCGGCCCGGGCGTTGGACGAGGCACTGGCGCAGCTGCACCGGGAGTTCGGGGCGCTGGGCGGGCTGCCGCTGGAGGTGCACCTGGAGGTGCTGCGGCACCTGCTCGCCGTCCTGGTGCTGCGGGCCGCGCACCCCGAGGGGACGGGGAGTCGTCAGGACGACGCAACGTGCGAGGCGAGCGAGACGTACCTGCGGTTCCGGGACGCGGTGGAGCGGGGCTTCCCGCACAGCCGCCGGGTCGCCGACTACGCCCGGACGTTGGGCTACGCGCCGCGCACCCTGTCGCGGGCCACCGAGGCGGCGGCCGGGGTCGGCGCGAAGGAGTTCATCGACCGGCGGGTGGTGCTGGAGGCCAAACGGCTGCTGGCCCACGGCGACCAGCCGGCGTCGCGGATCGCGGACCGGCTGGGCTTCGCGGACGCCACCAACTTCAGCAAGTTCTTCCAGCGGCAGGCCGGGATCACGCCGATCGCGTTCCGGGCGGCCGTGCGGGGCGTCGGCTGACCGGCCCCCGGCGTCGGGGCGGGCCCGCGGACGAAGGGGGGCGGAGCGCAGCGGGTGGGGGGTGGGGCCGCTGCGCTCCGCCGGGGAGCGATCCGGGAGACGGACCCGGACCGGTGGGGGGTCAGCCGGTGTAGGCGCCCAGCGCCTTGGTGAAGGCGAGCGGGGCCTGGTCGACGGAGCTGCAGGTCGGCTGGGCGGAGTGGGACGCTCCGCCGGGGCAGGGCTGGTCGCGGGTGGCGGACCACATGGACAGCCAGGCCAGGTGCTTGCTCCGGGCGAACGACACCAGGGCGGCGGCGTCGGCGGGCGTGAAGACCTCGCCCTGGACGTCGTTGACGCCGATCATCGGGGTGACGGCGACGGTCTTCCAGGCGTCCGCGTCGCTCCGGCCGAGCGCCTTCTTCACCTGGGCCTGGGTGGCGGTGGCGGCCTGGGTCGCGTAGGTGCCCATGTTGCCGTTGTAGGAGGAGCCGTAGTCCATCGCCATGATGTTGACGGCGGAGACCTGCACGCCGTTCTGCTTGGCGTTGCTCAGCAGGTTGACGCCGTCCTGGGTGAGGCCCTCGGGCATCACCGGCAGGGTGAACGAGACGTCCAGGCCCGGGTGTTGCTTCTGGAGTTGGGCGATGGCCTGGGCGCGGCGGGTGTTGGCGGCGGTGTCGGGGAGCGCGCCACCCTCGATGTCGAAGTCGACCGCGGTGAGCTTGAACTGGTCGACGGCCTTGCCGTAGGCGGCGGCCAGTTCGGACGCGGAGGAGCAGGCGGCGGCGAGTTCGGTGCCGCTCGCGCCGCCGAAGGAGACCCGGACGTCGCCGCCGGCCTTGCGCAGCGCCGGTATCTGCCGGGCGACCGCGTCGCCCGCGAGGTCGCCGGCGCCGCCCCACTTGGGGACGCAGCCGCCGCCGGAGGTGAGGAAGGCGAGGGTGAAGTGCTTCACCCCGGTCTTCTGCGCGGTGCCGGTCAGGTCGTAGGCCGGGGTGAGGGAGGTGTCGACGTAGGGGGTGAAGCCGGCCGCGGTGGCCTTGGGGGCGGCGGGGGCGGGCTTCGGGGCCTTGGTGGCCATCGCGGAGCCCGCGACGGTCAACCCGGCGCCGACCGCCAGCGCGCCGGCCGCGGCCGCGCCGATCAGCTTGGTCGTGCGGCTCGTCCGGCGCCGGTGTGCCGAGGAACTCATCTCGTGCCTGCCTGTCGTCACGTGGGGTGGGGGGACGCACCCGTGGGGAGGAGGTGCGCCCCGCACGCTAGCGGCAGCGAAACGGACAAATGCCGGGTTCCGCACGGAGGTTGGCGGAATTATGGCCGCCTTAAGGAAGCGGAAGGGGCCGGTTAAGAGCCGGCGCCCGGCACGGTGCCGCGGGCCGCCCGCCGCCCCCGGCGGCCGAACGCCCCGCCGCCGATCCGACGGCGCAACCGGTGCCCGCGGCGGGCACCGGGGTGGGGGCGCCGCCCGTCCAGCGCCAGCCAGACCCGGATCTCGGTGCCGCCCAGTACGGAACGGCCGATCCGGACGTCGCCGCCGGTGGACTCGGCCAGTTGGCGGACGATGTCGAGGCCGAGGCCGGTGGACCCGTCGCCCCCGCCGCCGTGGCCCCGGCGCAGCGCGGCGGCCGGGTCGGCGATGCCCGCCCCGGCGTCCGAGACCAGCACGATCACCGCGTCGTCGGCGTTGTGCACGTCGACGGCGAAGGCGGTGCCCTCGGGCGTGTGCCGGAAGACGTTGCCGAGCATCGCGTCCAGGGCGGCGGCCAGGTCGGGGCGGGCGACCGGCACCCGCACCGGACGCTCCACGCCGGCGACCCGGGCGGTGCGGCCCTCGTCCTCCGCCAGCGCCGACCAGAAGTCCATCCGCTCGCGGATCACTTCGGCCGCGTCGCAGCCGGCCGCGGCGGTGACCTGGACGGTGTGCTCCCGTTGGGCGCGGGCGGTGCGGATGATCTGGTCGACCTCGCGCTCCAGTTGCTCGACCGCGGCCCGGGTCTGCTCGGCGGCCGGACCGTCGCCGAGCGAGGCGGCGTTGAGGCGGAGCACGGTCAGCGGGGTGCGCAGCCGGTGCGAGAGGTCGGCGGCCAGCTCGCGTTCGTGGGCGAGGAGTTGGACGACCTGGTCTGCCATGGAGTTGAACGCGCTGGCCGCCGAGCGCAGTTCCTTCGGGCCGTCCTCCTGGACGCGGACGCCGAGGTCGCCGCGGCCCAGGTCGTGGGCGGCGGCGGACAGCCGCTCGGCCGGCCGCACCATCCGGGTGCCGAGCCGGTCGGCGACCGCGACCGAGCCGATGACCAGCGCCAGCCCGACGCCGGCCAGCACCGCCCAGGAGGTGGCCACCCCGTTGGTCAGCGCGTCATCGGGGACGTAGACCTCGACGACCGCGATGCCGGAGGCGACCGCGGTGGGCTGGAGCAGCGAAGTGCCGCCGGAGACCTGGGCGATGGAGGCCCGGCCGAGCCGGATCGCGGCGGCGACGTCGGCGGGGGCGGCCCGGCGGGCGCCGATCTCGGCCGGGTTACCGCCCTTGCCGGCGGCCGGGACGTGGATGCCGATCCGCCCGCCGGGACCGGTCTCGGCACTGGCCAGCGCCCGTTCGAGTTGGGTGCGGTCGGTGGTGATCGCGAGGACCGGGCCGAGGGCGGCGGCCTGCCGTTCGGCGCCGCCGTAGGCGCGGTCGGAGGCCATCTCCTTGACCACCAGCCCCAGGGGCACCGCGAACGCGACCACGACCATCGTGGTGACCGCCAGGGCCACCTTGACCAGGGCCCACCTCACGGCGTCCGCCCCGCGGCCACTCGGTCCGCGCCGCGGGCGGCGCTCATCGCGGCGGCTCCAGCTTCACGCCGACGCCGCGCAGGGTGTGCAGATAGCGGGGCCGGGCCGCGGTCTCGCCCAGTTTGCGGCGCAGCCAGGACAGGTGGACGTCGATGGTCTGGTCGTCGCCGTAGGACTGCTGCCACACCTCGGCGAGGAGCTCCCTGCGGGGCACGACCACACCGGGGCGCTGGGCGAGGAAGGCCAACAGGTCGAACTCCCGGCGGGTCAGGTCCAGTGCGCTGCCGTCGAGCGCGGCCCGGCGGCGCAGCGGGTCGATGGACAGCCCGCCGACCCGGATCACTCGTGAGGGCGGTTCTGCGCCGGGGGCCGCGCCCCGGGACCGGCGCAACACGGCGGCCATCCGCGCCGAGAGGTGCTCGACCGAGAAGGGCTTGGTGAGGTAGTCGTCGGCGCCGTCGTTGAGCAACCGGACGATCTCCGCCTCGTCGTCCCGCGCGGTGGCGATGATCACCGGGACGTCGGTGATGCCGCGCAGCATCTTCAGCGCCTCGCCGCCGTCCAGGTCGGGCAGCCCCAGGTCGAGGACGACCAGGTCGAAGCCGACCTGCGCGACCTCGCGCAACGCTTCCAGGGCGGTACCGACGCTGCGCACCGCGTGGCCGGCCTCGGTCAGGTGCCGGATGAGCGCGGAACGTACGAACTGGTCGTCCTCGACCACGAGCACTCGTGCCATGGGCCGCACCGTACGCCATACGGGCGAGTTTCCTTATGCGAGGTTGACACGCGAACGCCGCCCCACCCGGCAACGGGCAGGCGGCAACCGGTGCGGCGGGTGGGGCAAGATGAGGCAGATGCAACGAGGTCTGGTTCATGCGGCGGCCTGGACGCTGGCGACCGGCGCCGCGGTCGCCCTGTCGTGGTTCGGCGTGCACACCGTGCTGGCCGGCACCGTCTACGACGCACCGCGGGCGCTGCCCCTGTCCGACCAGGTGGACTCCTCGGCTCTGCCGCAGGTCTCCTCGACCCACCGGCCCAAGCCGTCCGCCCCGGCCACCGCGAGCCCGTCCTCCCCCGCCGACGACCGGCCGGCCCGGACCGCCGCACCGTCCCGCACCGCCGGCAGTCCCACGCCGTCCCCGCAGGTCGGCGCGGGCGGCGGCACGTCGCCGGCCACCGGCGGCCGGGTCCGCAGCTACGCGACCTCGGGCGGGCGGGTGGTGCTCTCCCTGGGCTCCGACGCCGCCGAGTTGGTGTCGGCGACCCCCAACGCGGGCTGGGAGATGCAGGTGTGGAAGCAGGACCAGTGGCTCCGGGTCGACTTCACGGGCGGCGGCGCGCGCACCTCGGTGATCTGCACCTGGAACGGCCACCCGCCGATCGTGGAGACCAGCAACCACGCGTCGTAGCACCGGGGTTGGCGCCCGCCGCGGGCTTCCTCAGGTGAAGACGCCGGCGGGCGGGGACGGGGAGGCGACCGCGGTGGCGTCGGTGACCGGGGCGGCGCCGCCGGTGAAGTCCAACAGCGCCCGGCCGTGTTCGACCCGGCCGGCGTGCGGGTCGCCGGCCGCCCGTCGGGTCAGCTCGGCGAGCGGCAGCGTGCGGTCCGCGGCGAGCAGCACGGCGTTGCCGAACCGCTTGCCGCGCAGCACGGCCGGCTCGGCGGTCAGCGCCAGTTCGGGGAAGACCGTGTGGACGGTGGCGATCTGTCCGCGCAGGAAGGCCAGCGGGGGCCCGTCGGCGAGGTTGGCCGCGTAGTACCCGCCGGGCCGCAGCACCCGGCGCACCTCCGCCGCCCATTCGACGCTGGTCAGGTGTGCGGGGGTGCGGGCCCCGGCGAAGACGTCGGCGATGACCAGGTCCGCCCAGTCGTCCTGGATCTTGGCGAGTCCGGCGCGGGCGTCCGCGCCGCGCACCCGGATGCGCCAGGTGCTATCCAACGGCAGGTGTTCCCGGACGAGTTGGACCAGGGGGGCGTCGATCTCCACGACCTGCTGGGTGGACCGCGGCCGGGTCGCGGCGACGTAGCGCGGCAGGGTCAGGGCGCCGCCGCCGAGGTGGACGACGCGCAGCGGGGCGCCGGGCGGGCCGGCCAGGTCGGCGACGTGACCGAGCCGCCGCTGGTAGGAGAACTCCAGGTGCGACGGGTCGGCGAGGTCGACGTGGGACTGCGGGGCCCCGTCGATCAGCAGCGTCCAGCCGTGCGGCCGGTCCCGGTCGGGGCGTAGTTCCGCGATCCCGCCGCCGACCGTTGCGGTGACGGTTTCCGGGCCGCCGCGCCCGCGCCTGCTTCGTGCCATGCCTTCCAGTATGGCGTGCCACCGTGCGGGGGTATCCGCTGGTCAGGGCCGGTGCGGAAGCCGGGGCGGCGGACCGCCCAGCGGCCGGGGCCGTGGGCAGTCCGCCTGAGGTGCCGCGTCCCGACCCGGTCCGCAGGTCGGGGCGGACCGGTGCCGGGTCACTTGTTGACGCAGATGTTCCCGAACCCCGGGTTCAGCAGGGAGAGCACGTTGACGGTGTTCCCGCACACGTTGATCGGGATGCTGATCGGCACCTGGATGACGTTGCCGCTGAGGACGCCCGGCGAGCGGACGGCGATGCCCTTGGCGTGGGCACCGCCTCGGCCGTGGCCCTCGTCGAAACGACCGTGGTGGTGCCGACCCTGACGGCCGTGGTGCCCACCGTCAGCGGAGGCGATACCCGCGCCACCCAGGACAAGCGCCGAGGTGACCGCGGCCAGCGCGGCGGTCTTGGCGAACCGCTTCATTCCATTCTCCTCTCAGTTTACGAATGGGGCATCGGACACAACGAACAATATGGACCGGGGATGCGGGCGTTACCACTTAAGCGGATTCATTAGCCTGTCTGGCTGGTATTCGTCTGATCGAAAACCAGGAAGGTACCGCGGCGCGCCTGCCGCGATTTCCAGCATGATTTCTGCCAGAGTGCTCTCCTGTTTGACTGATTTGCAGCCGGAGAGGACGTCATGCCGAAGTCGCTGGACCGCACCGGGCGCGGCGCCGTGGGCGCGCTCGCGGCCCTGGTCCTGTCGGCCGCACTGACGTCTGCGGCGGCGACGGCGCCCCGGGGGCCCGGGGAATCCGCCCGGATTCCTTTCGCGGAGCGCTTCCACACCACCGGGCACGGCGGGATCGCACGGATCACCCAGACGGTGTCCGCCTGCCGGCCGGCGGCGCGCGGGCCGGCCGCAGCGACCGGCCCGTCCTGCTCGGCGCCCCGGCGCACCGACCGCGCCCGGCTGTGGCTGCCGGCCGGCTCCCGGGTGCGCTACGCGCGGCTGTACTGGGGCGGCGACCTGCGAGGCGGCGGGCCCGCGGCGGCCCGGGACGCCGGGCAGGTGCTGCTCGCCGGGCCCCGCGGCCGTTACGAGGCGGTGCGCGCGGAGGGCCCCCTCGGGCGCCGCAGCACCGGCCGGACCGACGACTACCAGGCGTCCGCCGACGTCACGCCGCTGGTGCGGCAGGGCGGCGCGGGCCCGTACGCGGTGGCCCGGCCGGCCCCCGGGCACCGGCGGGCGCGGGGCACGGGGCGGGCCGGCTGGGCGCTGGTCGTCGCCTACGAGAACCCGCGGGAGCCGCTGCGGCGGCTGGCCCTGTGGGACGGCTTCGAACCGCTGGGCGGGCGCCGGCGGGCGTTCGCGGTGGAACTGGCCGGGCTGCACCTGCCGGCGCGGGCGCACGGGCGGGTCGGGGTCGTCGACTACCACGGAACCCGCCAACACCGCCGCACGCTCTCCGCCCAGGCCGGTCGCATTACTCCGGTCGCGCTCCACGATTCCGTCGATCAGCCGAACGGCACGAAGAATTCAGCCGATCCGAATTCCGGTCGGCGGACGTCCGGGGTATCCGTTAACCGCAGCAACCGTGGTTTTGCTTCAGAGGTCTTGGACCTGACGCCGGCGCTCCGGTCCGGGGGCGATCGGCTGACATTCCGCTTCACCACCCGAAAGGCGGGATATCTGCTCGGGGCGCTCTTCGTCCAGGCCGATCTGCGGCGCTGAACGACGGGCCCGGGCAATTCCCGCGGAGTTCTGACAGCTCGGTAATCAGGGGAGCAGTGCGCGTGCTGCCACAAGACCTGCCGTCCCAGGACCGGCTCACGGTCCTCCATGTGTCCCAGCCGGTCGACGGCGGGATCGCCCGGGTCATCGCCGACCTGGTGCGGTCCCAGGTGGCGGCCGGACTGCGGGTGGTGGTGGCCGCACCGCCCGGCGGGATCCTGCACGTGGAGGCCGCCATCGCGGGCGCCGAAGTGGTGCTCTGGCCGGCCCGCGGCACCCTCCGGACGCTGCTGTCCGGCCGCCGGCGACTGGCCCGGCTGGTCCGGCGCGCCGGCCCCCACCTCGTGCACGCGCACGGTCCCCGCGCCGGGTACACCGCCCGAATGGCGCTGCGCGGACGCATCCCGACCGTCCACCAGCCGCACTGCTGGCCGTTCGAGGTGGTCGGCGGGTTGGCGGCGCGGGTCTGGGAGCGGTACGCGGCGCGCTGGACGCACCGGGTGCTGTGCGTGAGCGAGGCCCAGCGTCGGCGCGGCGCGGCCGTCGGGGTGACGGGCCGGTGGGTGGTCATCCCCAACGGTGTGGACCTGCGGCGCTTCGCACCCGCCGCCGATGCCGCCGACGACGCCCGGGAGGCACTGCGCGAGACCCTGCCCGGGCTGCGCGACGCGGTGCCGGTCGGGGCGCCGCTGGTGGTGTGCGTGGCCCGGCTGTGCGCGCAGAAAGGCCAGTCGACGCTGTTGCGGGCCTGGCCCGAGGTGGCCGCGGCGGTCCGGGACGCCCGGCTGGTGCTGGTCGGGGACGGGCCGGACCGGGCGGCCCTGCAGCGGTCCGCGCCGCCCGGGGTGGTGTTCGCCGGCGCCGCCGACAGTGCCGCCCCCTGGTACCGGGCGGCGGACCTGGTGGTGGTGCCGTCGCGGTGGGAGGGGATGGCGCTGGTCCCGTTGGAGGCGATGGCGTGTGGGATCCCGGTGGTGCTCAGCGACGTCGGCGGAGCCCGGGAGTGCCTGCCGGCCGATGCCGCGGACGACTGCCTGGTGCCGCCGGACGACCCGGCCGCCCTGGCCCGGGCCCTGACCGCCCTGCTGTCCGACCGCGACCGGCGGGCCGCGCTCGGCGTCCGGCTGGCGGAGCACGTGCGGATGGCCCACGACGTGCAGCGGACCGCGGGCGCGGTGCTGAACGTCTACCGCGAACTGCTCGCCGTACCGCCCGTCCTGGCCACGACGCGGACCGATCGATGAGCGCCGACCGCGCGGACGCGCCCGCCCGGCACGCCGGGACGCTGCCCCGGCCGGCCGCCCCGGGCCGGCCGCCCCGCCCGGCGTCCGCCGCCCCGCCGGCACCGGTCCGGGCCGGCCGGCCGCTGCCGCGGCGGGCGGCCCCGGTCCTGCTCGCGACGGCGGACGCCCTGGCCACCGCCGGTACGGCCCTCCTCGTGGGAGCGGACCCGGCGGTGCTCGCCGGGCTGGTGCCGGTCCTGCTGCTGCTCAACGCGCGGGCCGGCCTGTACCGTCCGGGCCCCGCGCCGGCCGCGCTCGACGAGACGGCGCCGCTGGTGGGCCGGTCCGCGACCGCCTGGTGCGCCACGGCCGCGGCGCTGGCCGCGCTGCGCCCCGGGGACGCGTTGGGCCCGGTCGCCCTGCCGGCCGCGGTGGCCGCGACGGCGGTGCTGGCCGGCGCCGGCCGGGCCGTGGTGTACCGGGTCCGGCGGGCCGCCGCCCGGCGCCGCCCGCGGTCGGTGCTGCTGGTCGGACCGGAGCCGGCGGGCCGGCAGTTGGCCGTGGCCCTCCTGGCGCACCCGGAGTACGGGCTGCACCCGGTGGGCGTGGTGGCGACCGGACCGGCCGGGCCCGACGGCGTCCCGCCCGGCGCCGGACCGCCGTTGCTGCGCTCCTCCGAGGCGGTGACCCGCGCGGTCATCCGGCACACCGTGCGCGACGCGGTGTTCCTGCTGCCGCCGGAGAGCGACCCCTACTCCGCTGCGCTGCTCCGCCGGTTCCTCGGGCAGGGCGCGGCCGTCTGGCTGGCCGGGGCCGCCGCCGGGCGCGACGGGCGGCCGGCGGCGCCGGGCACCGGCCACCTGTGGGGGTTCGCCTGCCGGCCGTACGAGACCGCCCGGTCGCGGCCCGGCAGTCCGGTCAAACGGGCCGTGGACCTCGTCCTGGCGTCGGTGGCGCTGGTGCTGACGGCGCCGCTGCTGCTCGGCTGCGCGCTGGCGATCCGGCTGGCGGACGGGCCCGGGGTGTTCCACCGGCCGGAGCGCGTCGGCAAGGACGGCCGCCGCTTCGCCCTGCTGCGGTTTCGCACCGGCCGCTCCGATGGCCGGCCCGGCCGCGTCGGGCGGTGGCTGCGGCGCACCGCGCTGGACGGGCTGCCGCAGCTGTGGAACGTGCTGCGCGGCGAGCTGAGCCTGGTCGGGCCGCGCCCCGAACGCCCGTCCCGGGCCGCGGAGTGCGCCCGCCGGGACCCCCACTACACGGCCCGGCTCCGGATGCCGCCCGGCCTCACCGGCCTGGCGCAGGTGCACGGGCTGCGCGACGGCGCCCGGGCCGAGGACCGGACGCGGTTCGACAACCTCGCCATCGACGGCTGGTCGCCCGGGCAGGACCTGCGGATCCTGCTGCGGGCCGCGATCCGGCCGCGGTTCCGGCGGGAGGGCCGGTGACCCCGGCCCCGGCGGCGCCGCGCCGCCGCGCGCAGCCCCACGACGAGGCCGACCCGGCCGCTGACCAGGCCACCCTGGCCGCTACCCCTGGAGGGACCCGGTGAAAGTCCTGCACGTCATCACCGGCCTCGAAGTGGGCGGCGCCGCGCTGCAGCTGCGGCTGCTGCTGCGCCGGCTGCCCGCCCACTGCGAGGTCGTCACCCTGACCAACCCCGGCCCGCTCGCCGAGGCCATCGAGGCGGACGGCACCCGCGTCACCCACCTCGGGATGACCGGCAACCGGGACCTGTCCGCACTCCCCCGGCTGGCCGGCCTGATCCGCGACGCCGGCCCCGACCTCGTCCACACCCACCTGTACCGGGCGTGCGTCTACGGCCGGATCGCGGCCCGCCTGGCCGGTGTCCGGGCGGTCGTCGCCACCGAGCACTCGCTGGGCGACGCGGTCATCGAGGGCCGGCGGCTGACCCGCGGCGTGCGCACCCTGTACCGGGCCACCGAACGGCTGGGCTCGGCGACCGTCGCCGTCTCGGACACCGTCGCCGCCCGGCTGCGTCGCTGGGGCGTCCCCGAGCGGCGCCTCCACGTGGTGCCCAACGGCATCGAGGCGCACCGCTTCGCCTACGATCCGGCCGCGCGGGCCGCGGTCCGGGCCCGGCTCGGCCTGCCGGTCGACGCGTTCGTGGTCGGCGGCGCCGGCCGGCTGGTGCCCGGCAAGCGGTTCGACGTCCTGGTCCGTGCGGTGACCCAGCTTCCCGGCGTCCACCTGCTGCTGGCCGGTGACGGACCGGAACGGGAGCTGCTCCGGCGGACGGCCGGGCAGTTCGGGTCCGGCGACCGGATCCACCTGCTCGGCGCCCGCAGCGGCGTGGACCGGCCGGCGGCCGGCGACGGGCCGGACATCCCCGGGCTGTTGTCGGCCATCGACGTCTTCGTCTCGCCGTCCCCCGACGAGGCGTTCGGGCTGGCGACCCTGGAGGCCCTGGCAGCCGGGCTGCACGTCCTGCACGGCAGCTGCCCGGTCGTCGACGAACTCCCCGACGACCAGGCCCCCGGCGCCCGCCGCTTCGGCCACGGTGTGCACGAACTGACCGCCGCACTGCGGGAGTTGCGACGCACCGAGGTGGTCCGGCTGCCGGTGCCGCCGGTGGTGCGGCGCTACGACATCGACCGCAGCGCGCAGGAGTTGATGGCCGTCTACGAGGAGGCCCGGGCCGCGGCGCGCCGGCCCCGTCCCGGGGCGGCGCCCGTCGGGCCCCCGCCGCAGGGCCTGCCGCCGGGCGTCTCGCTGCCCGACCCGTCCCCGGCGCCGCTGCCCGACGGGCACTCGCTCTCCCAGCGCTGACCCGGCGGCGGGTCGACCGGTCCGGCAACGGCCAAGGGGCGGCACCACGGCCGCCCCTCACCGGCGCCGTCGCCCCGCGGACGGCGGTCACCTCACTGGCAGCGGTCGACCGCCTCGATCGTGCGGGCCGCCTCGCCCAGCGCCGCCCGCAGCACCGTCGGGTCGGTGGCGTCGCCGTACGCCCCCTCCGGCGGGACCAGCCAGCCGGTGCCGTTCACCGGCGGCTCCGGCGGCGCCCCGTCGCCCGGCGCGCCGTAGGCGGCCCCGCGGGCGTAGGTCTGGGTGCAGGCGCTGCCCGGCACGTCCCAGCCGTCGGCCGTGCCCGGCGGGACCAGGAAGCCGAGGGTGTCGCAGGCGCCGTCGTGCAGGACCGGACCGACGCCGTCCCGCCACCGCAGGATGTCCACCGCCTCCAGGCCCTGCCGGGCCGGCACCGTGACCAGGTCACAGGGCTGGACGACGGTCACCGGGGCGATATGCCCCTCGCGGCCCGTGGCCCGGCCCGCGGACTCCTTGCCGCCCCTGCTGACGCCGGTCTCCCACACGGAGAACCCCTCCTCCTGCACGCGCCACACCCTTTACACCGTCTCCAACGGCGAAACGCGTCAACAGCTACGGCGGCGGAACGCTGCAAAGGATGGCACTTCATGGCGGATCGCAGGTGAGATATTCCGGTTTGTCGCCAAACGCAGGGTGTCGGACCCGTCACAGCGGGTACCGTCGTCCCGCCGCACCGCCAGGACGCGGCACGGTCACACGATGGCACGGAGTAGGGCACGGAAGAGGTCCGCCATGGCGTCGCAAGCGCAGCGTTCAGCGTCGTCCCGCACCGTACCCGCCCGTCCGAACACCGCCTTCCGACAGCTGCGCGGCCGGCTGTCGCCCGGTGAGTTCGCGGCGGCGGTCCGACGGGCCGCCCGTGAGATCGGCGAGCAGGTTTCGTGCGACGCCCGCTACGTGGGCCGCGTCGAATCCGGGGAGATCCGGTGCCCGAACTACGCCTACGAACGGGTGTTCCGGCACATGTTCCCCGGGCTGACGCTGCCCGACATGGGGTTCGCGCCGCGCGAGACGGTACGCGGACGGGGGGCCCGTACGTCGCCGGACAGCGCCGCGCCCCTGGCGACCGACCCCGACCACCGCGATACCCGTATCCAGAACTGCGAGGAGAGCGACGTGCTACGTCGCGCGTTCATCACCGGCGGCCCGGCGGCCGCCCTGGGCCTGACCGGCCTCTGCCCGGCCGGTCGGACCGACCCCCCGGTACCCGCACCGACCGCACCGGAGGGCCCCGCAGCGCCCCTTGCCGCCGTGCCGGGGCCCCGTACCGCCCCGGGCGCCCGGGCCGGCGCCACCGAGGCCACCGCCGTCGAAGAGGCGGTGCGCCGGATCCGTCTGCTGGACGACCGGCACGGCGCCGACGGCCTGTACCACCGTGCCACCCAACCCCTGCGCGCCGCCTACGAACTGCTGGACGCCGGCACCCAACGCCGCGCGATCTACGACCGGCTGCACGCCGGAGCCGGCGAACTCGCGATCTCCGTGGGCTGGTTGGCCCACGACTCCGGCCGCTTCGACGACGCCCGTTCGCACTACGCGGAGGCGCTGTCCACCGCCCGGGTCTGCGGCGACGCCGCCCTGGAGGCGCACGCCTTCTGCAACACCGCCTTCCTGGCCCGCGACGCCGGCCGGCCGCGCGAGGCGGTGCGGGCCGCGCAGGCCGCCCAACAGGCCGCCAAGCGGCTCGGTTCGCCGCGGCTGCGGTCGCTGCTGGCGCTGCGCGAGGCCGGCGGCTGGGCGGGCCTCGGCGACCGGACCGGCTGCACGCAGGCACTGGCCCGGGCCGAGCGGCTGTTCGCGGCCGGGCCCGGGGAGCGCGACCCGGAGTGGATGAGCTTCTACGGGGAGGCCGAACTGGAGGGCCTCACGGCGCAGTGCTGGTCCGCACTGGGCGAACGGGGGCGCGCGGCGGAGCACGCACGCCGGGCGGTGGCGCTCCAAGACCCGCACTTCACCCGCAACATCGCCCTGTTCACCGCGGAACTGGCCGGCAACCTCACGGCGAACGGCACCGTCGACGAGGCCGCCACCGCCGCCCTCCAGGCCCTCACGCTGCTGTCCCGGGTCCACTCCGCCCGGATCCGGGCCATGCTGGACGACACGGCGCGGGCGTTGCGCCCGTACCGCAGTTGCGGCCCGGTCGGCGAGTTCCTGGACCGCTACCGGACGGCCGACGCCCCCGTCGGGCGGCAACCGGCCTGAGCCGTGGCCCGGCCCACGGCCCCGTCGGGACGGCCGCGACGGACGCGACGGCGGTGCTCAGTCCAGGTGCCCGGTCTCGTTCCAGCTCACCACGGCCGGCTCGCCGTACGCCCAGCCGAGCACCGACAGGGATGTCGGCGCCAGTCGGAGCCGGGCCGCGAAGGAGACGTCCAGGCCCAGCCAGCGCGCCCCCAGGACCCGCAGGACGTGGCCGTGCGCGAAGACCAGCACGTCCCGGTCGGCCGAGCGCGCCCAGTCGACCACCTCGTCGGCCCGCGCGGAGACCTCGGCGAGCGTCTCGCCGTCCGGCACCCCGTCCCGCCAGATCAGCCAGTCCGGCCGGTCGGCCTTGATCTGCGCCGGGGTCAGCCCCTCGTAGGCGCCGTAGTCGACCTCCAGCAGCGCGTCCCACTCCTGGGCCCGCGCTCCGAAACCGGCCAGTTCGCAGGTCTCCTTGGCGCGCACCAGCGGGCTGGTGCGGACCTCGACGCCCGGCAGGCCGTCCCAGGGGGCGCGGTGCAGCCGCTCGCCGAGGAGCTTGGCGCCCTGCCGCCCCTCGTCCAGCAGGGGGATGTCGGTGCGTCCGGTGTGCCGGCCGGAGACGGACCACTCCGTCTGCCCGTGCCGGGCCAGGAGAATGCGCGGTGCCATGGGTCGTACCTCTCGCCGGATTCCCGGCTTGTCGTCGTGCTTCGCTGGGCGCGGGCGGCGCTGACCGCGGCCCCTCCATCATCGCGCACCTGGCGGAAAACCCCGGCGGGGGTCCTGGCGGGGGTCCTGGCGGGGGTCCTGGCGGGGCCACCGGCACGGGGCCCGGGCGGCACCCCCGGCGCCCGCCGTCGCGGTGGAGGCGATGCCCGCGGCGGGCGTGGTGGATGCGAGACTTCGGCAGGTGAACGTTTCCCGCGAGAGCCCACCGAGCCCGCCGCCGGGGGCGCCTCCCGGCGTGATCCGGGGGAGTTTGACGGAACTGCGCGGGCCGGGGGTGCGCCCCCGGTCGCTGGACGCCCGCGCGCTGGCCGCGCTGGCCGCCAATCCCGGCTGTCGACGCCGGGCGCTGCTGGACGGCGCGGGCGTCGACAAGGGCGCGCTGGCCCGCGCGCTGGGATCGCCCGCGGGCTACGGGCAGTCCCAGTTCGCGCTGGTCCGCGGCAACTCCTTCGAGGCCCGGGTGAAGGCCGACGGCGGCGTCGAACTGCTGCGGCTGGTGTGCGAGCGGCTGGCACCGGGCACCGCCCTGCCGGAGGTCGACGCGGTCGCCCGGCCCGACCTGTCCGCGGCCGGCCCCGAGGGGCGGGCGGCGCGCACCGCGCTGGCGCTGCGCGAGGCGACCGCGGCCGGCGACTGGGCCCTGCTGGACCACCCGCTGCTGGCGATGGACGTCGCCGGCTCGCCGGCCTACGTGGAACCGGACGCCGTGGTCGTGCATCCGGACGGCGGCTGGACGGTCGTCGAGATCAAGTCCTTCCCGATGATCGACGGGGCCGCGGACGCCGCGAAGGTCGGTGCCGCGGCCCGCCAGGCGGCGGTCTACGTCCTCGCCCTGGAGCCGGTGGCCGAGCACACCGCTGCGCACACCGGCCGCCCCGTCGCCGTCCACGACCGGGTCCTGCTGGTCTGCCCCAAGGACTTCTCCAACCTCCCGACCGCCGCCACCGTCGACGTCCGCAAGCAACTCGCCACCACCCGGCGCCAGTTGGCCCGACTCACCCGCGTCGAAGAGATCGCCGCCGCGCTCCCCCCGGGGACCACCTTCGACCTCGGGCTGAGCGACGACGGCCAGACCGCGACCCGCCCGGCCGCCGAACTGACCGAGGCGGTGGAAGCGGTCCCCGCGGCCTACGCACCCGAGTGCCTGGCCGCCTGCGAACTGGCCTTCCACTGCCGCAAGCGCGCCCGCGAGGACGGCGTGGTGGAGGCGCTGGGCCGCGGCGCGCGGGGCGAACTGGGCGGGCTGCGCACCGTCGACGAGGCGCTGGCGGCGGCCGCCGGCGACCCCGGCGCGGACCCCGACGACCCGGCCGTCCAGGCCCTGCGCGCGGCCGCCGCACTGCGCCGCGCGGCCCTCGCCGACGCCTCCGGCGCACGCGCCGGCTCCACCGGAGCGGCTGACGCCGCGCCCGTACCCGCACCGCGGACCGGGGAGGACCCGTGTCACTGATCGAGACGCTGGCCAGGATGGAGGCGGCGGCCGCCGGCCGCGCCCAGCCGCGGACCACGGTCCGCCACCGCCACCTCGCCGCCCGCCCGTTGGTCCTCGTCCCGCTGACCACCGCCGGTGAGGCCGGCGCCCCGTTGGGCGCCCTGGTCGGCACGGACCGCGAGAAGCCGCTGCTGTTGACGGTCCCGCAGCCCCGGGACCGCGACCTGCGGTTCGCCTTCCTCGCCGACCTGGCCGAGGCGGTGCTGCCCCACGTGGACGGCTTCGCCGACGACGTCGAGTTCGAGGAGCGCAAGGAGACCGACGCGGAGACCGGCAAGAAGGTTCCGGTCCAGGTCGAACTGTGCGCCGACGCGCCCCAGTTGATCGTGCCCAGCACCGCCGGCATCGAGTACGTGCGCCTGTTGGGCCGCTCGATGCGGTTCCGGCGGACGGCCGAGCAGGAACCGGAGACGCCCTTCCCGGCGCCGCCGCACGTGCCGCTGCTGGGCCGCTGGTTCACGCACTTCGGCGAGCGGGCCCGGGTGCCGGGCGCCTGCCTGCTGCTGTCCCTGACGGAGCTCCTGACCCGCCACTGGGCGACCGGCCAGAGCGCCCTGGAGGACCAGCACCTGGGCGCGCTGCTCGCCTGGATCGCCCCGCCGCCCGGTGTACCGGCCCAGCGGGCCGCCGAGTTCGCCGAGGCGGGCCGCGACGCGGGCGGCCAGCTCTACTGCCCGCCGGCCGGACCGGCCACCGACCCGGCGTTCGACAACCGGCTGCTGGCGCCCGCGATGGCCCGTTACGACGCCGGCACCCCCGGGGCGGAGGAGGAGGTCCGCGCCCTCGTCGAGAGCCAACTGCGCCCCACCTGGGACGCCGTCTGGCAGGGCATCGACCTGCTCCGCGGCCTGCCTGAGGGCGCCCGGGTCGCCGACCGCTGGAAGCGCGACCGCTGGTCGTACACCGCCCACCGCGACCGGATCCGCGCCGGCGAACCGCCGCAGCCCAAGCGGGACGACGCGGTCACCGCCGCCCAGAAGCTCGCCGCCCGGGAGGGCGCGCAGGCCCAACTGGACGCCCACGAAGCCCTGGACGACCCCCTGGTGATGGCCGCCCGCCGGCTCGCCGGTGAGGCGCTCCAAGGCGCCGTCGCGGACGTGGAGATGGCGTTCTCCGAGGGCAAGCGGCCGATGCCGCGCCCCTTGGTGACGCTGCGCACCGACGACCGTCCGCCGCTGGCCGAGGGCACCAAGCTCCACCGCACGCTGCCCGACGGGCGCACCCAGACCGCCGAGTTCGTGGCGTACGCCGCCGGCGCGGAGGGCGCCCCGGTGGTGCGGCTCACCGGCGGCATGGGCCGTGGCCGCGCGCCGGAGCCGGGCTCGGTCCCGGAACCCGGCGACGTCCTGTGCTGGACGCTCTTCGAACACGCCCCGCGCGGCGGCCCCACCCTGCCGGAGCCGGAGGACACCCCGTGGACGCACGGCGGCCCGCCGCCCGGCCCCGGTGACGCGCCGCCCGTCGCCGATCCGGTCACCCCCGAGGACTTCCTGTGACCCGCGCCGCCCGCCCCACGCCCGCCAACTCACCGGAAGGCGACCCGGCATGACGCCCCCGCCGCCCCTGCCCGCGCCGCCGCCGACCGACCCCGCCGCGGCGGCGGCCCGGGCGACCGACGCGATCCTCCACGACACGCTGCACAGCACCCGGCGCGGCGTGGTCGTCGACTCCCCGCCGGGCGCCGGGAAGTCCACCCTGGTCGTCCGCGCCGCCCGCGAACTGGCCGCGGCGGGCCGCCGTCTGATGATCGTCGCGCAGACCAACGCCCAGGTCGACGACCTCGTCCTGCGCCTCGCCGCGAAGGACCCCGAGCTGCCCGTGGGCCGCCTCCACAGCAGCGAACCCGGCGCGTTCGACCCGGCCCTGGCCGAGCTGCCCGCCGTCCGCACCTCCGCCAAGATCGCTGAGCTGGCCGCGCTCGACGTGGTGGTCTCCACCGCCGCCAAGTGGGCCTACACCAAGGTCGAGGAGCCCTGGCGGCACGCCATCGTGGACGAGGCGTACCAGATGCGTTCCGACGCGCTGCTGAGCGTCGCCGGCCTCTTCGAGCGGGCGCTCTTCGTCGGCGACCCGGGCCAGCTCGACCCGTTCAGCGTGGTCGGCGCCGACCAGTGGGCCGGCCTGTCCTACGACCCGTCCGCCAGCGCCGTCTCCACCCTCCTCGCCCACAACCCCGACCTGCCGCAGCACCGCCTCCCCGTCTCCTGGCGGCTGCCGGCGTCCGCAGCGCCCCTGGTCTCCGGCGCCTTCTACCCGTACACGCCGTTCCGCAGCGGCACCGGGCCCGACGACCGGCGGCTGGCGTTCGGCGTCCGGGGCGACGGTTCGGCCGTGGACCGCGTCCTGGACGAGGCCGCGGAATCCGGCTGGGGGCTCCTGGAGCTGCCGGCCCGGCACACGCCGCGCACGGACCCGGAGGCGGTCCGCGCCGTCGCCCGGGTCGTGTGTCGGGTGCTGGATCGCGGCGGGGTCGCCACCAGCGAGCAGGCCGACGGCGGGCAGCCGCTGACGGCCGCCCGGATCGCGGTCGGCACCGCCCACCGCGACCAGGCCGCGGCGGTCCGGGCGGCCCTCGCCGAGCTGGGCGTCACCGGCGTCACGGTGGACACCGCCAACCGCCTCCAGGGCCGCGAGTTCGACGTCACCGTCGTCCTGCACCCGCTCTCCGGCCGCCCCGACGCGACCGCCTTCCACCTGGAGACCGGGCGCCTGTGCGTGCTCGCCTCCCGGCACCGGCACGCCTGCGTCGTCGTCTGCCGCGCCGGGGTCGCCGAACTCCTCGACGAACATCCCGCCACGGATCCCGTGCAGCTGGGCGTCACGGTGAAGTTCCCCGACGGCTGGGAGGCGAACCACGCCGTGCTCGCGCACCTCGCGGAGCACCGGGTGCCGCTGCGGGGGTAGTGCCGCCGAGTGCCCCTGCCACCGGGCTCCGGGCGGGCGCGGCGGCAGGGGCGGTTCCAGCCGGTGCCCCCGGTGCCGGCCGGCGGCTGGGGCCGTCGTCACGGGTGCCCCGGTGGCCCCCTTGCGGAGGGCGGGACAATGGAATGCGGCACACAACCATGGAGGTAGGTACATGTCCGAGCCGCAGCCGGCTCCCGATCCACGCGGTACGGCGCCCGCCCCCCGCCGCATGAGGCCCGCGCAGTTGCTGTTCGAGCCTCCCGAGGCCACCGCCGACCCCGAGCACTTCTTCGGGCTGGAGTCGGTCGAGGACCCCGGCGCGCTGCTCGGCCGCGCGACCGAGCTCGCCCTGGCGTTCCGCGCGGCGGCCGACCGCGCGACGGAGTTCCAGGCGATGGCCGCCGCCCAGCTGACCGACCCCCGCCGCTTCGACCGGCTGCCGCTGGCCGTGGTCGCCGAGCGGGCCGACTGGACCGAGGACTACGCCCAGAAGATGGTCGAGTTCGGCCAGAGCCTGCTGCGGAGCGGCAGCACCGTGCCGCCCGACATCGACTGACCGGCGCCCGGGCCCCCGCGGCTCCACGGGGGCCGGCGCGCGGCGGGCCGGCCCACGAACGCCGTGGTCACAGCAATCACTCCGACCCCAGACACCCCTCTCGGCTCATGGTTCTAGATCATGAGCCGCTGGCATATGCGGCGCGGGGAAGATACTCCCCAGCGCCCCGGCCTGTCCCGGTTTCCGCCAATCAGGACTGCCGGGGGCTCCGAGTCGGTAGACCTGTCCCATGAGTGACTGGCTGCCCGAGACTCCGCGGAACCTGGCTTTCCCCACCACGGCGTACGTCACGCTGGCCGGGGCCGACTGGCTCGCCTCCGCCAGCCCGCACCCGGAGGGCATGCACATGCTGTGGGCGGAACGTCCCGACGCACCCACCGTGCTGCCGTGCGGCGCGGCCTTCGACGTGATCAACACCCCGGCGCTCTTCGGACGGCGCATGGTGGACCGGCTGTGGTCGAGCGGCCCGGGCTCGGGGCCGGTGGCCACGCACCGCGGACGGATCCTGCTGTTCGCGGCGCCCGGCACCGCCCAGCGGCTGCCCTCGCTGCTGGCCTGGGAGGAGTGGGGCAGCGCCGTGCCGCCCCTGCTGTGCCACGGGAGCGGGGACGCGGTGACGGTCCCGCCGCTGCATCCCCGCCCGCACGCCGCGGGTGACGCGGTGGACGAGACGCCCGCCGGGTCGCGCTGGCTGGTGGCGCCGGACGTCCGCGATCCCTGGCTGCCGGGGCCGGACATCCTGCTGTGGGCTTGCGTACGGGCCGCCCGCGGCGGGCTCGGCGCGGACCGGGAAAGTGCCCGTCCGCACCACGAAAGCGCTGTTCAGGGCGGGGATCCCGTACTGACAGGCGGCTGAGGGGAATCGATTTTTGCCCTCCCCGGCCAGGATGCTAATGTTTTCCCCGTCAGCAGGCGCCGCTAGCTCAGTTGGTTAGAGCAGCTGACTCTTAATCAGCGGGTCCGGGGTTCGAGTCCCTGGCGGCGCACAGACGGTCGAAGGCCCCCACTCCGGTGGGGGCCTTCGGCGTGTGCGGGGGGTCACGGCGTGCTGCGGGTGACCTTGACCGCCCATTCGCCGTCGGTGGTCCGGCCCTGGACCTGGATGCGCACGCCGTCCTCGGTGTCGTTGAGGCTCTCCCCCACGCCGAGCGGGGCGTCGGCGAGCGGCGGGTAGACGGAGGTGCCCCAGCAGGCGGAGGTGCCGGGGTGGCCGTCGAGCACCTGGACGGGGCCGGCGCCGGAGGCGGTGCCGCTGCGGACGCGGTAGACGAGGACGCCCTCGGTGCAGAGCGAGCGGTCGTTGCCCTCGGCGCCGCGGGCCTCCATGGCGAGGGCACTGTCGGGGCCGGTGCGGACCACCAGGAGGCGGGGGCGATGGCGGTCGCCGGGGTCCTCGGGGGCGGAGAGGGTGCGCAGCGAGTGCATCCGGGGGTGGTCCAGGCTGACGCAGTCGACCTGGGCGTCGGTGATCCAACCCAGCCGCCACTTGTGCCAGGCGAAGGGGTCGGGGGCCAGTCCGAACTGGCTGCCCATGAGGTCCCAGTCGCCCACGTAGGTGTCCCAGTCGCCGTGGCCGTTCTCGGGGCGGTGGTAGAGGTCCGGCAGGTCGAAGACGTGGCCGGTCTCGTGCGCGAGGACGTTGCGGTCGGGCGGGCTGTGTTCGAAGACGGTGACGAAGCGGCGGAGCTCGGCGCCGTCGGCGTACATCGGCTGGTCGAGGTTGACGACCTTGGTGGCGTCGGAGTCGACGCCCGGGGCGGACGGGTCGGCGACGAGGTAGACCAGGTCGTAGCGGCTGAAGTCGATAGTCGGGTCGGCCGCGGCGACCGCGTCGCGGAGGTAGGCGGAGCGGCGCCCGGATTCCCAGTCCCGTTGTATGCCGTACCAGGTGGAGCGGTGCGGCATGCGGACCCAGCGGCGGTGGATGTGGGTGCGGAGGTGGAACTTGCCGTAGGAGGCACGCTCGAAGAAGCGGGAGGTGCCGGGGAAGTAGTCGGCGGACAGCTGCTGGAGGGTGGTGGTGGGGCGGGCGTCCGGGAAGGACAGGAAGATCATCACCGCGTCGAGGCGGCGGTCCGGCCGGGGGTAGGCGCCGTTCCAGTTGTCGACGCCCTCGGAGTGGTGGGCGTCGGTGCGTCCCAGGGCGCAGGACAGGGCCGCCTCGGAGGCGGTGGCCGGGCCGGCCACGATGGAGGTCGCGATGAGCGCG
This sequence comes from Streptomyces sp. x-19, assembly GCF_046549115.1. Taxonomy (NCBI): domain Bacteria; kingdom Bacillati; phylum Actinomycetota; class Actinomycetes; order Kitasatosporales; family Streptomycetaceae; genus Streptomyces; species Streptomyces sp. x-19. The sequence continues at coordinate 31,534 of NZ_JAJPWK010000020.1, read as the reverse complement.
CTCAAGGAGGTGGCGACGGCTGCGACGCGCCGCATGCGGCGGCGGTCCACCCCGTGGGGTGTCTGGGCGCGCGGCACGTAGACCTCCAGGGGTGGATTCGGGACACCCACTTACCCTGTGGTGATTTCATGCTCTTCGTCTCGTTATGGCAGCCCAGATGAGTGATGGTCACGCCCCCGTCAGGTCGTAACGGAAAGTCACAAGCGACCAACGGGGCAATAGGGACGAACAGAGCCGGGCAGAATTGGCTGAACTTCCGTCATGCGTGCGGATGGTCACGGCTTCGTCGCTGGATCGGCCCTCGTGCCAGCCTCTATGATCGCCACACTTTCCAGGGCGAGGTCCCCCCTCCGTCACGAGACAAGCGCCATGCGGGAGCGAGCAGTGAGCGGACACCCCGACAGCACGGGCCGCACGCCCGGAGCGACACTGCCCTCGGTGACGGAGCGTGAGGGTTCGACCAACGAATCGACGTCCCGGCCCGCTCCTCCGTCCGCCTGCGACGCCTCCGCCCGGTGCGACGACACCGCCGCCTCGCTCGGCGACTACCGCGCCGCCTTCCACACCGCGAGCCTGCCGATGGCCGTCCTCAACCGCGACGGGCTGGTGCTCGCCGCCAACCCCGCACTGGGCGAGCTGGTGGGCGCCGACCCGGACGACCTGGTCGCGGCCACCGCCGCCGACCTGACCGACCTGGGCGCCGACCCGCGGGTGTGGGCGGCGTACCGGGAGGTGCTGTGCGGCCGCAGCGACCGGCTGCGCTCCACCCGTCGGGTGAAGCGGTCCGACGGGAGTTCGGTGTGGGTGGAGGTGACCGTCGAGGCCGTCGCCGAGGGGCCACTGGGCGGTGCGGAGCGGGTCCTGCTGTCGCTCGCGGACATCAGCGACCGGCACGACCTGCTGGCCCGGCTGCGGCATCTGCAAATGCACGATCCGGTGACCCGGCTGCCCAATCGCACGCTGTTCTTCGAGCGGCTCACCGCGGCGCTGGAGGCGGCCGCGTTCGAGCGGTCGGGCACCGGCCGGATCGGGCTGTGCTACCTCGACCTGGACGGCTTCAAGGCGGTCAACGACACCTTGGGGCACCGGGTCGGCGACCGGCTGCTCAGCGCCGTGGCACAGCGGCTGACGGGCTGCGCGGAGCACACCGGGGAGCGCGGGCCGGGCCGCGCCGGACACCTGGTGGCGCGCCTGGGCGGCGACGAGTTCGCGCTGCTGGTCGAGGACTCCACCGGCACCGACCAGCTGGCGGAGCTGGCGCAGTCGGTGCTGGACGCGCTCCAGCGGCCGTTCGACCTGGCCGGGCAGCGGCTGTCGGTGTCGGCGAGCATCGGCGTGGTGGAGCGGACCGCGAGCGGCACCACGGCGACCGGGCTGATGCAGGCCGCGGACACCACGCTGTACTGGGCCAAGGAGGACGGCAAGGCCCGCTGGACCCTCTTCGACCCGGAGCGCAACGCGCACCGGATGACCCGGCAGGCGCTGTCCAGCACGCTGCGGCCGGCGGTGGACCGCGGCGAGTTCACCCTGGAGTACCAGCCGCTGGTGGGGCTGGGGGACGGCCGGGCGCAGGGCGTGGAGGCGCTGGTGCGCTGGCGGCATCCGCAGTTCGGCGTGCTGTCGCCGAATCGGTTCATCGCGCTGGCCGAGGAGAACGGCGCCATCGTCGAACTGGGCCGCTGGGTACTGGAGCGGGCCTGCTACCAGGCGCGGGCCTGGCAGCTGGCGCATCCCGGGGGCGAGCCGCTGTTCGTCAGCGTGAACGTGGCCGTGCGTCAGGTGTGGGACTCCGACCTGGTGGCGGACGTCGCCGGGATCCTGGCGGAGACCGGGCTGCCGCCGCAGCTGCTCCAGTTGGAGCTGACCGAGTCCGCGGTGATGGGGTCTGCGGGCCGGCCGTTGCAGGCCCTCCAGGCGCTCAGCGACATGGGCGTGCGGATCGCCATCGACGACTTCGGCACCGGCTACTCCAACCTTGCCTACCTCAGCCGGCTGCCGGTGTCGGTGCTGAAGCTGGACGGGTCGTTCGTCCACGGCTTCCGCTCGCAGGAGCACCCGAACCCGGCGGACGAGATGATCGTGGAGGCGCTGGTCGCGCTGGCGCACCGGCTCGGGCTGACGGTGACCGCGGAGTGCGTGGAGAGCGCCGAGCAGGCCGAACGGCTCCGCCGGATCGGGTGCGACACCGGTCAGGGCTGGCTCTACTCCCGGCCGGTGGCCCCGGACCTGGTGGAGGCGCTCTTGGACGCGGGGCGCGCCTGTAGTTGAGCCGCGCGCCCCGCGCCCGCGCCGTGCGTCAGCCCTGCGGGAGTCCGTAGGCGTCGGCGATGAGGTCGTAGGAGCGCCGGCGCACGTCGCCGGTGTGGGCGTTGGCGGTGATCATCAGCTCGTCGGCGCCGGTGCGCTTGGCCAGGTCGTCGAGCCCCTGGCGGACGGCGTCGGGGGTGCCGTGGACGACGTTGCCGAGCCAGCTGTCGACGAAGTCCTGCTCGACGGCGCTGAAGTGGTGGGCGGCCGCCTCCTCGGGGCTGGGGACGAGGCCGGGGCGGCCGGTGCGCAGCCGGATCATGGCGAGGGCGCCGGTGCGGACCTGGCGCAGGGCCTCCTGCTCGTCCTCGGCCGCCAGCGCGGAGACGCCGATCAGGGCGTACGGCTCGGCGAGCACCTCGGAGGGGCGGAACGAGGCGCGGTAGAGGTCCAGGGCGGGGACGGTGTTGGCCGCGGAGAAGTGGTGCGCGAAGGCGAACGGCAGGCCGAACGTGCCGGCCAGGCGGGCGCTGAAGCCGGAGGAGCCGAGCAGCCACAGGGGCGGGCGGTGCGGGGACTGGACGCCGCCGGGGGCGGTGGCCTGGACGGGGCCGGGCACGGCGTGGATCCGGGCGTAGGGGTGGCCGTCGGGGAAGGAGTCGTCGAGGAACCGGGTCAACTCGGCGAGCTGCTGCGGAAAATCATCGGCCCCCTCGTGCAGCCGGTCGGTGCGGCGGAGCGCGGCGGCGGTGGCGCCGTCGGTGCCGGGGGCGCGGCCCAGGCCCAGGTCGACGCGGCCGGGGGCCATCGCCTCCAGGGTGCCGAACTGCTCGGCGATGACCAGGGGGGCGTGGTTGGGCAGCATGACCCCGCCGGAGCCGAGCCGGATGCGGTCGGTGTGGGCGGCGAGGTGCGCGAGGAGCACCGCCGGCGAGGAGGACGCGACGCCGGGCATGGAGTGGTGCTCGGCGACCCAGAAGCGGTGGAAGCCGCGACGCTCGGCGCTGCGGGCGAGTTCGACGGCGGTGCGGATCGCGGTGGTGGCGGTGCTGCCGGCGCCGACCGTCACCAGGTCGAGCACGGACAGGGGGACTGGTGCGGTGCCCAGGGCCGTGCCCCGGATGCCGTCGCCTCCGGGCCGGCCGTCGGTGCCCGGGGTCTGCTGCTGTTCGCCGCTCACGGTGCGGGTCCTCCTCGCGTCGCGCGTCCTTGACGTCGTTGCTGTGCGAGGAGGTTAACCGGAGCAATTCTCCGGTTATTCCCGAGCGGGGCGGCGATTCCGGCCGCGGCGCGACCCCGACCGTTCCCGGCCGCGGTCGACGGGGTCCCGGCCGCGGGCCGAACGGCTGCCGGTCGCGGCCGGGATGACGGGCCGGGGCGCTACCCGCGGGCCGTACGGGAGAACAGCGTGCCCAGCTCCGGGCAGGCCAGCGGGCGGTCGAGCAGCCGCAGGCCCTCCCAGACCGTCACCTGATTGGCGGTGAGGACCGGTTTGCCGAGCGCGGCTTCGAGGGCGGGCAGGTGGGCGGCGGTGTGCAGGGCGGTGTCGGGCAGGAGGACGGCCTCGGCGTCCGGGTGGTCGCCGGCCCGGGCCAGGGCGAGCACCTCGTCGCGGCCCCAGGTGCCGACCTCGGCGGCGGTGATGATGCCGCTGCCCCGGGTGGCGACGACCTCGGCGCCGGCGGCCTTGAGGAACGCGTGGAAGTACTCGGCGACGTCGGCCGGATAGGTGGCGGCGATCGCGACCCGGCGGACGTCCAGCGCCCGGACGGCGTGCGCGAAGGCGAAGGAGGTGCTGGAGGCGGGCAGCCCGGCAGTGGCCGACAGCTCCCGCACCTGCTGCTGGGCGCCCTCCCAGCCGTAGATGAAGCTGGCGCTCGTACACGCCCAGACGACGGCCTGGGCGCCGCGGTCGCGCAGCGCGCCGACGCCGGCCCCGAGCCGGGCCGCGGAACCCATCTCCAGCAGCGCGTCGACGCGGTGGGCGTCCTCGCCGATGTCGGTGTGCACGAGCGGCAGGCGGACCGCTCGGCCCAGGAGCGCTTCGAGCCGGGGGTAGTCGTCTTCTGCGGAGTGGCCCGGGTAGAGGAAGCCGACCGATGCCATGCAGTTCTCCCTTGCGGGTGGTGGGTGCGGTGTGCGGTGCGGACCGGACTCAGCCCGGGGGCTGGTGGCCGGGATCGTCGGGGAGGTAGGGGGACGGTTCGGTGCCGTCGCCCGCGTCGACCTCGGGCGGCACCGGCGGGCCGGCGAAGGCGGCCTCGGGGGTGGGACAGGATCCGCCCGGCGGCTGGCTGCCGGTCATCGCGGCCGGGCCGCGACGCGCCACCGGATCGAGCAGCGCCTGGTACGGCCCGACGGCCTGGATGCCGATCGCGCGCAGCGCGGCCCACACCGTCACCTGATTGGCGGAGAGCACGGGCATCCGCAGCTCCGCCTCCAGTTGGGGGATGACGTCGTAGGTGGGGAGGTTGGTGCAGCTGATGAAGAGGGCGTCCGCGCCGCCGACGACGGCCTCGCGGGCCATGTCGACCACGTCGCGGTAGGGGACCTTCCAGATGTGTCGGGTGAGTCCAAGGTAGGCGCGGCCGGTGACGGTGATCCCGGCCTCGCCCAGGTACTCCTCCAGGGAATCGGTGACCGACTTGGTGTACGGGGTGACGACGGCGACGCGCCGGGCCCCGATCTCCTGGAGCGCCGCGATCGCGGCGCCCGAGGTGGTGAGGGCGGGTACCTCCCCCGCCTGGGTCATGGCCGCGCACATCGCGCGTTCGCCCGCCATGCCGCCGACGAAGCTGCCGGACGTACAGGCATAGGCGATGACCTGGGGCGATACCGCGCACAGCGCCTGGACGGCGGCGTGCAGGGTCTCGTGCTCGCTGACCAGGCGGGCCAGGTCGAGGCTGACCTCGACGGGTACGAAGGGAGTTCGGGTGAGGTGGAGGGACACGTCGTCGGGGACCCAGCGCCACAGCTCGCGGTCGAGTGCGAAGTCGAAGGGGGCGACGACGCCCACGCCAAGCTGAGGCTGTGGGCCACCCAGGAAAGAGACGTCCATGAAGGCCCCTAGAAGGCACGAAGGACTGATACGGCGCGGCCAGAGGCCGGGGGAGGTGGTGCAGCCGGACAAGCCGGGACGTCGGAACAGAGCCGTTGTTGACACGGTAGATACGACTTCTTAGCGTGGTCAATCCTCGCATCTCAGGCATCTGTCGGCGCCCTGTTCCGCGATACGGGGCACACGTTTCAGAATGGTTTCTGACCTATGTCCGATAGCCCCGGCAGCACCCTCCTCGTACTGGGTTCCGACCCGCTCCCCCAGCTGGACCGGCTCACCGGCCGGGCCGATGTCGTCTTCGCCGACGAGAAGACGCTGGCCGACCTACTCCCCACCGCCGACGTGCTGTTGGCCTGGGACTTCACCTCCGACGCGATCCGGGACAGCTGGCCGGAGCGCGGCCCGCGGCCGCGCTGGGTGCACACCGCGAGCGCCGGCGTGGACCGGCTCATGTGCCCGGCGCTGATCGCCGACGACACCGTCGTCACCAACGCCCGCGGGGTCTTCGAACAGCCGATCGCCGAGTACGTCGCCGGACTGGTGATCGCCATGGCCAAGGACTTCTACGGGAGTTGGGAGCTCCAGCGGCAGCGGCGCTGGCGGCACCGGGAGACACTGCGGCTGGCCGGCACCCGCGCGGTGGTGGTGGGGTCCGGGCCGATCGGCCGGGCCATCGGCACCACCTTGCTGGCACTGGGTGTCGAGGTCGAGCTGGTGGGCCGCCGGGAGCGGACCGGTGATCCGCAGTTCGGCCGGGTGCACGGCGCGGAGGGGTTGAACGCGCTGCTGCCCCACGCGGATTGGGTGGTCTGCGCGGCACCGCTGACGGCGGCGACCCGGGGGATGTTCGGGGCCGCGGCGTTCGCGCTGATGCCGCGCCGGGCCCGCTTCGTCAACGTCGCGCGGGGACCGCTGGTGGACGAGGAGGCGCTGGTCGCGGCGTTGCGGGAGTGGCGGATCGCGGCCGCGGCACTGGACGTCTTCCAACATGAGCCGCTGTCCACGGACAGTCCGCTGTGGGACGTGCCGCACCTGATCGTCTCGCCGCACATGAGCGGCGACACCCTGGGCTGGCGGGACGCGCTCGCCACCCAGTTCCAGGACAACTTCGACCGGTGGGCGGCCGGGGAGCCGCTGCTCAACGTGGTCGACAAACGCCTCGGATACGTACCGGTGCAGTGACCGCGCGGGCCGTCCGGGTCCGGCCCGCGGCGGTCCGCGCCCCGCCCGCCGTCCCGCTCGGGGCGGCCGACGCTCGGAGGACGCATGACCAACGGATCCACCCGCCTCGCCGACCTGTCCGCCACCCGACTGACGGCCGGCTACGCCGCCGGCGAGTTCTCCCCCGTCGAGGCGACCCGGGAGGTGCTGGCGCGCGCCGAGGCCGCCCAGGCCGCCGTCAACGCCTTCACCCGGATCGACGCGGAGTCGGCGCTGGCACAGGCGGCGGAGTCGACGCAGCGCTGGCGGCGCGGGGAGCCGGCGGGGCCGGTGGACGGGGTGCCGGTCACCGTCAAGGACCTGCTGCTGACCCGGGGCGCGCCGACGCTGCGCGGGTCGCGGACGGTCCGCGCGGAGGGCGCGACGTGGGACGAGGACGCGCCGGCGGTGGCCCGGCTGCGGGAGTCCGGGGCGGTGTTCGTCGGCAAGACCACGACGCCGGAGTTCGGCTGGAAGGGCGTCACGGACAGTCCGCGGCACGGGGTGACGGGCAATCCGTACGACCCGGGGCGCACCTCCGGCGGTTCCAGCGGGGGCAGTGCGGCGGCGGTGGCGTTGGGGGCCGGGCCGCTGAGCCTGGGGACGGACGGCGGCGGGTCGGTGCGGATCCCGGCGTCGTTCTGCGGGATCTTCGGGCTGAAGGCGACCTACGGGCGGGTGCCGCTGTATCCGGCGAGTCCGTTCGGGACGCTGGCGCACGTGGGGCCGATGGCCCGGGACGCGGCGGACGCGGCCCTGATGATGGACGTGATCTGCGGTGCGGACTGGCGGGACTGGTCGCAGCTGGCCCCCGAGTCGGGGTCGTTCCGGCAGGCGCTGGCCACGAAGGTGACGGGGCTGCGGGTGGCGTACAGCCCGACGCTGGGGTGGGACGTGCCGGTGGCGCCGGAGGTGGCGACGGCGGTCCGCCGGGCGGTGGACACGCTGGCCGGGCTCGGCGCGGACGTCGAGGAGATCGATCCGGGCGTGGCGGATCCCGTGGAGGCGTTCCACACGCTGTGGTTCAGCGGCGCGGCCCGGGTGGTGCAGCCGCTCGGGGCGGCCGATCTGGAGCTGCTGGACCCGGGGCTGAAGGAGGTCTGTGCACAGGGCGCCCGCTACAGCGCGCTGGACTACCTGGCGGCGGTGGACGTCCGGATGGCGCTGGGGCGGGCGATGGGGCGTTTCCACAGCGTCTACGACCTGTTGGTGACGCCGACCGAACCGCTCACCGCCTTCGCGGCCGGCGTGGAAGTGCCGCCTGGTTCCGGCCACGCCCGGTGGACGGGCTGGACGCCGTTCACCTATCCGTTCAACCTCACCCAGCAGCCCGCCGCGACCGTGCCCTGCGGGCTGGACGGCGACGGGCTGCCGATCGGGGTGCAGCTGGTGGGTGCCCGGCACGCGGACGCGCTGGTGCTGCGCGCCGCGCACGCCCTCTACGAGGCGGGGACGGCGGACATCCCGGCGCCGCCGGCCCCCTGAGGCGATCGGCGCCGCCGGTCCCCAGGGTGCGGGCGAACACTTCCCGTAGGGGGCGCCGAGGCCCCCTGCGGGGCCACAACGCGGAGGGGGCGGAGGGCATTCCGGCGCCCCCGGGCGGGTGGCGGGGTGGCGGGGGTCAGGCCCGGCGGAAGGTGAGGGTCTCCCCCAGGGCGCCGGCCCGCCACAGGTCCTGGCAGGCGTCGGCCATCCGGTCCAGGCCGTCGACGACCGAGCCCCAGACGATGCCCGGCACCCAGCCCGCGTCACCGTTGATCAGCAGGTTGTTGCGCTCGTAGAAGAGCGCGAGGTCGACGACGGTGGCGCGGCCGCGGTGCTTGGCCGCGCTCTCGTAGCCGTAGGAGGCGGTGCCCAACTGGGTGTCGCTGAAGGTGAAGTAGCACAGGTCGCCGGGGATCGGGGTGATCGTCGGGTTCTCCAGCGGCGGCTCCTCGGGCGCGAACGGCGGGACCAGCGCGTAGATCTCGTTGCGGGCGTACTTGGCGTGGTAGACGTCGCCGCCGAGCGGGAGGGCGTCCCAGACGGCTGCGCACGTGAGCGGGGCGCGATCGTCGAGCAACTTGGCCGTGCAGCTGACGCCGCGCTTGTCCAGGGAGACTTCGATGAAGCGATCGGTCATATCCCGAGCGTAGGGGGCATTACCGGCGTACGGAACATCTCCCGTGCCGGTGTGAAGGGCTGGAAACCATCGGCATAGGTGTGAACGGTTCGGGTAGCCGCGCGCCCATGGCTCCACCACAGAGCACGACCTCAGACAATCTGATATCTCAGCCTCCGCTAAGACATCACACCCAGGGACACGACATCACCGGACAACGGACCAGTGGCATCCGTCGCCGGTCGCTGCTCGCGGGGGTAGCGGCGCTCGGTGCAGCGGGTGCGATGGGCGCGGCGAGCGGCTGCAGCCGGGTGCCGACCACGAACGCGACGGGCGGCGGCGAGTTGCTGGGCCGGCTGCGCAAGAAGGGCTCGGTCACCCTGGGCCTGGCCGGGGAGCAGCCGTACGGCTACATCGGCACCGACGGCAAGATGACCGGTTCGGCGCCCACCATCGCCCGGGTGATCTTCAAGCGGCTCGGCGTCCCGCGCGTCGAGCCCTTCCCGACCGACTTCGGTTCGCTGATCGTCGGGCTGAACTCCCAACAGTTCGACGTGGTCGCGGCCGGGATGTACATCAACCCCGACCGCTGCGCGCAGGTCATCTTCGCCGATCCCGAGTACCAGATGCTGGACGCCTTCATCGTCCGCAAGGGCAATCCGCTGAAGCTGCTCACCTACAAGGACATCGCCCGGACCGGGGCGCGGATGGCCACCGGCGTCGGCTACGCCGAGATCGACTACGCCAAAGAGGCCGGGGTCACCAAAATCACCACGCTGCCCGACCAGTTGGCGGGTCTGCTGGCGGTCGAGCAGGGGCGGGTGGACGTCTTCGTCGGGACCGCGGTGACGGTGCGCAACGTGGTGAAGCAGTCGCGGACCACCAAGGCGGAGGCGACACCCGAGGTCACCCCGTACGTGAAGGGCAAGCCGGTGATCGACGTCGGCGGCTTCGCGTTCCGCACCCCGGAGACCAACCTGCGGGACGCGTTCAACCGGGAACTCCACAAGATGAAGCGGTCCGGGGAACTCCTGGACCTCATGCGGCCCTTCGGCTTCACCGCGCAGCAGATGACGAAGATCACCGCCAAGGAGAAGTGCCGGCCATGAGCGACATCACCTGGGGTCTGTGGGAACTCCTCCTCAAAGGCGTCTGGATCACCGTCCAGCTGACCGTCTACAGCGCGGCCCTGGCCGCCGTCGTGGCCTTCGGGATCGGCCTCGCGCGCACCCACCCGCGGTGGATCGTGCGGTTCCTGTCCGGGGCCTACTTCGAGGTCTTCCGCGGAACCTCCGCGCTGATCTTGATGTTCTGGATGTTCTTCGTGCTGCCGATGGGATTCGGCTGGCAGTTGGCCCCGATGTGGGCCGCGGTGCTCACGCTGGGCCTGACCTACGGCGCTTACGGTTCCGAGGTCGTCCGCGGCGCGATCGCCGCGGTGCCGGCGGGCCAGCGCGAGGCCGGCATCGCGCTGAGCTTCTCGCCCGCCCAGCAGTTGCGGAAGGTCGTCCTGCCGCAGGCGTGGCCGGGCATGGTCCCGCCGTTCAACAACCTGCTGATCGAGCTCCTCAAGGGCACCGCGTTGGTGTCGATCCTGGGCGTCGGCGACATCGCGTTCGGCGCCTCCCTGGTGCGCAACGCCACCGCGCAGAGCGCCCCCGTCTACACGATCATCCTGGTGATGTACTTCGTCCTGGCGTTCGCCCTGACCCGCGGGATGCGGGCGGTGGAGCGGCACGCCAAGGCGGGCGTCGGGCAGGCGCCGGCCAAGCGGTCGCGGCTGCGGTCCGCCACCGGCCCGGCGGTCACCGGTACCGCCGCTCGCGCGGAAGGTGAGGCCCGATGACGTTCGACTGGTCCGCGATCGGCGCCTTCCTGCCGATGTTCTGGAAGGGCGTGCTGGTCACCCTGCAGGCCCTGGCCCTGGGTTCCCTGATCGCCTTCGCACTCGGCCTGGTCTGGGCGCTGGCCCAGCGCTCGTCCTTGAAGGTGGTGCGCTGGCCGGTGACCGTGGTCACCGAGTTCGTGCGTAACACCCCGCTGCTGGTGCAGCTGTTCTTCCTCTTCTACGTGATGCCCGAGTGGGGGCTGACGCTCAGCGCCCTGGCCACCGGCGTGATCGGGCTGGGCCTGCACTACTCGACGTACACCGCCGAGGTCTACCGCGCCGGCATCGACGGCGTCCCGGCCGGCCAGTGGGAGGCGGCCGTCGCGCTCAGCCTGTCGCGCCGCCGCACCTGGACCGCGGTGATCCTGCCGCAGGCGATCCGCCGGGTGGCCCCCGCCCTTGGCAACTACGTGATCGCGATGCTCAAGGACTCGCCGATGCTCTTCGCCATCGGCGTGCTGGAGATGCTGGGCGAGGCCCGGCAGTTCTCGTCGCAGACCTTCCAGACCATCGAGCCGTACACGCTCGTCGGGGTCGCCTTCATCGCCATCGCCTACCCCGCTTCCCTTCTCCTGCGAGCCCTGGAGCGCCGCCTTGTCCGCTGAGCACAGCACCCCGAACACCCCGCCCACCGTCGGCGACGGCGTGAACTCCGGGGAGACCGAACTGATCCACTTCGACAAGGTCACCAAGCGGTTCGGGACGCACACCGTCCTCGACGCGCTCGACATGAAGGTCTTCGCCGGCAAGCACGTCACCCTGATCGGCCCGTCCGGCTCCGGCAAGACCACGATCCTGCGGCTGATGATGACGCTGCTGAAGCCCGACGAGGGCACCATCAAGCTGGGCGACCGGTACCTGACCCACGAGGAGAAGGGCGGCAAGCTCGTCCCGGCGAGCGACCGCTACAGCCGGGAGATCCGCAAGAACATCGGCATGGTCTTCCAGCAGTTCAACCTGTTCCCCAACATGAAGGTGCTGCGGAACATCACCGAGGCCCCGGTGCACGTCCTCGGACTGGACAAGGACGCGGCGGAGGAGCGCGCCCGCGAGCTGCTCGAACTCGTCGGCCTCACCGCCCACCTCGACAAGTACCCGACGCAGCTCTCCGGCGGTCAGCAGCAGCGGGTCGCCATCGCCCGGGCCCTGGCCATGCGCCCGCAGGTCCTGCTGCTGGACGAGGTGACCTCGGCCCTCGACCCGGAGTTGGTGGCCGGCGTCCTGGACCTGCTGCGGGACATCGCGCACTCCACGGACATCACCATGCTCTGCGTGACGCACGAGATGAACTTCGCCCGGGACATCTCCGACTGCGTGATGATGTTCGACGCCGGGCGGGTCATCGAGTTCGGCCCGCCGGAGCAGATCTTCACGGAGCCGGAGAACGAACGGACCCGGGAGTTCCTGAGCGCGGTGCTGTAGGCGGCGCGACGGGCGGCGCCCCACGAGGGCGCCGCCACGGGGCGTGCGGGAGTGCACCGCGTGGTGCGTGCTCCGGCGCGCCCCGTCCGCCGTCCCCTTCCCGGGCATTCAGGGGCCGTTCCCCGGCGCACCGGGAGTTTTGAGACATCCGCGTCCCCTGCGTCGGACGTGACGGATGAGGCGTACGCATCCCTGGCGGAAATGAGCGCACCAGGCGGAACGGTGAGGCGCCCGAGCCTCAGGCGAAAACCCGACGCTCCGTCAACTTTGCACGTCACCACCGGCCGTCAACCCCGGCCGTCAGCGGACCGTGCACGCCGCCCCGGCCCGCCGTTGTCGCCGGTCCGCGCCGGATCCCCCGTTCCGTTCATGACGAGGGCATATGCCAGAGTGCAGGGCGCCTGCACAGACGCGTGAACCGACCCGGTTTTCAGTCAAGACCCCCTCCATCCGGGCCCGTTGACCGCTATCGTGATACGAGCCCGTTGTCCGGAAGCGGCCCGCGTACCCCGCGGTCGCGGCCGAAAACGACGATCACGACGCAAGCGGTACCAACCTGCTAGGGGGACACCGTGGCGCTGAAGCCCGAGCCGACCGCGCCGTTCCATTCGGTGCAGTACGCCCTCCGCGTGCTCGAAACGATCTCCCGGCACGCCGATGGCGTGACGGACGCGCAGATCGCCCGCGAGTCCGGACTGCCGGCAGCCCACCTCACCCAGCTGCTGTCGATGCTGCGCCGGGAAGGCTACGCGCAGCAGCTCGCCGACGGCGCGTACGTCGTCGGCGAGTCGCTGCTCCTGCTCGGCTCAGGCGCCGACCGCAGCCGTGCCCTGTGCGACAAGTTGCAGCGCACGCTGGACCAGCTCCGCGATTCGGTCGGGGCGGCGGTCTACATCAGCCGGTACATCGACGGCGAGGTCAAGATCCTCCACTACGCCGACGGCCCACTGGCGCCCAAGGTCAACGAGTGGGCCGAGTTCCGCCGCACGGCGCACGCCAGCGCGGTCGGCAAGTGTCTGCTGGCCCAGCTCGACCACGACGGCCGGATGGACCACCTCTCGCGCCACAAGACCGCCCGGCTCACCTCCCGGACGATCACCAACGAGAAGGTGCTGTTCCACAAGCTGGACAGCCAGCCGCCGACCGTCCCCGTCCTGGACCTCCAGGAGTACGCGGTGGGCACGGTCTGCGCCGCGGTGCCGATCACCGCCGGCAAGACGGTCGGCTGCCTGGCCCTGTCCATGCCGCTGGAGCACGCCCACCGGCTGCGGCAGGCCGCCGACACCCTCAACCGCAAGGCCGCGCCGGTCCTGCTGTCGCTGGCGATCTGAGGTCGGCGCGGTCCCGGTGCGGGCCGTGCCGGGGCTGATCGCACCGGTGGTCATGAGCACCCGTCTCGACCAGGTAGTATTTCTTTTGTCAGCGCGCGCCGCTAGCTCAGTTGGTTAGAGCAGCTGACTCTTAATCAGCGGGTCCGGGGTTCGAGTCCCTGGCGGCGCACGTACGAAGTGGGCGCCCTCGGTTTACCGGGGGCGCCCACTTCTTTTGCGTTCCGGACCGCGGCCGGCCGGCGCCGGGCCGGGCCTCAGCAGTCGATTTCAGCGATCGACTTCAGCGGTCGAGGAGGTGCTCCCGGCCCTGCTCGCGGTACTGCGCCAGGAGAGCGGCACGGTCATCGTCCGTGAAGCGGCGGTACCTCGCCGAGGGGGCCGGGGCCGAGGCGGTGGGAGCGGGACGGTCGGCCGGCCGCTGATCGGCCGGGGCGATCGGCCGCCACCAGACCGCATCCGGGCAGCGGAAGCCGGCCCGTCGGAGGGCGACCCGGTGCACCTTGTGGGTCGCGGTGACCGGCAACGCGGCGACGGTCCGCACGAAGCGGGGCGCCATCTTCGTGCCGAGGTCGGGCTGGGCGGCGAGGAAGGCGGCGAAGTCGTCCGCGTCGAAGGCCGTGCCGTCGGGGAGCACGAGGGCCGCCATGACCTGGTCGCCGGCGACCGGGTCGGGCACGGCGTAGACGGCGACGCCGAGGGCCGGGGCGTAGCGGGCGAGGATGTTCTCGATCATCGCGGCGGCCAGGTTCTCGCTGTCGACCCGCAGCCGGTCGTGCGCCCGCCCGGCGAAGTGGAAGAACCCGGCCGGGTCGCGGAAGAACAGGTCGCCGGTCCAGTACCAGCCCGCTCCGACGCCGTCCGGCGACCGGCCCCGGGTGCGGGCGGCGGTGGCCTCCGGGTTGCGCCAATAGCCCTCGAAGGCGCTGCGCCCGCGGTTGACCAACTCCCCTATCGCCTCGTCCCCGTTGAGCAGCCGGCCCGCCCGGTCGAGGCGGGCGTGCGGCAGCTCCTCGCCGGTCTCCGGGTCGACGACGGCGAGGTCGTCGCCGGGGGCGGGCCGGCCGAGGGCGCCGGGCGGGGTGTCCGGGGTGCGCTGCAACGCGGCGCCGCCCTCGGAGGATCCGTACCCCTCGACGAGGCGGACGCCGAACCGGGCGGTGAAGCGGGCGGCGTCGACGGCGCCCGCCTCGGTCCCGAATCCGGTGCGCAGCGCGTGGTCGCGGTCGTCGGGGGCCGGCGGGGTGGCGAGGAGGTACTGCACGGCCCGGCCGACGTAGGTGAAGTAGGTGGCGCCGTAGTGGCGCACGTCGGGGAGGAAGGCGGAGGCGGAGAAGCGGCGGCGCAGGGCGACGGCCGCGCCGCCGGCGAGCGCCGGGGCCCAGCCGGCGATCACGGCGTTGCCGTGGAACATCGGCATGCACAGGTAATGGACGTCCGACCTGCGCACGTCGAAGTGACCCACCAGGGATCGGCCGGCGGCGGCCAGCCTGCCCTGGCTGCACAGGGCGGCCTTCGGCGCGCCGGTGGAACCGGAGGTGAAGTAGAGGAGCATGCGGGTGGTGGGGTCGGGGGTCCGGCGCGGGCCGGGCCCCGTGCGGAGCGCGGAACCGGTGACGTCGTCCGGTCGGGCGCCCTCGTAGGGGGCGAGCAGCTCCTGGTAGGCGGGGTCGTCGACGATCAGGACGCGTTCGGGCGGCAGGGGCAGGTCGAGGCCGGCGAGCAGCGGGAGGTGCGCCCGCTCGGTGATCAGCAGCGCGCAGTCGGTGTGGGTGATGTCGCGGGCCAGCTCCGGGCCGCGGCGGGTGGGGTTGATGCCGGCGACGGCGGCCCCGGCGAGCGCCGCCGCGCCGAGCCACAGCGGGAACTCGGGGACGTTGTCGAGCAGCACCGCGACGTGCGGCTCCGCGCGGGGCGGCAGCAGGTCGCCGAGCAACGCCGCCCGGGCGGCGGCCGCTCCGGCGACCTGGTGGTGGGTGAGCACCGTCTGCTGGTGCTTCAGGGCGGTGCGGTGGTCCCCCCACTGTGCCTGGACGAGCTCGGCGACGGTGCGGGGAGCGGGCGAGGTGCGCGCGTGGGCGTCGCGGGCGCGCGGGCTGTCGCTGCGGGAGCTGTCGGCCACCATGGCGGCGGAGCCTAGCTGACATAGCGTCAGATTTGGAGGGGTGGGGAATGCCGTGCGGCGACCCGTCACCCCCTGGTCCACTCGCGCCCCGTCGGGAGACCAAACCGTGGTGTGACGCCGCCAACTCCGCTCTTCCGTAGCGTTCTTGCACAGAGAGGCAGTGGCGGTCGTCACATGAGGGCCGCAGGCGGATACCGGGGTGGCGAGGGCCTCCCCGGAGGAGGACGGGGAGGCCCGATGAAGACACCACATCTGCCGCCGGTCACGGGGCGCCGGGGCGGTACCGAGGTCAGGACAGGTCGACGTCCGAGCAGGCATAGAACGCGTTGCCCGTGTCAGCGATGTTCCATACGCCCAGGATGATGTGGCGCCCGGACTTGAGGGTGGGGACGGTGCCCTGGTGCTGCACCGTCGACCCCGGCTGCGCGCCGCCCATCGGCACCGTCATGAACGGCTCGGGTTCGAGGTCGGCGCGGGTGAGCGGCTTGCTGGGGTCGTAGCCGTCCTTGGTGATGAAGTACTCGAAGTCGGTCGTGGCGTGTCGGGCGGTCAGCCGCCAGGTGAAGGTGTAGCCCTGCCCCGCGGAGAGCTTGGTCCCGGGCCACTTGCCGCCGCGCGGGTCGTCCAGCTCGCCGAAGCCGTCGTGCCCGCCGGAACAGATCTTGCCGTCGGCCGGCCCGGCGGCCGGGAAGCCCTTGGGCCCCTCGACGCTCTGGGGTTCGTACTGGATGGCGCCGCAGTCCTTGACGGTGCCGTTGGCGCAGAGCGCCTGGCGGCTGGGGGGTGCGTCGCTGTAGCCGTGACTGGAGGCGCTGCCCGTCGCGAGGACGGAGGCCCCGACGATACCGAGGCCGATCACGGCGGCACTGAGCTTCTTGCGCATGCTTCGCTCCTGAAGAACGTGGGGGGCGAGGGGAGTTCCGCGAGTCGAGTGCAGTGCGGTGCTTGTGGTCCAGACCAACTGGCAGACTAGTGAGGGGAATTGAACATGTCTAGACCATGAAGCGATCATGTCCGTTCACCGTCCGCTCGCCCACCGCGGGTGCGGCAGGGGCATCGGGGACGGCAGTGGCATCGGGGCGGCTGTAACGACGGCCAGGGCGCTCCTCGGCTCCTGCCGGTCGCCTCTTCGGGCGTGCGGGGTTCTCGGGCACGGCGCCTGCGCCATCCCGGCGGGTGTCAGTGGTCCGTGCGAGGGTGACGGACATGGATACGACACCCGATGGCCGCCCCGTCCCGCCCCCGCACGCCGGGGAGCGCGAAAACCTCGTGGGCTGGCTGGACTTCCACCGCGCCACGCTGGAACTGAAGTGCGCGGGCCTCGATGACCGCCAGCTGCGACTGGCCCCGGTGGCGCCGTCCGCGATGACGCTCCTGGGGCTGGTCCAGCACCTGACGGAGGTCGAACGGAACTGGTTCCGGCGGGTGTTCGCCGGTCAGGACGTACCGCCGGTGTACGCGGGGGCTTCGGGCGACGGGTTCGCGCTCGCACCGGACCGCGGGGTCGACGAGGTCCTGGAGCGCTGGCGCGCGGAGGTCGCGCGGAGCCGGGAGCTGATCGCCGGCTCGGCACTGGAGGAGTCCGGCACGCTCTCGGAGGCGGAGGCCGGACACGTCGGCGATCGGGGCGTCTCGTTGCGCTGGATCCTGGCCCACATGATCGAGGAGTACGCACGCCACAACGGTCACGCGGACCTCATCCGAGAGTGCATCGACGGCACGACGGGCGCCTGAATCGCCCCGGGACACAACTGAACCGGTGGGCGCTGCGGGGCCGGTGGGCGCTGCGGGGCCGGTTCGCACCGCGGGGTGGGCAGGTCCTGCCCGGCCGGCCCGGGCCGCTCGCCGGTGCCCGCACTCCGCTCGGTGCGGCTCGTCGGCGCGGCGCTCCGCTCGGCATCACTCGTCGCGCGGCGCTCCGCGCGGCGCCGGGCGTCGGTGCGGTCGAGCCGCCTGGTACCGCTCGCTGTCAGAGCCGAGGCGCTGGTGGCGTTGGGTGGCGCGGGTCAGTGCAGCCGCTGCGCGCCGGTGTCGGTCGTCGATGCCGATCGTCGGTGCCGTCACGCGGCTTCCGGGAACGGGCCCGGGGTGGGGGCGGCGGCGGCGTGGACGAGGGCGGTGTAGGTGCGGCGGAGGGCGATGAGCGACTCCTGGGCCTCGCGGTAGACGGCGGCGTCGGGGCCGCCACGGTGGGCGAGGGTGCGGACGGGGGCGCAGTGCCGGTCCATGGCGCTGAGCCAGGCACGGTGTTGGGCCGGGAGGTGGCGGCGCAGGTGTTGGCGGCGGCCCTCGCCGAGGCGGCGACCGCCGATGCCCAGGACGGCGTCGGCGGCCTGGAGGACGGGCGGTTCCAGGGCGCCCTGTTCGGCGAGCGCGCCGAGCACCGCGCGCTGCTGGTCGGTGGCCGGGGCCGCCGCCAGTTCGGCCGCCTCGGAGTGCAGCTGGGCGCGCAGCGCGTGCTGGATGCGGACCAGGCGGCGCAGCGCCATCGGGGTGGACGAGTCGTCGGGGGCGCGGCCGGCCAGGGTGTCGGCGAGGCGGAAGAGCCAGATGCCGTGCGCCTCCAGCCGGGTCGCGGCGAGCATCAGCCGGTCGAGGCGGCTGAGCGGCTGGCCCTCCGGGGCCCAGCGCACGATCGGGACCAGCTGTTCGGTGCGGGCGAGTTGGTCGATGGGGATGTGCCGGCGCGGTTTGCGTTCCGGGGCCCAGTTGTGGAGCGCGAGGGTGGGCAGGGCGACGAACTGGTCGTGGTCGATGCGGTGTGCGATGGCCGCCCAGAGTTCCAGGAACGCCTCGTTGGCGACCTCGCGGGCGGCCGGCGCCTGCGGGTCGAGGGCGCTCCAGCCGCAGGACACCGCGATGACCGCGACGCGCATGGCGGCGGCCTCCGCGTTGCGCGGCGAAAGGCGGGAGACGCGCTGCCGCAGGGCGGTCAACTCGTCCGCGCGATGGGCGCGTTCGACGACGGCGAGGGCGCTGGCGCGATCGGGGGCGACGGCCGCTTCGCGGGCCATGGCGTCCAGCCGGGTCCAGGTGCCGATCATGGAGCGCACGGGGGGCCGCTCCGGGAGGAAGCCGTGGGCGCACGGGTCGTGCGGGGCGGGGGCCCCGGAGGCGTCGCCGTCGGCGGATGCGGCGTCGGCCGCCCCGGCCGGTCCGGCGGTGGCGACGGCGGGCCCGCCCTGCGCCGGGATGCGGACGGCGGGATCGGCGCCGGTCCGGGCGGGCGGGATGCGGTGGGCGGCGGGACGGCCGCCCGCACCGCCCGCGGTCGCGTCCCGCGGGTCGGCGGTCGCCGTGGTGCCGGGGGCGCTCGCTTCCGTGGTGGCCCGCGCGCGTATGGCGAGGCGGGCGTCGGGCGTCGTCGTCATGGGAGTGGGAGTCATCAGCACTTCCCCGCTAGCAGGCGGGCCAGGTGGGCGTCCATATCGAGATAGCGGTCCTCGTGGCCGGGCGGGACGATGGCCGCGGTCTGCTCCAGCCAGGCGGTGAGCTCCGTGGCGCGCACCGTCAGCTCGCAGACGTTGTCGTCGGTGGCGAGTTCGACGTGGATGCGGTGGGACGCGCCGGCCCGGCGGTCCGGCCACACCCGCACGTCCCCCTGCCCGACCTCGCCGCAGACGCCGCCGAGCAGCAGTTCGCGGGCGAACAGCCAGGTGGCGACGGTCTCGCCGCGGCTGAGGAACGCGACCTCGACCTCGTAGGGGCGGTCACTGCGGTAGCTGAACCGGCCGGCCACCGGAACGGCTTCGTCCGGCCCGAGGAGCAGCTGCATCTCAAGGGTGCGCTTGGCTGTCGACACCACGACGATCAACCTTTCCAAAGAGGGGCGAGTCCCGGGGCCCCGGTTCGGGGCTCGCGTCCTAGCAGACGTCGGCTCGCGGGATGGGGTTGCAGGTGAGGGCGGAGTAGTGATGGACGCCATGATCCGCGGAGGAAGTGTGCGCGGGCGTGGGGGCCGGGTGACCGGGCCGGACGGAGGGTGCCGGGGGCTGCGTGCACCGGGACCGTCATCCCCGTTCACCTCCGGCGCGGCTGCTCGTGCGGGTCCGCGCGCCCCGGCGTCGGCCCCGCCGCGCCCCGGCGCTGGCCCCACCCTCTCAACGGCCGGGAGATACCGCATGTTGACGGGGCAACTGATGCATTACGGCTTGAACTCGATCTTCACAGAACCCTTCGGGCGCCTCGGTAGGCGAAGGTCCCGAGGCGCCGGGACTTTGGCCCCGGGCCGAAAGGGTCCCCCGTGAGATACGGGGCGGATGGGGCAGCTGGGACGGAGCGCGGTCGGTGAGCGGGGGCGTTGTCGGGGGTGGGTGGCTGCACGGCGGGACGGGTGCGGGGGTGGCGGGGATCACAGGGGGTGGAGGCGTGGGCGGCGCGTTCCTGGGTACGGACCACCCCCGGAGTTCGTGTAGAGTTTTCTTCGTCAGCGCGCGCCGCTAGCTCAGTTGGTTAGAGCAGCTGACTCTTAATCAGCGGGTCCGGGGTTCGAGTCCCTGGCGGCGCACGTAGGACTGAGGCCCCTCGCAGTTGCGAGGGGCCTCAGTCGTGTTGTCCCGCGGTGCCGTGGGACGACGGGGCCCGACGGTTCGGCGCGGACGTGCGGGCCTGGTGCGACGGGTCGGCCGGGGCTCGGCCGACGGCGGCGGCGTCACCGGTCACGGGGAACCGCGCCGGACCGCCGCCCGGCGGCCCGGGGCCCCCGCCGCAGAGCCAGCAGATCAGCAGCAGCACCACCCCGACCAGGCCCGCCAGGAGGCGGGACGCCGGGGCGGCGGGGTGCGGAGGCGTCGGCTCCGCACGCTCGGCCGGCCGCGGGACCCTCGCCCGGGCGATGCGGGTTCCGCCGTGGGGGCGTCGGCCGGGCCGGCCGGCTGTTTCCGCGCCGCCCCGCGGGGCGGTCGGATCCGCGCCGTCCCGCGGAGGGGTCAGGTGCGCGGCGTCCGGGCGGGCCGGACGGTTCTCGGTGTCCCGTGGTGTGGTGGCGTCACTGTTCGTCGGCACTGTCGCCCCCCTGGCGTTCGCGGCGGAGCCGGAGCCTGAGGCGGAGCAGCTGGCCGGCGATGACCAGGATCGCGCCGCCCGCCAGGACCAGGGCGACGGCCGAGGTGCTGCTCAGTTCCCGGTGGGCGGTGACGCGGTGGGGTGCGAGGTGGATCCGGGCGGCCAGGACGGGCGCGGCGTCGCCGGGCGCCGTCGCGACCGGGGCGGTGGCACGGGCCGGGGCGATGGCACGAGCCGGGTCGGTGGCGGTTTCGGTGGAGTGCGGGCCGGTGGGCGCAGGGCGGTGCGGGCCGTGGGCGGCCGGGGCGGTGACGACGGCGATCTGGGGGGTGCGTGCGCCGCGTCCTGCTTCGGCGTACGCGGGTGCCGTCGTCACCGCACACGCCGCGACCGCGGCACAGAGTGCGAGCTGCGGTGAGCGCATGGTGTACCTCCGGATACTCCGAAGGTCCGTCGGCGCGCCGCCGGGCGCATCCGGGGCGGGGCCGGACTGCGCCGTTCAGGTGGAGGGAGGCCGGTGCGGCCCGGGGACGGCGGGCGTGCGGCCGGCCCCGGGGCGCAGGTCAGACCAGGTCAACCAGGTCCGCGATCGAGTCGACGACGCGGGAGGGGCGGAACGGGTGGCGTTCGATGTCCTCGGGGCGGGTCAGGCCGGTGAGGACGAGGAAGGTCTCCATGCCCGCCTCCAGGCCGGCGACCACGTCGGTGTCCATCCGGTCGCCGATCATCGCGGAGGACTCGGAGTGGGCGCCGATGGCGTTGAGCGCGTGGCGCATCATCAGCGGGTTGGGCTTGCCGACGAAGTACGGCTCGACGCCGGTGGCCTTGGTGATCAGCGCGGCCACCGACCCGGTCGCGGGCAGCGCGCCCTGCGGCGAGGGGCCGGTCTCGTCGGGGTTGGTGGCGATGAAGCGGGCGCCGGCGTCGATCAGCCGGATGGCCTTGGTGAGGGCCTCGAAGCTGTAGGTGCGGGTCTCGCCGAGGACGACGTAGTCGGGGGCGTGGTCGGTGAGGACGTAGCCGATGTCGTGCAGCGCGGTGGTGAGGCCGGCCTCGCCGATGACGTAGGCGGTGCCGCCGGGGCGCTGGTCGTCGAGGAACTGGGCGGTGGCCAGCGCGGAGGTCCAGATGGACTCCCAGGGGACGTCCAGGCCGATGCGGTTGAGGCGGGCGTGCAGGTCGCGCGGGGTGTAGATGGAGTTGTTGGTCAGGACGAGGAAGGGCTTGCCCGATTCGCGGAGTCGCTTGATGAAGGCGTCCGCGCCGGGGACCGGGACGCCCTCGTGCATGAGGACACCGTCCATGTCGGTGAGCCAGGACTCGATCGGCTTGCGCTCTGCCACTGCCACTCCTGTCGTGCGGGTTGACCAGGCTGGCCGAACGGCCAGGGCGCCGGCCGGCCCGAACGGGCGGCCGACGGCCCCAGCCTAAGTCAGCCGGGGCCCGCGGGCCCCGGTCAGTGGTGGTCAGCTTCCGGTCGCGGTCTTCCAGGCGTCGATGTAGGTGTCGAGGTTCTTGTCGATGTCGTTCCAGTCGGGCTGGAAGACGTCGACGCCCTTCATGATCTTGGCGAGGGCCACGGCGTTGGGGTCGGTGGCCTTGACGTCCCGGCGGGCGGAGAAGCCGCCGCCGACGGCCGAGACCTCCTCCTGGACCGGCTTGCTGAGCAGGTAGTCGAGGAACTTCCGGGCGTTGGCGGCGTGCGGGGCGTTCTTGACCAGGCCGGCGGCGTACGGCAGGGCGAAGGTGGCGGGGCGGGCGCCGGGCTTGGCGGCGGGGAAGAAGATGCCCTGGTTGGGCATGGACTTCATGTTGGCGTAGTTCATCTGCACGTCGCCGTTGGCGACGAGGAGTTCGCCCTTGTCGGTCTTGGGGGCGAGCTGGCCGGTGGAGGAGGACGGGCCGACGTTGTTGGCCTGGAGCTTCTTGAGGAAGTCCATGGCCGGGCCCTGGCCGCCGAAGTCGTGCAGGGCCTTGATCAGCACGGCGGTGCCGTCGCCGGCGACGCCGGGGGTGGAGTACTGGAGCTTGCCGGCGAAGCGGTGGTCGGTGAGGTCCTGCCAGGTGGCGGGGGGCTGCTGGAGTTCCTTCTTGTTGTAGATGAAGCAGAAGTAGTTGTTGACGATGGAGACCCACTTGCCGTTGGGGTCCTGGTCGGCGGCGGCGACGTGTTCGGCGCCGCGGGGACGGTAGATGTCCAGCAGGCCCTTGCCGTCGGCCTGTTGGATGAACGGCGGCAGGGTGACGAGCACGTCCGCCTTGGTGTTGGTGCGTTCCCGGGCCAGGCGCTGGACGGCGGCGCCGGAGCCGGACTCGACGTAGTTGACCTTGATGCCGGTCTGCTTCTCGAAGTCCTTGAAGACCTTGTCGTAGAAGCCGTCGCCCTGTTCGCTCTTGAGGCCGTCGGCGCTGTAGACGGTGATCTCCTTGGCGTTGGGGTCGGCGGCCGAGGATCCGCAGGCGGTGACGGAGGCGGCCAGGACGAGGACGGCGGCGCCGGCGGTCAGGGGGCGGTGCAGGCGGCTGGGCATGGTGGGTGCTCCTGGGGAACGGTCGGGGCGACGGGGAGGCGGGGGGTGGCGTGGGGGTCAGCGGTGGGCGGCCCGGGTGCGGATGCGGGAGACGCCGAGCAGGACGAGGAGGGTGGCGGCCATCAGGGCCACCGCGAGGGCGGCGCCGGTGAAGAGGGCGCCGCGGTCGGTGGCGGCGAAGATCTGCACCGGCAGCGGCATCCAGTCCGGCGGGTAGAGCATCATCGTGGCGCTCAACTCGCCCATGGACAGGGCGAAGCACAGGCCCGCGGCCGCGGTCAGCGACGGCAGGAGCAGGGGGAGCTTGACCCGCCACAGGACGTAGCCGGGGCGGGCGCCGAGGCCGGCGGCGCTCTGTTCGTAGGCCGGGTCGAGGCGGGCCAGTGCGGCCGTCACCGACTGGTAGGCGAAGGCGGTGACCAGCACGGTGTGGGCGATGATCACGATCTGCGGGGTGCCGTTGAGGAGGAACGGCGGCTGGGAGAAGGCCACGAGGAGGGCGAGGCCGACGACGACGGAGGGGACGGCGACCGGCAGCAGGAAGAGGGCGTCCAGCACCCGTCGGGAACGCCGGCCGAGCTTCTCGGCGGCCAGCGCGGCCCAGGTGCCGGCGGTCAGCGCGGCGAGGCTGGCTGCGAGGGCGGTGAGGACGCTGGTGGTCAGGGCGGTGAGCGCGTCGCCCGTGGCGATGTCCCGATAGTGCGTCAGGGTCAGGCCGGAGGGCAGGGCGCCGCTCCAGCCGCCGGCGAACGACGCGGCGACGACCACCAGCAGCGGGAGGGCGAAGACCGGGACGAAGAGGAGGAAGAACACCGCCCAGACGACCCGGCGGGCGGCTGCGCTATGCACGAGCACGGTCGGCACCTCCTGCGGTGAGGGCGGCGGGGACGGCGGGGACGGGGGACACAGAAGGGACAGCGGGGACAGTGGAGGCAGCCGGAATCGCGGAGGCCGCCTCGGCCCGGCCGACGGTGGCGGTGGCGGCCGGCTCGGTGTCGGCCGCGTCGGCTGCGTCGGTGGAGGCCCGGGGGCGCTTGCGGCGCCCGGGGGTGCCGCCCGTGCGGGCCGTCACCGCCCGGTAGAGGGCGTACAGGGCGACCGACAGGACGATGTTGACGACGGCGACGACGCAGGCCCCGGTGTAGTCGCCGTCCAGGATCGCCTTGGTGTAGACGAGCACCGGCAGGGTGACGACGTTCTTGGCGCCGGTGAACAGCACGATCCCGAACTCGTTCAGGCACATCACCAGGACCAGGGCACCGCCGGCGGCGAGCGAGGGCAGCGCCTCGGGCAGGATCACCGTCCGCACGATCCGCCACGGCCGGGCGCCCAGCGAGCCCGCGACCTCCAACTGTGCGGTCTCCACCTGCGAGAACGCCGCGAGCAGCGGGCGCATCACGAACGGGGTGAAGTAGGTGACCTCGGCCAGCAGGACGCCCCAGGGGGTGTGCAGGAAGTCCAGTGGCCCGTTGGCGGCGCCGGTGAGGTCCGTCCACAGGCCGTTGGCGATGCCGACGGTGCCGTAGAGGAACAGCAGGGCGAGGGTGATCAGGAAGGAGGGGAAGGCCAGGAAGATGTCGATGAAGCGGGCCAGCGCCTTGCCGCCGGGGAACGGGACGAAGGCGATGACCAGGGAGAGCAGCAGGCCGAGGAGGAGCGCGCCGAGGGTCGCGCCGACCGCGATCAGCACGGTGTGCGTGAGCGCGTCCCGGAAGGAGGTGGTGGCCAGCACCGCGGTGTACGGGGCGGTGGACGGCCCGCCGCCGTTCTCCGGGGTGAAGGACTGGCGGACCACCAGGGCGAGCGGGTAGAGGAACACCACCGCGAGGGCGGCGACCGGCGGCAGGGCCCACAGGGCGGCGGCCCGGCCGGGGCGGCGGGCGGCGCGCGGCCGGGTCCCGTCGGGCGCGGTGCGGTCAGGCATGGTGCGCCCCTCCGCCCGCCGCGACCGCCGGGTGGTCGGCCGGGTGGTCGGCCGCGGCTGCGGTCGGGGTTCCGGTCGGGCCCGCCGCCTCGATGCCCGCGGGGATGAGGACCGCGTCCTCGGGGGCGAAGTGCAGGGTGAGCTCGGTGCCGAGCGGCGGGGTCTCGCGCAGTTCCCGCAGGTCGGCGAGGACGCGGTGGCCGTCGACCGTGAGGTACAGCCGGTGGGTGGCGCCGCGCCACTGGACCTCGGTGACGGTGCCGCGCAGGGTGTTGCCGTGCGGGTCGGGGCCGGGGCCGGTGGCGAGCCGGTGCGGGCGGACACACAGCGTGGCGGTGGCGCCCGGGGTGGCGTCGCCGGTGGCGACGGCCAACGGCCGGCCGGCGAACTCCACGCCGCCCGCGCCGCGCACGGTCACCGGCAGGAGGTTCGCGGTCCCGACGAACGACGCGGTGAACGCGGTGCGCGGGCTGCGGTAGAGCTCCTGCGGGGTGCCGCACTCGCGCAGCCGGGCCGACTCCAGGACGGCGATCCGGTCGGCGAGGGTCAGCGCCTCCACCTGGTCGTGGGTGACGTAGAGGATCGAGACGTCCGGCAACTCCCGGTGCAGTCGGGCGAGTTCGGTGAGCATGCCGGAGCGGAGCTGGGCGTCGAGCGCGGACAGCGGCTCGTCCAGCAGCAGCACGCCGGGGCGGATGGCGAGCGCCCGGGCGATGGCGACCCGCTGCTGCTGACCGCCGGACAGCTCGCGGGGGTGCCGGTCGGCGTAGGCCGCCATGCCGACCAGCTCCAGGGCTTCGGCGACCCGGCCGGGGATCTCGGCGCGCGGGACCTTCTGCGCCTTGAGGCCGAAGGCGACGTTCTCGGCGACCTTCATGTGCGGGAAGAGCGCGTACTGCTGGACGACCATGCCGATGCCGCGCTTGTAGGGCGGCAGGGCGGTCACGTCCCGGCCGCCGATCAGGACCCGCCCGGAGACCGGCCGGACGAATCCGGCGACCGCCCGCAGTGCGGTGGTCTTGCCGGAGCCGGACGGGCCGAGCAGGGCCATCACCTCGCCCGGTGCGACGGTGAGGTCGAGGGAGTCCAGCACGACGTGCTCGCCGTGCCGGCCGTGCGCGACGGTGACGTGGTCGAAGCGGATGCCGGAGGCCGGCGGTGCGGACGGCGCGGCGGGTCGGGCGGGGGCCGCGGCGGAGGGGGCGGGCATCTCACACCACTCCCAGCAGGGCGGGCAGTTCGGCGACCGAGCCGAGGACGTGGGTGGCGCCGGCCGCCGAGAGCTGCGGGGCGTCGTGGGCTCCGGTGAGCACCCCGGCGACCACCGCGGCGCCGCTGCGGCGGCCGGCGGTCATGTCGTACGAGGTGTCGCCGGCCACCGCGATCTGTGCGACGTCGTCGGCGGCGCCGGTGCGCAGCAGGGCGGCCAGCACCATGTCGGGGTAGGGGCGGCCGCGGCCGCCGGCGTCGGCCGGGCAGAGGGTGAGCCGGACCAGGTCGCGCCAGCCGAGGGCGTCGAGGATGGCGTCCTGGGTGACCCGGGCGAATCCGGTGGTGAGGACCACGGTGCGCCCGGCGTCCTGGAGGGCCTCGATGGCGGCGCGGGCGCCGGGCACGGGCGCGATCCGGCCGTCGTCGACGAGGGCGCCGTAGGCCGTCTCGAAGGCGTGGTTGGCGCGCTGGGCGGCGTCCTCGGTGGCCTCGGGGTCGCCGTCCGGGGCGGCGAACAGGTGCCGGAAGACGGAGATCTTGGATTCGCCCATGGTGGCGCGGACGTAGGCGAGGTGCTCGGCGTGCCGGGGGCTGCCCGGCTCGACGCCCATGTGTCGGGCGGCGGTGTCGAAGGCCCGCTCGACCAGGCCGTCGTCGGCGACGGTGGTGCCGGCCATGTCGAGGACGACCAGGCGGACGTCCTCGGGGCGGTCGGGGTGTACGGGGTGCGTGGTCGGGTTCGTCAACGGGCTCACCATCCCAGTTCGTTCGCGGTGGTTTCGGCGATGGCCGGGGAGCAGGTCATGCCGCGGCCGCCGGGTCCGGTGACCAACCAGACGCCGTCGCGGACCTGCTGGCGGTGGACGACCCGGCTGGTGTCGGTGCACTGGGCGTAGACGCCGGCCCAGCGGTGGCGGATGCGGGGCAGCGGGCGGCCCAGGATCGTCTCGACGACGCCGGTGAGGTGCTCGTAGGGCTCCTCGACGGTGTCGAAGGCGAACGGCGTCTCGTACTCGTGGGTGTCGCCGATGGTCAGGCCGCCGTCGGCGCGCTGGACCATCAGCAGCTGCATCTTGTGGGCGGCGGCGGTCGGGGTCTGCGCCTGGCCGGCGTCGAGGGCGTCCAGGGCGTCGCCGCGGTAGGCCGGGTAGTAGCGGAAGCTGTCGGCGTCGGCGACGGAGGTGGTCAGCGCTTCGCCGAGCGGGTCGGTCTGCATCATCTGCAGGCGCACCCGGCGCACCGGCAGGTCGGGGACGAGTTCCCGGACCAGGCCGCCGAGCCAGGCGCCGGTGCACAGCACCACCGCGTCGCCGTGGTGGGTGGTGCCGTGGTCGTCGCGGACCGCGCGCTCGCCGACCACGTCCCGGACCTCGCGGTTGCCGAGGTAGGCGTACCGCCCGGACGCCAACAGGGCTTCTTTCAGGGCGCGTTGGGCGACGCGGGGCTCCACGGCGGCGTCCCGTTCGCACCACAGGGCGCCGGTGAAGTCGCCGCGCAGGGCCGGGTTGAGGGCGCGGGCCCGGTCGGCGTCGAGGAGCCGGTAGCCGCGGGCGGCGGCGTCCGGTCGGCGGGTGGCGGCCTCGGCGACCGCGCGTTCGGCGTCGTTGCGGACGACGGTCAGCGAGCCGATGGCCCTGAAGCCGATGCCGGGGACCCGGGCGCCGATGCCCTCCCAGAGTTCGCGGGCGCGCAGCGCGGTGTCCAGTTCCTCGCCGCCGGCGCGGCCGCTGACCCAGATCTGCCCGAAGTTGCGGACCGAGGCGCCGCGGGCTTCGGCCTCCCGCTCGATGTGGAGGACCTCGTGGCCCCGTTCTATGGCGTGCCAGGCGTGCAGGGTTCCCAGCACGCCGGCTCCGACGACTATGACTCGCATGCCCCAGACGGTCGCTGCGGCGGGTGGCCCGTGGGGGACGGTTCGGCGACGGGCCGGTTAACACGGCTTCAAACTTGGCCTAGACCCGTTATTGTTCCGTTATCGGAGTGGCCGATGGACGCCGCGCGGCGGACCGCGTCAGGACTCCCGGCCGCCGCCCAGGTGGGTGGTGAACGAGAACCGGTCGCCCCGGTAGAGCGAGCGCACCCGTTCCAGCGGGCGGCCCCCGGTGTCCCGGGAGAGCCGGTGGATCAGCAGCATCGGCAGGGCGCCGGGCGTCCCGATCAGCAGCGCCTCGCGCGGGGTGGCCAGGACCGTCTCCAGCCGTTCGTCGGCGTCCCCGAAGTCGATGCCGAGCCGCTCGTGGAGGTAGGCGTAGAAGGACGAGTCGGGCTCGAAGTCGGTGGCCAGGTCGGGGACCCGGGAGACCGCGACGTAGGTGCTCTCCAGGCCGACCCGTTCGTCGTCGGCGAGCAGCACCCGCTCCATGTGCCACACCGCGTCGCCCGCGGCGAGGCCCAGGTCCTCGGCGAGCGCGGGCGGACTGGCGAAGCGGTCGAGCGAGACGAGGTGCCGCCCGGGCGCGCGGCCCTGGCGGCGGACGCCCTCGGTGTAGCTGGCGAGCGAGAGCGGCTGCGCCATCTTCGGCCCGGCGACCACCGTGCTCCGCCCCGACCTGCGCAGCCGCCCCTCCAGCACCAGTTCCCGCAGGGCCTGGCGCAGCGTCTCCCGGGAGACCTCGAAGCGCAGGGCCAGTTCGCGTTCGGCGGGCAGGGGTTCACCCTCGCCCAACTCCGCGAGCAGGGCGGCGATGTCGACCTTCGCCGCGTAGTACTTGGGGATGCGTCCGTGCTCGGGGATGCCGGACCGGACGGGTGCGCCAGGATCCTGGCCGTACGGGAAATCCACCCGGCGATCTTCGCACCCGCGGCGGCCCCGAGGCGCCGGCGCCCGGTCGAACCGGCCGTCCGCCCACGCCTCCCGGCCGGCCCCGGACGCCCCGCCTCAGCGGAACAGCGCGGTCAGCACCAGTTCCGCGGCGCCGTCCGCGACGGTGCGGGCGCCGCCCCGGGCCAGGGCCACCGGCACCGCGGACCCGGCACCCGGCCGGCCGCGCAGGGCCGCGTGGTCGGCGAGGACCCGGGCCACGCCGTCCCGGAACCACTCGGGGTGCGCGAGCACGGTGCGGCCCCCGAGCAGCACCCGGTCGACGTCGAGGAGTTCGACGAGGTTGGCCGCGGCCACACCCAGCACCCGGGCCGCCGCCGCCAGGTCACCGCGGGCCACCGCCGCCAGGCAGAGCGCCTCGACGCAGCCGCGCCGCCCGCAGTCGCAGCGCGGCCCGTCCAACTGCACGACCTGGTGGCCGAACTCGCCGGCACCGGTGTGCGGTCCGCGGTAGAGGCCGCCGTCGAGGACCAGCCCGGCGCCGAGCCCGGTCCCCAGGTGGAGGTAGGCGAACGAGGCCCCGCCGGCCTCGGCCGGGGCACGACGGAGGCCGAGGGCCGCCGCGTTGGTGTCCTTGTCCAGCACCACCGGCAGGCCGAGGGCCTCGGCGAGCGCGTCCCGCAACGGGAAGCCGTCCCACCGCGGGGCGCCGGTGACCTGGCGCAGCACCCCCGTCGCGTGATCCAGCGGGCCCGGGCAGGCCACGCCCGCGCCGAGCACCGGCGGCCCGCCCGCCGCGTCCCGCAGCGCCGCGACCTCGCGGGCCGCGGCGGCCAGCACCGTCCCCGCACCGGCCCCGAAGTCCAGGGGCGCGCGGCGGACGGCGACCGGCCGGCCGGTGAGGTCGGCCAGGACGCAGGTGAGCTCGTCGCGGTCGAGGTGGACGCCGACGGCGTGCCGGGCGCCGGGGACCAGCCGCAGCACGGTGCGCGGTTTGCCGCCGGTGGAGGCCCGGCGGCCCGCCTCGGCGGCCAGCCCGTCGGCCCGCAACCGGGCAGTGATCTTGCTGACCGCCTGCGGGGTGAGCCCGGTCCGCCCGGCCAGCTCCAGGCGACTGACGCCCTCCTCCCCCGCCGCGCGCAGCAGGCCCAGCACGAGGGCGGTGTTGTGCCCGCGCAGGGCGAGGAGGTTGGCGCCGGGGACGGCGGCGTCCGGGCGGGTGCCGAGATCCGGAAGGGCGGGGTCGTGGTCGCTGCTCACCCCTCCATTCTCCGCGCTGCTTGCACTTTGGCAACAGCGTTGCGAAAGTGGACGGCATGAGCGATCCCGAAGCAGTCACCGCCCCCCGCCGCGTCGGCCTGATCGGCTACGGCCTGGCGGGATCGGTCTTCCACGCCCCGCTGATCGCCGCCACCGACGGGCTGCTGCTCGACACCGTCTCCACCCGCAGCCCCCAACGGCAGGCGCAGGCCCGCGCCGAACACCCCCAGGTCCGCACCGTGGCCACCGCCGAGGAGGTACTGGACCGGGCCACCGCCGGCGCACTCGACCTGATCGTGGTGGCCTCCCCGAACAAAACGCACGTCCCCCTCGCCACCGCCGCACTCGAAGCCGGCGTCGCGGTCGTGGTCGACAAACCGCTGGCCGCCACCGCCGCCGAGGCCGAGGCGCTCGCCGCACTCGCCGACCACCGCGGACTACTGCTCTCGGTCTTCCAGAACCGCCGCTGGGACAACGACTTCCGCACCGTGCGACAACTGGTCGCGGACGGCGCACTGGGCGAGGTACAGCGCTTCGAGTCCCGCTTCGAACGCTGGCGACCGCAACCCAAGGGCGGCTGGCGCGAGTCCGGCGACCCGATCGAACTGGGCGGACTCCTCTACGACCTGGGCAGCCACCTCGTCGACCAGGCACTGACCCTCTTCGGCCCGGCGATCTCGGTCTACGCCGAGTCCGACATCCGCCGCCCGGGCGCCGAGGCCGACGACGACACCTTCTTCGCCCTCACCCACGCCGGCGGCGTCCGCTCCCACCTGTGGGTGAGCGCCACCACCGCCCAACTCGGGCCACGCTTCAGAGTGCTGGGCAGCCGGGCAGGCTACGTGAAGTACGGCCTGGACCCACAGGAAGCCGCACTGCGCGCCGGCCTGCGGCCGGGCACCGAGGGCGACGCCTGGGGCGTGGAACCCGCGTCCCACTGGGGCCGACTCGGCGCCGAAGGAGACGCCCCCGCGCCCGGCACCGAGTCGCCGGGGACCCCATCACCCGGCGCCGGGCAGCCGGTACCGACCCTGCCGGGGGCCTACCCGGCCTACTACACGGCGGTGGCGCGAGCCCTGCGCGACGGCGGGGCACCCCCGGTGAGCGCCACCGAGGCAGCCGCGACGCTCCGCGTCCTCGAAGCGGCGCGACGCTCCGCGACGGAGGGGCGGACGGTGTCGCTCTAACGATCCTGGTGGGCTTCCCACGTTGTCGGCTGTCCCGCCGTGGGGGTTGTTGTCTTTGCGCCTGCGGCGCGTTGCCGCTGCGCGGGGCGTTGTCCGCTGCGCGGGGGCTTCGTCGTACGTCGTCGGCCGTCCCGCCGTGGGGCGTCTCGCCGTTGCGCCTGGCGGCGCGGGCGTTGTCCGCTGCGCGGGGCTTGTGGGTGCGGTGCCGGGTTGGCGGGTGGTGGGGTGCCCGGACAGCGGGCCGGTAAGGGCGGGCCCCCCAACAGCACCCCACCCCGGCCCGGCC